>NZ_NMQT01000052.1 GCF_002234405.1 Amycolatopsis thailandensis | reverse complement strand
AGGCCCCCTTCACTGCGCTAGCGCAGTGAAGGGGGCCTTCACGTACTTCGAGAGCACTTCACGCCGCAGGTCAGGCGTCCTGCCGGGCCAGCGCCGGACCGAGCACGAACTCCGGGTCGACCTGTGCCGTGAGATCTTCCCCGGCCCGCCCGCTGCCCCAAGCCCGCGCGTTGCGGAGGTGGAACTCCACACCCTGGCGCTGATACCGCGCCCAGTCGCGCCGCTCGCCGTCGACGGTCGCGAGCATCGAACCGAGCGTCGCGAGGTTGTGCGCTTCGAGTTCGCCGATCGGGCGCGCGCGGCCGCGTTCGGCGGCGCGGACGTGCCGAGAGTTCTCCATCCAGCCCAGCAGCGCTTCGCCGACCTCCTCGCGCAGGAAGTCGATGTCCTCGTCCTCGGTCACCTTGTTGCCCACGACGACCAGCCGCACCCCGAAGTCCCGTGCGTAGTCGGCGTACTGCCGGTACACGCCGACGCTGCGCACGGTCGGCTCGCACACCAGGAACGTCACGTCGAACCGCGTGAAGAGGCCGGACGCGAACGCGTCGGCGCCGGCGGTCATGTCCATGACGACGTACTCGCCCGCGTCGTCGATCATGTGGTTCAGCAGCAGCTCCGCCGCGCCGACCTTCGAGTGGTAGCAGGCGACGCCGAGGTCGTCCTCGTCGAACTGACCGGTGACGCCGAGCCGCACGCCGCCGAAGTCGCGGAAGCACGCCTGGAAGATCGGGTTGTCTTCGAACGGCCGGACCAGCCGCGACCCGCGTCCCGGCGGGGTCGTCTTGATCATCGAGGCCACGTCGGCGATCCGCGGGTTGTCGCCGCGCAGGTAGTCCTTGATCAGGCCCATGTTGTCGCCCAGCGTCGGCCAAGCGATGGCCTCTTCCTCGCTGGCGCCGAGCGCGACGGCGAGATGCTGGTTGATGTCCGCGTCGATCGCCAGCACCGGTTTCCCGCCACCGGCCAAGTACGCGGTGAACAGCGACGCCAGCGTGGTCTTGCCGCTGCCGCCCTTCCCGACGAACGCGATCTTCACGCCACGGCCCTTCCTGTCGTTTTGAAAAGGGTATCGGTTTTCATTTCGGTCGGTAACGTACACCCGACCGGCCCGCGCCCGAACGGGCGATCAACCTGGCCGGATCGGGATAGGGTTGAGTGGTGCCTCCACTCGTGATCAGGACACACACGGCCGGAGGGGACTTCGGTCGCCTGCGAGCCGAGTTCTCGCTGCCGGAGTCGTTCGGGCCCGACGTGCTCGCCGAGGCGGAGGCGGCGGTCGTCGACCCGCTCGAGTCGGCGGGCGGCCGCGAGGACGCCACCGGTCTGCCCTTCGTCACCATCGATCCGCCCGGCGCCAAGGATCTCGACCAGGCGGTGCTGATCGAGCGCGTCGAGGGCGGCGGATTCCGGGTCCACTACGCGATCGCCGATCTGGCCGCGTTCATCCCGCCTGGTGGCGCCCTCGACAAGGAGGCGCGGCGTCGCGGGCAGACGCTGTACCTGCCCGACGGGAACGTCCCGCTGCACCCGCCGGTGCTGTCCGAAGGCGCGGCGAGCCTGCTGCCGGGGGAGACCCGGCCCGCTGTGCTGTGGACCATCGACGTCGACGCGGGCGGCGAACCGACGGCGACCAACGTCCGCCGCGCACTGGTCCGGTCCACCGAGCAGTTCGACTACGAGACCGTCCAGGCCTCGATCGACGCGGGTGACCCGCATCCGTCGGTCGCCGCGCTGCCGGAACTGGGCCGCCTGCGCCGCGAACTCGCGATCCGGCGCGGCGCTGTCGAACTCCAGTTGCCGGAACAGGAGATCAGCGGCGACCCCGACGGCGGCTGGGCGCTGATCCAGCGGCCGCGCAACGACGTCGACGCGTGGAACGCCGAGATCTCGCTGCTCACCGGCATGGCCGCCGCCAAGATCATGATCGACGCCAAGATCGGGGTCCTGCGCACGCTGCCCCCGCCCGACGCGGAGGCGGTCGAATGGCTTGGCCGGTCCGCGCAGGCGCTGAACATCGACTGGCCCGAGGGCAAGAGCGTGTCGGAGTTCCTCGCCGCGCTCGACCCGGGGCAACCCGCGTCCATGGCGCTTTTCGCCGACACCACAAGGCTTTTGCGCGGCGCCGGGTACACCGCGTTCGACGGCGAACTGCCCGCCCTGACCACCCATGCCGGGATCGGCGGCGCGTACGCCCATGTCACCGCGCCGATCCGGCGGCTGGTCGACCGGTTCGCCACCGAGATCTGCCTCGCGGTGAGCGCCGGCCGCGAAGTGCCCGCGTGGGTCCGCGCGGCGCTCTCGGAGGTGCCGGAGCAGATGACCGCGTCCGACACGCTGGCGGCCAAGGTCGAACGCGCCTCCATCGACCAGGTCGAGGTCTGGGTGATGGCCGAGCACATCGGCGGCGAGTTCAGCGCGATCGTGCTGCGCGCGGAGGAGACCAAGGCCGAGATCCTGGTCGAGGATCCGCCGGTGATGTCCAAGTGCACCGGCGAAAAGCTGCCGGAAGGCGAGCGGATCCGCGTGCGGCTCACCGCGGTGGACGTCGACAAGCGGAAACTGGCGTTCGAGCGGGCATGATCGACGACCTCGGGGAAGTGGTCCCGCTGCGCGCTCCGGTGACGCGGGTGGTCTCGCTCGTGCCATCGCTGACAGAGGCTGTCGAGGTCAGCGCGCCGGGGCGGCTCGCGGGCGCCACGGACTACTGCACCCATCCGGTCGATCTGGACGTCCCGAGGGTGGGCGGCTCGAAGTACCCGAACGTGGACAAGGTGCTCGAACTCGCCCCGGATCTGGTGCTGGCCAACTCCGAGGAGAACCGGCCGGAGGACGTGGAACGCCTGCGCGCCAACGGGATTCCGGTCTGGGTGATGGAGGCGTCGGCGACCGTGCCCGGCGCGCTCGCCTCGATCCGGCGGATCCTCACGCAGGCTTACGACCTCGCGGAGCCGGATTGGCTGGTCGAGGCCGAAGAGGTGTGGCGGGAAACCCTGCCGGAGCGCTTTCGCGCGGTCGTGCCGGTGTGGCGGAAGCCGTGGATCGTGCTCGGCCGGGACACCTTCGGCGGCGACGTCCTGCATCGCGTCGGGATCGGCAACGTCTACGCGGACGACGAAGAGCGCTACCCGCGTCCGAAGCTCGAAGAACTCCAGGCGCGCTTCGCGGACGAAGACGCGAACCTGCTCGTGCTGCCCGACGAGCCTTACGAGTTCACCGCGGACGACGGCCCCGAAGCGTTCCCCGGTGCGAAGTACGTCCCGGTCTCCGGGCGTCACCTGACCTGGTATGGCCCTTCGCTCGTCGAGGCCCACTCTCACCTCACGCATTTAGTCCTCTGAATGCGGTAGTTCGCGCTACGAACTACCGCATCCAGAGGACTAAATGCGGGTGCTCAGAGAGTCAGGCCGGTCAGGACGGTGACGCGCTCCTCGGTGAAGTCCGCCATCGCCGACGCCGGGCCCTCGCGGCCGACGCCGGAGTCCTTCACGCCGCCGTAGGGCATCTGGTCGGCCCGGAAGCTCGGCACGTCGCCGACGAGCACGCCGCCGACGCGCAGCTTCGCGGACACGTCGAACGCCGTCGGCAGATCGCGTGTGAACACGCCCGCCTGGAGGCCGAAGCGCGAGTCGTTGATCCGGCGCACGCCGTCCTCCACCGACTCCACCCGCGTGATCGACACGACCGGCCCGAAGACCTCGTCGGCCATCACCGACGCGTCCTCCGGCACGTTCGCGAGCACGGTCGGCTCGACGGTCGCGCCATCGCGCTTGCCGCCGGTCAGCAGTTCGCCGCCTGCCTCGACAGCCGCGGTGATCCACGACTCCACCCGGGTGGCGGCGGCCGTGTTGATCAGCGGGCCGACGTCGACGCCGTCCGTGCGCGGGTTGCCGGTCCCGAGCGCGTGCACCTGCTCCAGCACCTTCGCCCGCAGTTCCTCGTAGACGTGGGCGTGCGCGTACACGCGCTGCACCGAGATGCACGACTGCCCGGCCTGGTACATCGCGAAGGTCGCGATCCGCTGCGCCGCGAAGTCCAGATCCGTCCAATCAGGACAGACGAGCACCGCGGCGTTGCCGCCGAGTTCCAGCGCGACGTGCTTGCGCGGAACGCTGTCGCGGATACCCCAGCCCACTGGCACGGAGCCGGTGAACGACACCACCGGCAGCCGCGGATCCGCGACCAGCTTGGCCGATTCCTCGTTGCTCACCGGGAGGATCGACCAGCTTCCGGCGGGCAGGTCGGTCTCGGCGAGGATCTCGCCGAGCAGCAGCGCTGTCAGCGGAGTCGCGGGCGCGGGCTTGAGCACGATCGGCGCGCCGACCGCGATCGCCGGCGCCACCTTGTGCGCCACCAGGTTCAACGGGAAGTTGAACGGCGTGATGCCCAGCACCGGGCCCTTCGGCACCCGGCGCACCAGCGCGAGCCGTCCGGTGCCGCCCGGGTCGGTGTCGAGCCGCTGCAAGTCGCCGGAGAACCGGCGGGCCTCCTCGGCGGCCCAGCGGAACGTCGACGCCGCCCGCCCGATCTCGCCGCGCGACCACTTCAGCGGCTTGCCGGACTCGGCGGTGATCAGCTGCGCGATCTCTTCGGACCGCTCACCCAGAACTCGGGACACGTGGTCCAACGCGCCCGCCCGGACGTGCGCGGGCAGGGTCGCGTACTCGTCCTGAACGTCGTGCGCGGCCTGGACCGCGGTCTCGATGTCCGAAGTGGACGGAACGTGGTGCGAACCCGCCTCACTTCCGTCGAAGGAGTGACGGACGACGACGGTCTCGCCGCTGGTGACCGGTTTTCCGGCTACCCAAAAAGGAAAGGTGCTCACTTGACGGCCTCCGTACGGACAGCGTGCTCCAGGACCGACAGGCCCTCGTCGAGCAGTTCGGCGGACAGGGAAAGCGGCGGCAGCAGGCGGACGACGTTGCCGTAGGTGCCGCAGGTGAGGACGACGACGCCGGCCTGGTGGCAGGCCTGCGCGACCCGTTTGGTCAGGTCGGCGTCGGGTTCGGTGGTACCCGGCTTCACGAACTCGGCGGCCAGCATCGCGCCGCGACCGCGGACGTCGCCGATCACGCCGGTCTCCTCGGCCAGCGCGCGCAGCCGCGCCAGCACCGCGTTCTCGATGCGCTTCGCCGACGCCGCGAGGTTCTCCTGGCGCATGGTCTCGATCGAGCCGAGCGCCGCGGCGCACGCGATCGGGTTGCCGCCGTAGGTCCCGCCGAGCCCGCCCGGGGGAACGGCGTCGAGCAGTTCCGCGCGGCCGGTGACCGCGGCGAGCGGCAGGCCGCCCGCGATGCCCTTCGCGGTGGCGATCAGATCCGGCACCACCTCTTCGTGCGTGGACGCGAACCACTCGCCGGTGCGGCAGAACCCGGTCTGCACCTCGTCGGCGACGAACACGACACCGTTCTCGGTGCACCAGGCCGAAAGCGCGGGCAGGAAGCCGGGCGCGGGTTCGATGAACCCGCCCTCGCCCTGCACCGGCTCCAGTACGACGGCCGCGACCTGGTCGCCGCCGATCTGCTTCTCGATGCGGTCGATGGCGATCCGCGCCGCTTCGGGACCGGACAGGCCGTCGCGGTACGGGTACGACCCCGGCACCCGGTAGACCTCGGGCGCGAACGGGCCGAAACCGTGCTTGTAGGGGATGGACTTCGCGGTGAGCGCCATCGTCAGGTTGGTGCGGCCGTGATAGGCGTGGTCGAACACGACCACGGCCTGGCGGCCGGTCGCGGCGCGCGCGATCTTCACCGCGTTCTCGACGGCTTCGGCGCCGGAGTTGAACAGCACCGAACGCTTCTCGTGGGTGCCCGGGGTCAGCTTGTCGAGCGCTTCGCACACCTCGACGTAGCCCTCGTACGGCGTGACCATGAAACACGTGTGCGTGAACCGGGCGACCTGTTCGCGGACGCGGTCCACGACGGCGGGGGCGGCGTGGCCGACGTTGGTCACCGCGATGCCGGAACCGAAGTCGATCAGGACGTTGCCGTCGGCGTCGGTGAGCAGGCCGCCTTCGGCCGAGGTGACGTAGACGGGCAGCACCGAGCTCACGCCCGCGGCGACGACGGCCGCGCGTCGTTCCTGCAGCGCGCGCGAGGCGGGGCCGGGGATCTCGGTGCGCAGCCTGCGCTGCGTCTCGGTGGTGACGGTCACGGCCAAACTCCTGCGGACGCGAGGGACGGGGTCGCCCTCCACGATGAAAGCCGGGCGGCTCGGCGTCAGCTCGACATCCTGTCGATATCGGGGCGTAGAGTTGGACAACATGGCACTGACGCTCGCCGCCCTCGCCGCCGAACCCGCGCTCGGCCTGCGGGTGCGCGCGGCCGAGGCGGGGCTCGACCGGCCGATCGGCTGGGTCCACCCCACCGAACTGACCGACCCGCAGGCCTTCCTCGAAGGCGGCGAACTCCTGCTGACCACCGGTCTCGCTCTCGACGAAACCACCTCGCCCGGATACATCCGGCGGCTCGTCGACGCGGGGGTGGCCGGGCTCGGTTTCGGCGTCGGTCTCAGCCACGAGAGCATCCCTCAGTCCCTTGTGGACACCGCCGAAGAGGTCGGGCTCCCGGTCTTCGAAGTGCCGAGGAAGACGCCGTTCATCGCGATCACACGCGCGGTGTCCCGGGCGGTCGCCGCCGACGAGTACGCCTCGCTCGTGCGCACCGGCAAAGGACAGCAGGAACTGACCAGGACCGCCGTCGGCAAGGGCGGACCCGGCGGCGTCGTCCGCAAACTAGCGAAGCTGATCGGCGGCTGGGTGCTCCTGCTCGATTCGGCGGGCCGGGTCACCGAAGCGTCACCCGCCTCCGCTCGTGACTTCGTCGACGAGGTGCGAGAAGACCTCGCGCGCCTGCGCGCGGGCACGCTCGTGACGACGGTGGGGGAGCACGAGGTGGTGCTTCAGACACTCGACACCCGGGCGCGTGGCGTGCTCGTGGTCGGGACGGACGGGCCGCTCGACGCCGCCGGGCAGCACATCGTCAACACCGCGGTGTCGTTGCTTTCCCTTGCACTGGAACAGAATCGCGAACACGTGGCCGCGTTGCGGTACTTGCGCACCGGTTTGCTCGACCTCTTGGTGGGCGGTCAGGACGAGATCGTGCTGAGTGCCCTTTCCACTGTTTGGGGCGACGCGCCGGACGCGCCTTGGCGGGTCCACGCCTTCGCGGGGCCTCCGGCGACGAGACAGGCGTTTCACGCGCTACTCGAAGCGGAAACCGAGGCGCACGAGGTGTTCTTCGCGCACTCGGGTACCGCCGTGATCGCCATGACGGTCGCGGATCCCCGCGTCTCGGAGCGAGTGGTGCGGCTCGCGGCCCGTGTCGGCGGAATGCACGGCGGCTCCTCCGAGGTCGTCGGCGGTGCCGAATTCGCGTTCGGGGTCCGCCAAGCCGAGCAGGCGGCAGGGGTGGCGAAAGCCAGGGGAGCGGAGTTCGTCCCGTATGACGACCATGCCGGGCGCGGCTTTCTCGGGCTGGTCGATTCCCAGGCGGCGCAAGCGTTTTCGGACAGCCTGCTGGCACCGTTGCGGCAGCACGACGAAACCGGCCGTGGCGAACTGGTGGCCTCGCTGACCTGCTGGCTTGAACACCACGGTCACTGGGATCTGGCGTCCGCGCGGCTCGGCGTGCACCGGCACACCTTGCGCAACCGCATGCGCAAGGTCGCCGAATTGACCGGTCGCGATCTCGATTCCCCCGGCGTGCGCGCCGAATTCTGGCTCGCGCTCCAGGTCAGCGCTCGGTCCTGACCAAGGCGATCGGCGAGTCCCCGCAGCGGCGCAACCGCGTGCCGCTCTCCGTCGTGACCGGTTCCGCGCCGGAGGACCACCACGCCGGCACGTCGACGTCGCGCACCAGCGACCCGGTGGCCTGCCGCGCGTTGTTCGACACGATGACCCGGCCCTGGGCGTTGACCAGCGCCGCGCGGCCGCCGAGCGTACGCAGTTTCGGTTGTAGCAGCCGTTCGACCTCGCGCACGTAGATGTCCGCGCCGACGACGCCCGCGAAAGCCCCTTCACGCCTCACCGGGACAGTGAAGGTCAGGGTGTACTCGTCGGTGCAGAGGTAGTCGACATACGGGCCGTTGATGTGGCGGCGGCCGGTGTCGCGCGGGACGGTGAACCACGATTGCCGGGTGTAGTCGAGGAAGTTGTCGCTGTCCGGATCGAGACTGATGACCAGTTGCACCGGCTCGGCGTCGCCGGTCTCGGTCCACCACTCGAAGCCGAATTCCTGATCGGCCAGCGCGTTCGGCGCGCTGATGAACCCGGCGCCGACGACAAGGCCACCGAGGACGTCGAAGACCTGCGGCCGCAGCCGGGTCAGGTCTTCGGCTGTGACATCGCCTGACGCGGCCAGAAGCCCCTCGGCGCCGGCCAGTACCGGCTTCAGTCTGCCGAAGACGTCCTCGACCAGGGCGGATACCTGTTCGACGACCTCGGAACCGGCGGACGGTGTGTCGTTCACGATGCTCACCTCGGATGCGCGGATGCCGCAGCTTAAGGGGCCAGAAGGTCTAAATGCACGTCCGCCAGCCGGTCTATCGCGTCGAGGATGTGCTCCTCGGTGAGTTTTCTGGCCAGCTCGCCGTCGCCCTGTGCGATGGCGGCGGTGATCGCGCGGTGTTCGGCGTAGGCGTTTTCCCGGGTGCCGTGCGGTTCGAGCGGCAGCCAGAGCAGTCCGCCCCGCTCACTCTGCAACTGCACCTCTTCCCGGGTCAATCGTGGCGACTGCGCGGCCGCCGCGACTTCGAGGTGGAACTGGCGCTCGGCGCGTGACGCCTCGGTGCCTGTCGCGGTGCGGATGTCCTCGGTCGCCAGTTCGAGCCGCTCGACGTCTTCGGGCGAACTCCGCTCGGCGGCGAGCTTGGCCGCGGCGCCGGCGATGGCGAGGTAGTGATCGCCGACGTCACGAAGCTCTGACAGCGAGACCGTGCGAAGGCGCTCTCGCCACGAAGCGGCCGAAGGGTTGGCAGGTGTCTTCACGAAGCTTCCGCCGCCTCGGCCGCGTCGCGTCTCCACGAGCCCCTGCTGCCTCAAGGCCACGAGCGCTTCGCGAACGGTCACGGTCGAGACGCCGAACTGGGCGGCCAGTTCGGCTTCGCTCGGCAGCTGTTCCGAGTCGGCCAGCAGCCCGAGCGTGATGGCGTCGACCAGCCGCGCGGTGACCGCTTCGGCCCGGCCGATCTGGTCGAGCGGCGCGAACATCGCTGACCGCGCGCTGTGCGACATCCCCTTGCGCATGGTGGCCCTTCGCCCGAACTACTACCCGATGGAACCAATCTTGCCCCATCGTCTTGTCATTTAACATCTGGACTTATATGTTTTAGCTCCCGCGCTTCCCCACGAGGGAGCAAGGGACCTTTGCTATCACCTCACGCCCCCAGTCCCCTGGAGGTCTCGTGCAGCAGTTGAAGCACTTCATCGGCGGGGAGTACGTCGGATCCGCGTCGGGCGCGGTCGCCGACATCGTCGATCCCGCCACCGGCCGCCCGTACTGCACCGCCGCCGTCGCCGGACCCGAGGACGTCGACCGCGCGCTCAAGGTCGCGGCCGCCGCCTTCGAACACTGGCGTGAGACCACGCCCGCGCAGCGCCAGCTCGCGCTGCTGAAGATCGCCGACGCCGTCGAAGCGCGCGCGGACGGCCTCGTGCTCGTCGAATCGGCGAACACCGGCAAGCCGATCGCGCTCACCGCGGCCGAAGAACTGCCGATGATCGTCGACCAGTTGCGGTTCTTCGCGGGGGCCGCGCGTGTCCTCGAAGGACGGTCGGCGGGCGAATACATGGAAGGGCATACCTCTTTCGTGCGCCGAGAACCGATCGGCGTGTGCGCGCAGGTTACGCCGTGGAACTATCCGCTGCTCATGGCGGTCTGGAAGATCGCCCCCGCGCTCGCCGCGGGCAACACCGTGGTGCTCAAACCGGCCGACACGACCCCCGCGTCGACCCTGCTCCTCGCCGAGATCTGCGCCGGATTCCTGCCGCCCGGCGTGTTCAACGTGATCTGCGGCGACCGCGACACCGGGCGGGCGCTCGTCGAGCACGAGATCCCCGCGATGGTGTCCATCACCGGCTCCGTGCGCGCAGGGATCGAAGTCGCCGCTTCGGCGGCGAAGGACGTGAAGCGCGTACACCTCGAGCTCGGCGGTAAAGCGCCCGTAGTGGTCTTCGCCGACGCGGACATCGAAGCGGCCGCTGAAGGCATCGCCGCCGCCGGGTACTTCAACGCGGGTCAGGACTGCACCGCGGCGACGCGTGTCCTGGTCGCCGATGAAGTCCACGACACGTTCGTCGCCGCCCTCACCCGGCAGGCGCAGGCGACGACCACCGGCAAGCCCGACGACACCTCGGTCACCTACGGGCCGCTCAACAACGCGGCCCAGCTCGACCGGGTCGCCGGTTTCGTCGACCGGCTGCCCGCGCACGCGATCGTCCACTGTGGAGGAACGCGGCACGGGGACGAGGGGTACTTCTACGAACCGACGGTGATCTCCGGTGTCCGCCAGGACGACGAAATCAGCCAGACGGAGATCTTCGGCCCGATCATCACCGTGCAGCGATTCGCCTCCGAAGCCGAGGCGCTCGCCGCGGCCAACGGCGTCGAGTACGCGCTCGCGTCGTCGGTGTGGACCACCGACCACCAGCGGGCGATGCGGCTGGCCGGGAAGCTCGACTTCGGCTGCGTGTGGATCAACACGCACATCCCGCTGGTCGCCGAAATGCCGCACGGCGGCTTCAAGAAGTCCGGCTACGGCAAGGACCTCTCGCTCTACGGCCTCGAGGACTACACCCGCGTCAAGCACGTGATGAGCGCGCTGTGACGACCACCGAAAGGCACGCCATGCCGCATCAAGCGCCTGCCCCCGCCGAGGGGGAGCAAGGGACCTTTGCTATCACTTCCGCAGGTGGAGGCGGGGATCCGGCCATCCGGCTGCGCGGGCTGCACAAGGAGTTCGGCCAGGTCCACGCGGTCGACGGCGTCGACCTCGACATCCCGCCCGGCGAGTTCTTCTCCATGCTCGGCCCGTCCGGCTCCGGCAAGACGACCGTGCTCCGCATGATCGCCGGGTTCGAACTGCCGACGGCGGGCACGATCGAACTGCACGGCCGCGACGTCAGCCGTCTCGCGCCCTTCGATCGCGACGTGAACACGGTCTTCCAGGACTACGCGCTCTTCCCGCACATGACCGTGCGGCAGAACGTCGAGTACGGCCTCCGGGTGAAACGCGTCCCCCGCGCGGAGCGCCGACAGCGCGCGAAGGAAGCCCTCGACACTGTCCGGCTCGGCGAGTTCGGCGAGCGCAAACCCGACCAGCTCTCCGGCGGCCAGCGTCAGCGGGTCGCCCTCGCCAGGGCCCTGGTCAACCGGCCGAAGGTGCTCCTGCTCGACGAACCCCTCGGCGCGCTCGACCTGAAACTGCGCCACACCATGCAGACCGAGCTCAAGCAGATCCAGCGCGACGTCGGCATCACCTTCATCTTCGTCACCCACGACCAGGACGAGGCGTTGACGATGAGCGACCGCATCGCGGTGTTCAACGCCGGCCGCATCGAACAGGTCGGTTCCCCGGTCGAGGTCTACGAGCGACCGGCGTCGGCGTTCGTCGCCGGTTTCGTCGGCACCTCGAACCTGCTCAGCGGCGGCGGCGCCGAGAACATCATCGGCAAACCCGGTGTGTTCAGCATCCGCCCCGAAAAGATCCGCGTCGACGCCGATCTCTCGAAATCCGCGGAGGTCGGCGAGACCAGCGCGACCGGCACCGTCACCAACACCGTCTACGCCGGCGCGACCGTGCGCTACGAGGTAACGCTCGACGCCGGCGGCCAACTCTCCGTGGTCCGGCAGAACACCGCCGAACCCGCGGACTTCGAAGGCGGCCGTGTCCGCCTGAGCTGGCGGCACGAACACAGCTTCCGCGTCCCCGAAGCCGGTTAGCCCTCCCCGTACCGAAAGGTCGTTGTTCAATGAAGAACAGGAAACTCGCGCTCGCCGCGCTGCTCGGCGCCGGCCTGCTCGTGGCCGCCTGCGGAACCTCCGGATCGAGCTCGAACACCGCCGCGCCCGGCGGGCAGGGCTTCACCCCGCCGAAACTCGACGCGCTCGCGCAGCTCGGCCAGCCGGAAGGCCAGGTCAACGTGCTGGCCTGGCCCGGTTACGCGGAGAACGGGTCGAACGATCCGGCCGTCGACTGGGTCACCGGGTTCGAGAAGGAGACCGGCTGCAAGGTCAACGTCAAGGCGTTCGGAACCTCCGACGAGGCCGTGAGCCTGATGAAGACCGGACAGTACGACGTCATCTCCGCCTCCGGTGACGCTTCGCTGCGGCTCATCGCGTCCGGCGACGTCGAACCGGTGAACACCGCCCTCGTGCCGAACTACGCGGACGTCTTCGACTTCCTCAAGAACCGCCCGTGGAACAGCGTGAACAACGTGTCCTACGGTGTGCCGCACGGCTGGGGCGCGAATCTGCTGACCTGGCGCACCGACAAGGTGAACCCGGCGCCGACGTCGTGGTCGGTCATGTTCGACGCGAACAGCCCGCACAAGGGCAAGATCTCCGCTTACGACTCGCCGATCTACATCGCCGACGCCGCGCTGTACCTGCAGACGCACAAGCCGGAACTCGGCATCAAGAATCCGTACGCCCTGGACGACAAGCAGTTCCAGGCCGCCGTCGACCTGCTCAAGCAGCAGCGGCCGATGGTCGGGGAGTACTGGTCGGACTACCTGAAGGAAAGCCAGGCGCTCAAGAGCGGTGACGCCGTCCTCGGCACCGCCTGGCAGGTGACGGTGAACCTGACCAAGAGCGAGGGCGCGCCGGTGGAGTCGGTGCTGCCGTCCGAAGGCGCGACGGGCTGGTCGGATACCTGGATGGTCGGGGCGAAGTCGCCGCACAAGACGTGCTCCTACAAGTGGCTGAACCACATCGTCAGCCCGAAGGCCAACGCCCAGGTCGCCGAGTACTTCGGCGAATCGCCCTCGAACCCCAAGGCGTGCGCCGAAACCAAGGACAAGAAGCACTGCGACACCTACCACGCCGGTGACGCCGCGTACGCCTCGAAGATCCAGTACTGGACGACGCCGATCACGCAGTGCCTCGACGGCCGCACCGACGTCAAGTGCAAGGACTACGGCGAGTGGACCCGCGCCTGGACCGAGATCAAGGGCTGACCTCCCCGAACTCCGGGAGCGGCCGGTGGGCCCCCCACGCCGGCCGCTCCCGGTCCCATCCCCAGGTGGAGTGAAGATGACGACCACACTCGATTCGCCGAGGCGGAAAGCCTCCGCCTTCCTGTACCGCAAACCCAGGCTGCGGCTGAGCATCCTGTTGTCCGCGCCGATGCTGTGGCTCGGCCTCGCCTACCTCGGCGCGCTGGCCGCGTTGTTCGTGACCGCGTTCTGGACGACCGACGTCTTCACCGGCCAGGTCGTGACCGAATGGTCGATGGACAACTTCGCCACGCTGTTCAGTGACGCGGTGTACCGCACGATCACCCTCCGGACGGTCGGGATCGCCGCGCTGGTCACGGTGGTCACCGCGGTCATCGCCTTCCCGATGGCCTTCTACATGGCCAAATTCGCCTCGCCGAGGGCACGGCGGCTCCTGGTGATCGCCGTCATGACGCCGCTGTGGGCGAGCTACCTGGTGAAGGCCTACGCGTGGCGGACCATGTTGTCCGGCAACGGTGTCCTGCACTGGCTGCTCAACCCGTTCGGCCTCGACACCCCCGGCTATGGCGTGCTCGCGACGGTGATCACCCTGTCGTATCTGTGGCTGCCGTACATGATCCTGCCGATCTACGCGGGCCTGGAGCGGCTGCCGAACTCCTTGGTGGACGCGTCGGGCGACCTCGGTGCCCGCCCGTTCCGGACGTTCCGCTCGGTGGTGCTGCCGGTGACGTTCCCGGCCGTCGTCGCGGGCTCGATCTTCACGTTTTCGTTGTCGCTGGGCGACTACATCGCGGTGAAGATCGTCGGGGGCACGTCGCAGATGCTCGGCAACGTGGTCTACGACAACATCGGCGCCGCCAACAACCTGCCGTTCGCGGCGACCGTCGCGACCGTGCCCGTGGTGATCATGCTCGCCTACCTCGCCGCCGTGCGCCGCACGGGTGCGCTGGACAACCTGTAGGAGCGCGCGATGCGGCTTTCCCGCACGACCAAGTACATCCTGCTCGCCGCGCTCGTGCTCGGCCTCGCGGTCATCTACTTCCCGCTGCTGGTGGTCCTGCTCAATTCGTTCAACGCGGACACCACCTTCGGCTGGCCGCCGTCGAGCTTCACCCTCGAATGGTGGGGCCGGGCCGCGGAGAACGAGGGCGCGCTGAACGCGCTGGGCACGAGTGTCCAAGCAGGACTCGCGGCGACGGCGATCGCGTTGGTACTCGGCACGATGGCGGCGTTTGCGTTGCAGAAGTACCGCTTCTTCGGCCGCAACCAGGTGTCGCTGCTGATCATCCTGCCGATCGCGCTGCCCGGCATCGTCACCGGTATCGCGCTGAACAACGCCTTCCGCACGATCCTCGGCATCGACCTCGGCCTGTTCACGGCGATCGTCGCGCACGCGACTTTCTGCATCGTGGTGGTGTTCAACAACGTCGTCGCGCGGCTGCGGCGAATGGGCGGCAACCTCGAAGAGGCGTCGATGGACCTCGGCGCAGACGGGCTCACGACGTTCCGGCTGGTGACCTTCCCGATGCTGCGCTCGGCACTGCTGGCCGGCGGCCTGCTGGCCTTCGCGCTGTCGTTCGACGAAATCATCGTCACGACGTTCACCCTCGGGACCGGGCTGGAGACCCTGCCGATCTGGATCCTGAACAACCTGTTCCGGCCGAACCAGGCACCGATCGTCAACGTGGTGGCGGCGGTTCTGATCCTGGCTTCGACGGTGCCGGTCTATCTGGCGCAACGCCTTTCCGGCGACACGACTTCGGGCGGACGGCTGTAGCAGCTCCTAGCGAAAGGAATCCGTAGCATCCCGAAGCGCCGCCAGCATCCCCGGATCCGTCACCGCATGCCCTGCCGCTTCAACGATTTCCAGCTTCGAGTCCGGCCAAGCCCGGTGCAGTTCGTAAGCCGTCACCGGCGGGCACACCGCGTCGTACCGTCCCTGCACGATCACGCCGGGAATCCCGGACAGCTTCCCGGCTTCCCGGATCAACTGTCCTTCCTCAAGCCACGCACCATGGCAGAAGTAATGCAGCGCGAGCCGCGCAAAGGTGACAGCGAAGCCAGGCGACGCGTACTGATTGTGGAACGCCGGATCCGGGCGCAGGCTCACGATCGCGCCTTCCCAGGTGCTCCAGGCGATCGCGGCACGCTCCCGGACCGCCTTGTCGGGGTGATAGACGAGTTCGCGGTAGGCCGACATCGGGTTGCCTCGGCGATCTTCGGGTATCGGCGCGAGAAAGTCTTCCCACTCACGGGGGAAGAGGTTCGCGGCGCCGCCGCCGTAGATCCAGTCGAGTTCGCTGCGCCGGACAGTGAAGACGCCGCGCAGGATGATCTCGGTGACGCGGCTCGGATGGGTCTCGGCGTAGGCGAGGGCGAGGGTCGCGCCCCACGAGCCGCCGAAGATCTGCCATTGTTCGAGATTCAGCCTTTCGCGCAGACATTCCATGTCCGAGACAAGGTGCCAGAGGGTGTTGACCGACAGGTCGACGTCCGGCTCGCCGATGTGCGGAGTACTGCGGCCGGTGCCGCGCTGGTCGAACAAGATGATCCGGTAGGTCTCGGGATCGAAATGCCGCCTGGCCATGGGAGAAATGCCGCTACCAGGGCCTCCGTGCAGAACGACCACGGGTTTGCCGTCCGGGTTCCCGGCCTCTTGGCAGTAGATCCGGTGCCCGTCACCTACGTCGAGCGTGCCCTCGGCGCGTACATGGATCGGCGGGTAGAGGTCGTCCATACGACCACTGTGCCCGAATCGGCGCGTACGCGAAGGGTGGGGGCCCGCCCCCGCCGCCGGGCTGAGCGGGCCCCCGGTCTTCGATCGCGTCAGCAGCCCGCCGTGGCGGCCACGTTCGCGAATCCCTTTCCGGCACCGGTCACCTTGTTGCTCGCGCAGATCGTGTTCCCCGTAGCGGCCTTCACTAGATAGAAGCCGTACGCGTAGCTGGACTGCACGTCCGCGGTGTTGCCGGAGAAGGTGTTGTCGCGGCCCCAGCCGTCGAGCTGGACATGGACCTCGAAGCCGCCGTAGGTCGCGTCGTGCACGAAGACCTTGCTGCCCCGGTTGTCCGCGACCACGTAGTTGTTGCCCTTCAGGTCCACCCAGCTGTCGGCGAAGTGCTCGCCGCTCTGGCCGGCACCGTCGAAGACGTTGCCGCGCAGTTCGCCGCCGGTGGTGCCTTCCTTGATGTCGATCGACTCGGCTCGCACGTTCGGGCCGATCTTGTTGTTCAGCGCCTTGTTGCGGTCGCTGCGGTCGGGTGTGCCGCCGGGCCAGTTGCCCTTCGCGGAACCGAAGTAGATGCCCTCGCCGTAGCCCGCGTACTCGCGGCCGGTGTCGGTCACCTCGGAGTTCTTCACGACGTTGTCGGTACTCGTGTACTGGAAGTGGATGCCTTCGTGGCCGACACCGGCGACCTTGATGCCGTCGACGACGGTGTTCTTGACGCCCGTCGCCATCAGGCCCTTCTGGCCACCGGTGAGGGTGAAGCCGGTCAGGTTCCAGTAGCTGCCGGTGAGTTCGAGGGTGCGCCCGGCCGAAGCCTTGATGATCGCGCTTCGTGGCCCCTTCAGCGTGATCCGGCTGCCGGATGTGCCGCTCTTCGCCGCCTTGAAGTTGCCCGCGAAGGTCGTGTTGGCCGCTAGCTCGATGACGGTGCCCGGAGTGACCGAAGCAAGCGCCGTCGAGAGCTGCTCCGAAGTCCCTACGCGGACCGTCGCGGCCTGTGCGGGGTACGTGGCCAGCGTCGACAGCAGGGTGACACCGGCCGTGATGGCTAGAACCCGCTCACGAACACGCATCCGTGGTCCTCCTCGTCGAGGGATCGAAGCTCGGTCGTGGCGGCGACGGGCTAGACGTTAAGCCTCTTTACGAACGCGAGTCAAGGACATGATTGAAGTTCATATACGTGAACAACTAAAGGAGGGTCGCGCCTCGTGGCCCGGCGCCTAGGCGGTGGGTGTGTGGAAATAGGGACGTTGAGTGTCCCTATTTCCACACACCCTGTACCCCGCGCACTGGCCGTGTGGATGAGCGAATCCACACGCCCCCCCGGAGAGCGCAAGGGACCTTTGCTATCGCCCTCCTCAGCGGGAGCGACAGCAAAGGTCCCTTGCTCTCTTTTTGCAGGTCAGGGGCGGGTTAGTCGTGGAACGAGTGCTCCGAAGCCGGGAACTCGCCTCGCCGGACATCCTCCGCGAACGCCGACGCGGCTCCGGCCAGCACACCGGCGAGATCGGCGTACTTCTTCACGAAGCGGGGGGTCTTGCCTCGCCGGAGCCCAGCCATGTCCTGCCAGACGAGCACCTGCGCGTCACAGTCCGGCCCGGCGCCGATGCCGACGGTCGGGATCTTCAGTTCGTGCGTGATCCGCTTCGCCGCTTCGGCGGGCACCATCTCCATGACGACCGCGAAGGCGCCGGCTTCCTCCAGGGCGAGCGCGTCGGCGAGCAGCGCGTCGGCCGCTTCGCCGCGTCCCTGGACCCGATAGCCGCCCAGATTGTGTTCGCTTTGCGGCGTGAATCCGATATGTCCCATCACAGGGACACCGGCCGACGTCAGTGCCTCGACATGGGGAGCGAACTTCCGTCCACCTTCGAGTTTCACCGCGTGCGCGCGGCCTTCCTTCATGAACCGCACCGACGTCTCCAGCGCCTGTTGCGGCGAAAGCTGGTACGAGCCGAACGGCAGATCGGCCACCACCAGCGCCCGTTTCACCGACCGGGTCACCGCGCGCACCAGCGGAAGCAGTTCGTCCACGGTCACCGGTAGCGACGTGTCGTAGCCGAAGACGTTGTTCGCCGCGGAATCCCCGACGAGCAGCACGGGTATGCCCACCTCGTCGAACAGCGCGGCGGTGTACATGTCGTAGGCGGTGAGCATCGGCCAGGTTTCGCCGCGCTCCTTCATGTCACGAAGATGATGTACGCGGACCTTCTTGCCGGACGTACTCTGCGGCGCCGCGCCGGTACCGTATGGAGCGACGAGTTCGCCGGGATCCTTTTCGGTGGCAGACATCTTTGTCGACCGTCCTTCCCTCGAGGCCTCGAAGAGGTCCCCGGGTCGTGGAGCTGTACGTCTCAAAGCGTGACACGCGGGGATACCGCCCCCAAGGTCCTGCGACCAGCTTCACACCGGGCCGTCACGCCTGTGGTGGATGAAATTCAGACCAGAGGATGATGTTCGTTGACAACCACACGGGGTTGTGTGACGTCAAGTAAGAGCAGCTGTCGATCACCTGTGAGTACCGCGAAAGGCCAGAATGGTAAACCCAGCGAGCCGTGTCTCGCCGTGGAAGGCGAGGGCGGGCGGAATCGTCGCCACTCTCGTGCAGCTCGCGGCCGTGTTCTCGGTGATCCTTCTCCTCGCCGGCGGCGTCAAGGGGCCGGTGCTCAGGGTCGGTGACTTCGCCTTCTCCGCGCTGAGCATCCCGACGAACGCGAGCCTCGTCATCGTGCTGCTGCTCGTCGTCCTCGGCGCCGCGCTCCGCCGTCGCAAACGTGCGGCTCTCTACACTCTGCTGCTGTTCCAGATCGGCGGCCTCGCGGTGACGCTGGCCTTCCAGGCCGCCCTGCTTTGGTGGCCTGAGCTGCTGAAACTGGGTCCATGGCAGGTCCGGCACATTCCGCACCAGGTGTGGGTGCTGGCCATCGCCGACCTGATCTCGATCGGCATGTTCGCGTTCCTCTGGATGCTGCGTCCCGCGTTCCCCGCCCGCCTCGCGCCGGGCGCCTGGCGCGACGGCTTCACCATGCTGTTCGGCGGCCTGGCCGCGGTCATCCTCGTCGGCTGGGGCCTGAGCGAGGCCTTCCCGGGACGTCTCGTGGACACCTGGGCGAGATTCGCGTGGGTCGTCAACCACACGACCGGTGAGAACATCCAGCTGCGCAAGGTCGGCATCGGCGAAGGACCCGCCTGGCTCGACCTCGTCCTCGACCTCAGTGCGACAGCCGTGGCGACAGCCGCGTTGTACATCCTTTTCCGCGGTGTGCGCAGCCGTCGCTTGAGGACAGACGAGGAAGAACTGCGCGTACGTCGCCTTCTTGCCGAACACGGCGAAGACGACTCTCTCGGCTATTTCGCCACCCGGCGTGAAAAGAGTGTCGTCTTCTCGCCCAACGGCCGCGCCGCCGTCGCCTACCGCGTGCTCGCGGGCACCAGCGTCGCGAGCGCGGATCCCCTCGGCGACCCCGACGCCTGGCCGGACGCGATCCGCGCCTGGCTGAACGAGGCGCGCACCTACGGCTGGACTCCCGGTGTGCTCGGCGCGAGCGAACGCGGCGCGAAGGTCTACGCCGACGCGGGCCTGCGCGCGCTGGAGATCGGTGACGAAGCGGTCCTCGACGTCCGCGACTTCAGCCTCGCCGGACCGGAGCGCCGCTCGGTCCGCCAAGCGGTCAAACGGATCGAACGAGCCGGATACAGCACAAAAGTCCGGCGCCACAGCGAAATTCCGGCCGACGAGATGGCCAGGCTGCTGCTGCACGCGCAGCAGTGGCGCGGCGCCGAGACCGAACGCGGGTTCTCGATGGCGCTCGGCAGGCTCGGTGATCCGAGCGACGGCCGCAGCGTGATGGTGGAGGCGTACGACGCCAAGGGCGAGCTTCGCGGCATGCTCTCGTTCGTTCCGTGGGGCCGTCGAGGCCTGTCGCTCGACCTGATGCGGCGCGACCGCGACGCCGAAAACGGGCTCAACGAGTACATGGTCGCCGAGGTCGTGGCGGCGAGTTCACACCTTGGCGCACAACGGATTTCGTTGAACTTCGCGATGTTCCGCGCGGTCTTCTCCGAGGGGGAGCGGATCGGCGCGGGCCCGGTGCTGCGCGCGTGGCGCGGCGTGCTTAGCATGGCGTCACGGTTCTTCCAGCTGGAATCGCTCTACCGGTCCAACGCCAAGTACGGACCCGACTGGGAACCGCGATTCCTTTGCTATTCCTCGGCTCGACGGCTGCCGCGGGTCGGTATCGTCGCCGGCGCGCTCGAAGGATTCGTCCCGACAGGACGGTCGGGGCGGGCACTGAAACTGGAGACGGTCACGGACGAATTCGTGGCCGAAGTCCACCGAATCGAAGCGAACGCCGCCACTCCGGCGCCGAACCAGGTGCGGCGACCCGACCAGGTCCGCGTGCGGATGGCGAAGCTCGACAGCTTGCGAAAAGCCGGGATCGACCCCTATCCGGTCGGTTTCGCCCGGGAGGACCTTCTCGGCGACGTCGTCTCGAAGTTCGGCAGCCTGAACCCGGACACGCACACCGATCACCGGGTCCGCGTCGCGGGCAGGGTGCTCGCGATGCGCAACCTCGGCGGGCTCTGTTTCGCGCGAGTCAAGGATTTCAGCGGCGAGATCCAGCTGATGCTCGACGCCTCCGTGCTCGACCTCGGTGGATGGCGGCGGGGCGTCGACCTCGGCGACCACGTCGGCGTGAGCGGGCGGGTCGTGACATCGCGACGCGGTGAGCTGTCCGTGCTCGTCGACGAATGGACCGTTACGGCGAAGAGCCTGCATCCGTTGCCGGACAAGCGAAAGGGCCTCACGGACCCGGAAACGCGGGTGCGGCAGCGTTATCTCGACCTCGCGGTGAACCCGGACTCGACGGCGATGCTGCGGATGCGCTCGACAGTGGTGCGCGCGGTGCGGGAAAGGCTGCACCAGGGCGACTATCTCGAAGTCGAGACGCCGATGCTGCAGACCGTGCACGGCGGCGCGAACGCCCGCCCGTTCATCACCCATATCAACGCCTACGACATGCGGATGTACTTGCGGATCGCCCCCGAGCTGTACCTGAAACGCCTGTGTGTGGCCGGGGTCGAGCGCGTTTTCGAGCTGAACCGGAACTTCCGCAACGAAGGCGTCGACGCGACGCACAACCCGGAATTCACCATGCTGGAGGCGTACCAGGCGTATGCCGACTACAACACCATGCGGAACTTGACGCGCGAACTCGTGCAGCACGCCGCGGAAGCCGCTTACGGCGCGCAGGTCGTTCGCCGTCCGGGGCCGGACGGGAACGTCGTCGAGTACGACATCTCCGGTGACTGGCCGGTGATCCCGGTACACGAAGCCGTTTCCGCGGCACTCGGGGAGAAGATCGACTCGGGGACGTCCGTCGAGGAACTCCGGCGGTTGTGCCGTGCCGCCGGAGTTCCGGTGAACGAGGAGGCCGGGCACGGTGATCTCGTGCTGAAGGCGCACGAGCACCTGGTCGAAGGCGCGACCGTGCTGCCGACCTTCTACACCGACTATCCGACCGACGTCTCGCCGCTGACGCGGCAACATCGCGTGGACCCACGGCTGGCCGAGCGCTGGGACCTGATCGCGTTCGGTTCCGAGGTCGGCACGGCCTACACCGAACTGACCGACCCGCTCGAACAGCGGCGGCGCTTGGAGGCCCAGTCGTTGCGCGCGGCGAGCGGGGATGTCGAGGCGATGGAACTGGACGAGGATTTCCTGCTCGCGCTCGAACACGGCATGCCGCCGACCGGCGGGCTCGGCATCGGCATCGACAGGCTGCTGATGATGCTGACCGGCGCGTCGATCCGGCAGACGGTGCTTTTCCCGTTCGTGCGGCCGCAGGGGTAGCGGGGGAGCAGGGGACCTTTGCTATCGCTCGTTAGCCTCACTAACGAGCGATAGCAAAGGTCCCCTGCTCTCTTCCTGGCCGAATCGCACCAGGAAGCCGCGACCGGATGTCATGATCCTCTTCCCTACGGAAGGAGCCATCATGGCCGGCAACGTCCCCCCGATCGCCGACGAGCGCGAAGGTCTCCTCGCCTACCTGGAACAGCAGCGCCACGTGCTGCGCATCGCCGCGCACGGGTTGACCGAAGAACAGGCCAGAGCGGTCCCGACCAGAAGCTCGCTGAGCGTCGGTGGCCTGATCAAGCACACCGCGACCACGGAAGACGGCTGGATCGACATCCTTCTCCAGAAGCCTTCGAAGCCCATGGACGAAGCGATGAAGGACTACGAAGCCGGCTACGTGATGGCTGACGGCGAGACGCTCGAAGACGTCTTCGCGCGCTACGACGAGGTCGCCCGCCGCACCGCCGACGTCATCGCCGGCATCCCCGATCTGGGTCAGCCGGTCCCGGTGCCGAAGGGCGTGCCCTGGTACCCGAAGGATGTCGAAGCCTGGTCGGTCCGTTGGGTGCTGTTCCACCTCATCGAGGAGACTGCACGGCACGCCGGGCACGCCGACATCATCCGCGAGCACATCGACGGCGCGACGGCGATTCCTCTGATGGCAGCCGCGGAAGGCTGGCCGGAGACGCCCTGGCTCAAGCCATGGTCGCCGGCCGAAACCGTTTAGAACAACGTGGGTTCGTCCGCCAAAGCGCCTTCGATGACCAGCATCCGGCGCTTGGTGGCGACTCCGCCTCGCGCGGAGAACCCACCGTCCTTCCCGCCCGCGGCGAGCACGCGGTGGCACGGCACGATGATCGGGAAAGGGTTCCGGCCCATCGCCTGCCCCACGGCCTGCGCCCCACCGGGCATGCCGAGGATGTTCGCGATATCGCCGTAGGTCAGCGTCTTGCCCGGCGGGATCGTGCGGATGAACTCGTACACCCGGTGATGGAAGTCCGGTACTCCTTCGTAGTCGAGGCCGACCTCGGTCAGGTCCGTGCGCTTGCCGTCCATCAACGAGACGATCCCGTCGATCGCGCGCTGGACTTCGCCCGGAGGCGCGGACTCTGTCACGTCAGGAAGGCGCGCGGTCAGTCGCGCCCTCGTCTTCTCTTCACTGCCTTCCGGCAGCTGGACCGCGATGACCCCGCGTTCGTTCCACGCGATGCCGCAATCGCCGATCGCGGTGCCGAACACGGCGTAGCCCTGTGCCGTCATGGAGTCCAGAGTACGAGCCGGGTCCGACAGTTTCGGCGGCGCCGCTTTTCGGGTGGCGCGGCCATGCCGCGGTGCCACCGGAGCGGCGGCTGCGATAGGACTATGGGCATGAGCGACCTCGTGCTTGATCACCTCGTCTACGCCGGGCCGGACCTCGAAGAGGCCGTCGCGCGCGTCGCCGAGCTGACCGGCGTCACGCCTGTACGCGGCGGAAGGCATGTCGGCTTCGGTACGGCCAACTATCTGGCCGACCTGGGAGCCGGTGCCTACCTCGAGGTGGTCGGCCCCGACCCGGATCAACCCGAGCACGCCGGGCCGCGCCCGTTCGGCATCGACGAGCTGACCGAGCCCGCACTGGTCACCTGGGCGGCGCGGGTGCAGGGCATCGACGACGCGATCGCCGAAGCCCGCGAACGTGGTTACGACCCGGGCGAAGCGTCCGAGATGTCGCGGACCACCGATGACGGCGAACTGCTGTCTTGGCGTCTCACCGGCGCGGGCGGCCTCGACGGGCTCGCGCCCTTCCTCATCGACTGGGGGAGCACCCCGCATCCGACGACACGGGGGCTCCCGTCGATCCCGCTGCTCTTGGTCACCGGGGTCCACCCCGAGCCCGGCGCGGTCGAAGCCGCGGTGCGGGCGCTCGGGATGGACATGCTCGTCCGGCGTGACACCAAGCCCGGCCTGGTGGCCGTGCTGACGACCTCAGCCGGGAAGCAGGTCACGCTGAGCTGACGGGGTCACGACCGTGCCCTCTCGCCAGCCGTTGGTCATCGGCAGCCGCCGGTCCCGCCCGAACGCCTTGAACGTGATCTTGGTGCCCGGCGGGTACTGGCGGCGCTTGTATTCGGCCTTGTCGACCATGCGCACCACACGATCGATGGTTTCGGGCTCGAAGCCCGCGTCCACCAGATCGACGTAGCCGCGGTCGCCCTCGATGTAGTCGTCGAGGATGTCGTCGAGCATTAGGTAGTCGGGCAGCGAGTCGCTGTCGAGCTGGCCCGGCCGCAGCTCGGCGGACGGCGGCTTGGTGATCGAGTTCTCCGGGATCGGCGGGGTTTCGCCGTTCTTCTCGGCTTCCTTGTTGCGCCATTTGGCCAGATGCCATACGTGTGTCTTGAACAGGTCCTTGATCGGCGCGAAGGCTCCGACGGCGTCGCCGTAGATCGTCGAGTAGCCGACGGCGAGCTCGGTCTTGTTGCCGGTGGCGAGCACCAGGTGACCGTCCTGATTGGACAACGCCATCAGCAGCATGCCGCGGACGCGGGCCTGGATGTTCTCCTCGGCGAGACCGGTCAGCTGGAGCTGCTCGACGTAGACCTTGACCATGTCCGCGATCGGCTCGACGCGATAGTGCGCGCCGATGCGGCGGGCGAGGTCTTCGGCGTCGCCCTTCGAGTGTTCCGAGGAGTACTCCGAAGGCATCGAGACGCCGTAGACGTTGTCGCCGCCGAGCGCGTCCGCGGCCAGCGCCGCCACGACCGCCGAGTCGATGCCGCCGGAGAAACCGAACGTCACCGACGAGAAGCCGTTCTTGTGCACGTAGTCGCGCAGGCCGACGACGAGCGCGTGCCACACCTCGGCTTCGTCGGACAGAGGCTCGCTGATCGCCGAGTCGGTGCTCGGCGCGTAGGCAGGAATCGGGTCTTCGTCGAGGACGCGGCGCTTGACCCGCAGGCCCTCGAACTCGCCCTCGGCGGTGTGCCCGCCCGCGGTGAGGTCCGTGTCGACGACGAGCAGGTGCTCCACGAACTGCGGCGCCCGTGCCAGCAACCGGCCGTCCGCGCCGACCACGATCGAGTCGCCGTCGAAGACGAGGTCGTCCTGGCCGCCGATCTGGTTCGTGTACACCAGCGGCGCCCCGGCCTCGGCCGCGCGCCGGGCGATGAGCGGCAGGCGGATGTCGTCCTTCGCGCGCTCGTAAGGCGAAGCGTTGGGCGCGACCACGAGGTCCACTCCGGCCTTGCCCAGCGCCGAGATCGGGCCGCCGTCCTGCCAGACGTCCTCGCAGATCACCATGCCGACGTCGACGCCGTGGAAGCGGACGACCTCGAGGTCTTGGCCCGGCTTGAACCAGCGGTGCTCGTCGAAGACGCCGTAGTTGGGCAGGTGGTGCTTGAACTGGCGGGCGACCACTTCGCCGCGGTACAGCGCGGCCGCCGCGTCGCGCGGGCCGGTCTCGTCGAGGTCGAGATACCCGATGTAGGTGAGCACCTCGCCGCAACCGGCGTCGTCGAGCCGCCGGGCGAGCGCTTCGACCATCTGCTTCGAGGCGGAGGCGAAGGTCGGGCGGAGGGAGAGGTCCTCGACGGGGTAACCGGTGAGGGACATCTCCGGGAACACCACGATGTGGGCGCCGGCTTCGGCGGCCTTGCGGGTCCACTCGACGGTGAGCTCGGCGTTGCCTTCGAGGTCCCCGACGGTGGTGTTGACCTGGGCCAGTGCGATGCGCAGTTGCGGCATGCCGACATTCTCACCCACCGGCGTCCGCTGGGACGAGTGGATGTGCCGAATCGCCCACCTGGGTCCGGCCCGCCGGGGCGCGTCCGGCGGGGGAGCAAGGGACCTTTGCTATCGCCGGGGGCCTGACCTGGAGTTTCGGCGGAAAAGAGAGCGGGGGACCTTTGCTGTCGCTCTCCGAAAGAGAGTGACAGCAAAGGTCCCCCGCTCACCGCTGAAGGACCGGCGCGCTACTTGCGCTTGATCATGCTCCGCACCTTCTTGATGGTCTGCTCGAAGTCGGAGTCGAACGGGTTGTCGTGCACCAAGTACGTCCACGTCGTGTTCGCCCGCCGCACCCCCGCGTCACCGAGGTCGATCCCGTCCTCGGTGATCTCGGCCTCCTCGAGCGTCTTCGCCGCCCGGTCGGCCGCCTCCGCGATGATCTTGTGGAACTCGGGGATCGCCGCACGGTGGAACTCGTCGATCGGCGTCTCCCGCGCCAGCGCCCGCAGATGGATGCTCTCCCGCACGTCGGTCAGGAACGCCAGGTGGTCCGACCACAGCTGGTCGATGTGGAACAGCAGCACCTCCCGGCTCAGCTGCTCGACCTTCGCCTCGTCGTCGACCGCTTCCGAAAGCTCCTTGAACTTCTCCGGGTGCGCCTTCTCCAGCACCTCCGCCGCGTGCGCGGTCCGGAGCACCTTGTCCCGGTGTTCGAGCAGCTCGCCACGCTGCCGCTCGATCAGCCGCGTGTAGCGCCAGGTGTTCCGGTGGATCTCCAGGTCGACACCCTCGGCGACGCGCTGCGCGTGGTTGATCTGCCGCAAGGCCGCCGGGTCGGTGACCTCGCCGCTGCCCACGTCGGAGCTGATGCCCTCGGGCACGTCCGGCGCGTTCGACAGCACGAGTTCGTCGTTCAGGCTGGCGAAGAACACCGCGCTGCCCGGGTCGCCCTGCCGTCCGGACCGGCCGCGCAGCTGGCCGTCCAGCCTGCTCGACGGGTAGCGCGCGGTGCCGATCACGTGCAGGCCGCCCAGCTCGACGACCTCGTCGCGGCCGTCGCCGTCCTTGCCGCCGAGCCGGATGTCGGTGCCTCGACCGGCCATCTGGGTCGAAACGGTGACCGCGCCCTTCTTGCCGGCGTCGGCGATGATCGCGGCTTCCTCGGCGTCGTTGCGCGCGTTGAGCACGACGCATTCGAGATCGACCTTCGCCAGCTTCTCGGCCAGCTCCTCGGACTCGGCGACGTCCTGGGTGCCGACGAGGATCGGCCGCCCGGATTCGTGCACCCGCCGGATCTCCTCCTCGATCGCGCGCAGCTTCTGCGACGGCGATCCGAAGATCCGGTCCTCCTGGTCTTCGCGGATGTTCGGCGTGTTCGGCGGGATGACCGCGACCTCGAGCTTGTAGAACTCGCGCAACTGCTCGGCGACCGCGACCGCGGTACCGGTCATCCCCGCGACCTCGGGATAGCGCGCGAGCAGCGCCTGCACGGTGATCGAGTCGAGGATCTCGCCCCGGTCGGTCGCCTTGACCTGCTCCTTCGCCTCGACGGCTGCCTGGAGGCCGTCCGGCCAGCGCTGCAATTCGGCGACGCGGCCGCGCGCGGCGTTGATGAGCTGCACCTTGCCGTCACGCACGAGGTAGTCGACGTCGCGGGTGAGCAGCGCGTGGGCGTGCAGCGCCACGTTCACGGCGGGCAGCCTGTCCGAGCCGGTGTCGTCGTAAAGGTTGATGTCGTCGCCGAGGGCCTTCTCGACCACCGACGCGCCCGCCTTGGTCAGCCAGGCGTTGCGACCGTCGGCGTCGGTCTCGTAGTGCAGCCCGAGCCGCAGCCGCCGGACGATGTTCGCGACCTCTTCGTCGGCGTCGGTGTGGTCGATCGATCCCGCCATCACCAGCGGCACGCGGGCCTCGTCGACCAGCACGGAGTCCGCCTCGTCGACGATCGCCACCTCGGGCTCGCGCTGGACCAAGTCTGCTTCGCGGGTGACGAGGCGGTCGCGCAGCACGTCGAAGCCGATCTCGCTGACGGCGCCGTAGGTGACTTCCTTCGCGTAGGCCTCGCGGCGCTCGTCTCGGGAGTGAGCGGGCTCGATCCAGCCGACGGACACGCCGAGCAGGTCGTAGATCGGGCCCATCCACTCTGCGTCACGGCGGGCGAGGTAGTCGTTCACCGTGACGACGTGGACGTGCTTGCCGCGCAGGGCGTACCCGGCACCGGCCAGCGCACCGGCCAGCGTCTTGCCCTCACCGGTCTCCATCTGCACGATGTGCCCGCTGAGCAGGCCCATCGTGCCCAGGAGTTGGACGTCGAAGGCGCGCTCACCGAGTGCGCGCCGAGCGGCCTCACGGCCGAGCGCGCAGACCTCGATGAGCTGCTCGTTGCCGAAGGTCGAGGCGTCCCGAAGCTTGCCGGCCCGCTCTGTCAGCTCCTCGTCGGAGAGCTTCTCCAACTCGGGCTCGAGCTTCTCGATGGCCGGCAGCAGCGCTTCGTAGCGGGTCAGCTCGACGCTGCCCGGCCGCTGGATGATCCGGCGCAGCTTCTTGCCCACCCGGCTGATCAGTGCTGCCACCCCTGTGCTCCCGTCTGTTCTTCTGCCGTCCGCACCTGTCTCACCAACGCAGTGGTGGTGCGGCCGAGTTCCGCGGCCGATGGCACGATCCAACCGTGTTCACTCATGTCAGCGCCAGGTCCCGTGCCCGTCGATTCGCCGCGATCACGCTGTCCGGCCTGCTCGCGGTCACCGTCGCCGCGTGCTCGTCGGGAGAGGGTAGAACCCAGCCGCCGCCTCCGGCCACCGAGTCGCACGCTCCGTCCGGACCGGTGCCCGCAGGACTCGAGAAGTTCTACGGACAGAGTCTGACCTGGGCCGACTGTGCACCCTACGCGACATCCGATGACGCGAAAGCGGCGTTTCGAGTGAAGGACGCACAGTGCGCCCGGCTGACCGTCCCGCTCGACTACGCGAAGCCCGAAGGGGACTCGATCACGCTCGGCCTGCTGCGCCGGAAGGCGCTGGAAACCGACGAAAGGATTGGGGCGCTCGTGGTCAACCCCGGCGGCCCCGGCGCTTCCGGCATGGCGGCCGCGGCCGGTCTCGCCTCCCGGACTGCGACGAACGAGCTGGGCAAACGCTTCGACATGGTCGGTTTCGACCCGCGCGGAATCGGTGCGAGCGAACCGCAGATCCGCTGCCTGACCGACGCCGAACGCGACGCGGACCGGGCGGACGACGGCGAGACGGACGGGTCACCCGAGGGAGTGAAAAAGCAGGAGGCCGAGTCCCAGGACTTCGCGACCAAATGCGCCGAGCGGACCGAACATGGCCCGTCGATGCTCGCGAACGTGGGTACGCGGGACGTCGTCAAGGACATGGACGTCCTGCGTTCGGTCCTCGGCGAACCGAAGCTGAACTACCTCGGCTACTCCTACGGGACGCGGATCGGATCCGCCTACGCGGAGGCCTTCCCCGCGAATGTCCGCGCGCTGGTGCTCGACGGGGCCGTCGACCCGGAGCAGGACGCGGTGGAGTCGCTGGTCGCGCAGGGGCAGGGCTTCGGCAAGGCGTTCGGGGAGTTCTCGAACTGGTGCGCCGCGCGCGAGGACTGCGCCCTGGGGCGTGACGCCGCCGGTGTGACGAAGGCGTTCCAGGACCTGGTGCGGCCGCTGATCGACTTCCCCGTCCCGGTCTCCGACGGCCGAAAACTGTCGTACGAGGACGCGACCACAGGCGTGATACAGGCCCTCTACCAGGAAGATCTCTGGGAACCGCTCAACACCGCGCTCAACGATCTGAAGCGTCAGCGCGGCGACGGCCTGGAAAAGCTGGCGGACCTCTACAACGAACGCGGCGCAGACGGCCGCTACGGGACGACGCAGGACGCGTTCGTCGCGATCCGGTGTGTGGACGACCCGCGGGTCACCGATCCGGCGAAGCTCCTCGACGCGCAGAAGCGGTACGCGGAGGCGGCGCCGTTCCTCGACGACGGCAAGCCGGACGGTTCCGCGCGCGACGCCTGCGCCTTCTGGCCGGTGCCGAACACCTCGGAGCCGCACCTGCCCAACGTCGAAGGCCTGCCGAAGACGCTGGTCATCTCGACGACGAACGACCCGGCGACCCCGTACCAAGCGGGCGTCAACCTGGCGAAAGCGATCAAGGGAGCTTTGCTGACGTTCGAGGGCAACCAGCACACGGTGTTCCTCCAGGGCGTGTCGTGCGTCGATCGGATCGGCATCGCCTACCTGGTGAACGGTGCCCTGCCGGACGAGGGCACCCGCTGCACCGCCAAGTGACGAAGCGATAGCAAAGGTCCCTTGCTCCCCGCCGCACCAGCCGGGGGAGCAAGGGACCTTTGCTATCGCCGCACCCGCTGACCAGGCATTATCCGCCCCAGGGGAGCAGGGGACCTTTGCTATCGCCCGCCCCCGACGACCACCCCGTTATGCCTGGTCAACGCCAACTCCAGCATCACCGCGAAGTCCTGCGGACTCGTCGGCGGCACCTGCAACCACACCCGCATCAGCCGCCGCGGCTCGTCCTTCGAAATCCACAGCTTCACGAACACGTCCGACTTGATCTCCGGCACGATCCCGCCGATCACCGCGGCCGGCACCTTCGCGCCGATCCGGATCGAGTCGGTGTCCTGCACCCGCTCCCACCGCTCGCCGCGCAGCTCGGTCGCCCCGGTCAACAGCCGTCGCAGTCCACCGTCCGCCCCGAGCATCGCCTGCGGCGTGTAGGCCGCCTCTGCAGGAATCACCCGTTCCCCGTCGAGCGTGATCTCCGAGCCGGACAGCCGGTACTCGACCTTCATCCGTCCGGTGTCGTCCTGCAGGTCGGCCTTGCCGACCGCGCCACCTTCGAGGCTGACTTCGCCGTCGAGCCCGCGCACCGGCAGCCCGGTGACGACGCCGTTCACCCCGAGCGTGAACCGCACGCTGCGCAACGAGACGAGGGAGTCGGCCGCCGCGCTCACGAGTTCCTGGGCAGGGGGCAACGGGGGAGACCCCGCACAGCCGCCGATGAGCCCGATCGTGAGCAGCAGCGCCGGCACGAGGTGACGGCAGCGCATGGTCAGACCCTATGACCTTGGCCCGAATCTTTCGCACAGTGTCCTTCCGGCCACTTCCGCCGAGAGTCGAGGGCGATGACGCTGTACCCGTGCACCCTGAGACCCGACTCCACCGCGCGTGGTTCGTCGCCGCCGCCGCGTTCGTCGCCCTGCTCGCCGCCGCCGGTTTCCGCGCGGCCCCCGGCGTCCTCATCGACCCACTCCACAACGAGTTCGGCTGGTCCCGCGCGACGATCGCGTCGGCCGTCTCCGTGAACCTCGTGCTCTACGGCCTCTTCTCGCCCTTCGCGGCAGCTCTCATGGAGCGCTTCGGCATGCGACGCGTCGCCTCGACGGCCTTGTTCGTGGTCGCGATCGGCGCGGGCGGCACGGTGTTCATGAACGCGAGCTGGCAGCTCATCCTCTGCTGGGGCGTCCTGGTCGGCGTCGGCACCGGCTCGATGGCGATGAGCTTCGCCGCGACGGTCGCCGCCCGCTGGTTCGTCCGCAGCCGCGGCGTCGTCACCGGCGTTCTCACCGCCGCGGGCGCCACCGGCCAGCTGATCTTCCTGCCGATCGTCGCGAACCTCGCCGTCGACGAGGGCTGGCGGACGGCGTCGCTCGTCATCGCCATCGCCGCACTGGCCGTCGTCCCCGTCGTCCTTCTGGTGGTCCGCGATCACCCGTCCGATGTCGGGACGACCGCGTACGGCGCCGAACCCGGCGAAGTCGCTCCCGTCACCCGGGCGGGTGGTTCCGTCCGCCGCGCGCTGACCGTCCTCGGCTCGGCGGCGCGCACAAGGACGTTCTGGTTGCTCGCCGTCGGGTTCGCGATTTGCGGCGCCACGACGAACGGCCTGGTCAGCACCCACTTCGTTCCCGCGGCGCACGACCACGGCATGCCGCAGACCACCGCCGCCGGCCTGCTCGCGCTCGTCGGGATCTTCGATGTCGCCGGCACGATCGCCTCCGGCTGGCTCACCGACCGTGTGGATCCGCGAATCCTGCTCGGCGTCTACTACGCCCTTCGCGGCGTCTCGCTCGCCCTGCTCCCGCAGCTGTTGAGCGGAACGGTGGAGCCGAGCATGTGGGCGTTCATCGTCTTCTACGGCCTCGACTGGGTGGCGACGGTTCCGCCGACGGTCGCGCTCTGCGTCCGCCAATACGGCGCAGCCGGGCCGATCGTCTTCGGCTGGGTCTTCGCCAGCCACCAGCTAGGCGCAGGTCTCGCGGCTTTCGGAGCGGGCGCGATCCGCGACTCGTCCGGCAGCTACGCGCTCGCCTGGTACATCGCGGCGGGCCTCGCGGTGCTGGCTTCGGTCGCCTCGCTGTCGATCACCAAGGCCGCCAAGCCCGAACCGGTTCCGGCGGGGGTAGCCACCACTTCCGCTTGATCGGCGCGTCGAAACATGTCGTTAACACGTTCTCGTTAGGGTGCGGCCATGGATCGCCAGCAGGAGTTCGTGCTCCGTACCTTGGAAGAGCGCGACATCCGTTTCGTCAGGCTCTGGTTCACGGATGTGCTGGGGTTTCTCAAGTCCGTCGCGGTGGCGCCCGCCGAGCTCGAGGGTGCCTTCAGCGAAGGGATTGGCTTCGACGGATCGGCCATCGAAGGGTTCGCGCGCGTCTACGAATCCGACATGGTCGCGAAGCCCGACCCGGCCACGTTCCAAGTCCTGCCCTGGGAGACCCCGGACGGCGGCCCGTACTCGGCGCGCATGTTCTGCGACATCGCGATGCCGGACGGCTCCCCGTCCTGGGCGGACCCCCGGCACGTCCTGCGCAGGCAGCTCTCGAAGGCGGCCGAAGCGGGTTTTACCTGCTACGTCCACCCCGAGATCGAATTCTTCCTGCTCGCCAGCCTGCCGGACGACGGCAGTGAGCCGGAGCCCGCGGACAACGGCGGGTACTTCGACCAGGCCAGCCACGCGACAGCGACGCACTTCCGCCGTCACGCCATCGAGACGCTCGAGGCGATGGGGATCTCGGTCGAGTTCAGCCACCACGAAGGCGCACCCGGCCAGCAGGAGATCGACCTCCGGTACGCCGACGCGCTGACCATGGCCGACAACGTCATGACGTTCCGTTACGTCGTCAAGGAGGTCGCGCTCACCCAGGGCGTCCGCGCGACCTTCATGCCGAAGCCCTTCACCAACCAGCCGGGTTCGGGCATGCACACCCACGTGAGCCTGTTCGAAGGTGATCGCAACGCCTTCTACGACGCGGAAGACCCGTACGAGTTGTCCGCGACGGGCAAGGCCTTCGTGGCGGGGCTGCTGCACCACGCGAAGGAGATCTCGGCGGTCACCAACCAGTGGGTGAACTCCTACAAGCGGCTGATCAGCGGCAGCGAGGCCCCGACGACCGTTTCGTGGGGCAGGGCCAACCGCTCCGCCCTGGTCAGGGTGCCGATGTACTCGCCGGGCAAGGCGTCGTCACGTCGTGTGGAGATCCGAACGCTCGACTCCGCCTGCAACCCCTATCTGGCGTACTCGGTCATCCTTGCCGCCGGGCTCAAGGGCATCGAGAAGGGCTACGAGCTGCCGCCTCCCGCCGAGGACAACATCTGGCAGCTCTCGGACGCCGAACGCCGCGCGGCCGGCTACGCCCAGCTCCCGCAGAACCTCGGTGAGGCGCTGGCCGAAATGGAAAAATCGGAACTTCTGCCCGAAGCGCTCGGAGAGCACGTTTACGACTTCTTCCTGCGCAACAAACGTGTTGAATGGGATAACTACCGCAGCGCGGTGACCCCGTACGAGCTGCGGACCCTGCTTCCGGTTCTCTAGACGAAGGAGACCTGATGGTGCGGCGGCCGATGTTCGGAGTTCTCACGACCTTGGTCGCCGCGACCATCGCGGCGAGTGCCGCACCACCGGCGTCAGCGGGCGGGAAACCGCTCGATCTCGACGCCGCCGACATCCCCTCGCTCCAGGCCCGGATGTCCTCCGGACGGCTGACAGCGGTCGGTCTGACCAAGGCTTATCTCGATCGCATCCACAAGGTCGACCGCACGGTGAACGCGGTCATCGCGGTCAATCCGGCCGCGATCGCGCAAGCGGCGGAGAGCGACTTCCGACGTCGCGCCGGCAAGAGCCGGGGGCCGCTCGACGGCATCCCGATCCTGGTGAAGGACAACGTCGACACCCGGTCGCAGCAGACGACGGCGGGTTCGCGGGCACTCCGCAGCAAGCCCGCGAAGGACGCGACCTTGATCCGCCGCCTGCGTGACGCGGGCGCGGTCGTCCTCGGCAAGGCGAACCTGTCCGAGTGGGCGAACTTCCGCGCCGCCAAACCCACTTCCGGGTGGTCGGGCGTCGGAGGACAGACGAACAACCCGTACGTGCTCGACCGCAATCCCTGTGGGTCGTCCGCCGGATCCGCCGCGGGCGTCGCCGCGTCGCTCGCCCAGGTCGCGATCGGCAGCGAGACCGACGGTTCGATCGTCTGCCCGGCCGGGATGACCTCGACGGTGGGGCACAAACCGAGCCTCGGCCTGGTCAGCCGCACCGGCGTGGTGCCGATCTCGGCCGAACAGGACACCACCGGCCCGATGGCCAGGCACGTCGTCGACGTCGCGCTCACCCTGTCCGCGCTCCAAGGCCGCGACCCGAGCGACCCGGCCACCGGCACGTACCCGCCGAATCAGCCGACCGACTATGCCGCGCACCTGCGCCCCGGCGTGCTGAAGGGCTCCCGGATCGGGCTCTGGCGGCTGCCGGTTCTCGGCCCGGACGTGGACGCGGTGATGACGGAGACCAGGAATTCCTTGGTGAAGGCCGGTGCCGAAGTCGTCGAGGTGACGCCGCCGTACCAGGCCAGGCTCGGTGAACTGGAGTTCCCGGCGCTGCTCACCGAGTTCCACCGGGACATCGATCGCTACCTGGCCACGCGTCCGGAAGGCCCGCGCGACCTCGCCGCGCTGATCGCCTACAACCGGTCCGACCCGCTGGAGCAGACCTGTTTCGCCGGGCAAGAACTCTTCGAACAGGCGCTCGCCGCGCCCGGCCCGTCCGACCCCGGCTACCTGGCCAACCGCCGCGAGCTGACCGACCTGGCGAAACGCTCGATCGACGAGACCCTCGCCCAGTACCGCCTCGACGCGATCGCCGCGCCCACGAACCCGCCCGCCTGGAAGACCGACTGCAAGACCGGCGACAACGACGTGATCCCGTCGTCGACGCCGGCCGCGGTCTCGGGGTATCCGGCCGTGACCGTGCCCGCCGGTTTCGTCGGCGAGCTCCCGGTGGGTGTCTCGTTCATGGCGGGGCTCTGGACCGACGCCCGAGTGCTCGCTTATGCGGCCGACTTCGAACGCGTCGTCCCGGCCCGCAAACCGCCTCGCTACCTGAAGACCGTCGGATGACGGCGGCTTACACCGGCTGACCTGCGGCAATGTCGTTAAGTGACCCCCCTGTTTTCGGGGGGTTCCGGGGCATGTAATCTTCTCTTCGTCGCCAGGAACACCGGGCCGCCGGGGCCAAAAAGCCCCAGGTCAGGAACCAGGGCCGAGCGGGTTGACACCGCGAATCGGACCAGGTAATGTTTAGCGTCGGCCCACGAGCGGCCGCCGACCCCCTACGACTAAACCCGTAGGATTCGGCATGCTCGACCAAAAGCTTGTGAATATCGCTTTGAAACAAAGCGTGTTGCTTGAGAACTCAACAGTGTGCTAGTGAACTAAGCCAGTAGAGCTTATATATGTAACCTCGTATGAGG
>NZ_NMQT01000051.1 GCF_002234405.1 Amycolatopsis thailandensis | reverse complement strand
CCTCCTGACAGACCACAGACCTGCGTTGCGTGCAAATAGGTACCCACCCGAGACTTCGGCGAAACGCCCGACGAACGTCTTCCGGCGATTCGCTACCGCGGCTGGTCGATGGCGTGGCGCAGGTTGGTCAACCAAGTGAGGTGACCGCCCAAGGCCACCCGTCCGGCCGCCGAGAGCCGCAGCCAGGTCCTGGGTCGCCGCCCGACCGATCCTTTCCGGATTTCGAGATAGCCGGCGTCTTCGAGGGTTCGGCTGTGCTTGGACACCGCGGAGTCGCTGGCGCCGGTGAGGTCGCGGGCGGTCGCGAACTCGACCCAGTCGGCGCCTTGCAACAGCGCGCACAACGCCAAGCGCGGCCCGGTCTCGAAGATCGGGTCACGCTTGGCTCCCGCGCCCTCGGCGGGATGTTCGAAATCGGTCACGTCAAGACCCGGCCCGCCGCGATGTCGTCACGCATCTTCGCGCGGGTCAGGACCTGGCCCGCGAAGATAATCGCGGCGACGGGGATCAAGACCACCAGGGCGATGACGCGCTGACCGCTCCCGACCAGCGCGTACATGCCGGCGACACTCGCGATGGTGATCGCCAGCACGACGACCCACACCCGGCGGGCACTGGGGTACGCGCTGATCCGGCGCGGAAGCTGGACCCCGGTCCTCCGACGCTGGTTCACCGAGTACGCCGCCGAGGCCAGGCCGATCGCGAGCAGCACCCACTGGATACCGGCCGCCGCCTCGGGCAGGAACGACATCCAGATGGGAATCCCTGCCATCAGAACCAGGGCAATCCCATAAAGCGTCCAGTAGCTGCGCGAAAACCCGGCGTAGGCGGCCAGCTTCCGTCGAGCGTCGGCGACTTGGTCGAGCTCGGGAGTGTCCGACATCGGTATCTCCAATCCGCATCAACTTTCAATATGGAAAGTATATGCAGAGTAGACAAGGGTGTCAAAGGCGAAGCGAGCAGGGACCCCCTCCCGAGCCCGCGGACACACGGTAAGCGTGACGGAGGGAGATCCGGCCCGGATCTCACGCCAGGTAGACGGTCTATCGCGCACCCTGAGCCGGTCTGCCCGATACGATTGCCTACCGGCATGGCCGGGAAACCCGCGTCGATGGTGGTGACGTACTGCGGGCGCGCGTTGAGCGCGGCCCTCTTCGCTCGCCACCCGAAACCGGTCCGCCAGTACTCGGCCAGTCCAAACTCGGCCAACTCGACGCTGCCAGAGCCGCCAACCGAGAGCTGATGGCGAAACTGAACCGGGGCAACTGTTCTCTGCGAGCCGGCCGGGCTGGAAAGGCTCCACCCCGGCCAGCTCCTCAGTTCACTCGTCCTCGTTCTCGCCGTCCCCATCCTTGCGGCGGCGCTTGATCCAGGCGATGACGATCCTCTCGACCGCCGTGATCACGGCGGTCGAGACGGGCACAGCCGCCGCGACGATGACCGGCACGAGGTCAGCCGACATGATGGTCTCCTGCGACCCAGTGGAGCCCACCCGAACTTGGGGACTCCCTCAAGCCTTAGCGCGGAGACAGACGCGGCTTGACAGGATCCACGAACCCTCTGCAACCAAACGTAACCACTGAAACCCGGCCCCGAAGGTCACCCCCACTCCAATCCGCCGAGTTGACGATCTTCTCCGGCACCGGCGACCACCCAGGACGGAGCAGATACTCGCCGAACCCTGCAACCAGCCTGTCGTCGCTGACCCCGGACACGACCACGCTCACGGCCCTCGCTCCTTACGCAGAACCGTCACGAAGACCAGATTCGGGGATGACATCGTCGCCGCACACAGGTTGACGCTCGTCGCTCAGGAGAATCGCGCGAGGATCGCGTCGGCGACCTCGCGGGGCTTGTCTTCGAAGAAGAAGTGCTTCGCGCCGGGAAACTCGACGATCTCGATGTCTGCGAAGGTGTCCCGGAACCGAGGCAGGGTGGTCTTGGCGGAGAAGGCACGATCGGCCATCGGATAGGTGGCCAGTACCCGTTTGCCCGCCAACTGTTCGCGCACCCTGCTTCCAGGTCTGCGAGCCAGGTCGCGGCACCCGCGATCTGCTGCGGGCCACGAGCCACGGCGACCCGCAGATCCGGGGTCGGCTGCACCCGCCGGTAATGTTCTTTCTCGTTGTCGTTCAGCATGCGGCTCACGTTGGAGAAAAGGAACCGCTCGACGAAGAAGTTCTGCCGCAGAAGGCGGCGTTGCATGAATCCCGTCGCCATGACGGTGCTGAACAACCGTGTCATCCGGTCCGGCGCCCAGAACGCCGTATTCCCCAGGACGAGACCGGCCACCCGGTCCGGCCGTTCGGCGGAGATACTCCAGATGACGTACCACATCACCAGGGCGATGAGTGCGCACCATCTGGACGAGACCGGGGAACCCACGACAGGAATATGCAGGCGGCATGCCAAGAACTATCGTCCAATCACAAACTCCGGGTGCCGCGGGGCACGGTGTGAGTATTCAGCCGGAATGGCCATCACCCACCATGAGCAATCTGACGAACAATTTCAGAGTTCCTCGATAATTCCGAGCAGTAAGATTACTGATGATTTCTTCTTGCGTCAAGGGAACAGGTTGGTGATCGAATTCAATGGGCACCCCGCTCACGTGAGCCAAATTTACGGACGGGTAACTGTGATCGGCGTGCGTCGAACTTCGGTGGTGTTGCCCGGCCGGGTCCGGCGATCAGCAGACGTACCGGCTGTTCGGGTGCACCGGTTCGAGCAGCGGACGTGCAGGTGGTTGTCGCGACGCGACGGAATCGGCCGCTCGGCGCACGAACGACGTCGCGCTACAGAATGCTCCAGGTCGAATTCCCTTGCAGGAGCGGCAATACCTTGGTTGCGCCCGCATCGTGGTAGTGCACACGTCGGCGCGCGGTGTCGAGCCAATGGGACTCTCCCACCGACCTTGCCCCCGCGCACCACCGACAGGATCGTTCGATCCCCTACGGGTGTCGTCGGTCATCGTGCCGCGTCCGGTGTCGCATGACGACAGGCACGGCCAGCACGCCCAGGGCCAGCACCACCAGAATCACCACTCCGAGCACGTTCCCGGGTACCAACGGTTCGACGACGAACAGAATGATCGTGAGCCAACCCGCGGAAGTGATCGCTTCCAGCGCGAACGCGAGTGCACGTCCGCGCTCACCGAACCGCCACCGTGCGGCAGCGCCCCCGACGATCAGAAGCACTCCCACCAGAGCCGGCCAACTGGGAATTCCCATGACATCCCCCGGTATGACAGCGTGAACCCTCAAAAGATCCACTCAGGCAGTGGCGAACGCTGGCGAATCAGCGAGCAGCCGACCCCGGCCGCGTCAGATGTTGACGGCCAGCCACAATGCCACCCAGGCCAGTAGGGCGACGGTCCCGCCCACGCCCACGGCCAGCAAGAACCTTCGGATCGCGATCGCTTTGCCCTCGATAGCGGATGCGGTCAATTCAGCCCCCGACGCCACCACTCCATCACCCATGATCTCGATATACCTCCGCACGACCGAGACTAAACAGCCACCCTGTGCCCACTTGTTCCAACCGCGGGTGCATCCGGCCAAGCGGCTCCTTGTCGAACACGTCGCGGGCGCCGACGAGGTCGACCGGCAGGGCCGCGACGCCCGGCGGCGATCGGTGGCGTCATACCGGCCACGATCACTCGCCACCGGAATACCCACCCGCGGCACGCGGTGAGGTGAGATCGATCAGACAGGAACTCCCGTCACGGAGAGTCCGGCTCGGCGCCCGAATGGTTAATCGCTCACTGGCTCCGATTTCCGCGAATTGCGATTTCTATTGGCACTGTAACGAAGACCAGGCGGAGATCGACCTCCCGGCAAAGGACGCCGAGTGTCAAGCAGAGGCACCAGGTCAGCCACCCGACACCGAGCGCAGGCAACAATGCACGCAAAGTCCTTTGATTTGGGGATTCTCGATCGCGACACTGTCGTGACCGTAGTCGTGAGAGCTCGGGCGAACATAAGATTGATGACCGAGGTCAACTATCTCGCCTACCGGCGACGGCAGTTGTACAAAATGCTCGGAGGAGTCGCGTTGACCCCGGAATTGAAGCTGACTGTTCCGACAACAGGACATTGGTTCCTCGTAGTCGACGTCGACGGCCTGGCCACCCCTTTGCTCACGCCGAAGGTGTCGGTGGCACGGTGACCCCTCGGCACCCTGCCGAGCGTGGAACGACATCGGCCGAAGCAGACCGAACGGTCTGTCCAGGCGATGACGAGAAAGACCTGCTGCTGCCCCGCCCCGCGTTCACCGGCCCACGCCGGCCTTCTCGCCGCGCTTCGGCCGCCTACGGAATACGCGATGTACCCGTCCGGCTGAGTTGAGCCGCGACTGCTTGCGAATGCCGGCGTCCAGCTTTTAGCGTGTTCTGGTATTTCGGTTAAGACGCAGCCGGGATTCCCGACAGGCGAGGTATCGAGATACAGGGTGTCGAGTGAGGGACTTGTGGATGCCGGGGCTTGTTCCCGGATCGGGGATGTGGCTGTTCTGCTCGCACGAGCCGGCAGTCATCGCGTTGAGCGGCGTCGTGGACTCGTTCACCGCACCCGGCCTGGAACGCGCCGTGTCGGCGATGCTCTCCCCGCGCCGGGTCGCAGAGGCGATCGTAGTGGACCTCGCCGAAGTCACGTTTCTGAGCGTCGCGGGAATCGATGCGCTGCACGACGCCGTCGATCAGGCCGCCGCCGAGCACGTCACGCTCCGCATCGCCCTGGGCGGCCGTACCTGTGTGCGTCGCGTGATGACGGCGACCGGCATGACCGCCGTCCTCGACGTCTACCCGGACCTGCGCGCCGCCCTCGGCATCACCTTCACCCTCGTCACCAGCGGCTCGGAAAACGCGGCCGGGTCACGAGGAGTGCCGTCAGAACAACAGCGGGAGGCTCCGAACTCGTGAGCCGGGACCGACGCGCCTTCGCTCAGACACGGCGGACATGCTCGCGCTTCACCAGCCGGGGCTCGGAATCGTCAGCGGCGCCGTCGATCTGGACCGGCACCCACATCTGCATCGTGAACCGATCGAAGATCGACACTCCGGCGACGGTGTCGTGGGTGGCGATCGGAAGGGCTGTCCCCGTCGAGCCGGGACAGGCGACCACCACTCTCGTTCCCGCGTGGAGCTGCGCGTCGGACTGTGTCATTCCCGACCTCCGGCAACGAGGGACGATTACGTGATCAAGGGACTTTATCCAGTGGCCGCAAAGATTTCATCGCTGAATGGAGTGATGTCGACGAACCCTTCTCCACGGCCACGGTGGATAGGGACACCGCCGGTCATTGGGGAAGCTTGACGACGGTGACGAAGAAGTCGTCGATCTGACGGACGACCTCGACGAACCGGTCGAAGTCGACGGGTTTGGTGACGTAGGCGTTGGCGTGCAGGTCGTAGCTGCGCAAGATGTCTTCGTCGGCCTCAGAGGTGGTGAGCACGACGACGGGGATGCTGCGCAGGTGCGGGGTGGCCTTGATCTCGCTGAGGACTTCACGGCCGTCCTTGCGGGGAAGGTTGAGATCGAGCAGAACCAGCCCGGGGCGGGGCGCGTTTTCGTACGGCGCTTGTCGATGAAGGAACTGCAGAGCCTGTTCCCCGTCGGACACCACGGACAGCGTATTGCGGATCTTGTGGTGCTCGAACGCTTCTTGAGTCATGAGAACGTCACCGGGGTCGTCCTCGACCAAGAGGATGTCGATCGGTGTGAGAGCTGAATTCATGGCGATCAGGGCCTTCCGGATAGGCGGAGCTGGGTGCTCCGGGTGTCGGCGGGAAATGTGAAGCAGAAGCGCGTGCCGGTGGGAGTGTCCGTGTCGAGCCAGATCGCCCCGCCATGGTGTTCGACGATCTTGCGGCACAGGGCCAGTCCGATCCCCGTCCCGGGGTAATCACTGCGGCCGTGAAGTCGTTGAAAGATCACGAAGATCCGCTCGGCGTGCTCGGAGTCGACTCCGATCCCGTTGTCGGTGACGCAGAATCGCCAGTGATCACCGTCTCGTTCGGCGGACACGGCGATCTCGGGTGCCGATTCGCCGCGGAACTTGAGGGCATTGCCGATCAGGTTCTGGAAGACCACGGTCAGCAGGACCGATTCCCCCCAGACGGCGGGCAGTTCACCGCGGTCGATCCGGGCGCCCGTCTCGACTATCGTGGTGTCCAGATTGGACAGCGCCTCGTCCAGCAATGTGTCGGCGTCCACTGTGGCGGCGTCAGCGGTTCTGCGTCCGATCCGGGAGAACGCCAGCAGGTCGTTGATCAGCACCTGCATTCGTTTGGCGCCATCGACGGCGAAGGCGATGTACTGGTCACCACGCTCGTCCAGCTTGCCCTGATAGCGTTTCTGCAGCAGCTGGCAGAAACTGGCGACCTTGCGCAGCGGCTCCTGCAGATCGTGAGAGGCGACGTAGGCGAACTGCTCGAGGTCGGCGTTGGAGCGTTCCAGTTCCTGGGTCCGGGCCTGCACCACGGCTTGCGTGTTCTCCAGCTGGGTCACCTTGTCGGTGATGCGTGCGCGCAGCGACTCGACGTCGGCGGCCAGCTCGCGCATCTCCCGTGGGCCCGAACCGTGTACGTGTCTGGTGATGTCTGTCCGGGTGACGTCCCGTACCTCTTCCGCCAGACCGCGAATCGGGCGGATGAGCCTGCGGTGCAGGACGGCGAACACGGCGGCGATCGTCACCGCGAGCAGGATCGCTATGCCGGCGAGGATGACCGTGAGGACTCCCGCCGCCCCGGAGAGATCCTCACGTGCGGCCACGCGTTCGACGTCAAGACGGTTCTGCTGGCTCGCCATCGCCGCTCGAAGCAGGTCGAACCGGGTCTTGCCCGCCAGAATCTGTTCCGGTGTCGGCGCGGTGCCCACGAGCACGGGGTCGGCCGCGATGGCCCGCCAATCGGCTGCTGCCGCCAGTACCCGGTCGAGGTCATCACCAGCGGGTGTGCCGGGGACGGCGCCGAGGCGGCGCAGCCCGGCGACGGCGGCGTCCTGGGCGGACAACCCGGATCGGTAGGGCTCCAGGAACTGCGGCTGCCGGGCGAGCAGGTAACCGCGGATCCCCGTCTCCTGGTTCAGCAGCGCTTCGGAGAGTGCGTTCGCCTGCAGCACCTGAGGGCCCGTGACCTCCAGCAGATGGGATCGGGAGTCGGTGAGCCTGGCCAGCGCCGACGCGCCCGCTGTGATCGCAGCGCCGAGCAGGATAGCGGCGACGACGGCCGTGATCCAAGCCCACCGGCTGATCGGCCAGGTCTTGCCCGGGCCGGCGGTATCGGAGGTCATCAGGTCCGCTCCTCGGGATCGAAGCTCAGTAACGCCACGGCGAGGTCGTCGTCGAGTGGCCCGCCATGCCGTTCGTCCATCGCGCGGATGAGCTGGTCCAGTGCTGCGTCGAGACGGCGTTCGGCCAGCACAGCGGACGCTGTGGTGACCAGGTCGTCGTACCCGGTGTAGCGCTCGCCGCTCGGAGCGCGGCCTTCGAAGATTCCGTCGGTGTAGAGCAGCACCGACCACGACGAGCCCAGGTCCACATCGTGTTCCGCCCACGCGAACCCCGGGATGACACCCAGCGGAGGCCCGGGTTTCGCCCTGAGCGGACGCGGACCGGACTCGGCGTCGACGAGCAACGGCGGCGGGTGACCGGCCAGGCTCATCCGCAACGACCGTCGATCCGGTGCCACGGTGATCGCGCAGACCGTCGCGAACATCGGGGTGACCGCCTCGGCCAGCAACAACTTCTCCACCATGTGCAGCGCGCGGGCCATCGGGATGCCCGCCAGCACCACCGAACGCCAGGCGATCCGCAAAGCCACACCGAGAGCCGCCTCGTCGGGGCCGTGCCCGGACACGTCCCCGATGAGCACCTGAACCGACCCGTCGGGCAGCTCGACCGCGTCGTAGAAGTCCCCTCCCAGCAGCGCGCCGTCGCGGCCGGGCCGATACCGCACGGCGAGCGTCAGCGACGAATCCTCGATCAGCGGGCTCGGCAGCAGCCCGCGCTCCAGACGGGCGTTCTCCTCCGCCTGCAGCTGATGCTGAAGCAGTCTCTGCTCCACCAGGTCCGCGCGGCTACGCTCCGCCGCGTACCGCAGCGCGCGGACCAGCAGTCTTCCGTCCACCTCACCTTTGGCGAGATAGTCCTGTGCCCCCGCCGCGACCGCGGCGATGCCGGTGGCGTCGTCGTCTTGTCTACCGGTCAGCACCACCACAGCGGTCTCCGGCGCGCGCTGACGGATCCGTGCGAGTCCGGTCAACCCCGTGGCGTCCGGCAACTGCAGATCCAGCAACACGCAGTCGGCGCCAGGCAGCCGCGGCAGCGCCTCGGCCAGCGACGAAACCCGCTCCACCAGCACGGGTTCGATATAGGTGGCGTCGAGCAGGAGCTCCTCGACCAAGAACGCGTCGCCGTCGTCATCCTCGACCAGCAAGACGCGCAATCGGTCCCGGCCCGGTCCCCGCGCGGGCGGCGGACGGGTTCCGTGACGGACGGCGTTCGACAGAGCGACCACCCCTCACCTACCACCCCGGTACCCGGCGGAACCGAGGCGGCATGGTGAACAAGGTGGTCCAGACTTCACAGCGCGGACCACGCGGACGGCTGTGAATTCAACCGCGAGGACCCTACCCCGCCGCCGGACACGATCACGGAGTCAGGGGTCGAGTCCAAACCGGAGGTTTGGTTCCGGCGCATCCGGGTATACGTCCCGACGCACGCTGACAGCGGCGCACCGCACTGCGAAAGGCCTGTTATGAGCGTGTTCCAGACTTCGAGACGGCCGGCACCGGCGGTCTTCGAGATTTGCGGGCCGGTGGCCCACACCGTCGTCGTCCGGGGAAACGGCGACGTCGACGCGGCCGGAGCGGTCACCTTCGCCGTGGCGCTGGAGAAAGCCGCCGCGAGCGGCGCGCTGACCGTATTGGTCGACCTCACCGGCGCCGGCCTCTTCTGCCTCGAAGCCGCCAAAGCACTTGTCGCTCACGCACGGGGGAGTAACGGATACCGCCTGATGCTGAACCCGTCACCAGCCGTGCGCAGGAAATTAAGTCTGCTCGGCCTCACCGGCCTGATCCGGCAGACCGGGAGCGGCGCCGTCTGACCGCGTCCGAGCGCCACTGCGGCCACGGATCCGCCATCCTCCTGGCCACCATGGAGCCGGGCCGCCGGGTGCCGAGTCCCACCATCTCAGCCGGGCCTCTTCGACATCGTCCGGCGCCGTCGGCGGCTCGGCCTCACTCTCGTTCTCGACGTCCGTTTCCAGCGTCCAGCGGGCCTTGAGCTCGGCAGTGAGGAACCGCTGCTTGGCCGCGTGGCGGGATCGGCCGCCGGCGCTGGTCCTCGGCGGAGTCAGCGTTCGGCGGCGAGCTTTCCGGCGAGGCCGATCATGGCGAGGCCACCGCCTGCCTTGAGGTATTGGAGGCGGCGCGAACGGCGTCGGAACCAGGACCGCAATGCGCCTGCCGCGAACACCCAGATGGTCTCGATCACGGCCTGTGCCATCGCACCAGTGAGCCCGATGACGGCCATCTGAAGAGTCGGGTGTCCGAGGCTGTGGTCGACGAACTGGGGCAGGATCGCCATGAGCGAGACAATGCTCTTGGGGTTGGCGACACCAACCATGAACCCTTGACGGACCGCGGCGATTCCGCGGGTCGACAATCCGGCCGTCGGCGCTGGTACTTGCTCGGATCCAGCACGCCTCGCTGACCGCAGCGAATCCACTCCCAGCCACAACAGGTAGCACGCCCCGGCGATTTTCACGACCAGGAAGAGTTTCGCGGACGTCGCGACGACGGCCCCGAGCCCCGCAAGTACCAGTGTCAGCAAGACAATCCCGCCGAGGGTGCTGCCGAGCACGATCCACATCGCCGGACGTCGCCCGCCTGTGATGGCGCGGCTGGTCTCGAGCAGAACCGAGGGCCCGGGAATCGCTGACAGCAGCGCCGAGACCAGGAGGAAGCCGATGACCAAACTGGGGTTCACAAGCACCTGTCGAGACTACTGCTTCCGGACCGCGCCGAGGTCTCGCCGCCAGACACCGGCGGCCGGATCGGGTGCTGATCAAGTCGCGCTTGATGCTGACCTGACGACGCGATCACCCAGCGGGTCAGGAGGCAAGGACTCAGGTGCCAGCGGCGACGGCGTCGTCACAGGTGTTTCAGGCCAGGCCGGCACCTTCCCCGCCACGGCCGACGTCCGCGACTCGGCGTCGCCGCAGAACACGGCCTCGACCACATTCACCTACACCATCACCGGCGGCCCCAACCCTTGCGGCGATCTCGTCGAGAACGGCGAGTTCGAGTGCGGCACCAACCCGTGGACCTGGTCATCTTTCGTGCTGGGTAACACGAGAGGCCAGACACCTCACGCCGGCAACCAATACGCGTGGCTGAACGGCTATGGCGAACTCCACACGGACACCTTGTCCCAGAGGGTTACCATCCCGGCCGGATGCAGGCTCAAGCTGAACTATTACCTGCACATCGACAGTGCGGAGACCACCGCCACCTTCCAGAACGACAAACTGACCCTGACCGCGAACGGGACCACGCTCGCCACGTTCTCCAACCTGAACAAGGCACCCGGATACACACCGCGCACCGCGGACCTGTCGGCACACGCCGGTCAAACGGTGACATTGACCTGGACCGGCACCGAAAACTCATCGCTGCGAACGAACGTCGTGATCGACGACGTTTCCACCAGTTGACCATCTCCGAGCGGAAAGGAAAGTCCCGGTGGCCGCATGCTCCGCACGCGACCACCGGTTCTGCGTGCCCAATGACGCAATAACGCGAAATCACCGAATTTCGGATACAACCGAAAGGGACGGTCGATTCTCGCTGAACGACAACAACATCACTCGATCGGGTCGTCTTTGTCTCGACCTGCCTCTCCGCCCCCAGTTGCGGCGCAACCTGGGCATGTCCGGCGAGGGCTGTGACAACTTGCGCATGCCGTGTCACACTCGAGTCCTGGGATCAGGTCGGAATCGGGGAGGATTCTCGTGAGGACGCACTTCAGGCACGGTGTTTTCGCGGCGGCGCTGACCGCCGGCACACTACTGGCGGTCAGCGGGACGCAGACCGCGGAGGCCGAGGTGAATTCCTCGCGTGATCATCTCGTCGTGTATGACAACAACATCGAGAACATGCTCCCCGCGTCCTGCGCCGACGGGTATCTCTACGACAGGTTCATCACCTACCTGAAAAAGCAGCCGGTGAGCCCGGACATCTTCACGGTGCAGCAGATCTCCGACATCGGGCAGCTGAACGCGTTCACTCGGCGCCTGTCCGACGAACTGCCCGGAACGTACGCGGGCAAGGTCGCGATCGCGGAGCCGGGTTCGATGGGGTACACCAGCACCTGCGGGAAGATGAAGAACCAGCAGACCAACGCAGTGATCTATCGATCCGATCGCCTCGTTTACGAGGACGCGACGCGATGGCGTTCCGATGCGCCGTCGAATCCGGAGAAAGGCACCGGGGAATGCCGAAATCTCACGCCGACGAAGACCAGCCAGGACAGGGTGCACAACATTGCGGTCCGGCTTCACGACAAGCTCGCGGACAAGGACGTCACGATCGCGTCGATCCATTGGCCCACCGGTACATGGCATGGTCCCGACTGCGCAGGCGAGAACATCAGCGAGGCGAACCAGGCGGTCGATCGACTCGGCGGCACCCTGCGGATCGTCGCCGGTGACACCAACGCGACCACCGGCAGGGCTGGCTGGTGGAACAAAGCCCGCGGATACGGTTTCCGTGATCCCATCTCAGAGAAATGCGGCGGGCGTGTCTGCACCAAGGCGGACAACACCTTCGGCGCACACCGAATCGACTTCCTTCTCGCCAAAGGTGGCGGTGGCTTCACCGGCGTCGGCACCGTCACCGAAGCGATGACCGGCGGCAAGTACTCCCAGCACCGCGCGGTGACCGCCCGCGTGAAGTACTGAGCCTGTCGTCTGGGGGCCTGACAGACCCTGAGGTTCCGCCGCACAGGAGAGAAATGGTCGGACTCAGGTCGGTACTGCGTCGGTGCACACGATCTCCGCACAGCAAAGTCGGCTCGCCGAGGACGCACGCCAGGTAACGCAATTCACCCATGCCGGGAGCCAATCCGACGGCAAGCCGGCGAGACTGTCGGTCCCGATTTCAGTCGTCGAGTTCTTGATGCCGTTCGGCGAGCGTGCGAGCCAGCTGGGTGAGCTTCACGTTGAGCTCCTGCGACGTGCGCCGGAGGATGTCGAAAGCGTCGTCGGCCGAGATCCCGCGCCGGTTCATCAGGATGCCTTTGGCCTGGCCGATGACGTCGCGGCTGTCGATGGCCTGCTGTAACTGGCTTTCGCGTAGGCCGGCGGCGGTGTGAGCGGCGGTGCTCGCCAGGGCGAGCGAGGCATGTGCGGACAGGATCAGCGCGTGATCGACAGCGTCGTCGGTGAAAGCTCCGGCGCGGCGGCTGTAGAGGTTGATCGCACCAGGGAGACGATCGGATCCGCGGCCGGGCAGCAAGGTCACCGCCAGCAAGGATCCGAATCCGAATTCGGCGGCCTGCGGACCGAAGCGGGCGAACGCGGTCGACCGGGCGAGCGAGTTGGTTAGCGCGTGACCAGGACTGTCGTGGCGTGCGGCTTCGACACAGGGACCCTCACCCGTCCGGTACTGGATCTCATCCAGCTCCTCGGCGAACTCGGCCGTGGCCACCGGCGTATGAAACCGTCCATCGGCCGAACGAAGAGTGATGCTGACCAGGTCCGCCGACGGGACGATGCGCCGAGCCGCCTCCACCACCTGGGTCATCGCGTCGTGCACGGAATCCGCTTCGAGCAATGTCTTGGCGAGTGCCCCGAAGTGAGAGGCCAGAGGTCCCCTGGTGTTGACCTCGCAACGATCCCAGTTCTCTCCACCGGTATCCGCGGTGAACGCGGCTCGGTCCTCTGCCCAGCCTTCGTCGGTCTGTCTGTCGACCTCGGTCACGTCAGGATCCCCTCCTCGCACCCTCCGGCCGGGCGCACGGCTCACCGTAACCGCGATAGACGACGAGCACGACAGGGTCGCGGCGAGACTCACGCCGGGTAACCGGACGGACCGGGCGCGTCGCATCCTCTGGTCCGTTCCGCCCAACACGCTTGCTACCACCTTCAAGAGCGGAAGCGAGGGTCTAACCTTGAGCGGTGGCGCCGGCTGCTGGCTCAACCGGCGCCACCCCCAACCGCCAACGCGCGGCACCGTCCGTATACCCCTGCATACAGTGATCCACACCTTGCCGAGTCAAAATCACAGAACCTGTCTGCGCCTCGGGTGATCGCCACCATCTGGGTCAGCGAGCCTCGATGACAGCTTCGAACTCCGCAGCGGGCCGATTCGACGTCGCTGTTGTCGTCGAACCTCACGACACCAGGGTTGCCCGCGACCTTCCGACAGTCACCTTTGCCTTGCCTCGGCTATTCCGACTGGTCGCCTGCCAGCTCGGCGACGATGTCCAGGTGGCCGAGGTGGCGGGCATACTCCTGGAGCAAATGGAACAGCACACGTTCCAACGAGGCGGGTTCAGCCCCGCTCCACCGAGGGCCGGGCACACCGCGTCCGGCAAGATCCGACGAAAGGGCTACCTGACGGGTTCGGTCCCCTTGAGCGCGAAGCTCGTCGACCAACTGCTCACGAGAGACACTCTCTGGGATGTGCCACCGGCCATCCTGGTGATCGTCCCACGGATCGGCGATCGCTTCACCCCGGAATCCCCATTCGATCCAGCGGAGTTCGACGAACCTGAGATGCCGGACCAGTTCCAGCGGCGTCCAGCCGGAAGCCAACCGGCTTCTCCGCAGCTCGTCCTCGTCCAAGCTGTCGATCTTGCCGATCACCGCGGACCGGAAGTGATCCAGATACTGCACGAACACCCCCGCCCTGGTCGCGATGAACGCGGTCGGTTCGGGAAACGGCGTCAGAGGTTCACGGTCGGCCACGGCGCCACCCAAGCCGACAGAGCGATGGTCCCGCCCGGCCCCACCGCCATCAAGAACCGACAGACCACCACCAGATCATGACCTGCATCGGCCACCGTCACCTCGCCCGCCGACGCCCGAGCTCCATCCACCATGGCCGAGATGTACCTCCAACCGCTCGAAACGAAACAGCGCGGCCAGAACAAACCGCTCACGTTGACGACACCGCTGCCGATTGCGGCGGACGCGTGGCTTCGTCTTTCGCGAGTTTCGCCGCTCGCGCGGCGAGACTGCATCCTCGTGCCAGGTTGATCTCATGAGTGACTCCGCCGGGCACCATCAACGGTGCGTTCTAGGCCTTCATCGCCTCGACGGCGATCAGCCTCCTCGGCGCGATCCTTCTCTTCACCCAGCGAGAATCTCTGGTCAGCGCCTACCGTGACGCGAACAGAAACGGTGAACTCACCGATGCTCAGATCGACACCGCCGTCACTCTGAGCATCGCATTCGCCGTCGGGATCGCCGTCGTGTTCTCCGCGCTCTATCTGCTGTTCATGTTCAAGCTCCGCGCGGGCCGCAACTGGGCACGGATCGTCCTCACCGTCCTAACCGCGTTCCAGATGCTGTCCGTCCTTTTGGTACAGGACACCATCGCCGGCTACGTCAGCGTCGCCGCCGACATCGTCGGCGTCGTCCTGTCCTACACTCCCGCGTCCAACACATACCTCAGCGCTACAGCCAAGCCGACCCGCTGACCACCCGCCACTCACAGTCGCCCTCCGCCCTGTCGGGCCAGAAACACCGTTACTGGGACAGTCCCCGATGTGACACAAGGCACGCCCGGTCTGGCAGCTCACAGAAACCGCTGGGCTATGAGCGTCGAGGGCAGGCCCCTCCACATCACGTCGTGGTTGGTCCCGGTGGTTCGCGGGTACGTGGTCTTCGATGCGGTAACGAGACGTGACCGCCGAGGTGGAGGATGAGTGTGGCCAAGCACGACGTCACGACGGACGACCAGGTGATCGAGGCCGTGCTGGAGGTCGCTGATGATCTCGCGGAACTCGCTCGGGTGCGCCGCTGGGCGCGCACCGCGCTGGAGGAGGTTCCCGGGTGGGAGCTGGACGAGGTCATTATCGTGCTCGATGAGCTGGTGTCCAACGCGTTGCGGCACGGGACCCCGCCGCGGCGGGTGCGGCTGCTGCGCAAGACCGGATGGCTGCGGATCGAGGTCGAGGACTCGTGTGTCGACACCGCGTGCGCGCGACCGCCATCGGACACCGGCGGGCGCGGACTGGCGCTGATCGAGTCCTGCGCGATGCTGTGGGGTCAGGATCAGCGTGAGACCGGGAAGGTCGTCTGGGCCGAACTCACTCCCGCCACCCCGGCGACCACTTCTTCCTGATTGCTCCGTGTGAGCGAGACTCCTGCTGGTCGATGGTGACGGTCACCCACCCACCTGGGTCTCAGTTCAGGGCGGGGTCACCAGGTTGTCGGTACCGGCGCGTAGGGTGAGTGATCGCGGGGGTTGAGCAGCAGCGTCCGGACCACGATCCGCCGGCACCGCTGGCGGGTCGACCGCAGGCTTCCGTTCCACAGGGGAGTCGCCTCCACCGAGAGTAGAGCGACCTCATGTCTCTTCCCGTCATGTCCAGCAGGGATTCCCTGCCTGGCTTCACCATCGACCTCACCCTCCACCCGCGAATCACGGTACTGCGGGCGACCGGTGAACTGGACCTGGCCGCCGAGGCCGGATTCGGCCAGGCGCTCGCCGAGGCGGAGGCCACCGGGACGCCGGTGGTGGTCGACATGACCGAAGTCGGCTTCTGCGGCTCGTGCATCCTCGGACACCTGGCCCGCGCCGCGCAGCGGCCCACCCTTCGGGGCCAGGCACTCATTGTGGCCACGAGTCAGCGGATGGTGCTGCGGCCGTTGATGCTGCTGCGGCTGGAGGACTACCTCGGTCTCACTCCCGATGTGGCGACCGCGGTACGGCAGCTCGGGCTGCCCGCCGACACGCTCGATCCGGACACCCACGCCATTTCGGATGTCACACCCCCGGCCTGACCCCTGTCAGGCTCGGCACACCCCGCCCTCACCGGAAAAGAACACCACGGAGCGGGCGACCCCAACCCCGTTAGGGGGTGCACGGCTCCATGTCCTGCATGATCCTCAGCCGCGCCGAAACCGACGCCACGCTGATTTCCGTCTCCGGTGAACTCGACGCTGCCTACACCCCGGCGTTCGCCACCGTCCTCACCGCGGCCGACCCGGAGCTGCCGCTGATCCTCGACCTCGTCCACACCACCTTCTGCAGCGCCGCCGCGACCAGCCTGATCCACGCCGCCCACCTCGGCCGCCCCCACCACCAGCGACGGCTGATCCTGGCCACCGAAGCCCACGCGGTCCTGCTTCCCCTGCACGTGCTCGGCCTCGACGACGGACTCGACATCGTCACAGCCGTCGCACACGCCCGCGCCGCACTCGGCCTGCCGGTCCACCCACCGCTGGCAACCCTGTCCGGGGACAGCTCAGCCGAACACCCGTGAATTCCCCGCGAGCGCGCGACAAGCTCAGGCGGGTGCCGCAACCGTTGTCCGCGCGATCGTCGCCCACATCCGCACCCCCGCCGCCCCAGGACGACGGCCCCAACGCGACGCCAGCACCGGGATCAACGACCACCGCCGCGTCGCCGGCACAGCCACCGACCGCCGGTTGGCGGTCACCTCCGCACGAACCCCATCAGCCGTGAACGACAGGCTGGCCGCCCGGCACACCCCACCGCTGACGAGGGCATCGGTGGCCAGCTCGTCCAGCACCAGCACCACCTCATCCACCGCGGGTTCCTTCGCGGACGACCGCGCGGTCAACACGGTCCGCGCCCACGACCGCAGCGCCGCGAGATCACCCGGGTTCGCACACGAACCCGGATAGCTGCACACCGCGACCCGCATTCCCAGTCTTCTCATCAAGCTCACACTCCACGCTAAAGTCCCTGTCGACACGGGCGGGATACCACCGAGACGGTCGACCAATCCTCGTGCGGCCACCGGATTTTCACCCGATCGTGTTGTTTCCGCTCGACCTCGTCGATCGCGGGCCTGCCGTTTCGTTTCACCGGTCCGAGTGCGCCCCTCACCCACGCAGTCCCCCGGAGCCCCAGGGCCGTCAGATGGCGAGTGGGTCGCCGGGGATGGCGTCCTCGATCGCGGCGACCGGCGGTGTCGGACACCGTCCACGCGGCCGGCCGCGTGGACGTCCGCCGGAGTCACGCAAACGACGACATGGCCGTGTGCCGATCGCGACGCGGTGCCAGGTGGTGTGCGTCCCGGAATGGACATCGACGGTCCCCTGCGGGGAACCTTCGAACACACTTACTCCCCAAGATTCGGGCTACCGCGTCGCTTCGTTTCGTCCTGACGAGCGAGTTCGGCTGTCAGGTCCTCGATTTTTGTTCGAGACGCGCATCGTTTTCGAGCAGCGCGAGCAACTCGCCGTCTTCCAGTTCCAGCAGTGCTTTCGTGACATGCACGGCCAGAATGGGCTGGCGTCTCTGGACGAGAGGCAGCAGGGCTTCGCCGAGCCGCGCCTTTCGCTGCTGAGGGTTCAGCCCGGCAAGAGATTCCGCGGACAAGAGGTTTTCGAGGTCGGCGGAAGACATGTGGAAGTTCACCAGTCCAGTCTCGGGTTCTCGGCGACCGAGTTCGGCGCGGTCACCGTCGGGTTGCCCTTCCTTCGCAAGCTGGCGTCGCTGCCCCTGCCCGTGACAGCGGTGAGGATGAACGCGCCGTCCTCGGCGTTCCGGATGTGACTGCGCACCGCACCGAATTCGGCCTTGGCCGGCGGAGGGCACTCTCCGCACTCGGCGAGCGAACTCATCGAAGATTGCGGGGACGATCCGCGGGGTACACCCGGGCAATCGTGACCGCGTCACGCGATCCGCCGAGTGAACAGGAGCAAGGATGAACGAAGACGACCTGCGGATCGTCACCGACATCGCCCGCGACGTCCGCATCGCGATGATCACCAGCGGAAACCCCGACGGCAAGCTCACCAGCCACCCCATGACGACCCAGCAAGTGGACTTCGACGGCACAGCCTGGTTCTTCGTCTCGAAAGACGCCGACCTGGTACGAAATATCGCGCACGACAACCAGGTCAACATCGCCTACAGCGGATCCGGCTCCTGGCTCTCACTCAGCGGCACCGGCCTCGTCGTCGACGACGATGAGCGAAAGAAAGAACTGTGGAACGAGCTCGTCGAGGCATGGTTCCCCGACGGATCCGACGACCCGAACGTGGTCCTGCTGAAAGTGAACGCCGACTCCGCGGAGTATTGGAGTTCTCCCGGCGGCAAGCCACGCGCACTGTTCGAGATGGCGAAAGCCCGCCTGACCGGAAAAGAACCGAATCCCGGACACAACGACACAGTGACCCTCTAGGCCATTGTCAACGGCAGGCACCTGACGGTACGGCTGTCGATGGCCCCGATCGATGTCTCCTCGGACCGGGGCCACCCCACTTACCTGTCACCGAACCGGCGCGAGGCCCGGTGTTTTCTCAGCCGGGAATGTCGCGAGGATCGTGGCCGTAGCTGTGCTTTTCGGCGATCGTCCCGTCCTGATTACGGATGACGTGCTCGACCTTGCGTTCCTTGGCCATCTCCCGGCCGGCTTCGACCGCCTCCTCCTTGGTGCCGTGAGTGGAAGTCGCCCGTTCCCCTCCCTCTACCTTGTTCTTCCATTGCCCGTTCTCGCAATAGGTTTCGACATCACCCTGCATTCCCGCTCCTTCCGGCGAAGACAATTCCGAAATCGGCGGGTACCCCGCGGGGGCGGCATCCAACCCCAATCCCTGACCTTCGGTCGAGACCGGCCGGTGGCTCTCCGCGTCGTCAGTCGCCTATCGCGCGATCGAGATTGATCGCGGCGCTGATCAGGGATAGGTGGGTGAACGCTTGAGGGAAGTTCCCGAGCTGATCTCCGGTCAGCCCGATCTGCTCGGCGTAAAGGCCGACGTGGTTGGCGTAGGTGAACATCTTCTCGAGCGCCAACCGGGCCTCGGCGCCCCGCCCGCACCGAGCCAGGGCTTCGACGTACCAAAACGAGCAGATGGAGAAGGTGCCCTCGTCGCCGTCGAGTCCGTCAGGCGACTGGTCCGGGTCGTATCTGAAGACCAGGCTGTCGACGACCAGCGTCCGTTCCACCACCCGGAGTGTGGACAGGAAGCGCGGATCCGTGGGCGCGCAGAACTTGACCAGCGGCATCAGCAACAGCGAGGCGTCCGGCACGAACGTGCCGTAGCGCTGGGTGAAGCTGTCCTTTTCCTCGTGCCAGCCACGGGACATGATCTGTTCGTAGATCTCGTCACGTACGGTGGTCCAGCGGCCGAGATCGGCGGGAAGCCCGCGCTGCCGGGCCATCCGGACCATCCGTTCGATCGCGACCCAGCACATGAGCCGGGAGAAGGTGTGCTCCTGCCGGCCCGCGCGGGTCTCCCAGATGCCCTCGTCCGGCTTGTCCCAATTCTCGAGCAGCCATTCCAGCACCTGCCGGAGATTGCTCCAGTCCTGGTGGGAGATACCGTTCCCGTACTTGTTGAACAGATAGATCGAGTCGATCAGTTCACCGTAGATGTCCAGTTGAAGCTGCTCCGCCGCGGCGTTCCCGATCCGGACGGGCGCGGACCCCCGGTAGCCTTCCCAATGCTCCAGGACTTCTTCGTCCTGTGCCGGTTCGCCGTCGATGGTGTACATGACACGAAGCGGTCCGAACTCGCCGTCCCCGGGGTCGCTGAAACGGCAGGTGAGCCAGCTGAAGAAGTCCTCGGCCTCACTCATGAACCCCAGCCGCAGCAGAGCGTAGAGTGAGAAGGCGGCATCGCGGATCCACACGTGCCGGTAGTCCCAATTACGCTCGCCACCGAGCTTCTCGGGGAGCGCGCAGGTCGGCGCCGCGATGATGGCGCCGGACGGCTCATGGGTGAGGAGTTTCAGCAGCAGCGCCGACCGGTGCACCATTTCCCGCCAGCGCCCGGTGTAGGTCGACTGGCCGAGCCAGTCCCGCCAAAACCCCACGGTCGCCCGGAACAATCTCTCGACCTCATCAGGAAGGTCGCTGTCGTGCTCGCCGGTGGACTCGTCGTGGGCGAGCACCTCCAGCACGAACAGGGCCGTCTCGCCTTCGTCCAGGTCGAACTCGCCACCGAAGCCGTCGTCGGTTTCCGCCAGTCTTTCGGACGTCCGCAGGTCCAACCGAAGCGTCGGTCCGGTGAACACCGCCCCGGTGGAGGTGACGTCGAGGCGGTGATCCGCGCGGCCGTAGTCGAACCGCGGAGCGATCCCGGTCCGCAGCCGGACCTTCCCCCGGATGTTGACCACCCGCCGAACCAGACGCTGCCGGTGTCCAGAGTCCCGGGGGCGCAGGATCGGCATCAAGTCCTGGACCTCGACGATGCCGTCCACGGTCAGGAAGCGGGTCACCAGGATGTTGGAGTCCGGGAAGTAGAACTGATGCCGGTTGGTCACCTCACAGACCGGCTCCAGGCTCCACGCTCCGCCGTCGTCGGCGTCGAGCAGCGCGCCGAACACGCTGGGTGAATCGAATCTCGGTGCGCAGAACCAGCTCACGCGGCCATCGGTGCCGATCACGGCGGCGGTGCGCAGATCGCCGATCAGGCCGTGTTCCGCGATCGGCAGATAACGCTCGCTCACTCGCCGGACACCCGCCAGCCGTCCGGTCCCGGCAACCGGTTCGCCTCCTCCGGCCCCCACGAGCCCCGTGGATAGCGTTGTGTCGACGGCGGGTGCTCCAGCACTGGGGCGCAGACCGCCCACAGCCGCTCGACCTCGTCCGCGCCGGTGAACCACGTCCGGTCGCCCCGCAAGGCGTCATGGAGCAACCTCGCATACGGCTTGAGTGGCTTCCCCTCCACCGGGCCGGTGCTCCGAAGTTCCGCATTTACGACCTCGGTTACCGGCCCCGGCCCCGGCCGCTTGGCTGGTGTATCCAGGCTGACGGCGAGGTCGTCGCTCAGCTCCACCCGGAGCCGAGCCGGATCACCGACCTCACGGAAGGGACCCTCGGCCGGGGCCCGGAAGACCACGGTGATCGCCATCCGTGACTCGGCCATTGCCTTACCCGTGCGCAGCTGGAACGGCACGTCCCGCCAGCGGTCATTGTCGATGAACGCCTCCAAGGCGACGAACGTCTCGGATTCGGAACCGTCGTCGACGCCGTCCTCGTCCCGATAACCGTCGTACTGCCCGAAGACCGTTCTCTCCGGGGCGAACGGCCGCAGCGCCTCGAACACGGAGAGCTTGGCCGCCCGAAGCGACTCGACGTCGAACCCATCGGGAGGTTCCATCGTGAGCAGCCCGAGAACCTGGCACAGGTGGGTCGGCACCATGTCGCGGAAGGTGCCTGTCGCCTCCATGAACGCCCCGCGGCCTTCGATGCCGATCTCCTCCGGGACATCGATCTGCACGGAAGCGACGTCCCGCCGGTGCCAGCAAGCACCCATCGGTCCACCGCCGAAGCGCAGCGCTACCAGATTCCGCACCGCTTCCATGCCGAGAAAATGGTCGATCCGGAACACGTTCTCTTCGGGGAAAACCCGGCGCACCGCAGCGTCGAGTTCACGTGCCGAAGCCACATCATGTCCGAGCGGTTTCTCCAGGATCAGCCGTGCGCCCTCGGCCAGTCCCGTATCGCCGAGCATGCCGATCATCGGCCCCATCGCCTCCGGGGGCACGGACAGGTAGAGCAAGACCTCGGCGGTGTCACCGAGGTCCTCTCGCGCGGCGCGAACAGCGGACGCGAGGTCGCCCCCGTCGTCGCTGTCCGCGACCTGGAAGGAGATCGATCGGGCGAACGCGCTCCACCGCTCCTCCCCGACCCCGCTGAATTCCCTGACCTCCTCGCCCAGCCGCTCCCTGAACTCGTCGTCGCCGCCCGGCGAGTGCCGTCCCGAACCGATGACCCGGAAGTGTTCCGGAAACAGACCTTCCTCCCAGAGCTGGACGACGCCGGGAAAAAGCATGCGCTTGGCCAGGTCGCCGGTGGCACCGAAAACCACCAGAACATGCGGCGGAACACCGGACATCCAACACCTCGTTCACCGGAAGGACTCACGGTCAGCCTAAGAGCCGGTACCGATCAGCGCATGATCACCGCTCTTCGGTCACACGCGGGGCACGGTTATGGGCCGCCTCGCCGGGGAACCCGGTCGCGACCGGTCCATGACGTCGAGGAGTCCGCCTGTGCGCGCGTTCACCTGCCCGGAGTGCGCGAATCTGCTGTTCTTCGAGAACTCACGCTGCGTCGTATGCGGGACCGGCGTCGGGTACAACCGCGACGCGGGTTCCATGGTCCGGGTCGAACCATCGGGGCGCTGCTCGAACGCCCTCCTCGCCGGATGCAACTGGACCTCCTCCGACGGCGCGCTGTGCGGTTGCTGCGCGCTGACGCGGACCCGTCCCGACGATGACGACACCGAAGCCCTCACTGGCTTCGCGGCGGCCGAGAATGCCAAACGACGGCTTCTCTTCCAACTCGACGACCTCGGCCTTCCCGTCACCACCCGCGCACAGGACCCAGAGAAAGGACTGGCGTTCGACCTGCTCTCCAGCCGTGACCATCCGGTGACCATCGGTCACGCCGACGGTGTCATCACCATCGACGTCGCCGAGGGTCACGACAGCTACCGTGAGGACCTGCGCGCCAGGCTGGACGAGCCCTACCGCACCCTTCTCGGCCACTTCCGCCACGAGATCGGCCACTGGTACTGGAACCGGCTCATCGACCAAGAGCCCGCGCACGACCGGTTCCGGCAACTGTTCGGAGACGAACGCCAGGACTACCAACAGGCGCTGGAGAAGCACTACGCGACACCGACGGATACCGGCTGGGCGAACGACCATGTCAGCCACTACGCCGCCGCGCATCCGTGGGAGGACTGGGCTGAGACCTTCGCTCACCTGCTGCATATCCGGGACACCACCCAAACCGCGGCGGACCTGGGACTGATGATCGCGGGAACCTCGATCGCACCGCACCCCGCCACGTCCGTGGACGCGATCCCCGACGAGCACAACGACGATTTCGTTTCTCTCGTCAGTACATGGATCCCGCTCTCCCGCGCGCTCAATCAGCTCAACCGCAGTATGGGCAAGGACGACCTCTATCCTTTCGCCCTCTCCCCCGCAGCCCAGGAGAAACTCCGCTTCACCAACGAAGTCATCACCGGAAAGCGGCACCATGCGCGCCGAAAGCACCCCTCGACACATCACCCGATTCAGTGATGCCGGGTGGCCTGACATCACTCAAACAAGAATAAAAGGGTCCCACTCGAGCCACAAGCTGCACTATCGAGTAAGGAAAGTCGATGCACGTAACCCTTTCGGGGTTCGCCGACGACTGAGGGAGACCAACGCCGTCACGTGTCGTTTCGGTCCTTCCGGAGCGCACCGCGCCAAGGAGCGCCTCATGACAGAAAGCCGCGCACATCGCTTCGGCATACAGGATGAACTCCCTCGAACCCACCGCGCGCACCGAATTCACTTCCTTTTCGTGAGCACGCTCCTGATGACCCTCGCACTCGTGCTGCGAGCGGATCCAGCCATTATCTCACTGACCAGCGTGCTTCTGGCCGTAGTCATCCTCAACCGATCGATCTGCCGACTCAAGACAGCCGAACGCCGGCTGCTGAAAGCCCTGGCCGACGAACTCGGACCAGAACCCACTTCACCAGTCGCAAAAGACTTTCCCGACAGCTGATACGACCCCACCCGCCACAAGGTACCGCCGGTCACCACGGCGGGACGAAACCTGTTCGTCCCGCTGCCGCTCCCCGGCTCGGCCCGCGGCCCCTACGCTTCCAGCATGGACGGGACGGACGTGGCGCGGCGGACACTCCGCGAGCGGGTGCCGGATCGCGTGGTCGACGGCTCTCTGTTCGTGGTGACGGCCGCGATCGTGCTCGCGGCGGCTTCCCGCCGAGGAGCCGTCCCCGCGACATTGCCCGATTGGGTCCTGTACACGGATTGGATTCTCGGTGCGCTCGGTTGTGTGGCGTTGTGGTGGCGACGCCGGTTCCCGGTGGTGCTTGCGGCGGCCCTGATCCTGCTGAGCGTGCTCTCCGAGGCGGTCTCGACACCTGCGATCGTCGCTTTGTTCACCGTGGCCGTGCACCGCTCGGCACGGACGACGATGGTCCTGTGCCTGGCGAGCCTGGCTGCGCTGACCGGCCATCAGCTGATACGTCCCGAATCGGTCGCTTCGCAGGCCATGTTGTTCGTCGTCATCGTTCTCGGTCATGTCGCGGTGGTGACGTGGGGGCTGAGTGTCCGCCACCGCCGGGAACTCGTCGCCACCCTCCGGGAGCGCGCGGAAGCGGCTCGCGTGGAAACACGACTACGGGCCGAACGTTCCCACCACGAGGCTCGTGCGTCTCTCGCACGAGACATGCACGACGTGCTGGGCCACCGGCTGTCGCTGTTGAGTGTCCACGCCGGCGCGCTGGCCTTCTCCCAGGGCGCCACCGCCGAGGACACAGCGCGCGCGTCCGAGGTGATCAGGGAGAACGCGCACCGTGCCCTGCAGGAACTTCGCGAGGTGATCGGGGTGCTTCAGGCTCCGGTGGGTGAACTGCCGTCGCCGGTCGCCGAGGACGTTCTGGAACTGATCGAGGAAGCCGTCGAAGCGGGCACCGAGGTCAAGCTGCGGGATGAGGCCGGAGTGACGTCCGGCGCGCGATCCGCGCCGCCGTCACAGAGCCGCGTGCTCTTCCGGCTCGTGCAGGAAGCCCTGACCAACGTGCGCAAACACGCTCCTGGCGCATCCGTCGAGATCCGGCTCACCGGACGTCCGGGCGAACATCTGACCGCCGAGATCGTCAACACCTCGCCGTCGGCAGCGTCCTCTCCGTCCAGCGGCTCGGGGAGCGGACTTCGCGGTCTCGCCGAGCGCGCGCGGCTCGGCGAGGGAGGCCTCGACTACGGCCCGGCCGATTCAGGGGGCTGGCGGGTCCGGATGTGGTTACCGTGGCCCCGGTGACCGATCCTGTGACGCAGATCGACGTGCTGATCGCCGACGATGACCCGGTCGTCCGCTTCGGGCTGAAGATGATGCTGGGCGGAGCCCCCGATCTCCGGGTGGTCGCCGAGGCGGGCGATGGATCGGAAGCGGTGGAGCTGGCTCGGCGTCACGGCCCCAGACCCCGACTTTGCAGCTGTACCATGCTCAGGCCCGCGCGGGATTGACCGACAGACCCAGCCACGCCAGATTCGTTGTCTGGTTATCGTTTCCGGCCGCGGAGATGATGTCGTGGGCGGGGATCCGGCCGGGCGCCGCTGTGCCGCATACCGTCCGTCCGGCAACGCCGTCCGCGCCGAGCCAAACCTTGCGTTGTTCTGGCGTGAGGTCGGCGGCCACTCGTCCCGGGGTGAATTCACGTCGACCACGGTGCCCGGCCGGAGGAGGCCACCAGAGCAGCGCAACGTGACAGCGAGATGTGCCGACGACGCGCCATCTCCCTCAGCTCACGACCAGCCCGCTCACGGTTGACACCTCGAGCGATCAGAACGGCCTCCGCCCGCTCGACATCACCAACGGGCACGATCGCTTTCCTGCGAACAAACACTACGTTTCCTCCGGTGGCGCTTCACGACGACTCATAGGCGTCTACCCGCGCGCCGCGGACCTCAACCGTGGAATCTGACGATCACGGCCCCGGTTTCCCGGCACGAAGGAGAAATACGGTTCGGCGGCGTTTGGCGGGACGCCGATACGGGCACCACCAGCCCAGTCCCCGTCGTGGCCGTGATTCGTATCGGCCGCTCCAGGAAAGTGAGTCACCATGATCGTGCTCGGAGTCATCATTCTCGTGATCGGCCTGATCGTCGGCATCCCCGTGCTGACCACCATCGGCGCCATTCTCGCCGTCGTGGGCGTGGTCCTCGCGATTCTCGGCGGCACGGGACGCAAGGTGGGCGGCCGCGCCCACTGGTTCTGAGCCGATCGTCGTCCGAACCGACTGCCCGGTCCGCGTTTCAGCGGGCCAGGGCCCCGTTCTTCCCCCTCCCCCGCAACATTTCCTTTCCACCGCACCTGCGAGGACCGCGATGCCTGAGCCGCCGACCCCCGAACCCGTCCCGGCAGAACTACGGATCCTGGCCGCCGAGGCCGACGCTCTCGCCGAGCGGACCGCGGAGATGGCCGCTCGGCTGGAGGCCGCGGACGACGGGCACCTGCAACGGCTGGCGCAGCCGATGAACAAGGCAACCGGCGATCTGGCCGACTACACCGGCGAGATCGCGAGGACCGCCGCGTATCTGACCCGCGTCCGGGTGTCCCGCGATCCCCGCCTGTGCGACGTCCCCTGGGGCATCTGCCCACTCCACGGCGTCACCCTGCACTCGTTCCGAGACCGGGCTTGGTGCACCGCCACGGGCTGTGGCAACTCCTGGGAATACGACCGGCTGCACACTCCCTGCACGGAACCGGCTGTGGCGATAGCCACCGATCGGGACGATGTGACCGGCTCGCTCTGCTCGGCCCACGCCTCAGACGCCGGGCGGCGACTGGACGGATGCAGCGTCGAATATCTCGATCACCGGGCGGCGAACAGCTGAACGCCCTCCTGAGGACGAAGGCTGACCGCGTTCCTGGATGGTAACCGCGCATTGGATCACACAGGACATGCCGAGCCTGTTGTGCATGTCGCCTGACCACACCCGGCGATGCTGCGGATGGCCAGGGCCCTCGGCATGATGGCCAGATGGACCGTGCGGCGCGGCCGGCTCGGCTACACGACGGTGGTGATCACGGCGACCGGCGAGCGTCCCTTCGAGCGAGTACGCACCGAACTGCTCTAGGGCGAGTGGCTGCGTCGGACCGAACGCCGCAGTGACGCCCGCGTACCGCCGCGTTCGGAGTTGGCGATCTTCTCGCGGTCGCACGCGAAACCCTGGGTCGCGCGCGCCTCGATTGAACTCGAGGCCGCCGGTGGTCCGCCTCGCCGCGAACGGCGGCACGAGCCGGGAAATCGTCGCGCAACTGTTCCTCAGCCCGCGCACCGTCGAGCACCACCTGTATCGCGCCTTCCCGAAACCCGGCGTGCGGTTCCGGCGGAAACTGACCCGTTTGGACCTCGATCAGGCGTACTGAGCGCGCAGCCTGTCCGCGAGCCATTCAGGCCGTTGCAGGGGAATCCCGTGCCCGCAGTCATCGACGATCGCCAGGTCACTCGTCGGCAAGGCCTGGTGCAACGCCCGGGCGGATTCCTTCATGAAACCGCGTTCGTTCTGTCCCGCGAGCACCAGCGCGGATCCCCCGAAGGCGGGCCAACCGGACGGGACGGTGAAGCGGATGTTGTCCTCGACGACCCTGACCAGCGTCCGTGTCGTCAGCCGGGACGATGTCCGGACGTAGTCTTCGAGCAGATCGTCGGGGACGAACAGCTGTTTCGCCTGGGAACGCGCGAATCCGGGACGCCGCGCGAGCGGCGCCGCGGCGGCCAGCAGTCCGAGCGTGAGCTTGGGGAAGCGCGAGGGCTTCGCCTGGGCACTGATGACGGCGACGTGCGAAACGAGATCCGGCGCCCGGGACGCGAGCTGTACGGCGATCTGGGCACCGAAGGAGAATCCCACCACGGCGCAAGGCTTCCCGACCTCCGCCTCGAGGTAGCTCCGCAGGTCGAGAGTCGTTCTCTCCTGGGCAATGAACGGCTCGCCGGCACTGCCGCCGTGGCCGGGCAGATCCGGGACGATCACCTCCCACGCGGGAGGCAGGAACCTCCGGAGCGGATTCCACATCCAGCCGGCGACTCCGCCGCCGTGCACGAGGACCACCGGCATGCCGCCGCGTTCACCGGATCGTTCCACATGCACTACAGGCTCCTCCGCGTGCTCACACCCACACGGAAGGGTATCCGTGGGCTACACCGACACCGCCGAATGCCGGAGTGTCGACGTTGACGGTCTGCACTCGGCGACCGACCCGGCCCTGCGCGGTCGAGTCGGATCAGGTCTGCAAACGCGCCGTCAGCAGGCGATCGCGACCAGGCGGCGCCGGGCGGCCCGCGCTTCGGCGGTGAGCGCGGCGTCGAGAGCAGCTCTGGCAAAGACAGTTGCATCGGCGACGCACACCCTGCCCCGTGGCGGACACGAGTCTGTTGAACGCGGGTGCCGTTTCCAGACCCGAATGGGGCCATTGCTTCCTCGAACTGCCTCGCGAATCGCACTATGGACGCTGGCACCGCAGGCAACGCCAAAGTGCCAGGCCTAGCTTATATAAGTCAGACCCGTTACGATCCGGTCGTGCCCGCGTTCGACATCCCCTGCGACCCAAAGCGCTGCCGTGTTCTCGAGCCACTCGCCGGCGGCGAGCGGACCTCGCGGGCGATTACAGACGTGATTCGGGCCGAGCGCGCACGGCCCCAGCCGGCTATCCAGCGACATCTGCGCGTTCCGCGTGAGAACGGGTTTGCCTCGATCCGGGCTGAGTGGGCCCGCCGATTCCAACGCTGTCGTCCCTTGCCGCTGAGCGAGGTCGACGAGTAATTGGAGTGGCTTCGCGGGCCTGGGATCACCTCAGGCGTTGACAAGGCCGAACCGCCAGCGAAAGGAAGATGCCTTGAAGGACATACTGGACGAACTGGCCGCTGCACGCCGGACGATGAGCACGGCGACCCTGCCCGCCGGGGACGCGTACACGATGGAGCTGCGGCGTCGCTACGACGCGCCGGTCGACGACGTGTGGAACGTCATCACCGACCCCGAACGGCTGGGCCGTTGGCTGAAGCCGGTTACCGGGGACCTTCGGCTAGGTGGATCGTTCGAGCTGGACGGTGGTGAGCACGGGGAGATCCTCCGGTGTGACCCGCCGCGGCTGCTGCGGGTGTCCTGGCTTTTCGGGCCGGGGGCCGATGAGTGGCCGGGTACGAGCGAGGTCGAGGTGCGGCTGTCTCCGGGGCCTGCCGGGGACACCGAGTTCGAGCTGGTCCATGCCGCGGCCGTCGGGGAGCCCATGTTCCCGACCTACGGGCCTGGTGCCGGCGGTGTGGGCTGGGACCTGCATCTCCTCGCTCTGGCTCGCTTCCTGACCGACGGCGAGAGCCTCGACCACGATGAGTTCCGGACCTTGCCAGAGGGGCGCGAGATCGCTCGGCGTAGTGCGGCGGCATGGGGCGAAGCTCACCTGGCCGCCGGCGGCGACCCGGACCACGTGGCGGCCGCGGTAGAGGCCACCACCGCGTTCTACGCTCCCGAGGGAAGCGGGCGATAAAGTACACCACTTCAATCGACGAATCGACGGGAGGCGATTTTAGTGTCGCCGGTCGTCCAGGGCAGGTGCCAGGGGACGAGCGGGGGTTTCCCGTCGTGTTCGATCAGGACCCAGACATCGTCATCTGTGAGCGCCTCGTTACGGGAAAGAAGACTAGCGAGCTTCGATGGCGGTCTTGAATTCCGCTGCGGCTCGTTCGACCTTGTTCTGCGGGTCGGCCAGCAGCGAGGCGACCGCTTCTTCACATCCGGATCGACGGCATCGACAGTGTGGATGCGGCTAGCGTCGAGTCGACCTGATCAGCCGGCTCAAGCTCGGTATCACCGCGCGTAGGTCGTCACTGTCGACCACGGTGTCGGCGGACGCGCGTGCTGCGGTCGAGGCGTTGAACGCCACGCTGAGTCCGACAGCACCGAACAGTGGCAGGTCAGATCGGCTGTCTCCGATAGCCGCACACGAACTCGGTTCCAGATTCAGCTCTCGGGCTTGACTGACGGCGAAATCCCGCTTGCCGTGCTCGTCGAAGTGATGGCTCACGCGTCCGGTGAACAAGCCTCGCTCTGTTTCAAGCCGCGGACCGCAGAAGGCGTGAAAACCGAAGCGGCTGGCCAGGTAGCCACCGACAGGCGCCCAGGCAAGGGTAGACAGCATAGGTACGAGTCCGTTCCGCCAGCACCAGGCCACAGTCTCCGCGATACCCGTGACCAGCGGAAGCCGGTGGAGCCAGTCACGGATTTGCGTCTCGGAAGTTCCCGCCCACCCCGACGCGTCCAGCACCGAGACCTGGTGGTTGTCCATGGTGCCCGCAGCATAGGCATCTTCAGCCGTGACCAACTCGTCGTAATGGCCGAGAAATCCCGCCAGGAAAGCCGACGAGCTCGTCTCAGGGACGAGTGTGCCGTCGACATCGAAGAAGACGGCCGCGAGCGCAGACGAGACCACCGACCCAGCATGCCCGACGCGACACCCGCGCGCTCTGTTAGATCTGTTCCGCCGACGCAGCAGGCACGCCACTTGCTCGACGGCATCACCTGCTTGAGTGCCGAACGATCTCTCCTTCATCAGGTCGATGTGAAGGACTCCACCCATTGGGTCACCTGAAGACCGCTGACCGCCCCGTATAGCTGGAAACAGCGTAGGCGCGGAGAAGCAGCGCCCATCGCGATCCTCAACCGTGCTTCGACGACTCGATCACTCCGGCGAGCGCAAGAGCCACCGCCACGGAGAAGTAAGTACCCGGTCGTCGCAGGACGGCCGACTTTCGTGACCTCATCATGCCCACCTCCCACAGTGATCGTCACTGAGAGACGTATGAAGATCAATAAGGATCTTTTCGGGTGGCATATGTAACTCGCTTGCCAGCTATGGAGCGAAAATATGACCCAAAGTGTCCACTTGTCTCCGATTGGATCACGCGCGGAGTGTGACGTACGGTGCCTGTCAGTGCGCTGGGGATACTCGGAGGGTGACTACTTCGAGCACGTTGCTGTCACCGACCCCGATCCCTGCGGCGCCCGCCGCGGCGGGGCTTCCGCGCGGACGTGAGGTGCTCGCCAGATTTCCGGACGCGGAGACAGGCGCAGGCGCATTCCCGATCTGCGCGGCGACGAAGCCGATGCCCGCCGCTGGGTGCGGATCAAACGTAAGGCCCTGGTACTCGGCGTCAAGAAATCCCTCAATGCCCGGCGACAACGTGCGAGACCGACATCTGCTCCAGGCAGTCGGAGACGCGACCTCACCCGACACTCGGACCAGCTGGCTGCCGAGGTCAACTTGCGCTGGCACCCACGAGCCGAGGACCTCCTGTTGTGGAGCCCTGCCCTCCAAGAGACCAAACGCAGTCAAGGCGGCGGTATCAACGTCCGCTATCGCGCAGGACTCAAAAGTGAACTTCTCGATCCTTCCTCCGCATCCGGTACACCTTCTGAATCGTGAGCGGTAGGCAGCGTCTGAAACAGCAATTCCCTCTCCTCCAGCGATAGACCGGATACCTCGATCGGACTCGGCCGGGAGATAAGATGTGGCCGTCAAATGGCCACATCTCGCCTTAGCGTTCCGATCAGTGCTCGCACCGCGTCGGCAAAGCCGGCCGTGCGAGCCTGCGTGTTCAGGTCGACGCCGCGAACTTGAGGATCAGAGTGAAAAGACTTTTCAGTATCCTGGCGGCGTTGCTCGCTGTGCTGGCCTTAGCGCCTGCCATGCCCGCGAGTGCGTCCACCGGCTTCGACCGGGAACTCCAGGCGCGCATCGCACGCGCGCAGGCCTAGGCCGACAGCAGGCCCGGTGACACCGGGATCGTCCTGCGCGACCGGTGGACCGGTGCCGTCTACCGGAGCGCGGGCGCCGGGACCCTCATCTGGGCCTGTTCCACCCCCAAGCTGGCCATGGTCGTCGACCTGTTGCTGCGCAACGATTCCGGGGCCGTGAAGCTGACCGCCGGGGACCGGGACCTGATCCACCGGATGCTCAACTCCAGCGACGACGCCGCCGCCCTCACCCTGTGGACCCGGTACGGCGGGGAGGCCGAGTTCGCCAAGCGCTTCCCGTCCTACGGGATGACCGACATGCGGTTCACCGACCAGCACCCGCACCACTGGGGCTGGATCGTGAATTCCGTCGGTTTCGTCGGGCCGCACGAGCGGTACACCCTCGCGCTGATGAACAACACCAAGGTCATCCAGAACGGTTACGAAACCGGTCAGGAGACCACCACCAAAATCAGCGAAATCCTGTTCACAGGCTACTTCGGCGACTGACACCGCCACACGAACTCTGGCAACGCCCGGCTGACAGCGTCAAGTCAGGCTGCCACCACAAAGCCGCGCATTACCGCGGGCATAATACTGGGAGGAACCCTGTGGCCTCATTCAACGTGAAACCGTCGAAACCGGTCGCCATATTCGGCGCGCTGTTCGGAATCGCACTCCTGCTGTTCGGGATATTCAGCGGGATCGGCTGTAATACCGGATTCATCTGGCTCTGGGGTAGCCGCGGGCGTGCTGATCATCGGGTTCAACCTGTGGGCGGCATTCAGCAAACGTGGCGCCACAGAAGTCCTTGAGACCCGAGAGGACGACTGATGCGACCGGCCACGCACTCATACACCCGGGTGCGTCGCCGAAGCCGACGTCGGTTCAGGAGACACGATCCGCTCAGGCGTGAGCGACGCAGGTGTAAAACACGGTAGTCCGGGGAACACCCATCCATGACTGACATGACGAACGTCCGTGCCGGTATGACCGAGATGGGTGGGCGACCCGGCCAGATCGCCGCCATGCGAAGGATTTTGCTCGCCTTCGGAGTCGGCGGGGCGCTGGGATGCCTGACGTGGATGGCGATCTGGCTGGCGACTCACGTGTGAACGGCGTCCCGCCGAGTGATGGATGACAGTTGTGGTCGTTCCCCGCGTGGGACGGTCCTGGCGAAGCTCGTTCCATGGCCTGCCCAGCGGGCACCGAAGCCCGGACCCGGTGCGGAGCGGGCCTGTCCACGACGTGAATCCCGCTCTGAACCAGAGCGATACCGTTACGGCGCCACGCCAGGCTCGGTTTCGAGATAGAGACCATGTGCCGGATCCGAGCCTTCCGGGCCCTGTACACAATTCACGCCGGGATTCGATCCATTGCTCCGCGCCGCACATCGCCACTGATCCGACAGTGCGACAGGTTCGGTGGTGATCAACCCCGGAACCGCGTTGTACTCCGCGATCACACCGATCGCCTCCTCGCATCCGACCAGACCGCCTGCCCCCGGTATGGCGAATAGTGTGTGGGTGCTCCCGTTCTTCATCGCCACTGGCCCGCACGGGACCGGATCGGAAGACCGGACTTCAGCACCTGACGCTGATTCGGCGGTTCCGCAGACAGCCAGCATCACAGCACCCCCTGCAGCGATCCCCATCACGAGCCGACGCGCTTTCGAAATACTTGCCATGACATTCATCGCTTGTCCTCCTCGCTTCTCGGAACAATGTCTTAGAGACGTCTCGATCCACCCAGAGGTTGCCTGAGCGGCTCACCGCGACCCCCTCAGGGACGACAGGAGCCCTCGCACCGGCACACATGCCTGCATCGTGAACCGATCGAAGATCGGATGTCCAGTGATGACGCCGTAAGTCACGGCCGGCGATGAAGCGCTCAACGACTCCGCCGAGCTGAAGGCCACACGCGTTCCGAGGGAAAGTTGCTCGCCGGCTTGCGTCATTACCGATCTACTCTGAAAGCGGCGGTTTGCACAACCACGTTACCCAGTGCCCCGTGTCGCCGTTGGGTGTCACCTTCACGATGCGTCTTTTCTTCCGGGTAGGGCTGACCCTGATACGGCTTGATGGCCAGCCCTACCCGTGCCGACGTCGCCAATGACCGCAGTGGTCTCGAAGGTGGAGCAGGAGTGCGGCCTCTCTCCACGATTCAAAGATCCCACGACCTCTGGACGAATCGTCGACCCCGTCCTGGTCGGCTTCCGTGCACCGTTCAGCCGGCCAGAACAGGAAGTATCAGTTGTTCTGGAGCGATCCGCCGTCGGACACCACGCCCGCCGCGCAGTTGCGCGGAGGTACGCCACTGGCCTCGTGGTGACCCGGAGAAAGGATCGGGACGCCGACGCCATTGAGGGAGTTCCGAACGGGCAACTGCACGCCGAGAACGTTGATTTCGTTGTCGCACAGGCCAAACGTGCCGTTGACGTCGTGCAGTACGTCGATGTTGTTCGAGTTGACCAGCCCCACCTGACCGCTGTGGTCGTGACCATAGCCGGGCGTGTCCGCCGCCACGAACCCGATCTTCTTCAAGACAAGCGCTCCCCGATCGCGATCACATCGAATGAGACAGAGGCGTGCCCTCGTCTCCATCAAGAAATGTACGGAAGATTATCGGTTCCCATCCAGACCAGACCACCATCGTGTGCCCGGCGCAAGCCGCTGACCTTGACCGGATTGATCCGATCGGGTTGAATCGACCATTTTGTTCAGTACGGCATTGACATCGAAATCAACCATGAGCGCTCTGTATATCCGAAGAATCCGGGCACAACAAAGAGCCCTGCTCGTCAGAGAGCAGAGCTCTTTGCCGGCTCTACCGTTCCGGCCAGGCCTCGGCTTCCGCCGTCAGCGCGGTCGCGATGTCGATGTCTCCTGATCGCACACGCCAGGCAAGAGACTCCGGCCAAGGCTGCACCAGCAGCCAACCTTCGACTTCTTTGTCGGCGTAGCAAGGGTTTTCATCGTCGCCGATGCCCAGAGAGGTGAAGTACCGACGAGCAGGCCATGTGTCTGGGACCCACATACGGGCCCAGCGCACGACAATACGAGCCAGATCGTTGTTCCGGTCCGCCGGATGGATAAGACGGTCCCCGCTCGTGCAGATCATGTTCGAAGTGAAGGCCGCACCCAAGGGTGCGACCATGGGTTTATCGCTCAATTCTCTCCCGCCCAATACATGGGCCTCGGTTGCCGACGGGTGGTCGACCTTGAAAAGGAAAAGGAGAACGGCCAGTGGGCGGACTCACAGATTGGTCCGTACCTCCACGGCTCTTGTTTGAACCGGTGACCATCATAGCGAACATCAAACCCGGAGGAAAACCAGGTTGATCAAGAAGACGTATGCGAACGCGAGAAGCAGCGCGCACCATCGTCAGCGGCTGCCGACCTCCAGCGATGGTTTCGACCGATCAGCAGCGGACGGGGTACCGCAGCCAACGTCACATCATCCGGTATGCGATGTAGCGATCACATGGCGAGCCGACTGCCAGCCTTTATCACCCCCTCGCCACAACTGTCCCGCGATCACACACACCAGAGGTTTGCGTTGGCGAGCAGACTTTCCCGACCGACAGGCTAGCGACGGACCTAGCCGAGAAGAAGGGTGCGAGAGCAAAACCGTTCTGACGAGTGCCTATTTCCCGAAGCTCAAACTCTCGATGATACTTGCCTTTCCATGTAGCGAAATACCGCTAATGGCTGACTCGATTCGCCGCCTCCCCGCGCGATACAACACACACAGTGATCAACTCGATCGCGGCCTCCAGGGCGGACCAGGTGACCTACCCACGAGATCATGGCAAACTCGCCGCCCGGCAACGAAAAAGCTCGACGCACGGAGTGTTCTTTTCGGTTTACGTGGTAAGCGAGCGATCTAACCGTCTGGTCTCTTCGGGTGCTCGATGATCGACCTCAGGCACAGACGCACACGTTGGCTGCCTTCCGCGGTGACTCGATGCCGGCGAATCCGGTCCTTCGAGGTGTAGCCCGGATCAAGCAGGTGGCCCGGTCGATCGGCCGGTCGGTGCCGCGCTCGCGAGTGCCGACGATCCGCACGATCAGGACCGAACCCGCTGGGGTGCGTCAGTCCGATCGCCGCGTTCGCCTCAGCAGGCCTTCTACGGCAGAGAGTGTCACGGGCCGGTGCCGAACCACGACGTTCCATGCCGCCCGTAGCGGAACGTCCATGGCGAGAACGAGGTAAGGCTCGTTACCCCATCGACTCGCGACCACCGCACCGAGGCGCTCCGGCTCGTCGTCATCCGGGGCACCGCCCGGCAGGAAATCCAGCGTCATCTTCGTCCCGGTCATGGTCAGGTCGTCGAGTAACCCTGCGCCGGCAGAGGTGAAGCTCCGCAGGAGGTTGCGGCCTACGACGCTCGACGGCATCGGCGCCTGCGGGACAGCGAAGTTGTAAGCCCGCACCGAGCCGAACACCATGTACCGGCCGCGGCCGGACTCAACCTCGTCCGGCATGATCAGGCCAACCATGCGCCGCACCGCCGCGTGAACCGCCCACGATCATGGCGTTTCACTCATCCTGGTCCTCCGGGTGTCTTGTAGACAGGATGGAGCCGGGATGCCAGCGGCTCGCGCTCGCTGGCATCCCTCTGCACCCGGGCTATACCCGTTCGGTGCCGTCTCGGCCCGAATCCTCTTGCTCGAGACCCTCGGCCGCGTCCGGCGGAGTTCTCTCGGCGCCGAAAGCGGCACCGTGCTACCTCCGACGTTCGACGGATGGGTCGGTGACCTCGATTTGCTCCTTGCGGACCTTGCCGGTCACGGTCTCCTCCTCGGACACCGTGCGTTTGCCCAGAGTGACTTTCTCCACCGGCACGGTTTCGGTCCTGACCACGGGCTTCTCGGCATGCAGGGTCACCTCGTGCTCGGCTTCCTCCACCCGATGATCGCCTGGCCGCCCATCCGTGATCGGTTCCCGTTCGACACGCACCTCCTCGTGTCGAACCGGAACCCGAACCTGCTGTTCCTCGGTCACGATGTACTTACGAAGACGGACACGCCCGGTTTCGACCGGTTCCGTACCCACGCGAAGCCGCTCTTCCGAGCGTGTGATGGTGCCATCGCCGCCGTCATGCCCGCGGCCCTTCGTGTTCCCGTCGCCCTCCGGCATGCTGATGTCCAGGCCGTAGTACCTGTAAAGGTTCTGACTTTCTTCCGTCGAGAGGTGACCGTCGGCATCGACGCGGGGTGCTTCCGAAACCTTGCTCTTGGCTACCGGAACAGTCACCTCGTCGCCGCGCACTTCTGCGTCACGCAGCGGGACGAAACTCTCCTTGTGACCGAACAGACCGGTCTTCACCGTCGCCCACTCGGGGGTGCCGGTGTCGTCCGCGAGATAGATCGAGCCGATTGAACCGATCTTCTCACCTTCCTTGCTGATCACCGTAAGACCGGCGAGATCCTCTGGGTTCACGGAACGAGACATGGAATGAGTCCTTTCGAAGGGAATACGACGGGTGGTCACGACAGCGTCAGCGGTTGCCGACGACACGCGGCTGATCACGTGGCAGTTCGATGTGCGCCTTCTGTGCGTCGAGCTGAACGGCGCCGTTGGCCGCGTTGACACCCTCCTGAGCGGCGAAATCGTCTCCATTGGCAACGACGACACCATCCAGGTCGAGCAGCTGTCCCGCCCTGAATCCCGCAGGCGACTCACCGGCGGGCAGGAGCTTCACCCACATGCGCTGGCCGGCGCTCTCCCCGATCCAGAAGCCCTCCGGGCCCGGTACCGACTGGACCGCAACCGCGGTACCCGATACCGGCTTGCCGACCAAGGAGGTGAGTTCTCCCTGGGGGAGCGGGAAGACACCTCGGCCATCGACCGACAGCCGGCCCTGCGTCCCGGCCAGACCTCGTACCGGTTCGCCGACTTCCCCCGGCGAACGAACTGGCAGAGAAGCGGTGGCGGGCGGAGCGGCACCGTCAGGCCGCCGATTCGCGTCCGTTCCCTGGCCAGTGCCGCATCGCGTAAGGATCAGGATGAGGACGGCCGCGACGACCAACGCCACCAGAATCGCCCAGATCCAGCCATGGTTCTTCCCAGCCCGGCTCCCCACGGCTTCCGTCGCACCAGCACGACGCAGACCATGAGGGCGCTGGGCTCGTGCCCCTGGTGTCCGATCGCGAGGATCGGCATCGCTTGTCGGACGTTGTTCACCTGGATTGGTCACGGAGTCCTACTTTCGCCGAGATCGACCTGCCCGTGTGTACCCCGGGATCGACAGGACTCTTTTGACTTGCCCCGTGCGTGTGTACCTCAGTTTTCGACCGCCCAGGGCAGGGGCTTGGTACTCGACACCAATGGGGGTTTCGCTTCGGCAGTCGCCGATACCAGTTTCAGTCGAGCAAGTTCTGACGAAATCCTTGCATCACCGCATGAGCGCGATCGCTGACTCGAAGCTTGCGAAACATCCGTTGGGCATGCGTCTTGATCGTGTCCTCGGACAGATGCATCTCATTGCCGATCTCTCCGTTGGTCATCCCCAGGCTCATCCGCCGCAGAACTTCGATTTCGCGCCGCGACAAGGGAGGTTGCTCGTCCAGAGCACGCCGTGGCGAGGGCACCGGCGGGGTACCCATCGAGCCATGACCAGCGGCTCGTACCGCTCCCGCCTCCCAGGAGAAGAATCCGTCGGCGCCTGCGAAAATTGCGGCCGCCCCGGACGATGCCCACTCCGGCGAACCGAACACGATGATCCCGGCACTACCGCGGAGTGAGATCTCCCGTACTGTCTCCCAGAGGTCTTCCTCCGGCAGGCGCGCGCTGAGAAGAACCAACGCCGCCGGGGAGCTTTCAAGTTTCGAGAGCAGCTCGAGCGGAGTCGCGGCCTGCTCGACTCGCGCGACCATCGGGGCACCAGCCATAAGTCTGGCCATCCGCTCTCTCGCTTCACGCCGCCCCTCCAGAACGAGGCAGTTCACCATCACGTCCTCCCCACGAGTCGAAGTCCGTTCACAGCTTTATGTCGGTCCGCTCGCTATGGAGCGCCGGAGAACCACCAGACTCACCGACGGATGCTTGTCCCGCAAGTAGATCGGACCGAACAAGGATTCACGCGATAGAAACCGCCGATCCTGTCAGTAGTCCGACCAGGTGAAACCGTCAAAGGTCATATCCTGCGGCCGAGGTACCCATGGGGTGGCGAGCCTTCATGGCGAGATCTCATAAACCCACCACATCGAAAAGACCGTTGGAAGCGCACGCACTGAAGCATCCGTTAAGTCCGCCGACCGGTGACGCCCTGGTCGATCATGGATCACGTCTGCCGCGCACCCGCCAGGAAACAACAGCCGATACCTGACAAACCGAAGGCACCCGCGGTCCACCATGGCCACCCGACTTCGGCAGCCATGACGATGAACACCTGAACACCTGCGGCGATGAAGAACAGAAGTGCCGAACAGATCCAGACAGCTTGACTCGGACTCAGCCGAAGTACCCTTGACGACATGCCACCTCGCTTCCGCCTGCGGCTACATCGCATCAAGCCCAGGTATAGTTACACTTCGACGCGGGTGGCAACCTGAGGCGTGAACAAAGAAACCCGAGGGCTCTCAAACTCGCCCCCGCGGAAACATGTCAGGCCATAACGGTCGAATCGACGTCTCGATCCATCGAGCAGGCTCGCGCGACGGTCCCTGAGCAACTGGACAGCCCTGAATAAGCCGATGGATTTGGTACGCGCTGATCGCCGAGTCCGATCCAGCGGAGCAGGCACAGCGCGCCGTCCTGTCCCGGAGCACATTTCTCATGATGGCCGTCGTAGCACACAGGACACGAGCCCCGTTCGGGTCATACAGCTGCCGGTCAGCGGCCCACGGTACCCACCCGATAGGGGAAGATATCGGCAAGCGGGATGTCTTGACAGTAGATTCGCATTTCGCGGGACAAACAAGATTCACCGCCGTCCCGAGTATCCGACGCATTCGCCAATCGAGGAGAACTCATGCTCAAGAGGATCGGCATCGTCGCGGCCGCCATCGCAGCCGGCGCGTTACTGGGCGGCGGCGTCGCCTCCGCTGACACGCCGGACGGGCACCACCACGATTCGGATCACTTCGGTCAGGTGGGACTGGTCAATCTCAACAATCTCGACCTCCTGCACAACGTCAACGCGACCCTGGGCCTGTGCGGCAACGCCGTCAACGTGCTCGGAGTCCAGGTGCCTGTCAACAACTCGCTCAACGGTATCGGCATCCCGATCCTGTCGCCGGGCCAGAACCAGGCGAGTGGCCAGTCTCCCCAGAACTGTGCGGCAGGCGGTATCGTCAGCGGTGGATCGATCCAAGACAACTGATTCTGGCCAGAACGCGAAATAGTTCACACTTGGTCTTCGCGTTAAGGCATCAACTTGTCTTCGTCATGTCGCGGGCGTGGGTGAGATCGGCTCTGAAGCCGAGGCCTCAAGCCGGTCTCACCCGCCCTTCATCGAGCACTTGTACCTCGGAGATTCCTGTCGATCTGGCAGGAAGCAATCCGCCGGGTGTGCGATACCGAAAGACTCCAGGGCCTCTCAGGCTCCGAGCGTGGGCCGACTTGCCGACCAGGACGCGAGTGATGCGCGCTCCGCGCACGTGTCCCGTCTCATCGTCCCGATTCCCGTTGCCGTACCCGGCCTGATCGAGGCGACTTACCGACCGAGAAGAGCAACCGCCCGGTCCGACGGAAAACCAGTGACGTGCCCGGTGCGGCGCCGCTCTTTCGCGGCACACACCGGGCACGTCACGTGGATGCTGGTCGCCGATTGCCGACCGTACGCTTGGTTCCCGACCATCCGGCGGGAACCGAGACTCAGTTGTTCTGCGACGTACCGCCGTCGAGCACGCCACCGGAGGCGCAGTTGTACGGCGAGTTGCCTTCGGCCTCGTGCGCACCCGGCGAAAGCACCGGCACACCGATCCCGTTCAGCGACTGACGGATCGGGACCTGCACACCCAGGACGTTCACGTCGTTGCCGCACAGGCCCAGCGTGCCGTTCACGTTGTGCAGCGCGTCGATGTTGTTCAGGTTGACCAGCCCGACCTGTCCACTGATGTCGTGGCCGTGGTGGTCGTGACCTTCGTCGGCCGGGGTGCCGGCGGACGCGATCCCGCCGGTCAGGAACGCACCGGCCGCCATCGCGGCGGTGACGAAGCCGATCTTCTTCAGCATTTGATACTCCTCGATTGACGATATTTCACACGGATACCCAGAGTTTGGTCACGGGCCGCGGCGCAAAAGCTACAGAAGGCCTGAGCGTATTTCCATCGGGTGCCATCATCGGGTGGTGTCAAACCTGCCCTGACCGACCTTTTTGTAGCTCGAAAGAGTCAACGCGTGGCCAAGGCACCGTCTGTCGATGCCTCGCACTACCCGTCCTTCGGCTTGTTTTCCGCTGTCCACGGGAAGATCTGAGCGGAAGTGCCGATGCGGCGTGACGCTCCGTGCTCACTGGCGCCGTGCGCGATGACGAGACGAACACTTCCGGACCACAAATGCCGACGCGATAAAGTTTCTTACGGTCACAAAAGTGCCGTCACAGTCCTTCGAACGTGACTACATCGCTGTCGTCCTACTCTTCCGGCGAACCAGTGTGACGCGGCCGAATCCCGGCTTGGTCCGACATGGGGTGAGGAGCCGTTCGTGGTCGCTTACGGAACGCTTGCCTGTTCCGCCGTGCTTTATGCGATGGGGATAGTCGCGCAAAGCGTCGCAGCCCAGCGGGCGGGACGTCGGCACGGTGCGGGTCTCGGTCTGCTCGCCAGGTTGGTGACAGACTGGCTTTTCCTGCTGGGATTCGCCGGTCAGGCAGGGGGTTTCGCACTCGCGTTCTTCGCTCGTGAGTCATTGCCTCTCTATCTGGTGCAGGCCGCGTCGTCGTCGGCGATCGGACTGGCCACTGTCTTCGGTGTCCTTGTCCTGAGATGGCGGATACGGGTTGTCGAAGGGTGGATGCTGGCTTTGATGGCCAGTGGCCTGATCGCTCTCGCCGGATCGTCGGCGGTTTCGGTCTCCACGGACTTGTCACCCGCCACCCTTGTTTCCTTGACAGGTGTACTGCTGATAGTCGCGGTCGCGATGATCCGGGTAGGCCGTACGGAGACGTTCTTTCTTCCCGCCATCCTTTCCGGGGTCGCGTTCGCGGTGGTGGCGATCACCAGCCGGGTGTTGGCGCACCTGAACCTCGCTTCGCTGCCGGGAAACCCGCTGACCTGGCTGATGGTGATCGCCGCCGTACTCGGCCAGGCTTGCATGGCCGTCGCGCTGCAACGCGGCTTGGCCACGGCGGTCGTGGCGACGGCGGACGCCACGACGATCGTGCTGGCCTCCGTCGCGGGTCTGACCGTTCTGGACGATCGCGTGGCCGGCGGAAGCGGGCCGTGGGTCGCGTTCGGGCTGACCGCTGTCGTGATCGGGGTGCTGGTGCTCGGCGCTCAAGCCCGCGCCACGTCGACGACGCCCCCGGTGGCGGAGGCGGCCGTATGAGCGCGCGGCCTCTCGGGAGTGTCTCGATCGATCTCGACAACCTGTGGGCCTACCTCAAGACCCACGGTGATTCCGAGTGGCGCCGTCATCCGAGCTTCCTGCCGTCGGCCGTACCGCGTCTCCTCGAGATCTTCGGCGAGCATGGCCTGACGACCACTGTGTTCGTGGTCGGCACCGACGTCGTACGTGAAGACGGTGCCAAAGCGGTCAACGAGATCGCCGCGGCGGGCCACGAAATCGCCAACCATTCCTTCGGCCACGAGCCCTGGTTGCATCGCTACCCACGCGATCGCCTCGAAGAGGAACTGCGCCTCACCGACGAGGCGGTCGTCACGGCCGGTGCACCGCACCCCCTCGGCTTCCGCGGCCCCGGTTTCAGCATGTCCCACGATCTCGTCGAGGTCCTGTGCGAACGGGGGTACACCTACGACGCCAGCACACTGCCGACCTGGGTAGGACCGCTGGCACGCGCCTACCACAACCGGACCGCGCCGCGCGCGGACAACCATGGGCGGGACGAGCTGTTCGGCGGATTCGCACGCGTACTGGCACCGGTGCACCCCTACCACTGGACGACACCCGGCGGCAGCCGCCTCGTGGAGCTGCCGGTGACGACGATGCCTTTGCTGCGCACCCCGATCCACGGCTCCTACCTGCTCCAGCTCTATGGGATGTCTCCGAAGCTTGCCCGCGCCTACTTTCGGACAGCTCTCAAGCTTTGTCTCGCCCGCGGCGTCGCGCCGTCCCTGTTGCTGCACCCCACCGACGTCCTCGGCGGCACCGAGGCGCCGGGCATGGAGTTCTTCCCTGGCATGGCCACGCCAGGTGAGCGGAAAGTCGCTTGGCTGGCATGGGTTCTGCGAACTATGCGTGAGCATTTCGACATCGTGGGGACCGGGGAGTATGTTCGCCGAACCGAAATCCGGCGCCTCCGTCCCTCCACCAGGCTGGCGGCGGGCGGGTAAGGAAGTGCTCCGGACACTCGCCTACGCCACCGTGGCGCTGGCACCGGTCGAAGGTTATCTGACTGACATACAAGGACACCTCGGCAAAGTCGCGCCGTCGCTGCTGATCGTCGCGTGGCTGGCGACCCTGTTCCGGGAGCGGCGGGCTCCTCGTTGGACCCTTCTGCACGCGGTACTGGCGTTGCTCGCCGTGGTGGTGGCGACCTCCGCGGCTGTTCACTCGCCGGGTACCTTCACGGCGGCCTACACTCTGCGCTGGTTGCCCTTCCTCGTGCTCGCCGCGGTACTCGCGGACGTCGCCGGCCACGAGATGTCGATTCGAGGGCTGCTGGTCGCCATGTCTGTCGGCGCCGTGCTGGCCGGGGTCGGCGCACTGTGCGGCCTGCTCCTCGACGGACACTCACGCGCCAGCGGCCCGCAACCGGATCCGAACGACCTCGCCTACTTCCTCGTCGCGGCGATTCCCCCGCTCTTCATCGTCCGCCGAGAGACCTGGAAGTGGCGGGGCGCGGTCTTCGCCGCCGGAGGCGTGTTGGTGACGGCCGCGCTCGCGACCTTCTCCCGGGGTGGCGCGCTCGGCCTGCTCGTGGCGGCCGCGTGGCTCTCCCTGCGCCGTGTCCTGCCCTGGCGTGTGTTCGCCGGGGCCGCTATGGCCGTCGTCGTGCTGTGCTCGGGAGCACTGCTCTTCGCCGGGCCGCAGCTCACGCGCGCGATTCAGGAGAAGAGCTTCATCGCCGCGTCCAATGTGGACACTCGCGAACTGCGCTGGGAGGCCGCGGCCAGGATGGTGGCCGCCGACCCGGTGCTGGGCGTGGGCCCCGGCGGATTCCGGGAAGCCTACGCCGCCGCGTCGCACAACGCGGAGATCGATGAGCAGACCCCGGTGGCGCACAACATGTATTTCGAAGTCGCCGCCGAACTGGGCCTGCCAGGTCTCACGCTGTTCATCGCGATGATCGGCGTCGCCTTCACGACGAGCGAGCGGACCGTCAGGAGCGCGACCCCGGCCGCCCGGACCGAGGCGGTCGTGATCCAGGCATCGCTGGTGGCTGTTCTGGTCATGTCGATGTTCCTGTCCGAGCAGTACTACCTGCCGTTGTGGTCGCTGGTGGCACTCGCCGTCGCGACCGGGTTCCGGGAACACAGTGAAGGGAAGTCATGCCGATGCGTGTCCTGCACGTGATCAGCGAGATGGGCGCGGGCGGGGCTGAAACCCTCGTAGCGGGTATGGCGTCCCACGGCGGCGAGTACGGATGGACGTCCGCGGTCGCCAGTGGCGGTGGCTTCCGCGCCGACGCCCTGGCCGCCGAGGGGGTGGCGACCTTTCCTGTCCCGCTCGCGCTTCGCAGCAGGATGGGGGCATTGCGATCGGCGTGGACCTTGCGCGGCGCGGTATCCCGGTTTCGCCCCGATGTCGTGCTGGCGCACAATGTCGGCGCGAGCCTGATCGCCAGGCTCGCTCTCGTCCCGGGACGGCGGCGGCCGTTGGTGACCGTCTTCCACGGCGTCGCCGACAGTGATCTCCCCATGGCCGCGCGGATTCTGGAGCGAACGTCCGATCTCCTCCTCGCCGTGTCACCCGCTTCAGCGGCCCAGCTGACCGAGGCAGGTCTGAGCGAGCCTGTCGTGATCCGGAACGCCGTGTTCGCACGGCGTGCGGCGTTCGGCCGACGGGAGATCCGTGCTTCGCTCGGTGTCCCGGACGGAACTCCTGTCGCGCTGTGCCTCGCCCGGCTGGAGCCACAGAAGCGTCACGACGTACTGCTGGACGCCTGGTCCCGCCTCTCGGCCGACGCGGTGCTTTGGCTGGCCGGGGACGGAAGCCTGCGCGAGGAACTCGAGTCCCGCGGCGACAACCTGGCCGGCCGGGTCCGGTTCCTCGGTACCCGCAAGGACATTCCCGACCTGATCGAAGCCGCCGACCTCACGGTGCTCACCAGCGACTGGGAGGGCCTGCCGCTGGCCGTGCTGGAATCGATGGCCGCCGCGCGACCGGTGATCGCGACGGATGTCGGGGGCGTCGGCGACTTGCTGTCCGGTGGCGGCGGCTTGCTCGTCCCGCCCGGCGACCCGGGCGCCGTCGCGGACGCTTTGGCGACCCTGCTGCACGACCCGGTCGCGCGGGCCTCCGTCGGAGCCGATGGCCTTCGGACCATCCGGCACGAATACGACCCGCACACGCTGATGAAGGCCTACGACGAAGTGCTCGGTCTCGCTCTGGAGGGCAAGCGGTGAACACCTTTTTGGCCAAGCTTCCGCGTACCGCGGTCTTCGGTGTCGTCGCGGGCCTGCTGGCCGGCTCCCTGGTGTTGTTGCTGGGATTGTCGCGCGGCGAGCAGTTCCAAGGGCGGGTGAGCCTGCTGGCCGAGCCGGTCGGGCAGACGGAGGGCTCGCCGGCGAACTACGGCGAAGTCGTCACCTTGACCCTGCCCGCACTGGTCGAACTCGCCCGCAGTCCGTCGGTGCTGTTGGCCGCCGCTCCGATCTCCGGGTTCGCGCCGGAAGAACTCCGGGAGCGGGTCACGGTGGAACTGGTGCCCGCGTCCGGCTTGGCGCGTCTCTCGGTGCGCGCACCGTCAGCGGACCGGGCGCGCACCACGGCATCGGCCCTGGGCCAGGCGATGATCGACGCGAATCTGCTGGGAACAGCCGGACGGCTACGGACCTTGGACCCGCGCCCCGACGTGGTGACGACAGCCCCGGACACCCCCTTGGTGTCAGGGCTGGCCCTGATCGCCGCCGTGGCCGCCGGCCTCGCGACGATCGCCATCCGCCGGTTGAGGCCGTCAGGACCTCGCCACGGAGCAGGAGCTGTGCGCCGTGCGCTGGCTTCCGCCGGAATCCACCGTACGGTGACCGTCCTGCGGAGCGAGGATCCGTCGGTCGCCGATCGGCTGGCCGTCCTCGGCCTGGCGGCGGGCGAGCCACCGCGTGTGCTCCCGGCGGGCCCCGAGTTCACCGAACCGGCCGCCAAGCTGGCGGCCACGCTCCCGTCGGATGCTCCGGCAGGCGGCTCCTCGGTGGTGATCGTGGCCGGACGGCATCGGTACGACGAACTCGTCGCGACGGCGAGTGTGCTTCCTCCCGACGCCGTGTTGCTCGCGGTGGTCCTGGCATGAGCGCGAGGCACCGTGTCGCACTGCTGCTCGCGGTCTTTGCCGGCTCGCTTGGTGCGTGGCACGCGCTGAAGCCGTCGTGGCAAGCACCGGCCGACCCCGCCGAAGTGCGGTTGCAGGACTTCCGTGACGCACTGTACTTCCCGATCAAGGAGTTCCTCGGCGGTGGCAATCCCTACGATCCCGCCGCCATGTTCGCGCACTGGCCGGTACGCCAGGACTTCAACCTCTACCAGCCTTACCATCTCCTTCTTCACTCACCGTTCGCGCTACCCGGTTACCGGGTGGGCGCGGTGGCCTTCGCGGTGTTGTCGCTGCTGCTGCTGATCGCGCTCGCGATCCTGGCCGCGCACGCGGTCCGGCGGGTCGTGCCCGTTTCCCTCACCGTCACCACCGCGGTGGTCGCGGCACTGCTGGTCATCAGTCAGGTCGGCAAGGCTCAGCTGTACGTCGGCCAGGTCAACCCGCTGATCGCGCTCGGCGCGGCGGGGGCTCTGCTGGCGCGGCGGGACCGGCCGGGATGGGCGGCGGCGGCACTCGCTCTCGCCTGGCTCAAACCACAGTACGGTTTCCCGCTGGCGGTCCTGCTGTTCGCGCGGGGCTCGCGGCGGGTGGCGCTGACGGGGACCGCTGTCGCGGCCATGGCGAGCCTGCCGATCGTGGTGCTGCTGGTGCTCCGGACCGGGGGGATCGGTGCCTTTCTCGACGTCGTGGTCGCGAACCTCACCCACGCCCGGTCCACCGGTTACGGAGCGGTGGATTCTTTTACTTCTCAACGCATCGACATCGCGGCCGTGTTCTTCCGCGTCACCGGCTGGGCTCCGCCCGGCATCGAGCCGGCGGCGCTGGCAGGCGTACTGGTCACGACCGTGCGGCTGTTGCGACGGCTGGACCAGCCGGCGGCGGAGCCGATGGCCGACCTGCTCACCTGTCTGGCCGTGGTGACCTGTGTCGTACATCAGCCAGGAGACGTGCTGATCGCGGTGCCCGCGATGGCCGCGGTGACCGTGTCGTGGTGGCACTACCGGACCGGTGCCGGTTGGAGAACGGCCGCCTTCGCGGTCGCGGCCTTGGCGGTGCCGTTCCTCCATCTGTACACGGTGGACTCGACGGTGATGTCGCTGTTCGGCTCACGAACGGCTGTCACGATCGACGGGGCCGCCGTGGTCCTCGCGTGGATCTTGGCCGTCGCGGCGGCTCTCCGGTCGACCGGGACGCGAGCCGCGCCGCGACTCACCGCCCTGAGCGTCCGATGAGCGATCTGGGAACGAAAGCGGTCCGGGGCTCGCTGTGGCTCGGCATGGTCAACCTGATCAGCAAGAGCAGTCAGATGCTGGTGACACTCGTCCTGGCGGCTCTGCTGACCGAGGGACAACTGGGTGTCGTGGCGTTGGCGGTGTCTCTGGTCAACCTCGGCCAGGTGGTGCAGTCGATCGGTGTCTACGACGTGATCGGCCGTACCGAACGGGATCCGCGCCGGCTGGCGGGCACCGTGCTGACCCTGAGTGTGGGCGTGGGGCTGGTACTGGCCCTCGTCCTCGCCGCCACCGCGGATCCGATCACTGCGGTACTGGGTGTTCCGGACGCCGCCGGACTGGTCCGGCTGGCCGCGGTGAGCCTGCCCTTCTCCGCCGCCGGTGGTGTCCAGATGGGCCTGCTGCATCGCAAGCTGGACTTCCGTCGCCGGCTGGTGCCCGACGGCGGCGCCGCGGTCGTGGGCGCGGCCTTGACGGTCGTGCTCGCCATCGCCGGGATCGGTCCGGCTTCCCTGGTGATCGGGCTCGTCTGCACGGCGGTCGCCCAGCCACTTCTCGGCGCGCTCGTGGGCGGTGGTGTCCGGCCGGGCTGGGACCCCGAGGCGGCGACGGAGGTCCTGAGCTGGGCCGCGGTCGTGGGCCCCGCGGCCGTCGTCGGCGCGCTCCTGGTCAACCTCGATTACCTGACCGTCGGGCGACTGCACGGGCCGGACGCGGTCGGTGTCTACTCATTGGCGTATCGGCTGGCATGGGTGCCCTACATCATGGTGGCGGTCGTCCTGGGCGCGGTGGCTTTCCCGGTTTTCACCCGGATACGCAGGGAAGGCGGCTCGCTCGGCGGTGTGGTCACGCGCTTCACCCGCGCGGTCCTGGTTGTCGCTTGCGGGCTGTATCTCATGCTGATCGTGCTTTCCGGCCATGTCGTGGTGCTGGGTGCGCGGTGGGCGGACGCCGCGGGCCCACTGATCCTGTTGGCGGGATATGGGCTGGGGATCTGCCTGTTGCAGATCTGGTACCAGGCGGTGAAGGCGACCGGCCACGCTCGCCGGTACCTGGCGCTCGAAAGCGCGCACTTGGCTCTGCTCGTGGCAGGGTTGGCGCTCTGGGCCCGGCTCGGTATCGAGACGGTGGCCGCGGTCCAACTCGTCACGGCCTGGCTGATGGTCCCGATCACGTGGCGTGTGCTGTCCTCGCTCGACGTGGCACCCCCGGCCCCCGAGCTGGCCAAAATCGCCGCCCGGCTACTGGGTGCCTGTCTGCTCGGCGCGCTGCCCGCCGTGCTCCTGGCCTACGCGGGCTGGCTCGGTCCGGCGGACTCGCCGGTCGGCACGCTCGGCGAAGGAGCGGTGCTGGTCGTGGGTTATGTCGGCGCCACCATGCTCGTTCAGCGCGACGAGCTGGCCGCCTTTCGGCGAGGGAGGGCGCGGTGAAGGTCGTGCACGTCTCGCAGCCGGTGACCGCGGGGGTCGCGGTGATCGTCCTCGATCTCGCGATGGCGCAGCGGGACCAGGGCTGGTCGGTGACCGTGGTCTGCCCACCGTCGGGCTGGCTCGCCGAGCAGGCCCGCCTACAAGGCATCGAGGTGCGGGGCTGGGCCGCGAGCCGCTCCCCCGGCCTCCGGGTGGCCGCGGAAACGCTGAGACTGCGCCGTCTCCTCGCCGGTCTGGAGGCCGACGTGGTGCACCTGCACAGTTCGAAGGCGGGGCTGGCCGGTCGGCTGGCGGTCCGCGGTCGCCTGCCTACCCTGTTCCAGCCGCATCTGTGGTCGTTCGAGACCGTGCGTGGACCGTTGAGACGGGCGTCGGCCGGTTGGGAACGGTTCGCCTGCCGGTGGACCGACCTCGTGGTCTGCGTCAGCGATGACGAACTCGACGTCGGCCGGAGGACGGGTATCTCCGCGGCCGCGGAGGTCGTCTGCAATGGCGTCGACACGGCGCGGTTCGTACCCGGAGACCGGGTCACGGCACGACGGCGGCTCGGGTTGCCCGAGCAGGCTCCGATCGCTGTCTGTCTCGGTAGGCTGGCCGAGCTCAAGGGACAGGATCAGTTGCTCACGGCTTGGCCGGATGTGCTCCGGCGGGTACCGGACGCACGGCTCGTCTTCGCCGGTGACGGTCCGATGGGCGCACTCTGGCGCGAGAGCCATCCGGTGGCGGCGCACGGATCGATCCGGTGGCACGGACATACCGAAGACGCCGCCGCGTTCTACACCGCCGCGGACGTCGTCGTGCTTCCCTCACGCGCCGAGGGGATGGCGCTCGTGCCTTTGGAAGCCATGGCGTGCGCACGGCCGGTGGTCGCGTTCGACGTCGGTGGGATACGCCAGAGTGTCGCCGACGCGGGTGTCGTGCTCCCGGCGGGTGACCTCGCACGGCTCGCGGAGGCGGTGGCCACTCGCCTCGCGGACCCGGAACTGGCGCGACTCGAAGGCGCACGCGGCCGGCATCGTGCCGAACTGTCCTTCGACCGGAGCCGGATGAGCGACCAGGTGACGGCCCTCGTCGACAAACTCAAGTACACGGAGCGAATCCGGTGAACCGTATCGCCTATCTTCTGACCCAGGACCGCGGCGGGCCGGTGGACGTCACCGTGCGTCTCGCTGCCACGCTGCGCGAAGCGGGCCTCGACGTCCGGGTTTTCGGCCCCAGGCCCGCGCGAGGAGCGGACCTGCTCGACGGGGATCACGAGCATCTGCTCGTCGCGAGCAAGCGGAACCTCTTCGCCGCGAGCCAGGCGCGGGCGACGATCCGGAGCTGGCGTCCGGATGTGGTGCACGCTCAGGATCGCCGTGCGGGACTCGTCCTGGCGGGGCTGCGTTCTCCTGCCGCCGACCGTCCGGCTCTGGTCCAGACTTACCACGGCGTTCCGGATGACGTCACCGAGCCGTGGTTTCGTGGCGGAACCGCGGCCCCGGGGCCTTCCGCCTACACCAGGGCGGTCCTGGCGGGTGACTCCGTGGTCGCGAGAATGCTCGATCGCACGGTCGTGCCCGCCGAGGCCATGGAGTGGTTCCTTCGCCGGCGGTTACGCGTCCCGGCGGACCGCCTGACGAGGATCGACAACTGCGTCGAACCCGCCGCGGCGCTTCCGCCGAGGGGACCGGTACGGCACTTGATCTTCGTTGGGGTTCTGGTGGAACGCAAGGGAATCCTGGATCTGCTCGCGGCGTTGTCCTACCCCGGTGTCCTGCCGCCCGCCGCCACGCTGACCGTGGTCGGCGACGGACCACAACGAGCCGTGGCGGAGAGCGCCGCGCAGGTGGCCCCGCTGAACGGAAGAGTCTCGTTTCTGGGCTTCCGTCCGGACGTGCCGTCGCTGATGGCGGCAGCGGACGCACTCGTGGTGCCCTCGACCATGGAGCAGCAACCGCTGGTCGTCGCGGAGGCGATGACGGCGGGAAAACCCGTCGTCGCCACCGATACCGGAGGTGTGGCCGACATGCTCGGCCCCACCGGCCTGGTTCCCCCGGGGGATGTGCCCGCTCTCGCCGACCGCTTGCGCACGCTCTTCGCCGACCCTGATCCCGCTCGGACCGGCACCCTCCTCGCGGAGCGGGCCAGGCAGCGGTTCGCGCCGGACATCTGCGCGCGACGTCATCTCGATCTGTACGCGACTCTCGCGTCAGGACGGCGTGCTACTCCGGCTTGACCATCACCACCGCGTCGGCGGCCGCCAGCTCGATGGACGTCACCGGCGTCGAGGAGGAGGGTGAGGCCGGCACCGAGGATTTCGGAGGCCGTGGTGCCGGGCTGCCCGCCGCCACAAGCCCCGCGGGAGGTGTCACGGTCTGGGTGGCCGAGGTGGGGTTCACCGCCACCCACCCTCTGGTGAACGTCCGGGTCCACACCCCGTTCGGTTGACGGCCGGCGGCGTCGACCGCCTCGCCCAGATCGCTGCCCTGCAGGGCGGACCATTCGGGGTCGCGATAATCGTCGGTGGTGGCAGGGGTCCAGCACGTCCGCGGGCCCGCCAGCAACGCCGCACTGGCGTAGCCCGCCCGATCCTCCTGCGCGGACCGGGTACGGGTGACGAGCAGCAACATCGACTCGCCGAGTGCCGCCTGTGCCCGGAGCTCCTGGAATTCGTTGCCCCGGAAGGTGAGCAGGCCGCCGGTACCACCGTTCTCCCGGAAGCCGAAATTCTCCTCCATGGCGCCACCGAACCGGGAATGGGCCGTCCACCTGCCGGGCTGCAGATGGGTCTCCGACACGTTCGGCACGAACAGCTTGCCCGCCTTCTGCGCCGCTTCACCGATCAGCGAGAGAAACGCGTCCAGGCCGTCGCGCAGCTTCCGATCGGTCTCGGCCTCGGACGCGGTGCCGGCGAGGACCGCCGCCGAGTAGTGGCTCAGTGAGTTGAAGTCGTTGTCGGCCAGGATCCCGTCCCAGCCCTCCCTGGTCACCTCGGCCACGACCGCGGAAGTCCAAGCCTGCTGATAAGTCTTGTCCCACACAGTCATCTGCCAGTGTTTCGGATAACCCTTCCACTCGATGCGCCGGCCCTGGACGTCGGTGGCGAACCACTCGGGATGTCCCCGCTGCGCGGCGACGTAACCGATCCCGCTGGGCAGGAACTTGGCGTCCTCGCCACCGTCCACCGCGCCCGGGTAGTTGCGAGTGCTGGACAGATCCTTGTACACCAGGATCTTCAGCCGGGGATTCAGCTCGCGCAGCGTCCGCATCGCCGAGGTCTGATCGGCGTTGAGCACCACTACGGCGTAGCGCTGCGCGGCGACCTTGAGCTCGTGCGTCGTCGGCGGTTGCCCGATGCCGTACCACCAGGCGCACGGCGCCAGCGGTCTCGGTGGCGGCGCCGGCACCTGGACGGCGGAACTGGCCACGCATCCCGCGACCAGGGCCAGGACGACACATCCGGCGGTGAGCCGGATCGCGAACGTGCGAGCGGATGTCAACGCTGCCTTCGGCAAAACAGTTCTCCCACCGTGAGTATGACGATCTTGACATCGAGCCAGAGCGACCAATTGGCGATGTAGTAGTTGTCGTAGCGGGCTCGGTCCGCGATCGAGGTATCACCGCGGAGGCCGTGGACCTGCGCGAGGCCGGTCAGCCCGGTCGGGACCCGGTGCCGGTTCCGGTAGAAATCGTGGACAGCGGAAAACTCCTCGACGAAAACCGGGCGCTCCGGGCGTGGACCGACCAGGGTCATGTCCCCGCGTACGACGTTCCACAGCTGGGGCAATTCGTCCAAAGAGGATCTTCGCAGGAACCGGCCCACCGGGCCGACCCGGCGATCACCGGCCACCGACCATCGCGTCGCCGAATCGTCGGCCGCGTCCTGGCGGACGCTGCGGAGCTTGTAGAGGACGAAGGTTCTTCCATCCACCCCTACGCGTACTTGCCGGAAGATCACCGGAAGCCCGCTCTCCAGCAAGACCGCCGCCGCGCACAGCGCGATGACCGGAGCCAGGACGACGAGCGTGACGGCGGCCAGCGTGGTTTCGATCACCCGCTTGATCAGCCAGCTCGGCCGGCGAGTGGGTGACCCGGCCAGGCGTATCAGCGGATAACTTCGAAGCCGGTCGACCCCGCCCCGGTCCGGGCACAGCGCGAACAGCCTCGGCAGGACCAAGGTGAGACACCCCAGCCGATGTGCCGTGATCGCCGCGTCGACGACGGAACTGTCCCTCTCGTCCGCGTGTGCCAGTACCACCGTGCCCGCACCGTGACGGACGATGGCCTCGGCCAAGCCGTCACGGACGATCTCGACCGGCAACCGGGAAGTCTCGCTGTCAGCGCCGGAGGAGACGAACCCGACCGGGAGGAGACCGAATTCCGGATGGCGCAACATGGTGCGGATCAAGTCGCCTCCGCTGGCACCCGCGCCCACCACGATGGCGCGATCACAGCGGCGGAATCGTCTGCGTCCCCATCGCCCGAAAGCGAACACCCACGCACGCCCGCATTCGCTCAGCACGGCGAAGCCGATCACCAGGTACTGGATCGAGGTCAGTCCCGATCGCGATGGAGCTGACGCGATCAGGAGACAGCTGATCATCACGAACGCGATCCCCGACGCGGCGACCGAGCGCGGCAGGTCCTGCAGCCAGGACAACCACAGCCGTCGTCGATGGACCCGGCCGGCGACACGGGCGCCTGCCAGGGCGACTCCGGCCTCGATCGTCTCGAGCGAGGTGGTCCCGGCCAGCTGTGCCGCGGCCAGCAAAGCCACGATGTCGACCACGACGAGCAACACCACGACGGCGTTGACCCTCGTGAGCAACGGACGTTTCCGTGTCGTGGGGGCAAGCCTGTGATATCGCCGGGTTCGAGGTACCTCGGAGCGCGGCGGAGTCCTCAGCTCGGTCACCGTCCGCGCCCCTGCCCGTCTCCAGCGAAGGAACCGGCGGCCCGGCCGTTCGGCATCGATTTCGTCATCACGATTTTTTCCACCTTCGCCACAAACCAGCCGATCGGACCAAGAACACTTCGTTCCGCCGCGTTTTCCCGGGCTGGACACAAGGCGGCCCCGATCGGACGAACACCGTGAATCCACCTATCAGGGGATACCGATGAACACGTTGTGTTTTCAGGGATACCCCTCCTTTCGGGGGACTTCGGGCGACCCTAAAGAAAGGGCTCAACATAGCCGAATATGACCTCGCGGCCGAACCGAGGTTTACCGCCGCGCGATAATTCCAGGAAGCCGAAGGGAAGACGTGGCAGCCATTGAGACCGCTCTGGCCACGAGAGCGGAACCGGGCCGGGAAAGGCCGCCGTCCGGCGGACGGGCGCACGTCGTCCTGCCCGCGTTCAACGAAGAATCGTCCTTGCCCTCACTATTGGAGCGTCTGTCCGAGACAGCGCTTACCGAGGTACTCACGGTCTGGGTCGTCGACGACGGTTCGTCCGACCGGTCCGCCGCTTTGGCCGAATCCGGTTTCGGCGGCCTGGACGTACGCGTCGTCCGGCACACCGTCAACCTGGGTCTCGGTCGTGCCGTGCAATCGGGCCTCCGCGCCGCACTGGAGGAGGCCGGTGACGACGACATCATCGTCGTCATGGACGCGGACGACACTCACGATCCAGGATTGATCCGCTTGCTGCGCGAAGAGATCATGGCGGGAGCGGACGTCGCCATCTGTTCGCGGTTCGTGCCCGGCGGCGACGACCGGACGGCGCCACCTGTCAGGCGGTTGCTGTCACGTGGAGCCGCTCAACTCTTCCGGCGCGCCCTCGATCTCGACGGCGTCCACGACTTCACCAGCGGCTACCGTGCCTATCGCGCCACTCTGCTGGCGAGAGCCTCGGCGCACTGGGGCGATCGGCTCATCGAAGAGCAAGGTTTCGCGTGCATGGTGGAGCTACTGCTCAAGCTCCGCCACTGCCGGCCGGTGATCCGGGAGATCCCGCTCGCCCTGCGCTACGACCGCAAACAGGGGCCGAGCAAGCTGAAACTCCGGCGAACACTCGGACAGTACCTGAAACTGCTCGTCCGCGACCGGCTCAGCCCGGCGCCCTACCGGAAGCTGTGATGTCCCGATGACCGCCCACTCCGCACAGGTCGTGGTGATCGGTGGCGGGATCTGCGGCCTGGCCGCGGCCCACCGGCTCACCCGGCACGGGCTACAGGTGACGGTACTGGAGGGCGGTGACCGACTCGGCGGTCTCGGTTCCTTCTTCTCACACGGGGGCCAGGCCGTGGAACGCTTCTACCACTGCCTAATGCCGACCGACGACGAACTCCTGGGCCTGATGGACGAGGTCGGGCTGAAAGACGCGGTGCGCTGGCGGAAGACGACGATGGGCATGATCGTCGAAGGTCGACGCCATCGATTCAATTCCCCGCTGGATCTCTTGAGGTTCACCCCGCTGCGTTTTCACGAGCGCGTCCGCTTCGGGGTGGTGTCTTTGTTGTTACGAAGGCTGGGAAGCGGCCGGGACCTCGACACACTCCGCACCGAGGACTGGCTGCGCGGGCTCTACGGCGACCGCATCTGGGAAGAGCTCTTCGCCCCGATGTTCGGCTCGAAGTTCGGGGCCTCCTTCGGCGATGTCCCTGCCTTGTACCTGTGGCAACGGCTGGGACGCGAGCGCAACGTCGCGACACGCGGATACCCGAAAGGTGGCTACCGGGCGATCATCGACGCGCTGCGGACGTCGATCGAGGAGGCAGGTGGGACGATCCGCCTCTCCACGCCCGTTCGCCGGATCGGAAGCACCGCCGACGGCTGCTCCCTCACCGTGGGCGACGGCGAAGTACTCGCGGCGGAGAAGGTGCTGTCGACCGTGCCGCTGCCCCAGTTACGGCTGCTCGCCGACGACGCGCTCGCATCACGCCTGCCCCAGAGCGATCTGCGTTACCAGGGGGTCGTCGCCGGAGTGTTCTTCCTCCGCCGGAAGCTCACCGGTCATTACTGGACACCCGTCCTGCGCTGCGGGACGGAATTCGACGGCGTGGTCGAGATGTCCGCGCTCACCGGGACCGACGCACACGATGGCTCACACCTGGTGTACGTCATTCGCTATACCGACCGTTCGTCTCGCCTCTACCGTGGCGAGCCTGACCGTATCGCCGCGCGATGGACCCTTCAGCTCAGAGAGCTCTTTCCCGAACTGCGCCCGGAGGATGTCGAGTCGGCGCGGGTGTTCAAGGCACCGTTCGTCGAACCGGTGCATCCTCTCGGATACTCCACCACCCGGCCGCCCATCGTGGTGGACGGCACAAACCTGTTGTCGGCGACCACAGCGCACGTGTATCCGGACGTCACGAGCTGGAATTCGAGCGTCAAGCTCGCCAACCGCGCGACCAGCCACCTCCTTGACACCCTCAGTCGGCGAGAAGCCGGTGAGCCGGCGCAGTGAGCGCATTCTCCCGCGGGAGCATCGTCTCGATCGCGTCCGCGATCCGGCGGCAGGCCGTTCCGTCCCCATACGGCGAAGGTATGAGACGAAGACGCTCACGATGCCCTTTCACGTCGTTCAGCCACATCGCGGCTTCCGCGCCGATCCTCGGACCGGGTGGCACGAGGACCCCGAAGGCACCGTTGATCTCGGGCCGCTCAGTGCTCCGGCGCACTACGATCACCGGACGTTTGAGCACACTGGCCTCCTCTTGGATACCCCCGGAGTCCGACACGATGAGCGCCGACTCGGAGGCGAGCGAGAGAAAGTCCGGGTAGGACTGGGGTTCGACTACCAGCAGCGGGACCAGGAGCCGGGTCAAGCCGAAATCCCGCACATTCTTGCTCGTCCGGGGATGCAAAGGAAGTACGACCGGCAAAGGCAACCTGCCGAGTTCACGCAGGATCCGTGCCAGCTGATCGGGGTCGTCGACATTCTCCGGCCGATGCAAGGTCGCGAGGACATAGCCGTCACCGCGAAGTCCTCGAACGGACAACTGAGCGCGTCGCTCCGGTGTGCTCGGGAGCGTTGTCTGCAGCGCTTCGACAATGGTGTTGCCCGTGACCGCGATCCGCTCGTGAGGAATATTCTCGGCCAACAGGTTCTTGAGATTGAGCTCCGTCGGCGCGCAGCAGAGGTCGGCGAGATGATCGATCAGCACGCGATTGTGTTCCTCGGGCATCGCACGATCGTGGCTCCGCAGTCCGGCCTCGACATGGACCAGGGGAAGCTCGCGGGCATTTGCGGCCAGCGCGCCGGCGAGCGCCGAAGTGGTATCACCCTGGACCAGCACCACGGGTCGCGAGTTGCCGGACAAAGCTTCGTCCACCGCGCTCACCGCTTGCCCCAATTGCCCGCCCCGGCTGACGCTGTCGATCCCCAGCTCCTGAAAACGCCGCGAGGGCACGAGAGTCGAGCGGATCCGGGAGTACAGCGAATCGTCGTAGTGTTGTCCGGTGTAGACGATGGCGCAATCGTCTCCGAAATACCGCATCAACGGCGAGAGCTTGATGAGTTCCGGGCGAGTACCGCATACCATCACGACGGGGGAAGACATACGATGTCCTTTCGACAGTTGCTCGCACCCGCAACGCTACTCGGTGAAGCCTTCGGAAAAGGGAATCAGTCAATCCATGGTGTGATCCCTCGTCGGCGTCGACCAGACAGAGTCACACTCGAACAGGGCGGCCGACAGGCCGCGCACAGAACGGGCCTCTCACTTGTTCAAGAAGTACCTGACGCTGGCGGCCGTGCTCGTCGTGGCCGCCACCACGACATCCGTCCCCCGCTCCGACGCGTCTTCGAGTCTCCTGCTTCCCGATCTCAGGCAAGCACCTCCGGGTTGCGCCGGCGGCCAAACCGGTGATCCTGTGCGCTGCGTCGACTGGGATGTCTGCATGGTCATCGATCCGGCCGCGCCGAACGGCCGTTGTGTCCTCCCCACGGCGGCGAAAGCCGTACGGCTCCGCTTCACCAGTTCCGAAGAGAACATCGGCGATGGACCACTGCTGCTCTACGGCCGGCGACAGGACACGACGCAGCACCGCATGTCCGTCCGCCAGGCTTTACGCAACACCAAAGACGGCTCCATACCGGACAGCTACGCCGCGGCCCAACGTCCCACCCGCACCTTCACGTACTACGAACCGGCCATGGCACACCAGCACTGGCACCTGATGAACTTCGAACGCTTCACGCTGGTCTCACAACAGGGCGAAGTCGTCGTCGCCGATCGCAAGAACGGTTTCTGTCTCGGTGATCGCTTCCCGATCGCCGACGCGGTCAAGCCTCCCCATGTCCCGGGAACGACCGGACCGGACGCGAAGCTCGCCGAACGCCTGCGCGCCAACAATTGCCGTCATCACGAGCCGGACGCACTCGACGTCGTCGAAGGCATCTCCGTCGGCTCGGGCGATGACTACAAGTACGACGTCGACTTTCAGTGGCTCGACATCACCGACGTCCCGTCGGGCACCTACACCCTGGTGAACACGGTGAACGGGGACCGGACACTGTCGGAGAGCGACTACGGCAATAATTCTTCCTCTGTCGCCCTGTCGATCGAGTGGCCGGACGGGTCTCCCGGACTGCACAACGTGCTCTCGCGAGCTCCGATCGTCCGATTCCTTCGCAGCTGTCCGGGGCAGGCACACTGCCCGTGATCACCTCGGCACCGGTCCCGGCAGCCTGAGGGCGATACTTGCCCCGGATCGGATGACTCGGGTGGCGGCGGATATCGCTTCTGGCAAGATCGAAAGCAGTTGCCGATCGGGGCGGCGAGAGGGCGGGGCCAGGTGACTCGGACCGTGCCGAGAGCCTGGCTTCTCCTGCACAGCCCGCTGGATCATGGCTCAGAACGCACGAAACCGCCGCGCGGAGAAGGTCCACGCGGCGGCTTCGTCTCGGGGTCGCTCAGTTCTCCTGAACCGTCCCGCCGTCTCCGATGATGCCGCTCGCGCAGTTGTCCGGAGTCGCACCTTCTGCTTCGGTCTGGCCCGGCGAGAGGACGGGAACGGCGATGCCTTCGGCGACGTCGCGGACGGGGACCTGGACGCCGAGGACGTTGACGTTGTTGTCGCACACGCCGCCGACGAGGTTGAGGTTGTGGACCGCGTCGAGGTTCTGCACGTTGGCGAGCCCGGTCTGGTCGTTGTGGTCGACCTCGTGGCCCGCGACGGTGATGCCCTGCGCCGAGGCGGATCCGCCGACGATCGCCATTCCGGCGGCGAGAGCGGTGGCGACGAATCCGAGCTGCTTGATCACTGTGTCCTGACTCCTTCGAAAAGCCTCACCGACGGTCTCGGTGGGGCACGGACCCGAACAGGCGCATCGAGGGCAGCCTGTATCGGGCTTGTCTCTGTTGGGTTTCTCGATGGCGGATGGGGCCGACCACCCCTGGGCGTGGTGACCGGCCCCACCGGACCGGCGTCGCCGCGGGTCACCGCGGTTTCGGGAAACGAAGCGAGAACGCGCAACGCTGCTCGTCTCCCGGCCCCGTCTCACAACGTCGCCGCGAATCGCCGGTACCCTCGACCCGGCCGGCTTCCGACACCTTGCGGGCGGCCGCGGCGAGGGGGACCTCTAGTTGCTCTGCGACGTTCCGCCGTCGATCACGCCACCGGAAGCGCAGTTGTACGGCGAGTTGCCCTGGGCCTTGGTCACTCCCGGCGAGAGAATCGGCACGCCGATTCCGTTCAGCGAGTCACGGATCGGGACCTGCACACCCAGCACGTTGACGTCGTTACCGCACACACCCAATGTGCCGTTGACATTGTGCAGCGCGTCGATGTTGTTCAGGTTGACCAAGCCGACCTGCTCGTGCACGTCGTAGACGTCGTAGTCACCGGGGGTCTCGGCGGAGGCGATGCCCCCGGTGATGAAGGCACCGGCGGCCATGGCGGCCGCGACGAAACCGATCTTCTTCAGCATGAAAGCTCCTTGAATCGACGGATGCGTCGGACAGGCGGCAATGAGGTGTTTCCGACCTGTGCCGGGAAAAGTACTGATTCGACCTGGGTGTTTCCACCTCGGACCACCATCGTGTAGGGGTCGCGATCCTCTGATCACGCGTCACGTAGCCCACTCGGGTTACGTGTTTCTTTTGCCGCAGGAGTTTCGACGACTGAGCGAGCCGGACGTCCTTTTGTGTAGCAAATATTGGCGTGTCAAGCGACCGGTTGGCGAAGGGAGACCTGCCAGGTCAAGATCGCGTCGTGTTGGTGTCGACCTACTTCAGCGACTGCCCTTGCCTCGATCTGACCGCGACCCCGGCATCGAGAATCTGGGCGACCTGTGGCAAGCACACTCCACGTGGCGCGCGAAGCCATCTCCCTGCTGAACAGCCCGCGCACGGCCCGGATCCGCGAGTGCGAGCACCCGGACTGCAGCCGGTTGTTCTGCGATCTCTCCCACGGCGGCCGACGGCGCCGGTGCGGCATGGGAACCTGCGGCACGAAAGCGAAGTCAGCTACCTACCGGCGACGAAAGAAGGAGCGGATCGCCGCCCTCCGACGGATGCCACAGGAGGCCGAAGGATCTGAAACTGGGCGAAAAATTAGACCGAACGAGGTCATGGCCGGCACGAGAACCAGTGCCCGGCTCACTCGGTAGGATTGTTCTTCCGGCCTCAGCCGGTCCGAGTTTCAGCGCTGCGCACGCGTCCGCAAGGCGCTTTTCGGGACTATCACCGGGAAAACCCGGGGGTGTAAGCCCAGCTCCTGATCGGCACATGTGTAATCTGCGGCACGACGCCGGGCCCTGCCTCTGACGATGGTTGACCACTTGGCGACCCAGCATCTTGGATATCGGAGGTCGGAGCAGTGGATGCTCTTGTTCTGGATGGCCGACGTGAAGCCTGCGGCCGCATGGCTCGTCTGCTCGTCAACGCGCCGGAGATACAGCGAATAAATTCGGCGATCACCGCCGCGGAACTGCTTGTCAAATTTCGCCTTTCGCCTGCCGACATGGTCCTCCTCAGCGTCCGCACACGCCCTGACGTACTGGCGGACACCATCAGGACACTGACCTCGATACGTCCTGCGACGAGGATCATTCTCTTCGGAGCACCCGAGTTCACCCCCCTCGCGATCAAGGCGATAGGCGAGGGAGCAGCAGGCTTCCTCGCCTGCGAAGCAAGCTCGACCACCCGCACGTCAGAGTCCGCGGCCATGCCGCACCCACGCACGACGTCCGAGACGGGTGCCGACTTGTCCAGACGCGAGATGGAGGTACTGCGCGGGATAAGCATGGGCAAGACCAACGGCGAGATCGGCAGCGACCTCGATCTGGCGGAAGACACCATCAAAACGCACGCACAGCGACTATTCCGAAAGCTTTCAGCCACAGATCGCGCTCACGCCGTCGTGCAAGGGATGCGAAGGAAACTCATCGACTAGCCGTTCTGCTCCCTTCGCCCCACAGCGAGCAGCGGCTCGTCAGCTGGTCGTCTACCTCGGGTCTTCGGCAGCGCCCGGCTGATCGCGCCGCTTCGCATCCAGACGTATCGCGTCATCCGGCATGACCCGCACGCCGGCCGCTCCCCCGAAAGACCGAATTCACCTGTCCGAGAGCACCCTGGTTTCCGCAACAGGAGTATCGTCTCCAGTTTTCCCCAAGCCAGGAAGTACACTCTTGGGATTGCTGATCTCGGATAACACTTCCACTCTGGAAATAGCGCGGCTAACCTTGGTCACGCTGACGAATCCGCGCTCCGAGCGCCGGGCCTGACACGAAAGCGCCCGCGGAAGGACATCAGCGAGAGAAGCGTCCCGGTCAGAGGTGCACCGGGGCGTTTCTTTTTTGCCCGAAGTGAGCGCGGTCCGGGACACCCAGTCCGTTCGGCGCGCAGTGTCGCATACGCGGCCCGGTCTCCGTCTCCTCACCCCCGTCACCAGCCGCAGAAGCTCGATAAGCAGATCACCCGCTTCCCGTCTTGGCCCGGGACCCCATCCGTACGTCGCGCGGGGACCGGATCGAACCTCGGACAACGGTACTGCCATGGTGTCGTCGCGACCTGAATAATGATGAGGATCGCGGTATCGAATGGGTATGATGACCAAGAAGATCTTTTGCTCGATACCGATCCAGGTAATGTCGTCGATCGGGCAGGCGTTCTGCTCGGAGTCGATTTTCGTGACTCGATTCGTGTTAGGTATCCCCAGCTCGAAAGGATCACAACAATCATGACTGGCTTGCGTAGATGGGCACTGGCGACTGCGGCCGTCGTTCCTCTCTCTCTTCTTTCCGCGGGTGTCGCGATGGCCGGTGGAGACCATGGCCCTGGCACGTTCGCAGGCAAGGAAACCTCCGCCACCTTCGCCGGAATCGGTGGTGCCGGGACGATTCACACCGCTTCCATCACCGACCACCACGGAAACCACTGGGCCGAGGAGAACGCCGTACTCGCCGGGCCGATGGGAGCCGTGGTCCTGCACACCAAGGAAGTCGAGTCCGGGACGCACCACGGCTGGCCCGTCGAAGACAAGCCCGGCCGCCCGACCTACCACCACGGAAAGCAGCCGGTAGCCCACACCGACGGCGATCGCGAGTACACCTCGAAGCGGCGTCCCGCACGGGTCCAGCCTGTGCAGACGACCCGTCCCGCCCCGGTGCGGCCCGTGCGGGAAGCCAGTCCCTCGCACGTCGCATACGCGGAATCAACCAAGACGGCGGACATGACCGGCGCGACGTCCTCGCATGTCGTGAGTCATGCCAGCGACCACCACGCCGCGTACGAGTCCAGCGATCTGTCCGCTGGTCCCGACGGTGCTGTCTCCGAAGGCGTGCAGGCAGTCGCTGCCCCTCAGTACTCGGCTTACCACAAGTGGTACACGGCGGCCGGGGAGAACGGCGCCATCAGCCACGACGTGAGCGCCGTGGCCGGCAAGACCGGTTGGTCCGGAAGCCACCGCGGGTGACGTCCGGGCCGAGCTCTTAGTTTCGCCGCCCAGCCCGCGTCTGCTCTCCCGTTTCATCTGTCGTTCCTACGCTCCTGCCGGGTATCGATGGGTGCGCGGCAAGCTGAACACGACAGGCCATCTGGTGCAGCGACAATGGTCGTCAGGGAGACGCAGACACACCAGGGGCCCGGACACATATCCGTGTCCGGGCCCCTTCTTCAACCGCAGTGACGCGTTACTGACGCGTCAGGGCCGTACCTGAGTTGGCCAGTTTCTGCGTGCTCATCACGCCCGAACTTCCCTTCGTCGTCAGAGAAGGCGCCACCGACCCGATGGGCATCCCGCCTCGACCGAGCACCGGAAGGCTCGGAATCAGGTGAGTGAGGTCACCGAGGACGGGCACGCCACCATTTGTGGGCAGCGTCGTCGGGAGCAGAGAACCGCCGTCACCCAGCGGTACTCCGCCCAGAAGCGGAAGTGTCGACGCGGGTGCATCGTCTCGCCGAGTACCCGATCCGGCCGACACGACCGGAGGATTGAGAACGGGGGCATCATAGGTGGTCGCCACCTCGGGCGCGTCAGCGTGGAGGGCGGTCACCCTGGTACCCGCCCCGGGATCAAACGGATCGGTCGTGACCGTGCCGGTCAAAGGAACCGACGGCGCGGAGGTAACCGGAAGCACGTCCCCCACAGTCTCCGCACGCGACAGGACCGGCAAGAGCGGGATCTCGTCGGCGCCAAGCTCTGCGCCGAGCGGCGCGTTGAGGTCCGGCTCGCGCACGTCGTCGGCGAGATCGCCGAGTTGCGGCGGTGCGACCTGGAACAGCTCAAGTGGCACCGCGTGAACCGGCCCCACCGGCGTCACGATCGCCGGCGTTCCATCCACGGTGTCCGCAATGGGCCGGACAGTGTTCTGGCTAGCGGTGTCCAGCTGCCGCAGCGGCTGTGCCTGCTTCACCGCATCGGCGAGACCACTCACCGCGGGAGCGAGAACGTGCTGGTCCAGCACCGACGCCGGCACATCGGGATCGACGTTCTCGGCCGCCGAGGCGATACCGGTGCCCAACATCAGCAGACCGCCACTCACCAGCGTGGCCTGCAGCGCGTACTTCATCCAATTCTGCATGACAAATACTCCTGGGTAATCAGTTGAGAGATGATCAACCGCGAGCCGCGGTATTGATCGAGAAGAAAGTGAAATGAAAGAGATTTCAGGCGAGCGAACGCCGATAATGGTGGCGCGCCAAAATGCCACCCTGACAGATTCGTCAAGACAGTGTGAAGCAAGCAGTCTTGGTGAACCCCGGCCGTGCCGGGTCAGGCAGGTGTGACGCCCGGCCGGATCATCGCCGACCGGACGGAATAGCGCTCCGCGGCATGCCTTACCGGCACCAACCGGAGATCCCGCGTCTCAGTGCCCGGCAGATCGCCGATACCGGCAGCGCCACACGCACAGCCCGCACTGGTATTCACCGAAGCCCCGCAGGTCAAGGTCGCCGACCACGGCGAACGCGTGGTCACCGCACCGAGATCCGGATGGCGCTCATGCGGGATTCGCGTCCTGTAGTCAGTCGCTCCACGCTGCCGAGATGGCGTTTCGGCTGTGGCCACGCCGTCACTCGCGTCACTTCGGATAGCCGACTCGAGTGAGGCGGCATCCGGACTCGCTTGCGAACCGGCGTTCACCGATGTTGTCGTACTTGCGTGATCACGAGGAGGATCAGCGAGCTCACGTAAAGCGATGGCGTCCACTACCGCGATCGCCGTGCGCTGAGTTTTGGCGACCGTTTCCGCCACAACGCCGACCACCGGATGTGCGAGCTTGGTGAGGTACTCCGGCGACACACCGGCACGGCTTAGGGAATTCCCCACCTTCACCGGTGTTTGCGCCAGCGACGGCACCTCGGTCGCCTCGATCAAGCGAGACGGCATTTCCAGCGCGGGTTCATCCGTTCGCAACTGTTCCGGCACCAGCGACTGATCATCCTCGACCGGATCCAGCTGAGCACTCGGAGCGGGCACACCATCGGCGGTATCGGCTTGCGCCGACACCGCACCTGCCAGCCATCCGGCGGCCGTAGCCGCCATAGCCCCTCCCACTACGACGAGCGCACGAGTCATCAGACGACCGACAAGCGTCGCGTCGCCCTTCCGACCGCCCACGTTCGACATAGCAGCTGACTCCACAACTGACCGAGATTCACAACCGGCATTACCGGACGACATCACGACCGACATCGCACACAGAGAATAACCACGTATCGCGAAATCGTTCCTTCAGCCCCACGTGCACGAACGCCGCACAATCACGACAAAACCGTTCGCAGCCTGCAAGTAGGGCCGTTGAACAGCAGAAACCCCGTGAGCAGTGTCATCGCTTCTCAGTCAACCCGTTCAGAGTCGTTACACTCGAATCAGCTACCACGAACCAGATAGGGCCGCATCGGTGGATAACACGATCGCGGGAATACTCCGAAGCCAAGTACGGTTTCGCCGAGCAAAGCATCGTCATAGCTGCGCCCGGCCACCCCGGATCCACCGCCGCTGAAGCCATTTCGGGAGGTCAACGAGCGACGATGGTTCCGTGGGCCCGGCGCGCTTGACCCAGGCCGCCGCTCAGGTCCGGGCCGGTGTCGCCGCATCAGCCGTCGACACACCCCGATATCTCACCCATCGCCGCACCAGATTTTCAGAGAAGGTTTCGCCCCAAAGCCCAGCCAAGCTCGGTGAGCACCTTCGCGGCGGTCGCCTCCTCGACTGGCGAAGGCTGTCTGATACCCGACGCGACCACCACCGCGGCCACTTCATGCAACTTGACGTTGGCACGCTGGGAAATCAACCGTAATTGACTGAACGCGTCGTCCGCGGGCTGTGACCACAGCAGCATCAGCATGCCCTTTGCTTGATCGATCACAGGTTGCGTGTCCAATGCTCTCCGCAGGTGGTCAACCATCGCCTGCAGGTCAGGGTTATCGCTCGGTGTGCGCACAAGAACCGATTCTTCCCGGTACGACCTGGCAACTGTCGCCCCATACCCGAATGCACCACACGGCACCTACTCCACCGAGGGCTATCCCGTGATCGGTGTTTCCGGCGTGGTTGTCCAGTCGGTTTCGGCTCCCGGCCGGCGGTCACCGAATGTGATGGCGAAGGCGTTGATCACTGGCTTCCCGCGCTTCGTCCATCGGGCGTGGCCCGTCTCTGTCGAGTCCAGGCTGCGGGTCACGAGGTACAGGCATTTCGTCGCCGCCTGCTCGGTCCCGACCCGCTCCGGCCCACCCACGAACTGCTCGCAGACCTCCTCGACGGCCTTCACGGCTGCCGTCTTCTCTTCCACGAATACTCCGAGCACGACGACAGAGACTTCGACGACGAGATCCACGGACTCGCCGAGCGGCTTGACAGCGAATTCGAAGCTACTGTTCGCACGGTGATGGTGCCTGCGGTCTGCCCCCTACCGGTGGCGGTCGGGTCGTGGGTGCAGGCGGCCACGGTGCCGGTAGCGTCGCGTGGCCAATCATCGCGCGTCCGCGTGGCAATGCGCGTACGGAAACACTCTTGGAACTGGCCTAGATCTCCGGATTCACCACCGGCGAGCACCGTCACACAGCTGCTCCTGTCGATGCCTGCTTACCGACGCCGCGACGTTGACAATGATCGGTCATCCGACTATCGACAGCGTCTAGCAGCGCTGAATATGTGCTGGTAACCTCCACACGACTATTACGCAAGACGTTCCTCCCACACTTGCATGCACTCCTTCCTCGCTGAGGCGACTCAGCAGTCGAGCATGAGCCTGTACCGCGTTGCGGCGGTTGTACGGACGCGGATGCACGGTACAGGCCGCCGTGTTTCGCCGGACAGTCTTCGGCGTGACATCTCCGTCTCCGACGAAGATCTTTTGGCGCACTCGCCGCATTGGCGCACACGCAATGAACCAGCGGGCTGTGCAATGTCAATAGAGGTCCTTGGTTCAATCGCCTGGCCGATACGACTCGTCCCGCATCCCATGCGCGACCAATGCCGAAGCCGGTGCCGCCATTCGGGCGACAAGCCCGATTGGAGAGCGGATGTGGTTGTAGCGTGACCCACGTCGCCCGTTGGGCCCGTCGTCAATCCTTGGAGGCACTCCAGTGGAGCCAGAGCACAAAGAGCTGAAACCGTTGTTGATGACCATGAAGCCGCTGTCCGAGCTACCGGATGGTAACGAAAAGCAATGGATCACGCTTGCCGCTGACCTGAAAAAGAACTTCGCGTCGGACGACGAAAGCGCTCCCACGAATCCCCTCGACCTTGCGGTGATTTACTACCGATTCGGGAAGAAAAGAACGATCAAGTACATGCAATCCGGGCACGACGAGTTGGCTGACCGGGCGGTCGACTTCCTTGAGTCTTTTATGCGCGCAAACGGGCAATGGGCATACCTCAACAACCAAACGTGGTACCGAGATGGCAGCCATCATATCGGAATCGATATCAACTACTATCCCAGCCGAGGACGAGAGACACTGACCCCTGGGTTCCACAAGGATACCGGCGGCAACAACATTTTCACCAACCTGATCTTCGACAACACGACGCCGATCGAGGCCACCGAGTGGTTCGTGGACATCGGGGAACCCAGCGACCTACGTGCGCAATGGCAGCGCAGACTGCTGCCGGAGTCGCATCTTCGCGAGTTGACGGAGCTACGCGCGGCTCTCCAAAAGGAGCACGCCGACAAGACACCGATGGTGGACGGTGGAGTGCAGGAGGGTAAAAATGTCTTTGTCTCCTGGATTGACGACCTGGTCTGGCACGCGACGCCGGCTACAGGGCAGCGGTACGACTATGCGAAAGATGCTGACGCGGTCCAATTGTACGCGGAGATCACCGACGACAGCGATGAGAACCGCGACCTATACAACGCCTTCCAGTATGCAGACAAAAAGCTCAACGCGGTCTTCTACCTTGTCGAGCTTCTCGCGACGCTCGCCGAGCACCCGGACACCCACATGGCACGCTGGCTGAAAGAAGAAAAGCTGGGTATCCAGGACGTCAATGTGGATGTGGTCGGGCGAGCGTGGAACGATCTGTACCGCGCCCATGACCCAGGACGGCCGAACGCCAATTTCGTCCACGACATCGAGATGCGCAAAAAGCTGGCCTGGCGGATTACCGGGCGCGCGTCCGAGGCGATCGCCTACGACGACCGTCTACCGAACGCCGACCCGCAAGGCATCAAGGAGCTACCGCATGGTCTGACGCAGCTGCGCAGGAAGAACAGCCTGGAATCCACCAGGCTGAAGGAGGTGGCCGCATCGAACATGAACAAGCCGCGCCGCTTCATCCGGACCTGGGTGCGTATCCTGCGCAACGACAACAAGGAACTGGCGACCGTGAAGTTCGACGGATAGCCACCCCGATGCCGCCGTGGACGTAGCGAGACGGGCGGCAGTACAGGATCGATACCCGCGTCCTGGACCGCTTCCGCCGGGGCCTGCCCGGCTACAGGTGGTCGATCCTCCAGAGAAGCCCTTGGGCCGGCGGCTCTGAGACCGTACCCGAACCACCATCCCGGCGAGGATGATCCCGGGGTCGACGGAGACATCACAGCGAGGGAAGCTCGAGCGACTACCACGCCATTGACCCACGTCTGCCGCTGTCGCCTCTACGCCCAAGGCGACCCCATCAACCGCACGGATCCCACCGGCGCAGTCACTTCAGGCTGCGCCAAGGCCGGCATCACCTCCATCATCGGTCTGATAGGAACCACAGCCACCTACGTCACGAGCGCCGCCACCGCGGGAGTCACGGCAGGACTGGGGGTCGGGTCGACAGCCGCCACCGTCACCGCCATCAGCAACACCGTGATCAACTGCACCTAGCCTCATCACCGAGCACCAGGAGAAACGGACACGATGAGTAAAACCACGAGCATGGTTTTCCTGGCCGTATCAGGATTTCTGCTCACAGCCCTCGTCGTGCTGGCGATCGTCTGGCCCACCACACCCACCATCGCCCTGGCCGGGGTTCTCGCACTGCTGTTCACGTACTCCGCCTTTTCGTTGAAGCGCAGATGGAAGATCCGCGCTGGCAACAGCCGGTAACGATGACGGACAGCGCGAGACCGCGCTCTCCGTCATCCCACGGCGCGATCTCATAACGCGGCGACGCCAGGGCATGCCGAGCCTCACGACCGGAACAGTGGCTTGTCGGCGATTCCATACCTGGCCAGGAGGTCGATTCGGTGAAGCGCTCGCGCCAGATCCCCAGCCAGAGGATGAGACAGCGATCATTCAGTTCGCGGACCGACCGCACCGCACCTCACCTGACGACACCTCCGGGCTTAGGCCCATTGTCCGGAGAATGATTTTTTTGTGCGACTATCGGATATATGATCGATTGGCGGCGGCGTCCCCTACCTGAGCCCGCCGGATCAACGGAAGCGTTGAACTTGTTGGGCGACGCCGAGTCCAGGTCGACCGTGACAACCAGCGGAGTGGCTGAGCGTTCTCAGGCCGGGGTATGGCTGCGTCACGAGGCGGCGTGCACGCGCGGCCTCCGTGAGGTGGCCGTTTCGGCTTGGGTCAGATCTTCGATCGCGGTCCTGCGGTGCCGGCCTGCAGCATGCGCAGGCCGGAGGCACTCGGGAGCGTGACCAGGCCAGATCGATCACCGTGACGTCGGGCAGCGACCGGGTCGGCCAGTGACGCCGGAGTGCCGCCAAGTATCCCCACTGCCGGCCGGCAGAGATCCATTCCGCGGAGAGTTGCAGCCCCTCGCCGTTCTGCATGCAGGACGGTTCGCAATCCTGGCGTCGGAGCCGGCATATTCAACCTGTCCACCGTGGATTCGTTCCTGGCAACGCCGCCGTTCCAAACTCAGGTGCCTCACCGCTGTCAAATATGAAAGACTCCACGAACTACAACCAACCCGCCTGACACTCCACGGACGACGGTCCGGAGACAGGGGCGCGACGCCAAGGTGTCCGGACAACCGGGGGAAGCTCAAGTTGCCGAATGGCCGCTACCCAGGAATTCTCAGCATATGACTGCCGTGACCATTCCCCGTCCAGTTGCCGGTGACGTCGTCGACCTCATCCTGGATGACCACCGCCTTTTCGAACAGCTCCTCCGTGATCTGCGGGACGCGACCGCGGACCGCGAAGGTGCCCGAGCCGCGTTGTCAGCGGCACTGATCGCGCACGGTGAAGCCGAAGAACGGGATGTCTACCCCGTCCTGCGGCGCAAGGACGCCATCGACAAGCACGAGCAGGAGCACGGCGAGGAAGAACACGCCGAGGGCAACCAGGCGCTGTTGGACCTGCTGGAATGCAAAGGCACAGACACACAGAAGTTCGACGACGCGGTCGAGCAGCTGTCCGAGGCGCTGATGCACCACATCGGCGAGGAGGAGCAGACGATCCTCAATCCTGCGCGCACCGAAGTGAGCGAGAAGACCCGGCAGGACCTGGGCACGGCGTGGGCCACACGCCGCAACGCACTTCTCGATCAGGACTGCGGTTCGATCGAGTTCGTCAAGAAGGTGGTGGCCCGAGCCGAGAAGGCGGGCTTGCTTTCCTCCGACAACGACAAGTGAAGCCCTAGCCGAGGCCAGCTCCCATCTGGGGAACGAAGCACTTCCGTACCGGTGGAAGCCGTGAATCCTGAGTGCGATGCTTCAGTGATGAGGTAGTCCGCCGGGCGCTCTCAGCGAAGCGGCCGGGATGAGACCCAGGTGGCGATCACGAGTCGGGGCGAGAAGCCCGCCGCGCCGGCAGGCGCGGCGGGTCGGGGCTGATGCCCAGTCTGCGGAGGGGTCAGCGGGTTTCGATGACGGTCTTGAATTCCGCAGCGGCTCGTTCGACCTTCTTCTGCGGGTCGGCCAGCAGCGAAGCGACCGCTTCGCCGAGCTTTCCGGCCGGGGGTTCGTATTCGAGAGAGATCTCGACGCCGGTTCGGCCGTCGCCCTTGTCGTCGAACCGCACGACACCGGAGTTCTTCACATCAGGGTCGGCGTTTTCGACCGTGGCCCACGCGATCTTGTGCGGCGCAGCGTCCTCGACGATGCGGGCCTCCCACTCGACCGTGGAACCCAGCGGACCGTCGACCTTCCACCGGGTCCGGGTCGCGTCTCCATCGACCGCTTCGACGGATTTGACGTCGGAGAACACCTGCGGAAGTCGCGTCAACGGCCGCCACCAGTCGTAACAGGCCTGCACGGGAGCGTCTACTTCCACATAGTGCGCAACAGCGGCCACCACAAACCTCCTCGAAGAACCGATCCGGCACGGTCACGGCCGGTATAGGAGTCATAACCCGTTCTCCGGGCAAGGAAACCTCGGTCACCACACTGAACGAGCGGGTCATCCCACATCACGTCGTGGTTGGTCCGGGTGGTTCGCGGGTATGTGGTCTTCGATGCGGTCACGGGAGGTGACCGGCGAGATGGGGAGACGAGTTGTGGCCGAGCGCGACGTCGCGACGGATGACCAGGTGATCGAGGCGGTTCTGGAGGTCGCTGACGATCTGGCCGAGTTGACGCGGGTGCGCCGCTGGGTGCGCACCGTCGCCCACATCCGCACCCCCGCCGCCCCAGGGCGACGGCCCTAACGCGACGCCAGCACCGGGATCAGCGACCACCGCCGCGTCGCCGGCACAGCCACCGACCGCCGGCTGGCAGTCACCTCCACACGAACCTCATCAGCCGTGAACGACAGGCTGGCCGCCCGGCACACCCCACCGTTCACGAGGGCGACGATGGTCAAGCCGACTCGAGGCGCGATGTCCTTGAAGTTCCCGGGCGATCCCGCGCTGCCCGGGGAAGTTGGACGCCGACTCCGGCCATGCGGTTCGGCGGAAGCCGCGCACCTCGCCCGGTACCGCGCTGAAGCTCGCGGTCTGACCATGTCGACTCGTCATATGTAGTGGGGCAGAGCCCTTCGGTGAGCGCTTATCCGGCCCGAGCGGCGGGCGCGGACGGCGACGGTCACAGCGACTTCGACCGCACACCCGTGGTACGGCCGATAGACTGGACGTCTTCGCCGGTTTCCGCCTTCAGGCCTGCCCGGCGTCGTTGCCCGCCTCGTCGAGCCGGCGCGCGATGTCCTCCAGCGCGGTGAGATCCGCGGCGGTGAGGTGGTCCATGAAGTGGTGGCGCACGGACGCGAGGTGAGCGGGCGCCGCCTCATCCAGTACCGAGAGACCGTGATCGGTCAAGGTCAGCAAGCAGCCCCTGCCGTCCTCGGGATCCGGGGAGCGGCGCAGCAGCTCCCGCGTCTCCATTCTCGTCGCGTGCCGGGAAAGACGGCTGCGGGACCAGCCCATCTTAACCGCCTGCTCACCCAGGGTACTGGTGTTACCCGGTCGCTCCGAGAGCGTGCTGAGCACCTCGTAGTCGGGCTCGGACAGCCCCAGGCCGGCCAGATCACGGGCGGTTCCGGTGCGGACCGCGACCGTGATCCGGAGAAACGCCCGCCATGCCCGATCCTCGTCGGCGGTGAGCCAGCGCACTGTCGTTGACATGTAAACATTCTACCAGCTAGGTTCGTTTACATGTTAACGAAATCGACGCGAGTTCTCTTACTGACTTGCAGTACCCGGCCGGGAGCACTGGGCCCGGCAGTGACGCGATGGTGGCTCGACACGGTCGCCGAACAGGCTGCGGAGTCGGGTGCCGAGCTGGTACCGGTGGCGCTCGGCGATCTCGATCTGCCTTTCCTGGACGAGGAGGAGCACCCGTCCTCCGGGATCTACGGGCAGGAACACACCAGGCGATGGAGCGCGCTCGTCGATTCGGTGGACGCGATCGTCGCGGTCGTACCGGAGTACAACTACGGCATGCCGGCGACGCTGAAGAACGCACTGGACTATCTGAGCGCCGAATGGGCGTGGAAACCGATCGGATTCGTCAGCTACGGCAACACCTCGGCGGGCACGCGGGCCGTGCAGCACGCCAAGCAGGTCGTGTCCACGCTCCGGCTGGTCCCTCTCGGGGCCACCGTCGCGATCCGCATCGGCGAGGCGGTGTCAGCGGGCAGGCTACGGGCGGACGCGTCCCGGGACGAGGCGGGCCTCGCCCTGCTGGACGAACTCGTCCGCGTCGCCAACGCGCTGCGGCCGCTGCGCGAGAGATTGCGTGACACAGCCTCCGCAGGCCCGCTGGCGGGTTCCTACGCCCGGCGAATGACGCCGGACGACGCCGAGGAGGTCACCGTGCTGCAGCGGTGCTGCTGGCCGGAGGAGGCGATACTCAACGACACCCTCGACATCCCGGCCCTGCACGAGTCGCTCGACGAGGTGCGGGACTGGCTCGCCGACTGGCACGTCACCGGCGTCTGGCTCGACGGGCGGCTGCTGGGCATGGTGCGTGCACGCTCCGCCGGCGGTGACTGGCAGATCGGCAGGCTCGCCGTGGTGCCCGACCTGCGCGGCCGGGGACTGGGCCGCTGGCTGTTACGCGGCGCCGAGTCCGCCGCCGACGCCGACGCGCGGCGGCTCTTGATGTTCACCGGCGCCAAAAGCACTCGCAACATCGAGCTTTACGAACGCGAGGGCTACCGCCAGGTGCCGTCCGACGGACCGCCCGGCACCGTGTGCCTCACCAAGGCGACACCGTACGCCGCCGGCAGGGCTTGACCTCTGGTCGAGACGTGGCATCCCGTAGTACAGAAGGGACATCAGATGCGAGAGCAGTTGGTCGACTGGATAGACGTCCCGGAGGGGGCCGTGCATCGCGGCACACCGCTGGACCGGATCGACGAGGTGACCCACCGCTACGCCGACACCGGCGTTCCCCGGGCGTGGTTCGAGAAAGAGACGCCACGCGCGCGGGTTCCGGTCGCCGCCTTCCGTATCGCCCGTGTGCCCGTGACGATCGGACAATGGGCCCGGTTCGCTCACGCGACCGGACGCGACCGTCCCACGGAGCCGTCCACTCACCCAGTCTCCGGAGTCTCGTGGGGGGCGGCCGTCGCCTACTGCGACTGGATCAGCGATGACCTGGGTTCCGACGTGCGCCTGCCCACAGAGGACGAGTGGGAGCGAGCGGCACGGGGCGACGACGAACGCGAGTTCCCCTGGGGCGACGAATACCGGACCGGGTTGGCCAACCTCGTGGATCTCGGGGTCGGCACGACGACGCCGGTCGGCGCCTTCCCCGACGGCGCGAGCCCGTTCGGAGTCCTCGACATGGCGGGCAATGTCGACGAATGGACCTCCACGCCCTACGCGCCGTACCCAGGCGCGCCATCGGAGGTGCCACTCCGGGAGAACTGGGCCTTCGACCCGCACATCACCCGCGGCGGCTGCTTCCGCCACGACCGCGACCTCGCCCGCTGCGCCAGGCGGCACGGAGCCTACGAGGCGGACCTGCGCGCGATCGGAACGGGATTCCGCGTAGCCACATCGACGTGACAGATGGGGTTTCGCCGGAAGAAACCGTCGACACGAACCGAACATGACAAGACGACCATAGGCGCAGCTGTCGTCCGCAACACTCAACACCCCCGGGCTCCTCAACGCGTTCCCGCGTACGGGCAGCCGACACCCTGGTCGACCAACCGCGAGCGCAACCACCTGCTCATACCGGCAACGGGAGATAATCATGATCCAACCTTCACGCACCACCCGGTCGACCGCTCGACCATCTCGGTCGCGAAAGCCGCCGGCGCAGGCAGTGGCGGCCTGGCTCGGATTTGCCCCAGTGGCCTATCTGGGGGCAGTCGGGGTGTACTTCTTACTCGGAAAGACCGGAACGGACGCCTGGGTTCACGGCATCATCGGGCTGGGCCCGTACACAGGAGTGGCATTGGCTCAATACTGGCGTCGGCGCCGTAGCGCCACAGCTCCTTGAGCCACTCTCCGCGCGCCGACACCTCTGGCAGCGCGCTGAACAGACCGGCGCCGCGACGCCATGCCAGATCCCAGACGTCGACGTCCCGTAGTCCCCACTCGTGGAGCCCCGACGGTCCAACTCGTGCAAGCCACCTCGCTCAGGAGAGACGATGCCCAAGACGAACTCCCCCGACGACCAGACCCCACCACACCCGTCACGCCGACAGCGACGACTACGCGCCCTCGCACTCACGGGCGTGATCATCGGCCTGATCGGCGTACTCCTCTTCATCATCGACAAAACCATCATCTCCTCGGCACCGGCCACAACACCTCCCCCAACCACCCCCGCCGCTCTCGCCTCACCGTGGACTCCAGCAGGCAGCTACACAGTCAACACGGAGAAAGCGGCTGTGGGAGACCGTGAACCCGGATCGGTTATCGCGCGTGTTCAGGTGCTCCTTCGGTAGAAACCGGTGGAAGAATAAGCTCGCCACGTTGTCGCGGGTCACCCGGGACTTCGCGCCGACTGCCGGGCCGGATGCCGATTGAAGGTTCGGGCGCGACGTGGTCCATCTTCTCGAAGATCACGTCAGCACCGTAGGCACCCCTGACCGGGTAAAGAAAGTACTGACCGTACTTGTTCTGACAGGACACCGCCGAGGGGACACCGTGCGGGCAGTAGCCCGCGAAGTAGCCGCCTTGGTCTCTTCCGAATTTCGGGAGGAGATCCTGCTTGGAACGAGCGGCGATCGCGTTCTGTCGGACTTCCCGCTTTGCGTAGCTTCTCCTGTATCCCGACTCCTCCCGTGCCGAGTCGCATTGGACTACGCCGAGACCCGCATGAGCGCAGCAGATCGAGACCCGGAACCGGGCTCAACGGCAACCATCGCCGCCGCAGCCGAGCAGCGGCCGGATGATGTCAGCTGACTGCGGCGGTGAACAGGGTTTCGAAGGGGCTGTTTCCGACAGCCCTCCGAAACCCTGTTCCGCATTACAACATGCGTCGCCTCGACGGAAAGATTCACTCACCAGAGGCGACGCCCAGAGTGGCGCGGCCGGTCAGGCGGTGGCGTTCACCCACGGATAGGCACCGATTCCCTCGACCACGACACGGAATTGGACCCTGGTGCCCTCGGCGATCGAGAGATTCTTGTGGCCGCACCCGGCCTTCGCGCCGTTGGAGTCGGTCACACTCGCTTTCTTGGTTCCCCAGCGGATCTCCGCCTTGACCGATCGCCCGTCCGCCCGGGTGTCGCAGGCGTACAGATGTTCCCCGTCCGGCTTGAACGCGGCGTAACCGTACACAACCTCCGCTACCGCCACGTCCCGCGCAGGAACCTCACTGTCGGGCCCCGGGGCAGCCGAGGCCGCACCGGCGGACGTCACCACCGCCACACCGACCACACCCGCAAGGACAAGAGCTCGTACACTGCCATTCATTGTTATTCCCCCTCGGAATAATCGTACGATGTCCACTGGCTTGCGCCAGCATTTTCAGGGGACCATATTTACGATCGGCACGGCTCAAACCACGTACGGCTTCACGCTTTTGGCGGCACCCCTTTATCGCAGCGAAATTTTTCGCGAACAGGACACCAGTCGCCACTCTCACCGCCAACAGCGAGAAGCAACCGAAGGCCCTGTTCATGTGCCCTACATCCAGATCGGGTGGCGTCCTCAGCAGGCAGGCATGTCCCAATGACCATGTTCACCATCAGCACCGGCATCTCACGCCCAGGTCGTCGAGCCAGTACCCACGAGGGGACACTGGTTCCTCGTGATCGACGTCGACGAGCTCTCGGCATCAGTGGTCACGCCGAGCGTCTCGGTGACACACTGAGCCCGTCGAACCCACGTCACCCAGGGGCGACGACGCGCCGGACACTCTCCCTGAGCAGATCTTCAGTGACGACAGTCATCGGTGACGCCCTCGACGCGGCGGCTGGTCGCTACTGTGGCTCAACGCCAATAGTGAGTCTTAAGGAGCTAGGACCGTGCGAGCCGACTGGACCATCGGAGCTGTCGACGTCCACCGCGTGGACGAGATCGCCCTTCCCCCGGAGACCGGTTCATGGCTGCTTCCCGGCGCCACCGAAGAGGTCATCGCCCGTGAGTCCTGGCTCGCCGATGATTTCGCCGACGAGCGCGGTCTGCTACGACTGGCAAGCCATACCTTCGCACTGTCCGCGGGCGGGACACGGATCCTGGTGGACACCGGGATCGGCAACGGCAAGCGACGGGCCAACCCGGCCTGGGACGATCTCTCGACGGACTACCCGAGACGGCTCGCGGACGCAGGTTTCCAGCCGGATTCGGTGGATCTGGTGATCCTCACCCATCTGCACACCGACCACGTCGGCTGGAACACGCGTGCCGACAACGGGACCTGGGTTCCGAACTTTCCCAACGCGCGCTACCTCACCGCCCGGGCGGAATGGGAATTCTGGGCCGGGCACGACCTGGACGCGCCTCGCCGCCAGATGTTCGACGACTCCGTGTTCCCCATCCACGCGGCCGGACTTCTCGATCTGGTCGATGTCGGAGCACGAGGAGCCGAGATTCTGCCGGGACTCCGCCTGCTTCCTACGCCAGGACACACTCCGGGACACGTCTCGGTCGAGGTGAGCGACGCCGGAAACCGCGCGCTGATCACCGGTGACTGCCTGCATCACCCGGTCCAGTTCGCGAATCCCGGCATCGGCAGTTGCGTCGACATCGACGAAGCGCAGGCCGAGACCACCCGACGCGAACTCCTCTCCTCCTTGGCGAACACGGAGACACTGGTCCTGGGAAGCCATTTCGCCCCGCCGACGGCGGGCTTCGTGCGGTCCCACGGCGATGGATACCGGCTCATCACACGATTCGGTTCAGGACCGCGACCGCTCGATGGCGTGGCGCAGGCTGGACAACCAGGCCGATCGTGGGCAAGCGGCGCCGACGCCCCACGAGGTGGCGCGCGCTAGCTCCCTGTAGAAGCGCCCACCTTGCTGTTTCGGCGGCACGACCAGGGGGTAGACCCGGGGCAAGGTCGGTTGAGCAGAGAGATCGTGTGACACGGCCAGTGAGGAGAAGGTGATGGCGCAAAGCCCGTATTCGGTGGGGCAATCGGTGAGCAGCAGTGTGGCTGGCGTACGCGCACTCGCTGCGGAGGCGGGGAAAGTGGGGGTGGAAACGGCCGCTGAGGTTGCCGGTATCGCCGAGCGGAAGCTTTCCGAAGGAGTTGACGAAGTCGCCGACACCACCCGTCGGGCCCGCCGGAGGTTTGCCAGACACACCCGGAACACACGCAGGGAAGTCCGGGACAACTCAGCCGCCGTCCGGGAGGAGACACTGACGAGAATGGCCGGGATGCACGAGCCCGGTCGCAGGGCGAAAAATGCTGTACTGCTCGCCGCGAAGTCAGCCCGCGAGCCTGGGCGACGAGGCAAGAGGCGACGGGCCGCCGCGAAGGCGAGCCTCGGCGAAGCGCTGGCCGAGGTCAAGAGCGCAGCTCGGGGCCAGGGTTTGCCGAGGTCCCGTCCCCGCTGGCCATGGATCGTGGCGTTCGCAGCTGCCGCCTTGGGCACAGCCTATCTCCTTCGAGTGAGGAAGAAACCGCTCACATTGGAACTCCAGGACGAGCCTGACGCCATAAAGGCAACCGATGCGCCCCCGACATCGTCCACACCCGACGAGAACGGAAGCACTACGCCGAACACCTGACGAACACCCGTGTTTTCGGAGATCTCGCGAAGACATGCCACCTCGTCGACGACGGCCGCCAGCCCGCTTCTGCCGCGGACGTCGCCAAGGATCCGCTGACGGTACCTGTCGGGTCACCGCGGCGGAAGCGGCCTTCACGGTATTGCGTGCTGCGGCGCCGCGCGCGAACACGTCCTCACCACTCCGCAGCCGCCTCTACACGACGCGCCTGCCTGATCGACCGGCTCGGTCAGGCAGCGCCGAACGCGGACCTCCTGGGCGAAGTTCCCGAGCGATCACCGGTCAACCAGATCTGCTCGCGCAGCGATCGACCTCGCTCCGCACGCTCAGCTTCGCACAGAGGCTACGGCTTCTGGCTCACGGGGAAATCGGCCGCGACCTGTATCTCGCCGAGGACACTGTCAAAACCCACGCCCCGCCGCGGACGGCGGCACGAGCTGGGAAATCGCCGCGCAGCTTTGCCATGCCTGGTCCAAGATCATGGACTCGAGGTCGGCGAGGCGGTCGAGATGGACTCGCGTTACGCCCGGAGCCCGAACCTTGATCTTGGCGGTGTCGGTGAAGAAGAGGCCGACTTGGCGCGCTACTCAGCGCTCGACCGTATCTCGCACGACGTCATCCAGGCCGTCGATGATCATCCGTTCCGCAACGGATGCGGCCTCACCTATAGAGCGCGAGCGCCCGTTTTGGTGGAGAAGCGGAATTCGATGGTCACCGACAGGGTGTCGAGATCGAGCGCCTGGCGTAGTCGCGGGAGGCCGTCGGTGTCTATCCGGCGCCGGATCTCGGAGACGTCCGCATCCTGTTCGGCACTGATCACCAACGCGACGGCCGGTGTGTCGCGGGTCCCCGCGAGCGTCGCGTGCGCGGCATGGACGCCATGATAGCTCGTCACCTCGGTGGTGAACGGCTCGATCGCGGTGCTCGCGGCCAGCTCGGTGCGGCCGAGGTCGGGATCGGTCTCGAAGCGCCAGGTGTAAGTCTTGGGTTTGCGGGTCAGCTGCGCGACGAGCCAGCGCAGCACGAGCAGGCCCAGCACCACCGCGCCCGCGGTGATGACATAGAGCGCCCAGGTGGGTGGCTGTCCGGTCCCGGGCACCAGGGCGGATTCCGGTTTCAGGACGGTGAGCGTGCCGAAATGGGTCAGGAGAGTGAAGGCGCCGACCGCGATCAGAGCAAGCCCGACGAGGACGAGTACAGCGCGATTGAGGCCGGCGGGCCGGTTGAGGCTGGTCATGACGCGCTCCTGGCGGCACGGACCCTGACCTTGACGGTCGGGCGGAGGGCGGGATCGATCTGGTCGAGCCGATGCGCGATCGCGCCACGAACGGCATCCGCGAGTCCGTCGGTGGTTGTCCGGCCGGTGCTCACCGTCGCGGAGACCGTGCGGGACTTGAGTTTCACCGTCGCATCGGACACCCCGTCCACCGTGGCAGCCGCGGTCCGAAGGGTGGAGCGATAGCTTCGGCGCGAGGCTCCGGAGTCCAGGTCACCCCGCAGAGGCAGGACGGTGGGCTTGCCCGGCAGGACCGCCGCCAAGACCAGGACCAGCCCGAGCAGAACCGCGCCGGCGCCGACGATGGCCGATATGACATCGCTCCAGCGCGTGTCGTGCAAGGCAACGGCGACCGTGTCGTAACGAATCCAGGGACGTTCACCGAGGAGCATCTGGATCGCGACCACCGCGACGAGTGCGCAGGCGGCGAGCAGGACGACCGCGGTGAGGGTCGCGGGGATGCTGCGGCGTGGGCGGCGTTTCACTGGACCCTCCTGGTTTCGGCGGTGGCGGTGTGCATCGCGGCGACGGTGATGTCCACTCGCGACACGGTGAGACCGGTGAACTCTTCGACGCGGCGCATCAGATGCCGGCGGGCGCTCTCGGTGGTGCGAGAGACCGACATCGGATAGCTGATGGAGATCCGGACGTCGAGGGTGGCCGTGTCACCGGTGACTTTCGCGGTGACTTTGGCGCTGTTGTCGAGGTCTTCCCCGCCGACGGCAACACCGAGCACGCGGCTCGCGGCGCCACCGACGCCGTCGACCTCGGTCACCGCGTGAGCGGCGATCCGCTCCACTGTGCTGTCGGAGATGGTGAGGACGCCCCGGTCCTCGGTGCCGGCTGGAGCCGTTGTGGGTGCGGGGCTTGGCAAGATGGCGGTCATTCCGGTCAGCCCCTGTCGCGGCCGGTGAGCTGCGACAGGTCGAGCTTGCCGTCGAGGACACGGCCGGCCAGCAACCCGAGGGCGCCTAGGACCAGGACGACGAGGAACGCGCCGAACCCGCCGAAGGCGGCCGCGAGCCCGAGGGCAAGACCGGTGAGCAAGCCGAGCTGCGTGGAATTCATGGATTCTCCTTGGAAAGGGTCACGTCGCGCACCGTCTCCGGCTCATCGGCGGTGAGAGCGACCGGAGCGGCGATGTCGCCGATCCGCACATGTACCGGGCGATCGACCGGCCCCACCGCGGTGCGGACGTCGTCGCCGATCTCGACAGCGGTCGCCGGGTAGCGGCCGGTGACGCCGATGGTGATCTCGTCGTCGCGGATCCGGATTCCGGGGATCCGGCGTCCGCGCAGGAGGGTGGCGATCTCGCCGAACCGGCCGCTGTGCAGTCCCGCGATGTGGGGCCGAGCCTGCACAGCGGCGGCGATGCGGTCGGCGTCGATCTCGACGCCAGGGCTCACTGGACCCGGCCGGTGTCGTTCTGGGTGTCGTCGCCCTCGTCGTCACCGGGGATGTGCACGTCGGACACGTTGATGTTGACCTCGACGACCTCGAGCCCGGTGATCTGCTCGACCGCGCCGATGACGTTCTTCCGGATCGCGCGCGACAGGTCGGCGATGGACACGCCGTATTCGACGAGGATCTGCAGGTCGACAGCGGCTTGTTTCTCGCCGACCTCGACCGACACGCCCTGACTCGCCGACGCGGTGGCTCCGGGAATGCGCTCACGGATCGCACTGAACGCCCGGGCGGCACCACCACCGAGGTCGTAAACACCGGAGATCTCACGAGTGGCCAGACCGGCGACCTTCGCCACGACCGTGTCGGCGATGGTAGTGGAGCCCTTGCTCGATTCCAACGCGCCCGTACCGGTCTTCTCAACCTCGGTCGACTGGCGCGGAGCCTGGGTGGCAGTCGAATTCGCCATGATTTCTCCTCTGGGTCGGTTCTCGTGTTCTCAGCGGAAGGTCTCGGAGTTCCATCCTTACTTCCACACCAGAGAAACCCAGCCCCATGAAGATCGTCACGACCCCATCGTGTGGCACCCGCCCCCTTCGTTTGGGCCGAGATCGGTAGCGCGCTTCAGGCGAAGGCCGACGCCGGGTCGCAGGACCTGATCGGTGTGCGCTGATCGCCCCGAGCCGTTCGGTGGGACGCCAGACCCGACATCAGCGGCGGGAGCAACCCGAGCCACATCGCTGTGAGCGCAGATCAGTTCACAGGTGCGTCGCGGGGAGGCGCCCCGATGTCCCCGCCAGTCCCGATTACGAGATGCGCTCGCGGGCCGGCGTGGCTTGCTGCGGTGATCACGTTCGGTACTTCCCCGCCACGACGGCGAGCCCTTCTGATGACGGTTGAACGGCGGGCGGCGGCGAGCAAGGCGGCACGCAAGTCATCGAGTCGGCCCTGCCCGGCATAAACGAACGCCGCGTGCAGATCACAGCATCCCGGCCGTCACGTAGCCGTGGCCCCACGCCGCGTCGTCGAGGACGTAGCCCAGCGACGCGCTGCCCTGGTGCCCTCGTCCGCTGCCGGCACGCCGCGATGAAGCGCTCGGCGCGCGCGCGTTCGCCCCAGGGCGGCGAGTCCCAGTAGCGCAGCACGTGGGCGCTGCCGTGCAGGGCGAAGAGGGCATCCACGTCCGCGGCGGTGAGGGGACGCAGTACAAGGCGATTGGTTTGCAGCGTCGGGGTGGGCAGCGGCGCAGGCTCCATGTTCCCTCCGATGATCGATGACCGATCGCCCTGACATCCGGTGCCGACCACTCGCAACGGGTTTCTCGGCGGGCGCAACGACGTGCTGCTCATCGGCAGAAGCGGACGTTCCACAACGCAACGCGCCGGACCGTGATCGGTACCTGCTCAGCCTGGTCTAAACCCGGTACAACGCGGGCCCGCGCGTCCCCGCTGGGCCGTGGCGTCCGAACAGGAAGCCGACCCGTCGGATCCGGTACAGGTCGGCTGTGTCGAGCCAGGTGTAGAGCAGTACTTGCCAGGGCCAGCGGCCGACTCTGCCGGTGTCGCGGACGCTGACGACGGTCTTGACGTCGAGTAGCGCGCCGCCGCCGGCGTCGATGCCGTGGTCGGGATCGATCGCCCTCGTGTGGAACGAACGACAAGGCTGGGCGCTCGCCCTCGATACCGGCAGTACAACTGACGTCGTGGTCATCCAGCGCCTCGGCGTCGAACTGCTTCCCTCACCTCGCGCGGTTGCCACGTTCACCCACGGGATCTATTGCGGTGACTTCACATCTGACCCGAACCTCGCTCCTCCGCCCCTGTGCGATGACCTCGCCGACCAGCTGCCTCATACTCCGATCTCACCCACATCCCGATCCCTGATGACGACCGGCCGACGTCGCCATCTGGCGGTCGCGTCTTCTCCACGCGTGAGTCCTCGCTAGGCCCACGCCGACCACGGCCTGGCCGCCGCTGGCCGGCCGAACGCGTTTGTCTTGCCGAGCCGCGGGTCCAGCCCAGTGGGTCGCGCCTCCAGGACCCACTGGCTCATTTGCCGTGGCGGGCCGCACGCGACGTCGCTCGTGGTGATCACCGAGTTGTACGGGGTCGTCGTGGGCAGGGTCGGTGTTTTCCTATCGCCGGGCGGTGGTGGCCGACGGTGGCTCACCGAACCGCGAGCGATAGTCGCGCGCGAACCGGCCGAGGTGAGTCATGCCCCAGCGATACGCTGTCTCCCCGATCTGGTCGCCGGTCGACAGCAACTCCTGGCGGATCCGGTCCAATCGGAGGTCGCGGACGTAGCGCATCGGTGAGGTTCCGAGTTTCTCCCGGAACGCCTCGCTGATCGTCCGCGCACTGCATCCGGCGGCCTCCGCGATCCGGCCGAGGGACAGAGGTTCCGCCAGATTCGCTTCGACGAAAGCGATGGCCGACCGCAACACCCTGGGATGCGGCGTCGCGGGAGTCTCTCGCAGTGCGGCGGTATGCGTGTGCGGCTGAGCCAGCAATAACGCGGTCACGATGCAGCGGATTTGGCTTCGTCGCAACTCTTCACGCTGGAGCAGCGGATCGCCGGAGGCGAGTTGCTCGATCAAAGACTCGATGAGCAGCAGTACCGTCTTGCCCGACGGCAAGGAAAGGTCGAGCGGGAAGTCGAACCGCACGGCGCTCGCCGGTCGCCCGGTGAGTGCCTCGAGTTCCCTACGAACCAGTCCGGCGCCGATTCGCAGGCCCAGGAATCGCGTGCCCGGCCGACCCGGGCGCAGGTCCTGAATGTCACCCGGGTTGACCACCCCGGCACGTGTCAAGCCGAGGACAGCGCGTCCAGCTCCGATACTCGCGGAGATCTCACCGGCCAGGCCGAGATTGACGAAATACGACTCACTGCCGGGGACCGCGCCAACCCGGACCGCCTGCGGCGAGGCGAAGTAGCCGATGGTGAAGTCGGTGCCCGCGACGCCACGTACCTCGTGCTCGCCGCCGGCGAGAGGCCCGAGCGGGCTGGTGGTGACCTCACCACCGAAGAGCCTGGTGGCCGCGTCAAGCAAGTTCACCGGATTGCCGGACTTCGTGATGACGAAATCACGGAGCGGACCCGACACCATCGATCACCTCCCAGGAACTCCGGAACAATCATGGCATCGGGCAGACCGTTGCCTGAACCGGATAGTTCCCGCCCGAATCGGACGCCGGACGTGAGGTGACAGCCTTACCTTGGCCGAATGGGAACCAGGAACGATTCGCGATCAGTCCTGATCGCCGGTGCCGGTATCGCAGGATTGACCACAGCAAGCTCCCTCGCCCGCCGCGGATGGAGTGTCGAGGTCATCGACACGGCGACCGAGGATGTCGCCATCGGCTGGGGTCTGAGCCTGACCGGCCCCGCGCTGCGAGCACTAGACGACCTGGGACTGGCCGATCGATGCCTCGCCGCCGGATACGGCATGAACGTTGTCACCAACATCGACATCGATGGAACGGAGAGCACGTTCGAACTGCCCCGTCTGATCGGCCCGCATCGCCCGGCGATGACTGGGATAGCACGCCCGGAGCTGCACCGGATTCTTCGGGCCGAAGCGCTGCGGCTCGGCGCGCAAATCCACCTCGGGCCCGGCGTTTCCCGCCTATGCCTCGACAAGGGGCAGGTGCGCGCCGAACTGACGGACAGGAGCATGCGCACCGTCGACCTGCTCGTGGGCGCCGACGGGATCCGCTCCACCGTCCGTGATCATATCGGGCGGTCCACTCCGATCCGCCACCACGGCCAACGAGTCTGGCGTGCCCTGATTCCGCGTCCCAGCTGGGTCAACGGCATTCACACCTTCGCCGGCTCCGGACGGCAGACGGGGGTAGTCCCGATCTCGTCCGGTCAAGCGTATGTCTTCCTCACCGAAAACGACGTCCGTCAAGAGGACGAGCCAGCACCGCGGATGCAGGACCTTATGGTCCCCTTCCTCGGTCGTGCCCTCGAACTGCGCTCCCTCGTCGCACGGTCCGCGTCGGTGATCCGACGGCCCGTGCGGACCGCGCTCGCCGAAGCGCTGTGGTCCAGTGGCCCGGGAGTCATCATCGGCGACGCCGCGCACGCGCCCTCACCACAGTCGGCTTCCGGCGCCACCCTCGCGATCGAAGACGGCGTGCTCCTGGCAGAGGAACTCGATCACCACGCAGACATCTCAACAGCGGTCCGGGCGTTCGCCGAACGCCGCCGCGACCGATGCGCGACCGTCGTCGAGACCTCGATCGCGATCGCCGCTCTCGAACGGGAACAGCGCCACAATGAGTCGTATTCGCTCATTGAGGTCTGTCACCACCAGATGGCGCTCCCGGCGTGACACTGCTCAGCATCTCCGGCGCTCGAATGCGGAACCCCCAGGGCGACGGCGTTCCGGCCAAAAGGCCGAAATCGCGGCCTCCGCTACCTCGGCGCAAGCAACGTGACCACCTTTCGCCGCGCGGGCAGACTCGACCCGAAATCGGCACGCCTGTGAAAACGGAGACGAAACGGAGCCCATTGGCGCCAAGAAGAACGTGAACAAGACTCGCGAAACGCGGCTAAACAGCAGGTCAAAGGCTATGTCGATCTTGAGCCGCCAAGGGAGCTCGAACCCCTGACCTTCTGTTTATAAGACGCCTCCCCCGCCATGTCAACGAGTGTCGCGCGATGCCGAATTTTGACCATCCATGCAGGTCAACGTGAACCTCTGACTGCGGCGGGTGTCGCGCCGTGTCAGGCCGTGCCGGGCTCTACTTCGGCAACGGAGCCCAATCGGAGACGTCGTGGCATCCCGGGTCCTGTCGAACCGACTGAACAAGGCGAGCCACATGTCCTGCACGAAGTCCCCGGCCTCGTACGGGGTGTAGCCGCACTGCTTACGACCTGCCACACCAGTGGCGCCAGGTCCTAAACTAGCCGGCCCAATGCTTGGCCTCGTGACTACAGTGAACTCCGATGGCAATCGGCGCCCTGATTCCAGGACAGCGATTCGAAAGCTGCCCGAGGCGGAACTGAATGCAAAACAGCGTTACCGTCCGAGAAACCGCAGGTCGCCAAGTGTTCTCCCCACGCACGTGGGGGTGTCCCCCACAGCACGCTGCCCACCGGCAGCAGGTCCCGGTTCTCCCCACGCACGTGGGGGTGTCCCTCGCAGAAGGTCACCTTCGCCCAGCTGAAGGTGTTCTCCCCACGCACGTGGGGGTGTCCCCGACTGGATCGCCCGGTGCGACGATCCCGCGATCGCGGAGTTGGTTCTCCCCACGCACGTGGGGGTGTCCCCTCCGACGGGACCGTCTCGCCGCGCCGGCGGGAGTTCTCCCCACGCACGTTGGGGTGTCCCTCCGCCGCGCGCGGCCGCCGTCAGGTAGAACTTGGTTCTCTCCACGCACGTGGGGGTGTCCCCGCCGCCCCCAGACCCGGCGAACCGATCTAGTGGTTCTCCCACACATGAGAGTGTCCCGATCCGCGAGGCGGAGAACGTCGCGCTCGGGCTGTTCTCCCCACGCACGTGGGGGTGTCCCCCACTCTCGCCGACGCGACGCCCGGCAGTACATGTGCTCCCCATGCGCGTGGGGGTATCCCCTAGCTTGGACACTAGGGACGTCTTGTGGCGAAGTCCTCCCCACGCGCGTGGGGGTATCCCGGCCAGGGTGGACTTGAACCCGCCGGGCGCGGCGTCCTCCCCACACGCGTGGGGGTGTCCCCTCGTGATGGTTCCGGGCGCTCATCTCCTCGGTGTCCTCCCCACGCGCCCACGCCGCGTGGGGATGTCCCCAAGCGCGACCTTGTCGACGCGACCCGCGCTCCGACCTCCCTACGCGCTTGGGGGTGTCCCCCAACACGGGCGGCCGCTGCACCCGCACCACGGGTCCTCCCCATACGCGTGGGGGTGTTGCCGCGGTCCAGACCGCCACGGACATCCTGTGGCGGTCCTCCCCACACGTGTGGGGGTGTCCCCAACGAGGGCCACGAGATGGCCTGGGTGATCGAGTGCTTCCCACGTGTGTGGGGGTGTCCCGACGTCGAACGCCGCGAACGCTGGTGTCGTCCAGTGCTCCCCACTCGTGTGGGGGTGTTCCCTGCTCCCGCGAGGTTCGGGGAAGAGTGATCTGGTGCTCCCCACCCGCGTGGGGGTGCCCCCGACACGAACAACGAGCCGATTATCGGCCCGCTGTACTTCCCAACGCGCGCGGGGTGACCTCGCGTTCTTCACGGTGTTTCACAGGTCGACGAAGTTCTCCCCACGCGAGTGGGGGTGTCCCTGTAGCTCTGTGCCGGCGTGGGCTGCACTCCAGCGTTTTCCACGCCTGCGGGGGCGCCCCAGAGGCTCCATCTTGAACCCTCCCCGTCACCTGGTTCTCACTACGTGTGTGGGGGTATCCCGCGATGCTGGGGATCGACCGCCAGGCGGCCCTATGCTCCACGCGTGCGGAGTGCCATCGTCTCGCGGTCACCGGGGGCGTCGAAGGTCTCATGTTCCCCATGCCCGGGCTTACGTTGCCTGGGAATCCCATCCCGGCGGCGGGATCTCTTCCGGGTAGTGGACTCGGTCACCAGCGGAGAACACTCTCCACTCTCCGCCGAGATCGGGTCGTAGCTGAAGCGTCATGTACTTCGGTTCGACGATGGGGAAGCCGCCGTCGGTGACCTGGCGTGCGGTCAACCTCGGGTAGGTACTTCATGCAGGCGGTGTTCTCGTCCAGGAAGTGCACCTTGCTGGCCAGGCTGTGCTTGGCCAGCAACATCTTCACTCTCTTGAAATTCCAATGCGGGATGGATTCTGGAGTTACCACCGCACGCAAGTTCCCGATGGTGTCCTCGGTCAGCTTCGTGTTGTTCAGCGCGAAGAACGCCCAGTCGACAAAGGCGGGATTTGTTTTGACGTAGGGGCCGAAGCTCTTCATGTCTTCGTTGTCGTCCGCCTCGGTGAGGCCGATCGCCGTGTGCATTGAACTGTGCAGGTCGTTGACGGCTCACCGTCACTCTGCGTACTGCCAACCAAGTAAAAGCTGTACTGCGTTTCTGCCCACCAACGAAGCGGTCGCCACCCGGTACGCGCACTATATGTAGCGGCGCGTCGGCTGCGTCCCGATGCAGCACGCGATGGGTGACCACCCTGTTCAGATGTGTGGCGGGCCACTCGGCCACCGCCACAGCCACCCGTCGCAACCACTTCTGACGAGCGGCGCTCTTGCTGGTGCATCCTGTAACCCATGACCATCGACATCCGCGCAGGCCTCGGCATCCCGACAGACGGCGCCCTCGAACTCCACGTCAACCCAGAGGCTGCGACTGAACTGCGTGAAGCGCTCGAAGGGGCTGGCCTGGACGTTGACGAGGGCTTCGTGCACGCCGACTCCTCCGGCAAGCCGGATGTCATCCTTCTGATCGGTACCGTGAGCGCAGCGCTTCCTGGACTTGCGAAGGTGCTCGACGTGGCGCTCCATCGCCACGATCAAAAGCACTTTCGTGTCGGCGAGGTCGAGGCGAAGGGGTACACAGCCCAAGAACTTCTCCCGCTTCTCCAGGAGCTCGAAAGCACGCGCGAGAGAGCCAAGGAGGAGTGGCAGAGACACACGGGCATCGAAGTGGACTAAGCGGTGGACGGTTCGTCACCCTCCGCCCATCGCCTAGCCACTCACTCTGACGGCTGGAGCCCAAACCGGCATTCGACCACCATGCTGCTGCAGTAGAACCGCTGTTCAGCCCTGTTCCCATCCTTTGGTACTCCCGCCCGAGGTCCGGCCAGGGCGGCGGCACGTACCAAGATCACCAACCGACAGGAGGGAATGCCGCCGCCACTGGCCTCCGACAAGCCTCGACCACCGTTGGCCGGCACGACCCGCCGCACTCGCCAGCGCGCGGCGCCAAGAAGCCGACTGTAAACGTCGATGTCAGTGACCGGCAGCCACGGGCGGATCGACGCGCCGTGGCTGAACACGCCCGCAGTAGCAGCACCCGACCGGAGGACCGCCACGGACGCGTCGAACCGGCCGAGGAACGCGATCTTCGGCAACCCCGCGAACGAACAAGTGGGCTTGGTTGTGCCGCGTCGCCGTCCTGTAACGGTGTCAGACCAGTGCGCGATGGTCACCCTGCTTACTGACGCACCGAGAGGGGAGCCTCAACTCTGATGGGCGACACACTCGTGACCGGTGCGGCTGGATTCATCGGGTCGTGGTTGGCGAGGCGACTTCTCGATCAAGGGCACGCGGTCCTGACGATCGACAACCTCTCCTCCGGTGACATCGACAACATCCCTGAACGGTGCGAGCGCATTATCGGGGACGTATCCGACCCCGCAGTCATCGCCAGACTTGACGGTCGGACCTTCGACGCGATTTACCACATCGCGGGGCAAAGCGGAGGCATTCCAAGCTTCGATGATCCGGTGTCCGACCTGAACAGCAACGTGGCGTCGACCCTCCTGCTGTTGGACTATGCGTACCGCGCGAAGTGCCCCGTGTTCGTCTATGCCAGTTCGATGTCGGTTTATGGCGATCAAGAGCTCATGCCGGTGGTCGAGACCGCACCGACTGTTCCGAAGAGCTTCTACGCCGTTGGCAAGCTGGCCAGCGAGCAGTACATGCGGCTTTATGCGGAGCGTGGCCTGGCGTGCACCGTCCTCCGGTTTAACAACACGTACGGTCCTGGGCAGAGCCTGGCCAACCTGCGCCAAGGAATGGTCAGTATCTTCCTCGGCCAGGCCTTGTCATCCCGTCGCATTCATGTCAAGGGCAGTCCCGACCGGTTCCGCGACTTCGTGCACATCAGCGACGCCGTGGAGAGCTTGGTCCTCGCAGGAGCCCCTACTCACGGCGCGCGCTTCACCGTGTACAACGTCGCGACCACTCACAAGACCACGGTGAGGGAACTCGTCGAGACCATCCGCGGGAACCTGCCCTTTCCGGTGGAAGTGTGCTACGAGGGGTCCACGCCAGGCGACCAGTTTGGCATCTACTGCAGTTACAAGCGCATACACGCCGACCTCGGGTGGAGCCCGACAGTGAGTTTGACCGAGGGAATCGCAAACACGGTCGCTTGGGCACTCGCTACCCAGATGTCAGGCCGACTGCGGTGAAGGTCAAAGCGATGGTGGCCGTCCGGGCTGGTTCCGTGCGTGTACCCATAAAGAATACCCGTCCCTTCGCTGGAACCACACTTCTCGAGAGCAAGCTAGTCCAGCTAAAGCGCCTGCCAGCCCTCGACAGCGTGGTCGTGAACTCCGACGACCCATTAGCGCTCTCCATCGCCGCCGAACTGGGTTGTGAAACGGTCACCAGAGATCCGCGCTACGCGACCAACACGGCATCTATGAGCGATGTCTACGCGCATATGGCGACTCAGTGCGAAGCCGACGTCATCGTCTATGCGAACTGCACGAGCCCTCTGGTTCGCGACGCAACGATCGAGCGACTTATAGCAGAGTTCGTCGGCGGCGACGGCCGGTTCGACTCGCTTAACACCGGCAGCCTGGTCAAAGAGTTCCTGTTCCGCGATAACCGCCCCATCAACTACGACCTGGCCGCCCAGCCCCGCAGTCAGGACCTCCCCGACATCCTCGCGCTGAACTTCGCCATCAACGTCCTCAACCGGAAAACGATGATCAAATATCGCAACGTCGTGGGCCGTGCTCCCCGCCTGCGGATCATCGACGACGTGGAAGCCATCGATATCGATACGCCCCTGGACTTCTGGATCGCGGAGCGACTTTACGTGGAGCGCGGCGGACACAGTTTCCTGATGTCGTAATGCTGTGGAGAGGAACAACAATGGTCGAGCCCGACCCGAGCGCGCCCGGAGTGCTGCGTGCGCTGGTCCTCTGGCCCGCGCTATTCGCGGGCTACGCCACTCACCGGGCCCACCTCGCAATCGCGGCCACGACCGCCATCCATCGCCGCCTGATCCTGCGGCCGACCGAGTACGCACACCTGCGCAGCTTCCTTATCGACACCTACGACGGCGAACCATGGATCGGGAGCCCAACCGACGGGTTCCGCTTCTCCCACGACAAATCCAAGGCATGCTGGCGGGAATCGGAGCGGCTGGACGTCTTGTTGGTCAGGGCAGGCTCGTCCGCTGACCTCGCCGAACTGAAAGACACTGTGCGTAAGCTCGCCCGGGTAGGCAAGCATTCCATGCATCTCACCGATACCGCCGAAGAGACTCAGTATCTGTGGACCGTCGCCAATGCCCACGTGACGCGGCCGCGGGCGCTGCCCTTGTTCGCCGGAGAACACACGTCACGTCCCGGATATGGCCTGTGAGAACGTGCAGTCCGGCACTGAGGTTGCCGCGCAAGGCCGCCCTGATGGCACGCGAAGCGCGATATCTAGCGCGCCATCCGGCCGAGCGGAAGCTGATCCGGGACAACGAGCGGTTTCGGGGCGTCCACGCTGGCGAGGAGTGTTTCATCCTCGGCAACGGGCCCTCTTTGACTGACGACGACTTGTCGGTCCTTGCTGACGACGTGGTCTTCACCGTGAACAATCTCACCATCGATGACCTCGACGCGGTCATCTACCCTAGATATCACGTGCTGTCCGACCGTCGCTTTTTCTCGCTTGACCTGAACTCCCCGCTTGACGCATCGATGCTAGAGACGCTACGCAAGATCTTCGTTGGAGAGCAGTCGCCAGCCTGCTTCGTGCCCAGCTCCGAGGCCGGATTCGTCCGCGAACACAGGCTCGACACCAATGAGAACGTAAGTTACTTCTGCAACCCGTTCTACTTTTCCGACTACTACATCATCCGCGCCGATGCCACCCGCATCATCCCCCGCTTCTGCTCAGTCGTGCAGCACGCGGTCCTCCTAGCTATCCATATGGGTTTTCGCCGGATCTATCTATTAGGCTGCGACACTACCAACATAATCGCCAATATCGCCGCCGCACTCGATGACAGCGCCGACGAATTCTATGCGTACGAAGTGTCGCCGAGCTTAAACGCCTGGCTCTCCACCCAGTTCACCAAGCGGACAATGGAACGGTGCGCCGAGTCATATCTCGAAGTGCTTGTCGGATTCCGATTCCTGTGGCAATTTTGCCTCAAAACAGGCGTCGAGCTGGTCAACTGCTCATCCCGGTCAGTGATCGATTCGATCCCACGACGGCGGCTCAGCGATGTCCGACCCAGCTGAACTAACACCGCTTCGGATCAGTCTCAGTGTCGTCATCCCCGTCCACAACATGGCAGCGCACGTCCGCACCACCCTCGCGTCTCTCGCCACGCAGACCAGCAACGACTTCGAGGTGATCGTGGTCGACGACGGATCCACCGACAGCACCGCCACGGTCGTGCGCCAAGTGTTCGCGAAGGGCGAGATTCCCAGGCCGCGCCTCGCCCACACACCTCACCGCGGCGTCAGCGCCGCCCGCAACGCTGGCGCCGAGTTGGCGGCAGGCGCTTACGTGCTCTTCCTCGACGGCGACGACCGAGTCGCCCCAGACCTGGTGAGCATCGTGACGCAGACGGGCGGTGACTCGCCTGACCTGATCTGCTGGGGCTGGGACACCGTCGACCCGGCTGGAACCATTCTCCGTCGGTACTTTGATGCGCACCCTCCCCATCCCGGCCGAGTCTCAGGGCTGACCGCCCTACGGCACCGGGTTGTGGACCGGACGATCCGCACATGGACGGCCAGCGTCGCGTACCGGCGGCTGTTCCTGCTCAACCACGGCCTTCGCTTCGTCGAGGGAAGCACGTGCGGGGAGGACATGGAGTTCGCCTATAAGGCGCTGGCCCGCGCACGCCAGGTCGATCTGCTCGACCGCACCTTGTCCATCTACGTAAAGCGGCCCGACTCTGCCAGCTCCCGCCGCGATGTCCGCCGATTCGACAGCATCGAGGCCCTGGAACGCTCCTACCACGACCTCGCTGGCAACCCTGACGCCGAGATCCGCGCAATCGCCCGAAATTTCCCGCTGAACCGGTACATCCGCAACTACTTCCACACCCTGGATTCCTGCCTGCGCCAAGGCGGCACACCAGACGTGCGGGGTTTCCTTGCACAGGTTGAAGCCCAGTATCCGGGTCTCACCAACCGGGTCGCGGAGTCGCTGCGCGGTCGCCTTCGTAAGCGACTGCACACCCCTATGGATCAGCGACTGTTCCTCGTCTCGCCTGTGTTGTGGTGGCACTGCCGGAATGCACGCCACATCATCGACCGCTTCCTGCCCGCCTCCTGGCGCACCACTTCCGCACGGTCGCTCATCCGCACTGCTGCCCGACTTCGCCGCGACACCGCATGGTGACGGACCGCAGCAACGTCTGGACCTGGCTGTGGGGCGGGTGCCTAGGCACCGCCCCACACGGCGCTACTCAGGCGAAGACACCCCAAAAGATGCCTCGGTCACTAGACTGCCCCTGAGAAACCAATGGTCAGCCCTGTTCCCATCCTTTGGTACTCCCGCCGAGGGCACTACCCATCTGTGAAAGTGCCTGTGACCAACTTCGGTCACGGCCCTCGCGCATGTCGACGACCAGTCGGTCACAAGCGACGGGTGCACCTGCGCCGATCTCCTCACGCCCCGAGGCACTGACGCTTTCGGGAAGACCGTGACTTCTCTCCCCGACCGACGCCGCAGGGCCATTCATCTGCCCGGTGCGCTCAGGTCCGCAGAGCAGATGACCACAAGCGTAGATGGCAACGACCAGCGTCGGCCCTGACGACGCACCCGCTTGGGTCAATCTGTCTCAAATGGACATCGACAAGCCGACTGCCCGATCGCGACAGGGCCTGCCGATCCGCCGGTTCGGCGCATTTCGACTAGACCTATTGGTACCGCGCCAATCTGAAAAGGCGTGACATGACCTAGCGGAAGGCACTATCGATGGCACAAAAGGTATCCGTCCAGATCGTCGACGACATCGACGGTGGCGAAGCCACCCAAACCGTGCCCTTCGCGCTTGACGGCGTCACCTATGAGATCGACCTCTCCGATGACAACGCCGACGCCCTGCGCGAAGAGCTCGAGCGCTTCATCGACGCCAGCAGGCGAGTCGGTGGAGCAAGGTAAAGGTCACGACCGGACAGTCCACCGTGGCCGGTGGTACGGCGAAGCCCACCCACCGCGAACGCAACCAGCAGGTCCGCGCCTGGGCATCAGCGAACGGCTACGCGATCACCGAGCGCGGCCGCATTCCTAACGAAATCTACGAAGCCTTCAACAACGCCGAATCAGCCCCTGAACCGGTCGCCGAAGAGGCCCCCATCAAGCGCAAGCGCACACCCCGCAAGAAGTCCTGAAGCAGCAGCTCGCTTCTTATCCCTTTTCTCTGCCACCGCAGGGAAAAGGGATAAGGGACTTGAGACGATGCTCGAAGCAGTAGAACATCACGCGGCAGGGCGTGACTTCTGCCAGGCTGACCGGGTCGAGCGCACCAACGATCCGCACGAAGACACCGACCCGTTGACGCCCGATCACTAGTCCCACGCCAACCAACGAAAGCCGCCTGGAAAGGCATATGTCGGAAACTTCTTATCAAGACGGTCGCGATCCGCGCACAACTCACGCTGCGGCTAAACACGGTCGGCGTCGACACAAACCCTGACAACTGGACTGGCTTGTCGTGCCTAAGCCGACCCAGGCAGCTCACCTGGGTCGGCCCCCTTAACTTGAGCCACAACGTAAGACGTTGGCCGGCAGGTAGGCCGAGCTCTGTGAACCGCGCCTTACGTCAGGCGGCGGGAGGGATTTTCCGGTTCTGTCCGCGCGGAATGATCGAGGCAGCTGCTTCGGCGGTTTCGCGGGCGAGTTCCGGCAGGACGTGGGTGTAGGTGTCGGCGGTGATGGCGATGCTGGAGTGGCCGAGGAGTTCTTGGACCTGTTTGAGGTCGGCTCCGGCGGCGATCATGAGGGTGGCGGCGCCGTGGCGGAGGTCATGCAGGCGTACGGGCGGGAGGCCTGCGGCGTCGGAGATGGCATGGAGGGCGTCGCTGAGGTGTGAGGGTTGCAAGGGTTTGCCGTCGGGTTCGGTACAGACTAGGCCGTTCTCGATCCACGCGTCGCCCGCTGCCGCCTGCAGGTTTGCCTGGCGTTGCTTGTGTGTGGCGAGGACGTCGGTGGTGGCGGTGTCGATGGCGATGACCCGGCCGCTGGCTTCGCTCTTGGGTTCGCCGAATTCGGCCCGCCACCCGTTTTGGACCAGCGCCGCAGTGATGGTGATTCTCTGGCGGATGAAGTCGACGTCCCACCAGGGCAGGCCGCAGGCTTCACCGCGTCGCAGTCCTCGGTAGGCGATGAGGTGTAGCAGCACGTGGTAGGGGTGGTCAACAGCGTTGTCAAGGAACCGTCCGGTCTGCTCGGGTGTCCACACCATGACCCGGGAGGGCTTCTGCCCGGTGCGCCGCCACAGTTCGACGCGCTCAGGGGTCCAGAGCAACGCTTTCGGCCACCGCCTGGACGACAGGTGCTACCGACGCTGCTGGCGCGGATCAACGCCACCAGCGCGAACCTGGCGGAATGCCTGGAACGCTTCGAGGAAACGCACATCTTGATGTTCTCCTCGTCCGACATCGAACGCTACGGCCGCGCGGTTGACCGCCGCCGGGGTGAACACGGTGCGGCGCCCGGCCAGCGCTCACGTCGAGACCGTCCGCTACCCGGAGATCGATGGGGTGCGCCCAGACGCGGAGACGGAAGGCAGGGTCGGTGTCGTCGCGGACTTGGAGCTGCGGATCCAAGCGCACGGCTGGCCGGCCGCCCGAACAGCGCCGTCGGTATCGCCGACGTCACGCTCTGCGCAGCCGACGGCGAACTGGACGCCGTCCAGGCACGATATGAGCGTTACCTCGGTCGGACACCCGCGCAGAACGACCCACCCGGGTTTCGACCTCGGCGGCCCAACGCTCACCCTCGTACCCGCCTCCAGTCTCACCGCACTGTTCCCCGGTGAGCGAGCGCCCGCGCTGCCCGCACTTGTCGCGTGCACGGTCGGCGTCCAAGACCTGGACTCGACGAAGAACTTGTTGCGGAACAAGGAGATTCCGTGACTACAGACACCGGCGGGAGATGCCTTCGTGCCAGTAGCAGCCGTCCTCGGTATCTGTATCGTCTTCCGTCAGGTGAACCAACCCTCCACGACGAACTGAACCGGCCGGACAAGCAGGCCAACACGGACGCCTCGAACCCACAACCTTGCCCCCCGAATGGCGGGGAAACGCTCATCGACGTGAGCGGCCGTTGTCGACAACGGGCCTGCACAGGCAGACTGAACGGTGTGAGCAGTAGCCCGCCGACTCCGCAAGCAGCGCCCACCAGCGGCCAGGTAACGCGTCCACGACGAAGGCGATCACCCACGGCTGCCATTGGCAGTCCGACTCTCACACCAATTTTTCTGGAGCAGTCCTGGAGCACGCCGTCGCTTACGACAGCGCCCAACGACACCGGACCGCATCGAACTGAGCACAACTGCGCTAGCCGACCAGCAGGTTCTCGAAAACCGCAGGTCAGCGGCCCGCACGAACCCTGGCAGTGAGGGGGTCAGGGGTTCGAGTCCCCTTAGCTCCACTCTCCTACAGAACCCCTTCGATCAAGCCGTTCCGGCAGGTCGGAGGGGTTTCTTCTTGTCCTGGAGCGATCTTGAGTGATCCGCTTCGACCGGCGCTCGCCTGTCCCTGTTGGGGTGTTTCTGGTGCATGTCGCTCCAGCCCACCGGATACCTGGCGCCGCGTTGCCGCTGCTCGTGAGCTACGTCCGTCTCGTTGTCTCTCCCGCCAGCGGCGATGGGGGCAGCGGAAACCAGCCGACTGCGTTGGGCTTGCGGAGCGGTCCGAGGCCGGGTGTTCACCGGCGCTTTCTGCCGTGGCCCCGTTGAGTAGGGATTGCGAGTGGCCTTATTCCAGCGACGTTGCAGATCCGCGAGCAACCGCGTCTCCACCTCGGGTGCCACATGCGAGTAGACCTCGACCACCCGGTTCGACAGGTGATGACCAAGCCTCCTGGCCTGCGCGATCTCCGGCGCACCACCAGCGATTAACCACGTCTTATGGCTATGCCGCAACCCGTGGAACGTCAAGCCCGGGCACACCGGATACACCCGCACACCCGGCTTGCGGACACCATCGATCGCCGGGCGTAGCACCCTCCGATCGAAGGTCGAGCGCCACAGCCAACTCCCGCAGGCGTTGGTGAACACAAACTCGAACGGATGCGTCTCCAGATGCCGGCGCAGCAACCTGACCAGGAACGGCGGCAGCGCGATCGTGCGAGCCGAGGACGGCGTCTTCGGCGGACCGAGCCACCGTCTGCCTCTCGACTCGTGCAATGACCCCACCTCGGGGTCGACCACGAGCCGTCCGGTGTCCAGGTCGAGGTTGTCCCGATGCAGCGCCGCCAGTTCACCCCACCGACACCCCGTCCACGCCGCTGTGATCACCAGCAGCCGCGCCACCTGGCCCCCAAGCACGCCAGCCTGATCCGCGATCCGCAGCACCTGCTCCGGAGACGCCCACACCCGCTCCCGCGCGATCGTCCGGCAGCGACGCCCCCGCCGACGACGCTGCCGAACCGGATTCGCCGGGATCAACCGCTGTTCGACGGCGTCGTTGAGGATCATCGACAACAGCTTCACCCAGCTCGCCACCGTCGCCGTGGCATAACCCGCTTCCATCGACTCCTTCACCCACGCGTCGATATCCAACGCCGTGATCTCCCCCAGTGGCATCACGCCGAAACGGACGAGTACATGGCACCGCAGGTAGCTCTCGTAGTTGTCCACCGTCCGCGGATCCACATCCTGAACCGGAAACCACCGCTCAACCCACGAACCCAACGTCATCCGGCTGCCGGCCGGATCGATCCACACCCGGCGACGTTGATCAGTTTCCATATCGTCGGCATACGCCTCCGCCGCCCCACGAGTGGAAAACCCTGGCACCGACCCAACCGACCCGGCAGCACGACGGAACCGGACCCGCCACGAAGCCTGCCCCGTCTGCTCAACCCACGCCATGACAACCTCCACACCCCGGCACCGTAAGGGGACACGTCGAGCATCGTCTTGAGCAGACGACAGCGGAACAGCCATTGACGCTTTCTGTCAGTGCGCAAAGCATCGGCGAGCATGTCGACGACATCGACGACGAGTACGCAAATGGGTACGGAACATCTACTTCACCGCAGCAACGCTAGGTCAAACCGGCAGCTGCTTGACCGGGTTTCGCGTGGTCGCTTGATGGCACAAGACAACACGAGCGAGCGGCCACACATCAAAGGCCCGCATCACCCCAGTTCAACAACAGCAAGGGCCTACAGGCGCAAGTGACACCACGTATTGAAGATCGACATGCTCGGCAAATGGGTGTTACCGACAGTAACAAACTGTTGCACTCTTGCGAGTGATTACTAGAGTTCAACAGGGTGTTGTTGTAGTGAGTGGGGAGCTCATGACAGTTGACCCGTGGGCGATTCCCGCCGGGATGGTCGGTTCTGATGACTTGGTGCGGATCGGAACCGGCGCCGCAGGCGACGACCTGCTTGGCTGTCCGTCCTTCCTCAGCGTCAAGATCCGTCCGCGGATCCGCTCAAGGCGAAGATCATGGACGCCTGCTGCCCAGCTTGAGACATTCCCGCTTCAACCGGTAATGGCCGCACTGGACCGCGTCGAACACGGTCAACTCTCCGCCGATGCCGCATTGGCGGAGATCGGGCAGAGGGGCACGCCGCTCCATCCTGGGTTGATCAAGTTCGCACGCCATGCGGTGTGCAGCTACTTGTCTATCGGTTCCAAGGAAAACGGGTTGAAACCTGTTCCAGACTGGTGGGTAGTTCGCAAGACGAGTGCACGCATCTGGGAACTCTACGCGTGGGGGCGCCGCTACCAGACAGCAGACGGGCGCCATCGCGAATTCCGATTTATGCGGTTCGGCGAGGCTGTCAGCAACCCGGACGATCGCACGAAAGTCGCCATCGCGGCTTACGTCACGGCGTTCGGCGTTCCAGCAGCGTGGCCGGAGTCATGGCGTGAGCCGTTCGGCTTACGTGAAGCTCCCACAGTTGATCATGCACGGGTCGTGGAAGTCAGCCTGGCAGACGGGGCTGCCGACGTGCTGTTCGACGGCACGCCCGCCGACGCCGAGGCATATTACGCCGAGCACGGCCGGAAACGCATAGCGTCCATTGCCGCTGGTGGCCCGGCACGTCCCGGCTCGTCATGCGCAGAGTGTAAGCAGCTGACCAGCTGCGGGACCTTGCCACGTATCCCCGGTGTACTGGCACTCCCAACGACGCGAGCGCCTATTCGCACGGTGTCGATGAGCGACCTGCGCTACCACCGCACATGCCCGGCGCAGGCCCATCTGCGTTCGCTCCATCTCCCGCGAGCCTACGAATATGGTGCCGAAGCCGAACTCGGTCACGCTGTTCATGCCTGGCTTGAGAACGCGCACCGGGATGGCACAGCCTGCGATCCGGCGGCTATGCCGACAGGCGATAGCGGTTGGTCCGCGGGTCGGTGGCGGGTTGATGGCGATGCCGCGCGAGTCGGCGCACGGATGCTACGACGTCATCTCGACGTTTGCGCCCTTCATCTGTCCGACGCGGCGACCCAGGTCCGGGTTGAACCGCGTCTAGCGGTTCACGACACGGCCGCGCAGGCGATCGTACTTGCGAAGCCGGACATGATCTACATGGACGACGGTGGCTGGGTCTGGCGAGAGCTGAAAACTACCCAGAAAGAGGGCTGGTTTCATGACGACCTTCTCGACGAGTTCCCGCAGCTCGCCCTCGCCGTGTCGTTCCTCGCTGAAGGGGTATTAGGCGGCGACCCCGCCACGGCCCGCGTCGAGCTGGAGGTACTGCGTCCGGATGGCGCGGAGATCGACGTCATCGATCCGACCGACCCGGAACGGCTTACCAAAGCGCGCGCCGTCCTACGGCGTCTCACGCAGCCGTGGCGTGCCGATGAAACGTTCGGGGCTCGGCCGAGCAAAAACTGTCGGTGGTGTCCTGTATCTAGGTGGTGTCCGAGCTTTCCAGGCTCCGACATACCCGACGAGAAGGACGGCGGCGCATGATGACTGCAAGCCCGGCTGCGCCGGCGGCATTCTTCGACGGCGAACCGCTGGTGCGAATGATCGCGTCGGCGCTGTTCACGCTGTCGCGCCAGCGTGCGCCCCGCAACCCGGTGTACGAGGACACGGTCCAGACGGCATTCAACCACCTGGTTCTGCGCTGCCTGCGTCACGATGTGCCACCGCCGGCAAGCGTCCCCGGCATGGTCTCGTGGGCAATGCATCGGCCATTGCACGAGTGGCCGTTCGGTTTGCCGGACGACCTGGACGCCGCCGACGGCTTCCTGATCGACCCGCAGACGTGCCTGCCGACCCAGCAGTGCCTCGAATGGGTGGTCTCGGCTCCTGATCCGGCCGCGGAGCAGTACGAGAACGAGGTCATGCTCGGCGTGATCCAGCAGTGCCGGGTCGCACGGTCACCGGGGTCCTACACGGCGTTCCGCCGTCTCCTGATCACCCGCCCCGTCCTAACCGGTACTGAACTCGCTCTGCTGGGTGAGGACCTGGACCTGATGCTCCTGATCGCCACCATCAAGCGGTCCTACGAAGCTGCTCCGGGGTCGTATCTGCGCGACGGACACTACGCGCAGTGTGCCCGTTGCAAGTGTCTGCTCGTGCCAATCGAGGGTGGGCGTTACCGGTGCGAGCTGGACCGATGCCGCCGTGAAGGTTTCCCGACGGTCGAGCGCACGCTCGACCCGACCCGCGGCAACGGTGTCTATCACCTCAGCCGTCCGCTGCGGATGTTCATCACCGGCCCAGGACTGGCCGAGACAGACCTGGAGCAGGACCTGATCAAGAAGAAGTTGCAGCCGGAGATGTGGCCGAACTTCGACACCTACGACCTGCGCATCACACTTCCGAACAAGCAGGTCTGGGCGATCGACGTGAAGGACCGCGCCAACCCCACGCTACTCGCCCGCACCGCGCGCACCTTCACCCCCGCACCACCATACGATCAGGCGTTCCTGGTTGTGCCGCAGTACCGGTTCGACGAGCGCGAGGCGTACGCACGGATCTTCGCCCGGCACGTCTCCGACGAGGTACGTGACCGAGTCCGCCTGATGTCAGATGAAGAGTTCCTGCGGGTACTGACACGCGAACTGCGCCGGATCCGACGCATCACCACCGCCCACTCGGCGGACGGAGGTTCCTCCAATGCGTGATCGCAGCAGCTGGCACCGCCGCCTCGCCCGCCAGATCACTCCGGCCTGGCCAGCAACGCTGACCACCTTCACCCCAGGCGACCTGATGGACGTCGAGCTGGGCCTCTACCTGCTCGAGACCGTGATGCCCACCCGCACCGTCACCGACGCATGGACTCTGTTCGGTGGCTACCCATACAGCGAAGCTTTCGGAGATGTCCGCACCGATGCACAGCGGCACCGCATCCAGCGCGCTCGCCACTATCTCTGGAGCATGCGACGTCGGCGAGAATGGCGAATGGCCGTCACCGCCTACCTCACCGTGCCGGAGGAACTGCGCGGATACGACGTCAAGGACCTCGACGCGGTACCCGAACGACGCACCCCCTCTCGAGCCGCGAATCGCTTCACCGTGTACGAGGACGTCCTCACCTCGGCACCCCCGTTCGAGCGCAAGCCGCTGCCCCTCGCCGACGTCGGTGAGTACCGTTTTCCGGTGCGAGACCGCTCGTACTCGGTGACCTTCACCGACGACCTGGTGCCGGGCCCGCCGTCGCGGCCCCACGACCTCCACGCCCTGCCGCCGGGCGGTGCCACACCCGTCGAGGTGACCTGGAAGCAGCTCGAACAGGCCGCACAGGAGATGGACCGCATCGAGACCGCCCACCCGGATCACAAGTCGCACGAGTGGAAGCGTCGGCTGGGGCGAGTCAAGCTGCTCGTCCGCGACGAAGCGCGCGGCGAGTTCGCCCCCAGCGACACCTTGCGCGTCGACGGGCTGCTCAATCTCGTCGGCATGGTCGGTGCCGGCAAGTCGACCCTGCGCGACATCCTCGCCTTCTGGGCCACCACCGACAAGGCCAAACCACGGCGGATCACCATCGTGGTCGGCGACGTCGCGGAAGTCCTCACCGTCGTCCAGCAATTCAGCGCGCTCGGCGTCGCCGCAGCCCCGATCCTCGGCCAATCCACCCGCGAGCGGAATATCGAACGTCTCCATCGGCGCACCGCCACAGCTGGCGCCGCGACCATGCTGTCGCACACCGACCCGAGCTTCGACTATCTCAGCAGCGCCTGCCCACTTGACGCTTTACGCGGGTTGGAAGCCCCACGCCCACTCGGCATCGGCGAAGCACCCTGCATGTCCCTCTATCCCGTCACCAAGCCAACCAAAACTGCAACTGCGGTCGCGCTGGGCGCTGAGATGCTCGACGAACCCGTTGCCGCTGAAGCAGACGTCGAAGAACGGCCGAAGCGCCATGCTTGCCCGCTGTGGACGCGCTGTCCCCGGCACCACGGTGCACGCGACCTGGTCGACGCCACCATCTGGGTCGCCACCCCGGCTGGGCTCGTCCATAGCGGCATCCCTCAACACCTCCACGACGAACGGCTCCGCTACCTTGAACTCGCCTGCAGACTGAGCGACCTCGTCATCGTCGACGAAGCCGACCGCGTGCAGATGCAGCTCGACACTGCGTTCGCGCCAGCCACGACGCTGGTGGGCCGTTCGCCGAATTCCTGGCTCGATGAAGTGTCTGCCCACAAAGTCACCGAGCTGGCCCGCCGCGGCCGGCTGCAGTTGTCCGCCCGGGAGAACGACGACTGGGCCAATGCCACCGACACAGTGACAGCGGCGACCAACCGCCTCTACTCCCTGCTTATCCAGGACGCCGCCCTGCGGACGTGGATCACCGAGGACTATTTCAGCGCGCTCACCCTGCACCAATGGCTGATCAATGCCTGGTTTCCCGACAACGGAGGCAACTCGCAAGACCCAGACGAGAACGAAGCGGCCGAACGTGACCAGCAGATCGCACGCATCGACCGCATCCTCGACCGCTTCCGTGACGACCCGCTCCAGGAGCAATCCACCCTGACGCCGTCGGGGGAACCGGACGAGGACGCCATCATTGTCAACAAGCTCGTCCACCTGGCGCTTGAGCTCTTGCATGCCCGGCGCGACTCCACAACCCGCGAACGCCTCCGAGATACCTTGCTGGCTCTGCTCGGCAACAACGACTACGTCGCCGGCAACATCGACACCCATGTCACCAGGTTCGAATTCACGTTGATCTTGGCGGCTTTGCACCATCGGCTGAACCTGATGACCACCCTGTGGCCGCGCGTTGAGGCGGCCCTCAACCTCGAGGCGACGTCGAACGTGCTGTCGCGGCGACCGCCCAAGGACTACGAGCCAATCCTCCCGGAATCCCCGATGGGCAACGTTCTCGGCTTCCAGTTCCAGCTCGGCGAACGCAACCGCGACGGTGACCAGAGCGGCGAATTGCGGTTCTTCCGCTGCAATGGCGTCGGCCGCGAACTGCTTCTGCAGCTGCCCCAGCTGCCGTCGATCGACAACCGGCCCGGCCCGAATGTCCTGCTGATGTCGGCGACCAGCTGGGCGGGCACCTCCAGCCGCTACCACGTCAGCACCGACGTCGGCGCCGTCCTTCGCCCGCACGACGACGAAGTACGTCTCGTCCTCGAGTCCACGTTCCGCAAGGAGTTCCTCTACTGGCCGGGCTCCTCCTCCCCGCTACGTCTGTCCGGATCCGATGCCGACACCCGCCCGCAAATCCTGACACAGATGCTCCACCAGCTCGCGGTGCCCGACCGCAGCCTCGCCGACTCGACCAGCATGCTTGAACAAGAACTCGCCGACATAGACGACCCCGACCGCCGGAGGATCCTCCTGTTGGTCGGAAGCTATGTCGAAGCCAAGCGCGCCGCCGAGTACCTCAACGCGACCCCCGAATGGACGGGGCGGATCACATTGCTCGTGTCCGACGACGCGGACCTCGACAACGCCTGGCGCACTCTCCCCAGCGACCCCTCGTTGCGGACCCTCAGCCGAGGCGACGTCGCCTCCTTCGCCACCGAAGGTGGCCAGATTCTCATCGCGCCGCTGCTGGCCGTGGAACGTGGCCACAACATCGTCGTTCCCGGCGGTAAGGCCGCGATCGGCAGCGTGTACTTCCTCGCCCGACCACACCCGCGCCCCGACGACATCGCCTTGGCCATCCAGGCGATCAACGACTGGGCCGTACGCCAGATCCGCGGGCCTGAAGGGGCCTTCCGGCAGCTGGCACTCGCCGCCGGCACCCCCGACCTTGCCGGACTGGCGTTCCGCCGCGAAGCACGCAAGAAATGGAACCGCTTCCTGACCAGGCAACTATCGTGGACGAGCCTGCCGCCGGAGGAGAAGGTCGCCTTCACCTGGGACCAGCTCGTCGTGATGTGGCAGGTCATCGGCCGCCTTGTCCGTGGTGGAGTCGAGGCCCGCGTCGTCTTCGTCGACGCAGCGTTCTCACCGCGGGAAGCTGGTCTGAACGCCGTCGACACTCCGGACACCAGCCTCCTGGCGAGCATGCGTTCCATCCTCGATCCGTACTTCACGCCGGACTCGACGTTGCCGGATATCGACAAATCGCTCGTCGTGGCGCTGTACGAACCGCTGTACCGCGCCCTCGCCAATATGGACTGACACCATCAGCCGCAGCGCAACTCAGAGAGACCAGCATCGTGGCCTATAACGAAATCCAGCAAGCCGCCTTCGTCCCGAACCCCGAGGTCGACCATTTCACCCGCCCCCTGCAGACACTTGCCTTCCCCGCGGCCTGGCGTGAACCGATCATCAAGCTCTACGCCCACGGCAGATCTGAGGCTGCCCGCGCCAAGATCAAGAGCGTGCCAATCCGGCGGCTCAACAGCCTCATGCGCGCCGTTGCCCCTGATCTGATCACTGTGGACGGCTCGACGACTTTCGACGAGACCAAGCCCTGGCTCTACGCTGACGCCCCTTACCCTCAAGCAGTGCTCGACAGCATGATTCACGCTTGGCTTCGGGACATGCAACCCAGCAACGAGGCCTACCCCTTGTTCCGTGAGACCGTCCGCGCACTGTCCACCCGTGCACTGACCTGGCAGATCGAGAACGTTGACCTCCGGGCTCAGGAAATCTCCCCCGGCGGCACAGCCCTGCCCCACGATCGCCTCTACCGCCTCGTCCCGGAGATCCTCGCCGATCGCATCGCGCAACTCGAACCCTACGAACACGGCGGCGAGCAACTCCGGTTCCACCGTGTCGCCGTCGACGCTCGAGCCAACGGTGCCGAGCTGATGTCCTGGCCTCCGCTCGAACACCCCACCAAAGGCCAAAACGGCGCGAAAATCGCCTACTACTCTGCGGTCATTCGCGTCGCACTACGCACCGTGCCGTTCTCGCCGACGCCGCGAGTGCATATCAGTACCGGTGTCCGCCGGTGGGTCAGCGGGCGTGTCTACTTTCCCGGACAGAACGGCGTCTCAACCTACCTGCTCACCAACGAACCTCTCGTCCCTGACGGCGCCCGGCCCCACCGATTCGCAGTCGCCTCGCTCGTCTGGGATCGCAAATCTCGCAAGACTGTGTGGCGCCAAGGCGGGCCTGAAGGACTACTCAATCAGGTGTCTGCGCTCGACAACCTGCCCTCGCCGGATGTCTTCGCCAAGGAACCCGACGCCTGGATCCACGGCCGGGACGGAGTCACAGCAGCGGTCGCTTTCCACGGCCGCATGAAGTGGCACGCCGTCGGGACTGGGCTCATGCCCAGCGAACGCCGACGGGTGACCGAATGGGCCGCACAGGCGCTCACACCTGAGTTCATCTGGGCTCCACCGCTGCACCGAAGCGAGATCAAACAGAACCCCGCTCGCACGTTGGAGAAGAACGTCCCGATCAGCAAGGACGCCACCAACGCCGAACGAGCACAAGCACAACTGGACAACGCCGCGGTGAGCAGCCGTAACGCCGAGAAGCGGCGTGCCCTGGCAGCCGCGACCAACGACAACCTCGTGAGTGCTGTGTTGCTTCACCAGACAAGCACCATGCGGCAGCACGTTCTAGACGCAGTCGAATTGAGCCTCGGACTAGCGGAACATCGACGCGCAACCGGACCCGAGCTCTGGTCCTGGGAAGCTCCAGAACTCAGCGTCCGGCTCCACGTACGCCTCCTCGGCGCGCTGGGCGCGCCACTCGGTAACGGGGACAAACCGCCCCGCCGCGGACAAGAATTCGACGCCGCCATCCGACAAAGACGTGACCAGGCAGCGACGACGGTCACGGACCTGGGCGACAGGCTCGCCGAACGCCCGCCGCTCGTCCTCGTCGAACTCGAGGGTCCAGACCGATTTCAACAGCCCAGAACCGATCCCAAGTTCGCGATCCGGCTCGGCTGCGCCGACGCCGGCACCGTCACCCAGTTCCTTCGACCTCCCAGCACAGAACCCGACGACGAGGACGACGCCGGATTTCGCGCAGCCGCCGCATGGGGAGACGGCATGCGACAGCTCGGTATGCGCTTCGTCCCCCAGCACACTCTCGGCGAGGCGATCCCGGATGAACTCAATCAGCTCGCGTTCTGGCTGGTCAAACGCCGCGTGGACGGCCCAACCCAGAACGCGCAGTTCACCCCGGTCGCGGTCCTGATCCGACCTGGCCAGAATTGCATCATGGGCCGTACGGCGAGCATGTCGGAGTGGGTTCCGTATCCAGATCTACTTAAGAGCCTCACCGGCCAGATCCGTCCCGACACCCTGAAGACTGACTACGAGCAGACCGCGGCCACCGCCGCGTTCGTCAAGAACACCCTCTACCAGATGAAGAGCAAGCCGACCCTCGTCGTTACCCACGCACAAAACACCCGCACCCGCTGGCCCTGGCTACAGAACGGCGGTCTCGTCACCGACCGAATCCAAATCGGCGCGGCAAACACCCAACGTGTCGCCACCTACGGGAAGCAACTGCGTATCATGCGTATCGCAGCCGGGGACCGCGACGAAACAGCACAGTGGTGGGCACCCAAACCCGGTGGAAGCGGCGGCATCTCCAAAGGCCTCTGGCAGCTCCACCCATTCGACGACCAGCACCGCGTCTTCTACAGCACAACCGACAAAGCGAGCACCCACACCCTCGCGGTAGACACCACGAAACTGACCCCGCGCATCAACACCGCCGGCAAGCCAGACATCAAGCCAGGGAAAAACGCGTGGAACCCCGATCTCCTCGAATTCGCGATCGCAGGACTCCAGCCTGGAGACCACGCCGAGGCGTGGGCGATGTTCCTGCATCAGCAGAGGTTTTCCGAGGACTATCGTGACGGGCTTGCGCTTCCCCTGATACTTCACCTCGCAGAGCTCACCACGCATTACGCGCTGCCCCATGGCGATGAACTCGACGACCACGTCGTAGGCGAGGTAGACGACAGCGACGAGTCCAATGACATAGGCGATGCCACAACAGACGAGTCCGACTAGTCTGGTGCACGATGCCACAGCACCCTTACAGGTAACCTGAGTGTCGAAGTCGCAAGGAACGGTTGCGAGTCTACCGCGCCCCATCGTAACGACGACGCAAGATGGCCAGGGAGAATGTTGAGATGACCAGCCGCAGAGCGCCTCTCAACGCGGCTCAGCGAGAAGTCCTTGTATGGGTGCGAGATGGGTGCATTGCAGGAGTATATGAAGGTTGGGCGCACCGTTCGGTCGCGCGCGCATTGCACAATCGTGGTCTGCTTGTCGTCAAAGGTCACGGGCCTTCTTGGGTTGCCTCGATCACCCAGGAAGGGGCCTATTACCTTGAGAATGACAGGTATTCACCACAGGAAGAACCCCACGGTTCATCGTATTCTGACAAAAAGAAGGCCAATTTTTCCAAAGAACCGGCGCCGAACACACGGCAAGAACCAGGCCTAGGCGCGGGTGAAACTACTGCCAGACCTCCTCGGAAACCGGTCTCGCCGAAACAGGGCCGGTCGACCAGCTCATGCATTCACTCCGGGACGCAGTGGATCACCGAGTCTTGGTACCGGCCGACCAGGCATCGAAGTACCGACGGCTCGCGGCTGCTGCGAAGCGGTTCGGGCGGATCCCAGAGAAGATGCGGCTGTCGTTCGAATACTGTCGCCGAGACAGCGGATACCGACTGGCGATCGCCCTCCAACCGCTTCCTGAATGGCAAACCACACTGACGACCCAAGTCGTGTCCGAGACACCTTCCGACCCCACTGACGTCGTGCTAGCGATCATGGAACTGAAGGATTTCCCCGTTCAGGAAGAGCAGCGTAACCGAGCCTGTCGACTACTCGACGCCCTAGTGCGGGGTGCCCGACAGGCTGGCATGACCGTGTCACTCCAGACCGATCGGCACATGCGTGGATACGCGGGACGAGGCGACCATCGGAACGAGATCCGGTTCGCAGTCGATCGGGACGAGGTCTGGCTCCATTTCACCCAGGCCATGCTTCAACGTCCCCACGAGCCCACGGGGCGAGAGCTGAAGCGAGCGCGACAGGGCTATATGTTTTCGGACTTCGTCGAGGTCCCGGATGAACACCTCGGGATCATCCTGACAGGCGCCGGCGGGCGATTCTGGGCTGACAGCTGGAAAGACTCCGACGGACATCGTCTTGAAGACGACCTCGTTGAAATCCTGGAGGAGATCCGGCTCCAACACGGACACCTGGCTATGCAGCGTGCTGCTGCCGAGGAACGAGCGCGCCAAGCAGAGCTGGAAAGGGCCGAACGCGCGGAGCGCCAGGCAGAGGCCGAGGCACATGCCGCGATCGCACGCCGAGAACACCTGATTGACGAAGAGGTACGGAACCAAGCGAGACGCTGGACCGAAGCCGGCCAGCTGCGCGCCTATGCGGCGGAGGTACGTCAGCACGCGGCGTCGCTCACTGCGGAGCGTCGCGCACACGCACTGTACTGGGCAGAAAGGATCATGAAGGTCGCCGACGCGATGGACCCGTTCCCCGACCGCGCTGTCCGTCCTCACGCTCTCGGCGAACCGACCGCTAGTGAACTACAGGCATTCATGAACCAGTGATACTCACCAGTGGCGATACCCCCAGCGCCGTGGCGCGCTCATAGCGGACAGGTATCTCAGACGGCTTCAACGGACGGTCGACGACCGGACGATAGTTGGCGGCGGTGATCCGCTCCTCCTCGTGCACACGCTCCATGATCTCGGCGAAATGACTATACTCGTGTTCCTTCATCTGGTCGATGAGCCGTGCTATCAGCACATCCAGGCGCTGTACCTCCGCCTCAGCCGCGGCGAGCCGCTCCTGCATGGTGACTGCACGATGACCGCACCAGCCACGCAGCAACTCGTGCCGAGGCCGGTAGCGCTCGAGGTACCACCGATACTCCCAATCCGGATCCGACGTCCTCTGTTGCCCGTCGTGGCTCGTATAAGACTCGCCGCGCTTCGTCTTCTCCCTGCACTTTCGTTCCTCCTCGATCACCCCGTCCAGAATCGGTATCGGGTTCACCCGGCAGGCAAACTCGGCGATCATGAGCGTGCCCTCGGGGGAAACCACCGTGCCCTCACCGCTCTCGAAGGAATCGACCTGGCCGATGAGATCACTGACCGGGATACCGATGAGCGGCTCAAGCCGTACCGGGTCGTAGATCGTCGTGACCCACCGCACCGGCTCCGACCACTCCCAAGTCGCGACCTCTTCCGGGATCAACTCCGAAAACACAGTCTCGACGGCCGCTTCCTCTGGATCAGACAGCTCAAACGCGGCAAACCGTTCCCATGTCGCCATCACCTCGTCGTACTCGCGTACTCCAGACCACGGTCCACGGAGCCGTTTCCCAGGAACTTTCTCCCGTCGCCCGGCGACATCCCCATCCAGGAACTCGATCTCGTACTTCGCGCTCTTCTTCCGCAGCTCAATGGAGACGACACGAACACGTTGCGACGGGGCGAAGTCCCGCAAGCGGTAAATATGCTCGTCACCGACCTGAACCATCCGTATGCCTCCATCAACGGGACACCAGCACTTACCACATTAGCCGGTCAAGCAAGCGCAATTTTCCGATATTTCCAGACCTAACTGTGACAGCGCGCCTTCGGCGCCCAGCAATGCCCGGATTCCTTGTCGCCGGAGCTACGCGAACGGAGTGCGGACGTCTGCTCATTACTCGGAGAACCGGAAGTCGGCATCCAGCCACCTGACCGCGATCAGATCTTGGGTCAGCCAACCGTAGGCGAGGCTGGATGCGAGACACGGGACGTGCAATGGAAGATCCAAGACCTGCATGCGATTCTGGCCGAATGCCGACCTGCTGAAACGCTGGTGGGCACGGCTGAGGTGGATTGAGATCATACTCCGCTGCCGCTCGGCGAACTTCCACCCCTCTGCGGCGTGATCTTTGACAACCACCGAGAGGTCGACCTGGCTCGCAACATCGTCAACTTTTCCGGTATCGGGATGAAGTGCAAGCATCAGTCCAACCCTGGGATCTTCGTTATTCTCTGCCCTCAAGACGAGCCCTTCAACTCGCACAGGAAGCATGCTGAACAAGCCCATCGCGTCGCCGAATGCGGGAAAATTGAGCTCGACGAGCTGGCGGTAGCCGACCATCGCCTCGCGCACCACGTCATGCGCCACGGTAAGAGTCAATTCGGGCGAGATACGCCTGCCACGCCCACCTGCCGGTGTGTGGCTCGTCGCCGTCAGGCCAGAGAGGCGGAAGCACATCGCCATCTTCCTCCGCGAGTTGCTCGGACAACCAGCGGAGGTCGTCGGCGTCGATTGAGTAGCTGGAAGAACTCCAGGTCGTGCGCTCGGAACCATCGGCCCGACCCAGCCAGGAAGAGAGCGTCTCGCGGACGTCGGCGAGTCGGATGGGGCGACGACGCTGTGCGGTGCCGAAGTCCTGGACGAAGGCCGACAGCAGATAGGCGCGTTCTCGAGCCAGCCAGGACGAGCGCGGCACGGAAAGTGTCCGTCGCGTGATGGCAGATTCGAGTCCTCGTCGCAGCTCCTCTTGAGCGTGTAACCAGCGTCCCATATCCGCCGTGGGGAACCGGAACTGTGTCCAGCGATGCCACCCCTCGGCAAGGCGGGGTGGTGTCGGGATCAGCCTCACAGCTTCCGGAGAAGGAGCGGCGATCTTCGCGCGGGCGACAGTCAGGTAGCCGTCCACCAAGCCGACACCCCACTGAGTCGGTTTGCCTTCGCGGTGACGTACCAGTGAATCCGCCAGCGGGCCGAGACCATCCAGCAACGCCACTTCGGCCTCCCGAAACCACAGGCCCGCCCGTACGGCCAGATCTCCCTCCTTCACGGCTTCATGTGGATCCCGACGCCTGAGGAGAGCAGCGATCTGATCGTCGGAAGGTCCCTCGAGGGTCTCGGATTCGTTGGAGCCAGCAATCTCATCGAGGGTCCAGAACACTGCCGCGGGGTTAATCTTCGCTAACTTAAGGAGCAAAGCCTCTTGCTCAGGCGGGGCACTGCTCGAGATCGCGAAGGCGATCGCGTAGCGCCAGCGGGGAAATGATCCCGCCGCAGCGATCGTGTCGACGCTTACCAGCCCGGAGGTGATCGCCTCGGCGGCGAAGTACTGCTCGAAAATAGCCAGCGCGAAGGAAAGTTTGTCCCGATCCAGGACAACGAGGTCAGTGTCAAGAAGACGCCGTAGGCGCGGTAGAGGACGGAACAACACGGCCGTAGCGGACTCCGGTCGATCCAGCAGAGCGACGGCGAGTTTGGCCGCGTCCGCCCAGGTCTCATCTGACACGTCGACGTGATGTGCTTCGATCAGCTTCGGAGTCAGATCGGCAAGGAGTCGAGCCCGGGAGACCCGAGTGTCCTGACCTGCTGCGACGCGTGCGGCCACGGCCAGGGCGGCGAGCGGGCTCGTCAGTAGGTCGTTCGTCTCAGCAGACCAAAGGTCTCCCGGAAGTTGCTTACCGAGCGCGACCTCGGCCAGTTCGGTCGCGCGTCCGACCGGCCATGGCTTCAGTTCGATCTTCTCCGCAGCGGGTACCTCCAAGCCCGGGCGTGCGGTCGCAAGTACGCTGACATCGCGCCAGACCTGGACGAGCTGCCGAGCCTCCGCAAGGAGGCCATCAGCCTCACGGTTCGACACACTGTCCAGGCCGTCAAGCACCACCCGGCAGGTTCGCGCAGGGTCACCGCCGAGCTCGTCAACGACCGCTTGCTCCAAGCTTGTGACGACTTGCCGGGGCGTGAAGTACACCGGCACCTCAGTTTCCGGATCACCGGCTGCTTCGTGCAGTCCCTCTTCCCACCAGCGAGCCGCTTCCTCCGACTTACCGGCACCGAGTCGAGCGACCAACACGCGGACCTGGCCGGCCGGAACGTGGACGACGGGTTCGTCGAGCCGAGCCATCCATGCCAGGACGTCTTCCCGACGTCTCACATCCACAAGAGGAGTCAAGCGAGCTATGCGCTGTGCATGCCCCCTGCGCATAGCGAGCTGCCACCTCTCGCCGCGGCTCCGCATCCGCGGATTGAACGGCATCGCATCGACGACCGCCTTCATCGCGACTTCCAAGTCGAGTGGGGCGACGGCAGCCTTAGCCTCGGCATCGGTGATGCTCCAGCTCCGGCGTGCCTGCTCATACTCGGCCAGCTGCGCGCGTTTCCAAGCCCTCAAGACGTCCGCGGGGTACGACTCAGGGGCCTCATCGATCTGACACGCATGCGGCAAGCACAGGAGAAGAAGATTGCTGGCACTTCGGTTCTCCGCCTCGCTCATTTCGGGATCCCACCGGGGCCCACCTTCGCGGCGAGCATGGATGTGCGCTACGCGACTGTTAAGCACCTTTTCGCCAGTGATCGCGTCCAGCACATACAGATCCGCCCTGCAACGCGGCATTCCGCAGGCAAACGCAGTCCCGTAGAGCCGTCGGACGGTCGCCGACGTCGGCTCACGGTGCTCGGCTGGCTGACGACGCCTCACAGGACTCACCTTCGCATTATCCGACAGCGGGAAATCCGACAAAGAGGTCCATCACCTCAAGCACCCGCAGGCAGAGGCCAACGGCCTTGCCAAGCCCTTCGGTTGAGATCGTGTCCGCTGGCGCAACTCTCGATGACGAGCATCGGCCTGCCTCGCACGCTCCACCAAGTCGTCGTCAAATCCCGCCAGAGACACACTCTGCTGCGCGGTCTCCCGGACCACGTTCGTCGACGTATGAGCACAAAGTTGCAGAGACGGACTTCTGATCGACTTGATCAAGGCGTGAACGGACCGGCGCTGACAGCGCGGAACGAACGGAGGGACGTCCTGACCACCGACATCGGCCCCGCTCGGCTGGCCGCGACCCCAATGCAGTTCTCCGCTACTTCGACGTCATCGCCGTCGTCCTCCGCGTTAACCAAGAGCAGCTGCCGACCGCTCTCGACCTCGATCAGGGCGTTGCACACGCAAGCCGTGAGCGGGGTTCCTCTGACAGGGCGGGGATTGCAGAGCCAGCCTCCATCGAGGATCTCATCGCGATCCTGGAACTGGGCACCTCGTCGGGCGACACGGGTTGTCGGGCGCGGCGATGTAGCCGTCCCGCATCACGTTCATGTCATAGATTAATTTCCGCATGGCACCAGCCTTCCGTGATCAGTCCAAGGCCTATGGTCGTCCTCGACTCTCACCCCCCGATTCGTTGGAGCGAGTCTGGAACGCAACCTCGGTTACGACGGCACCGACAGCGATCCGTCAAGACATTGTTATAGCAGCTACGGAGCCGAATCAGGCAAACCGCTCACCCGTCCGGGCAACCTGCCGCCCACCCCGGCTAGCAGATCCGTCAACCAGTACGCCCCGCTCGTCCTGCGGACCCGGACGAGCTTCCGAGCCCACGCACCGCCGTCCGTGGCGAAGAACCGGTCCGGTCGCGTTGTAGCACTTCGCGATCGCTCCACTCGGGCTGGCCCTGTTCACCGCCGTACGGGCACCGAAAATGCACGTGTCGCTCGGCTACTGGCATGTACTGGCGAAAGGCACCGACGACAACGGCAATCTACTGGATGGTCCAGTATTCACCTATCTCCTAGATCAGCCCTTCGTCCAGCCATCGCTGTTGTTCTGAGCCGACGCCACGTGAGATCGATCTCCACCCAAGTCGCGAAAACTTAGCCCGAAGACGCGGACTATCTTCGCGCCTTGTCGGCCAAGCCCGCTTCCGCCACCAACGCAACGACTCGCGATTGGTTCTTGAAGACATTTCCAGGATAGGCGTTCGAGGGAAACACCTTGGCAATGGCGGCGGCGTGTTCGCTCGCTTTGGCCGGAACATCTCGTTCGATCTTCATGAAGTCTGCCTGCGGATCGGCGAGGAGAACGTCCCCGAGCGCGCGCATGATGAGGTGTGCGATCACGCGCCGACCGTGGACCGCGATCCCCGAGTAGACGCCTCCGGTCTGGTTGCCGACAATGTCCAGTGCCCCGTCCACGCCGGAGACGATCGCTACCGCACGGCTGAGCCGAATCGGGTCCGTCGATGGGTTGAAGAGCGCTCTGTAGACGGACTGATCCGTGAACAGGCGGGATACTTCGCGCTTGGCCAGCACAGCGTGTCCGATGTTCGGCGCCGCGCAAGCGAGTGCGACCGCCGCCTGCCTGAGTTCGATCACCCGTCGTGGATCCTTGGAGCGAGGAACCTCGGCGGAGCGGAGAATGTACTCGTATCCGATGACCTCCAATTCGCGAACCAGCCGGTGCTGCTCCTTGTCCAGAAACGCGAAGTCCTGGCTGGACACCTCGTTCTGCGTGTTGGCGAACCGGGTGATTTGTTGCGCGAGATCGTCCTGTTCCTTCGGAACCTCGATACACCGCACCATCACGGAGACCTGGCCGAGATTCTGCTCGGCGTCGGTGCCTTTGACCGAGCCCAGCGTAGAAACCGTTTGCGCTCCGTTGACGATGCTGGCTCCCGTTAGGGTGAAGTACCCGACGTCCCGGTTGAGTGTCCCACCAGGAGCGATCGCGATCGTCTCGGCGAGCACGGTGATCCCGTTGTTGTAGTACATGAACAGCTGTGGAGCCCCCTTGACGGTCTTAAGGATCCCGTCGTTTATGTCGGATCGGGGGATGACGACGCGGATATTGTCCGCGAACAGGTCCGCGCCGTGATCGGTGAACCAGGTCGCGATATCCGCGGCGCTGACCCTGCCGTAGAAGATCCGGTGAGGATCCGCGGCCTTCCCCCAATCCAAGATCTGGACGTTCAGGTTGATGGAGGTGCGCTGACGATCCGTGATCGCTCGAAAGAGGTTCGCCTGGGCGAGGTGATCGTGCCCAGCGAGCGGCTCGGTGTCCTCGAGGTCGTCGAGCTGCCCAAGCAGTTCGACGATCGGCGCAGTCACCGCGTCCGCGAGCGGCTCGCTCGCAGTCGTGACAGTGACAAGGCGGATTTTCGCTCCTGGTGTAGTCAGCAATGCTCCGACCGCAGCGCGCGTCTTTTCCGACGCGTGCGCCGGTTTCTCATCCCCCTTCATCCCCAGGATCGACTTGACACCCTGGAGGAATTTGAGGACATCACCCAGCTGCATCGAACCTTTGCCGTCCTGCCGCCACTTCGACTGGACGAATACCACCATCTTCGCGGCCGGGTCGACACCGACCGCGTCGATCCCCTCATCGTGACCACCATCGGTGATCTCGATCAGCCGTTCGGCGTCTTCACCTGTCCCCAGAAGAAGTTGAACCGCATGGTATGCCAGCAGGCGGGACAGGTTGGCAACATCGTCGATCCCCGGTTTCCACAGCTTCGCCTTGTACAAGGTCTTGATGTGGGTCTCGATCTGGTCGACGTGAAACTTGCTCATCTGTACGCCTCCTCGCCTCCTCTGAAGCGTAGCCCAGCGAGGCGGGCGGGCCGGTGACCGACGGACCACCGGGCCTTTGACGAAGCGTCGTTCGCACTACCGAGTCGGCTACAGGTACACCGACCAGCACTGATCCTTCGTGTAGCCACAGGGCTGCTGCACCAAGTTCCGCCTCGAATTTCAGTTACTGTTCAGTAGTTGAAGCACGTCGTCCTTCCACTGCCAACTGCGGTCACATCCTCTACTCCAGCGATGTGACCCGACCGGGGTAGATCTCCTCGAGCACACGCAGCGCGCGGACCCGCCCACGTCGATGAGCTGCTGATTTTCTCGGATTAAAAGCAGCCACACCGCAGCCGACTACTATGCGCTGCTTCCCGCATCGGGTTTCAGCAGGCCTTCCGGCACCGCCTAGGGGCAAGGATGGTCGGGCAATGACTCGCCTGCTGCCAACACCGATACTCAACCCGATCTTCAACGCGTCGAGGCGTGCTTTGACCAGGTCTGGCCCGGCCAGTCCGGCGGTGGCGGCAATTCCCGGGTACCGCGGGATGCAGGTCAGTGAGTTGTGCAGATTGTCGTGCCGTGCGGCCCTGGTCGGTGCGCAGGATGTTTCGACAACCAGCGGGCTGCCATGTCCAGCGCCGATACCTCACCCGCGGCGACAGCGTCCCAGCAGGCTTGTTCCGCCTCGACCTCCCGACCGGGTTGTGGCGCCAGGAAATCCGCGAGTCCTTGTAGCGCCGCCGTGTCCCCGCGGCGATCGCGCGCCGGTACTGCCGCTCGGCTTCCACCTCACGCCCGGACTACAATGACAGCCAGTTCGCCAGTCCGTGTAGCGCGAATGACTCGCCTACGGCGACAGCGTCGCGATAGAACTGCTCGGCCTCGGTGTCACGCCCTGGCTGCAACGCCAGCCCCCCAGCAGTTCGGACCTTCCGCTCGGGATCTCGCCCGCGGCGTGACCGCTGTCGTGGTCGACTAGCGCGGCTGCCTGGCGGCGGGCCGACCGCAGCGTCGTCGTCGGATTCGGGTGAAGAAACGGTCCGGTCATGCTCTGTTCCCTTGTCTCCACGTGCATACCGGAGAAGTTCGGTGGTCGTGTCACTTACGTGCGCCGCGTTACAAGTTGAACGCCACACCAGCTCCACACCATCGGACCGCGCTGATCAGCGAACTCGAATTCACCACGAAGACCAGCGGCACGGGACAGGAACCCGGATCCTGGACCGCCTCCGCCACTACCTGCCCGCCTACTGGTGGGCCATCACCCCGCAGAAAGACACAGCCCGGCCGTTCTGGGACAGCGTTCATCCGGCGACTACCGCCCGGGCGCCCGACCATTGGGCTGCACCCACCTGCTCTTCTGAGCCCCAACACATGTTTGCTTTGATCCCTCGTTCGGGGCTGTGCCGTCGCCGACGGCGTGACCGACACTGGAGGGACCATCAGGAGGCTTCCACCGTACAGGCCGCCCTCACCAAGGAGCCGGTTCTCGAGGCGGTTCGGTTCCATCGAGCCGTTGAGGCCGAAAGTCGGACTGAGCTACTTGCTGTATCGCTGCTTGGGCATCGCGACAAAGGTGACCACAGTTCCAACGAGTCCTACGACGGCCGCACTCAGCATGATATTTCGGCTTACCCCACTGCCGTCCATGTCAAAGTATGTAATCCCAGAAGCGAAGCTGAGCGCGAAAAAGGCCATGCACACAAAGGGCGACAGGGGACCCCACAACTGCTGCATCCCAGGTTCGGTTTCCCGAATGTCGGCAACGATTGGAACTTCCGGGTCCAGGGCAGGCTGGCCGCCTTCCAGCAGAAGGGTGTAGGTCAGTTCGTGGTCTCTACGCAGCAGGGCCGGGGCGATCTCCAGCAGGTCAGTGTCAGGCTGGTGCGTCACTTCCGGCGCTGGCGTTGCTGGCACGACAGTGGTAGATGTTCGCTCCAGTAGTCCCACGATGCGTGAGCCGAACCTCAACTTGATCGGTCCGTCGAAGTCGTCCTTGCGAATGTCGCGGCGGCCGCGGACGACGACGCGAACGGTGAGGAGGTACGGGTCCTCGACCGCTCGGCCCGCAATCCGGACCTCGATCGCGAGGTCTCGGCCTTTCGCGTGCATGAGAGGCGTGGTGTTGGCGACGTAGACGTACAGCCGGCGTCGCGGATTTTGCGATCGGTACGCCGCCACGATCGCGCCGATCCCGAACACAATCGCGACCGCGACACCGGCGATCGCCCAAAACGTGCTGGAGGCGTACCAGGGGTCATCGGGCGCAGGAGACATGACGAACATCGAACCAGGTCCGCGAAGGCTGCCGCGCAGTACCTAGGGCAACGACAACGAGTTCACCATGGACCACGAGCAAAGTTCTGATCACCAGGATTCCGGGGATGCGCCGAAGCTTCTACCTGGGAGTCGAAGGAGCTGCTGTCGCCTTGATTCTGCTGCGCCAGTCGCGCTCCCTTGGCTTAAGGTCTTGTTCGGTATCACTCGGCACCATTCGACACGCCAGGTGCCGACTCTTAACCAGCTGGTTTGCCGGCTGCCGATTCGCAGCATGAGGGCTGTCCGAACTCGAAGATCATGGTCGTCACCCATCCTCTTGTCGTCGAGCCGCCCTCAACTCTCACTCCAATTTTCCTGGAGCAGATCTGGAGCACAGCGTCGACTACAACTGCGTCCCACAACACCGAACCGCACCGATCAGAGCCCAACTGCTCCAGCCGACCAGCAGGTTCTCGATAACCGCAGGTCAGCGCCCTGCTTGAACCTGACTGGCAGTGAGGGGGTCAGGGGTTCGAGTCCCCTTAGCTCCACAGTGACGAAACACCGCCCCCTTGGCAAGTTTGCCGAGGTAGGGCGGTTTTTCGTTTCGCCTTACTTTGAGAATTGACGTAACTAATTTCAGCTACCGTTCACTAGCTGGAGCAAATCTGGAGCACGTTGTCCTCCCACTGCCAATTGGGGTCACATCTTCTGCTCCAGCAACGTAACCCGACTGGATATTTCTCCTTAGGCACACGCAGCGCGCGCACCCGCCCCACGTCGATGAGCTGCTGAATCCCTCAGATTAAAAGTCCGCTCCGCGACTGTGCCAGGCAGTGCCGCGAAGTGTCAGATTTCGACCATACGTGCGGGTCAACGCGGACATCACAGCCGAACCGGGTGTCAGTCCGTATCAGGTCGTGCCAGGCTCTACGTCAGCAACGGAGCCCGATCGGAGACGACGTGGTCCCCGACGCTCCACTCTTCCAACACTAAAGCCGGCTACTGAGGAGCTTCGCCAGTTCGCCCGTTACGTGGAGAACCGAGGCATCATTCGTCCGGATCGATCCTCACCGGCTGCGGACGGCCGCCCCTGCCGTTCACGGCATGTCCGTGTCCGTGCTCCTGTCTTTGTGCTGCCTCGGACACGTAATTCCCATCGAGACCATTGCGTCTCGCGGCCTTGCCGGCAGGCAATTGAGCGCCATGCCGTGCTCAGGTCCGATCAGAGACCGGATGGCTCGCTCAACCTCGGACGCTACAGCCTGCCGCCGAGAAGCCGCGCCAGCGAGGCGTACCCGGGGATGGTTGGCGGCCATGGGACTACAGGCAAGCGTCAAGTGAGCGATCCGGACCTCGCCGTGGCTCCGCTTCACGGTTACGACCAGGGTGTCGAGGTCCTCGCTCCGGCACCACATCGCCGCTTCCCCAGCGCCCGCCAGCGGCTGAGCCTGCCCCTCACCCAGACAGTTCTGCTCGGCAACGGCGAGCGCGCTCTCCGGCGCCGCCTCACCCTTGATCGCGGTCACCATCAAGCTACCGACGCCAGACCCATCATCAACACGACTGAACTCGCAACCATAGGCAACGCTCCGCTGCCCCTCCACCGGCTTCTCCTCAACCGACCGGTAGGCGGCCTTCGACTCCAGTGCCCTTTGAAGCTCATCGGCGCCAAGGAAGCCACAAGCCGCGGAAACCACTTCCGGCGAAACCACCGGATCCCAACTCGGAGAGGGAGCCGAGACCGAACCGACCGGGTTCGTCACCACGCTCCCCGATCCGATCGAACATGAGCAGCACCCGGACGAACGCGTCGCGTGGAAGTCCGACGACGGCCCGAACCACGCCGGCGTCGTCACCGTGCACCGCCTCGACGAACACCGACCCGGGTCACCGTTCAGATGGACATCGATCCCGAAGGATTCGTGGAGAACGTCGCCGACAAGCTCGGCATCCTCGACCGCCGCGTCCAAGGCGACCTCGACCGCTTCAAGACCTTTCTCGAAAACCGCGGCGGCTCCGAGACCGGCGCCTGGCGCGGCGACGTGCAACGCCCTGGCCAGTCCTAGCCCCGATCAGACCACCTCACCACACCAGGGTCGCTGCCCGACCAAATGGTGAGGAGGACGGCCGGTTCTCCCGACCCAGGCCGTTTGCACACGATGTGGCCGGTCCCTCGACACGGGGCCGGCCACATCGTCCGAAGTCCGAAACGCCTAGGCGGGCACGGTTCCCGAGAACTCGTGCCTGCTGATCGGTTCCCAAGGGCCACCGAGGTAACGCCAGACGGCCAGGCCGGTCACCCTTGCCGTGCTGGGCGTGATCTCCTGCCGGAGGGTCGCGAGGGTAGCCGCGGCGGTGGCGGCGCCGACCTTGTTCTGGACTGTGACATGAGGCATCAAAGGTTGCCTGTCCTGGGGTGTGAGCCAACGGAGCCATCGGCTTCTCAGGCCACTGTGGACGGAAACCAGCTCGGGCGAGTCCAGCACGAGCGCGACCCCGCTCCCCAGCGACCGGACCCCGGTCACCGCCAGCGTGAACCGGCTTGTCTCGCTGGCCAGTACGGCACAGTCCGCGCCGACCGAGTCGAGATGGTCTCCAGGAAGAGCATGGAAAAGCGTGATGTGCGCTCCCACCTTGAGCCGGTCAGGCGGGAACCAGGTGCGGCGCAACCGGTCCCAGTACTCCTGGGTGTCCATGTCGACCGTGGCGGTGACCACCAATGGCAGCCCGGCCACGTCCGCTGGAATCCTCGACACGAAGGGGTCCTTCACTTTCGGCCGGTTCTCAACGCATAACGACGTTCGGCGTAGGCGAGGTCGTCCCGCCATAGCCAGGCGGACGCCCGGCGCAGGAGAGGACGTAAGACCGGCGCGATCCTGGTGGCCATCGCGAAACCGGCCGGTCGGACGTGGCGATGGTCGCGACGCCCGGAGCACTCGACGCCTGAAGTCCACTGTGGCTCTCCTGCCCGACGACAACGTCCACGACAGTCATTCTCAGGCCGCTGAAGCGATACCGCAACGCTTCGACAGCGGACCGGGTGTTCACAGAGTCGAGTGTCGGCAGGGCGAACATGTCGGACAGTTCAGCTCGTGCGGACTCCGGGCGTGCCCGAACTTCGCGGTCGCTTACTTGTCCCTGGCCGAGTTTTGCGCGGAGGCGTTCCTGTTCGCGGGCCTCCGGCGTTCTTGCCGGCGCTGGTTTCGTTCCTGGCGTTCCTGTTCGCGGCGGCTGTAGGTCGCGCTGCGCACGGTCTCTTCGTCTTCCAGGCTCGATCCCAGTGCGCCGGCGACGATGCCGACCGAACTGCACAACCACACCAGGTTCAGGTACGAACCCACACCGACCGGGTGCCCGAGCGTCTGGGCGAGATAGCCGCTGTCGATCAGGACGGCCGCCGCGAGCAGCGCGAGCACGAACAGGATCGCGTACATGCACGCCACCCCGATCGCCAGCGTGGTCACCGTGGAAACGTTGTACAGCAACGCTTTGCGTCGCTCGGCGGCTTCGGACGGCCGGTCCCAGGG
>NZ_NMQT01000050.1 GCF_002234405.1 Amycolatopsis thailandensis | reverse complement strand
GGGGTCCCCTTAGGACGAAATATGTCCTATGGGGACCCCTCATGACGTTCTTGGGGCGGAGGGGCTCAGTCTCGGAGACGGTGTCCCTGCGCGTCGGTGCCACCGTTCGCCAACAGGACGATTCCGTCCACTATCGGCCACACCACCCCGATGCCGCACGTGAACACCACGACCGCCAGCTGGGCGAGCGCGATCCCGATGTGGCCGGTGTAGAAGCGCCCGATCCCGAACGGCAGCACGATCTGGAGCACCCCGGCGGCGACCTTCGACTTCGGCGAGTACGGCAGGAGCACGGCCGGCTGCTGGTAGACGGGGACGAACGGCGGCGGCTCGAAACGCGGCGGCGGCGCCAGGTACGCCGGATGCGGCGCGGGCAGGTCCTGGAACAGCGGCCGGATTTCGCCGAACGTCACGGCCTCGTACGCGGCGAGAACGCGGCCCTCGTATTCGTCCGGAGTGATCCTCCCCTGGCTGTAGTGGTCGGCGAGCAGGCGCGCCGCCTCTTCGCGCTCGGCGGTGCCGACGCGCATCTCCTCCGGGTCCGGTTGCTGGGACATGGTCCCAAGGTAGCCCGTTTCACACCCTTGACGCGGGTACGCGCGGCGAACACCCGAACGGGTCCCGGTGGTCCTAGAGTGTCCGTGTGTCACGGGCTGGCGGTGCCGGAGTCGCCCAGGTGGTCGCCGCTTACCTCGACCATCTGGTGGTCGAGCGCGGAACCGCGCGGAACACCCTCGACAGCTACTCCCGCGACCTGCGCCGGTACACCGCGTATCTCGGCGGCGCCGACGTCGAGCGCTTCGCCGACGTCACCTCGGCGCACATCACCTCGTTCGGCGCCGCGCTGCGCGAAGGCGACGAAGACCATCAGCCGCTTGCCGCCTCTTCGGCCGCTCGCGCGCTGGTCGCGGTGCGGGGGCTGCACAAGTTCGCGCACGCCGACGGCATCACCGAGCACGACCCGGCCCGCGAGGTCCGTCCGCCCGCGGCGGCCAAACGACTGCCGAAGGCGCTGCCGGTCGATGACGTGCTGAAACTGCTGGAAACCCCGTCGCCCGAGGGCGAACGGCCGCTGCGGGACCGGGCGCTGCTGGAACTGCTCTACTCCACCGGCGCGCGGATCTCCGAGGCCGTCGGGCTCGACGTCGACGACATCGACGACGCCGAACGGACGGTGCTGCTCGACGGCAAGGGTGGCAAACAGCGCATCGTGCCGATCGGCCGCCCCGCGCTCGAAGCGGTGCACGCGTATCTCGTCCGGGCGCGGCCGGCGCTCGCCGTCCATGGCCGGGGGACACCGGCGATGTTCCTGAACGCGCGCGGCTCCCGGCTGTCCCGGCAGAGCGCGTGGCAGGTCCTCAAGGACACCGCGGAATCCGCGGGCATCACGGCGGGCGTTTCCCCGCATACGTTGCGCCATTCCTTCGCGACGCACCTTCTCGAAGGCGGCGCCGACGTCCGCGTCGTACAGGAACTGCTCGGCCACGCTTCGGTGACCACCACCCAGGTGTACACGCTGGTCACGGTCAACACGCTCCGCGAGGTTTACGCGACAGCACATCCCCGCGCGCTCGGCTAATCGACCCGGTCGATCCCGGCGTGCCTCGTTGGCTCGACTCGCGAATCGCGCATAGGCTGCCGAGGATCCTGCCGAAGAGGAGCTTTCGCGTTATGTCGACACCGAACGAGCCGGCGAAGCCGTCCGCGTCCGCCGGTTCGGCTGCCGCGAGCCTCAGCCAGGTGACCATCGCAACCCCCGCCGAACACGACGGCGACGAACCGTCGGAGGACACGATCTCTTCCCGCGGCCGCAAGGCCAAGCGCGCCAAAGATGCCAAAGAAGCCAAGCAGCAGGAACGCGACGTCGACGCGATCGGCCCGACGGGCCGTCCGTATCGCGAGATCCCCGATCCGCCGCCGCTGGAACGGCACGGCCCCGCACTCGTGATGGCCATGTGCAACCAGAAGGGCGGCGTCGGCAAGACGACCTCGACCATCAACCTGGGCGCGGCGCTCGCCGAATGCGGTCGCCGGGTGCTGCTGGTCGACTTCGATCCCCAGGGCGCGCTTTCGGTCGGCCTCGGCATTCAGCCGCACGAGCTGGACCAGACGGTCTACAACGTCATCATGGAGCGCTCGGTCAGCATCACCGACGTCATCCGGAAGACCCGCGTGGACGGCGTCGACCTGCTGCCGAGCAACATCGACCTGTCCGCGGCCGAGGTCCAGTTGGTCGCAGAGGTAGGGCGCGAACACACTTTGTTACGGGTCCTTCGTCCGGTCATGAACGACTACGACTATGTTCTTGTCGACTGCCAGCCCTCGCTAGGCCTGCTGACGGTGAACGCACTGACCGCCGCGGACGGTGTGATCATCCCGCTGGAGTGCGAGTTCTTCAGTCTGCGAGGCGTAGCGCTCCTGATCGACACCATCGAGAAGGTGCAGGAACGCCTCAACCCCAAACTGGACATCACCGGGATTCTCGCCACCATGTACGACCCGAGAACCCTGCACTCGAAGGAGGTCATGGCGAGAGTGGTGGAGGCATTCGGCGATACCGTGTTCGACACGGTGATCAACCGCACCGTGCGGTTCCCCGAGACGACGGTCGCGGGCGAGCCGATCACGACGTGGGCTCCCAAATCAGCCGGCGCGGCGGCCTATCGCGCGCTGGCACGTGAGGTGATCGCTCGGTGAGCAGGCGAGCTTCCCTGCCCGGAGCGTCCGAACTCTTCAGGATCACCTCCAGCCCGGCCCTCGATCTCCCGCCCGCGCCCGCGCATCCCGCCCCCTCGACGGGGAACGGCGACGGGAACGGTTCAGGGGACGAGACAGCGCACAACGACCGGCTGACCCGCGCCGCGCGCAGCGGTTCGGGGCGGACCAAGCACGACGCGAAGATCACCGTCTACGTCTCCGGCGACGAACTGCTGGCGATGGAGCAGGCCAGGCTGAACCTCCGGGCGAAGCACGGGCTCGTGCTCGACCGCGGCAGGCTGGTCCGCGAGGCGGTGGCCGTCCTGCTGGCCGATTTCGACGCGGCGGGTGAGGAGTCGGTACTCGTCCAGCGATTGCGGGCGGGCGCCGAGGACGGGAAAGAGACCGAGAACTGATGGACGACCCGGCCGCGGCTGCTCCCAGCGGCCCGGAGCCGGTCGAGCGGACAGAAGCAGAAGAGACCCCCGTCGTGCACGAAACCGTGCACGGCGGGATGGTCCCCGAAGGACTGGCCAGTGAAGAGCTGAGCACGTCCAAGTTCAAGGTGAACCTGGCGAACTTCCAGGGGCCCTTCGACCTGCTGCTCCAGCTGATCTCGCAGCACCAGCTCGACGTCACCGAGGTCGCGCTGCACCGGGTCACGGACGATTTCATCGCCTACACCCGCGCGCTCGGCACGGAATGGAACCTCGACGAGACGACCGAGTTCCTGGTCATCGCGGCGACCCTGCTCGACCTGAAGGCGGCGCGGTTGCTGCCCGCCGCCGAGGTGGAGAGCGAAGACGACCTCGCTCTGCTCGAAGCACGGGACCTGTTGTTCGCGCGGGTGTTGCAATACCGGGCGTACAAGCAGGTCGCGGCCCTGTTCGGCGAGCTGGAGGCCGGCGCGTTGCGGCGCTACCCACGCTCGGTCGCGCTCGAAGACCGGTTCATGGGCTTGCTGCCCGAGGTGATGCTCGGCGTCGACGTGGGGAAGTTCTCCGAGATCGCGGTCGCGGTCTTCAAACCGAAGCCGCCGCCGACGGTGTCGATCGCGCACATCCACATGGGACGGGTTTCGGTGCGCGAGCACGCCGCGCTGCTGCGGCTCAAGCTCGCGGAACGAGGCGAAGCGACCTTCAGCGAGCTTGTCGAGGACTGCGAGCACACCGTCGAGATCGTGGCGCGGTTCCTCGCGCTACTGGAGCTGTACCGGGAGTCCTCGGTCCAGTTCGAGCAGCTCGAGGCGCTCGCCGAACTGTACGTGCGCTGGACCGGCGGGTCCGTGGCGGAGGCGTCGGTGGCGGCCGAGCACGACCGCGCCGCCGTCGAGGACGAGGAGTACGGGTGAGCCCGGAGAACACCGAAGAGACCGAAAACACCGAAGCGAGCACGGTGGAGCCCGAAGAGACTTCGGAGCCTGACACGACCGAGGCTCCTGTCGCCGAACCGGAGCCGCCCGCCGACGAAGGGCTCGTGGCCGCCGGTGACGGCGACTACCCCGACGTCACCTCCGACGAGGCGCTCGAAGCGGCCCTTGAGGCGTTGCTCCTGGTCGTCGACTCGCCGATCAACGAGGAATCCCTCGCCGAGACCGTCGGCCAGCCCGTGTCGCGGGTGACCGTGGCGCTGCGCACGATGTCGCAGAAGTTCACCGACCGGACCAGCGGAATCGACCTGCGCCGAGTCGGCGAAGGGTGGCGGTTCTACACTAGGGACGTCTATGCCCCGTTCGTGGAGAAGCTTCTGCTCGACGGCCAGCGTTCCAAGCTGACGCGAGCCGCACTGGAGAGCCTCGCCGTGATCGCCTACCGGCAGCCGGTGACCAGGGCCAGGGTCGCCGCCGTCCGGGGTGTGAACGTGGACGGGGTGATCAGGACGCTGCTCGCGCGTGGCCTGATCGAGGAGATGGGGACCGACCCCGAAACCACTGGCACGCTGTACGTGACGACCGAGCTGTTCCTGGAGCGACTGGGCCTGTCGTCCCTGGCCGACCTTCCGCCCATCGCTCCGTTGCTACCCGAAGTGGACACCATCGATGACATCTGACCCGCATCCCGACGGCATTCGGCTGCAGAAGGTCCTTTCGCAGGCCGGCGTCGCCTCGCGGCGCGCGGCCGAGGACCTGATCGTGCGCGGTCGCGTGAGCGTGGACGGCAAGGTGGTCACCGAACTCGGCCGCCGGGTCGATCCGGACAACTCCGTGATCCACGTGGACGGCACCCGCGTCCAGGTCCGCGAGGACCTCGTGTACCTCGTGCTGAACAAGCCCAAGGGCGTGCACAGCACGATGAGCGACGACCGCGGCCGCCCGTGCGTCGGCGACTACCTGCGCGGCCGGTACGAGGAGACGCCCGGCATCGTGCACGTCGGCAGGCTCGACGAGAACACCGAGGGCCTCCTGCTGCTCACCAACGACGGAGACCTCGGCCACCGGCTGATGCACCCGTCGTTCCAGGTGCTGAAGACCTACTTCGCCGAGGTCGAGGGCATCGTTCCGCGTGGACTCGGCAAGGAACTGCGGGCGGGCTTCGAGCTGCCGGACGGCATCGTGAAGGTCGACCAGTTCCGGGTCAAGGACATGCTGGCCGGGCGGACCCAGATCGAACTGGTCATCCACGAGGGTCGCAAGCACATCGTGCGGCGGCTGATGGCGGCCACCGGGCACCCGGTGCGCAAACTGGTCCGGACCGCGCTCGGCGACGTCCAGCTCGGCGCGCAGCGATCGGGCTCGATCCGGCGGCTGAACCGGGGCGAGGTCGGCTCGCTCTACCGCGCCGTCGATCTGTAACCACGACTTTCCGCTCTACTGCGTTCGCGATGATCGCGTTTAGCTCTTTCTGACGGGCTTTCAGCCGACGGGGAAGGGCTCAACCGTGAAAAGAGTCGTGCTGGCAGGGATTTTGGCGGTGGCTGCGGCGGTGGTCGCGGCGCCGCAGTCCGCGGCGAAACCGCGGGGCAGCGAACCGGTCTACGACTTCGCCCAGGCCGTCCGCGAGACGGCCTGGGTCGACATCGGCCTCGACGGGGACGGCGACGGCCGCTCCGACCGGGTCGCCGCCGACATCATCCGGCCGAAGGAAGCCGCGGCGCAGGGCAAGAAGGTCCCGGTCATCATGGACGCGAGCCCGTACTACTCGTGCTGCGGTCGCGGCAACGAGAGCGAGCTCAAGACCTACGACTCGGCGGGCAGGCCGGTCGGGTTCCCGCTCTACTACGACAACTTCTTCGTGCCCCGCGGGTACGCCGTCGTCCTGGTGGATCTGGCCGGTACCAACAAGTCCCGAGGCTGCACGGACATCGGCGGGCCTTCGGACATCAACTCGGCCCGCAAGGTCGTCGACTGGCTCAACGGCCGGGCGAACGGCTACACGACGGCGACCGGCTCGGCCAGGACGAACGCGTCTTGGTCGACGGGCGCCGTCGGCATGATCGGGAAGTCCTATGACGGCACGGTCGCCAACGGCGTCGCCGCGACCGGAGTCGACGGGCTCAAGACCATCGTGCCGATCGGCGCCATCAGCTCCTGGTACGACTACTACCGCTCCGATGGCGCGAGCCTGCGCCAGGGCAGCCCGGCGGGGCTGGCGCAGACCGTGTCCCAGCGCAACGGCGGCCAGAATTGCGGTGCGGCGAACCAGAAACTCACCGCGGGCGCGACCTCGAACGGCGACTACAACGCGTTCTGGCTCGACCGGGACTACGTCCAGAGCGCCTCGAAGGTGAAGGCCAGCGTTCTCGCTTCGCACGGCCTGGGCGACCTCAACGTCAAGACGATCAACTTCGGGCAGTGGTGGGAAGCGCTGAACGTCGAGCGCAAGATCTGGCTGACGCAGGCAGGCCACGTCGACCCGTTCGACTACCGGCGCTCGGCGTGGGTCGACACCCTGCACAAGTGGTTCGACCACTACCTGCTCGGTGTCGACAACGGCATCGAGAAGACGCCGGGCGCGAGCGTGGAGCGCGAGCCCGACGTCTGGGTGGACCAGCCCGCGTGGCCGGCGGGAAGCGCCGTCACCCTGCGGCCCGCTTCCGGCGGCACTCCCGGCGTCGGCACGCTCGGCACGACCGCGGGCACGGGCACGGCGTCGTTCACGGACTCTTCCGGCCAGTCTTCGAACAGCTGGGCCGCACGGCCGACGGAGACCTCGAACGGGCGCGTGCTGTTCAGCACCGGCGCGCTCGCGAAGGACCTCCAGGTCTCCGGAACGGCGAAGGTGACTGTGACCGCGACGCCGTCGACGTCCACCGCGCGGCTCTCGGCGATCCTGGTGGACTACGGCCCGGCGACCATCCGGAACTACACCGGGCCCAAGGAAGGCATCAAGAACGAGCTGACCCAGTCGTGCTGGGGATCGAGCGCGACGGGCAATGACGCCTGCTACCTGAACACGAGCACCGACTCGGTCTCGGTGGGGCTGAACATCATCAGCCGCGGCTGGGCGGATCTGGCCAACTACCGCTCGCTCAGCCAGGAGTCGCCGCTGACGCCGGGGCAGCCGTACACGATGACGTTCCGGCTGGCGAGTACGGATCATGTCGTCCCGCGAGGACATCAGCTCGCGCTGATCATCGGCGGGACGGACGGCTCGTTCATCTCGGGCCCGTCGCAGTACCCGAAGATCACGGTGGACCTCGGCAAGACGTCGCTGGCGCTGCCTGTGGTGGGCTCGGGTCCGTCGGCTGTTCCGGCGGCGCTTCCGGTGGCTCCGGCGCAGATCGCTCCCGCCGCTGTTTCGGGGCTTGAGCGCGGCTAGGCCTTCACGGACTTGGCGATCGCCACGTCGCCTCAGGTGCACCAGTAGTCACACCGCTGAAGTACATGAAGGCCCCCTTCCTTACGTCTAGCGCAAGGAAGGGGGCCTTCATGTACTTCAGGTGAGTGGGGCGCCGGGACCGAGGGGGCGGGTGGTCGAGAGTGGCGTGGGGCAAGGCGAAGGTGGCGTGGTCTCGGCGACGATGTTCCCAATGTCGCATTCGAGTCGCTGAGCGTCTCGAATGCGACATTGGGAACAGGGACCGAAGAAGCCGCCGGCGGATCGCGGACGCCATCTCTCCGTAACCGCCGTTGCCGCTCACTCCCCGTGCTGCCCGGCGCCCGGTGTTGCGAAAGGGACTTTCACAACGTTGAGGGTTACGAAAGTGGCTTTCGCAACGCTCCCTCCGCCAGGGCTGCACCCGGCGGAAGGCGATGGCCTGCACCAGGCCTTCACGGACCCCCGGTCGTCACAATTCGGCTCAGTGAAGTACATGAAGGCCCCCTTCCCTACGTCTAGCGCAAGGAAGGGGGCCTTCATGTACTTGAGGCGACCCGAAGGTCAGCCGGTCTGCGAGGCGGGGCTCTTCGACCCGAAAGGCTTCCGCTGCAAAGCGCGAGCCACCGGTTCCACGATCCGCGCGGCCGTCGGGCCGAGGATCGCCATCAGGAGCACGTACGCCGTCGCGAGCGCCGCGAGTTCGCCGGTCACCGCGCCCGCCGCCACCGCCAGCCCGGCGATGACGATCGAGAACTCGCCGCGGGCGACCAGCGCCGCTCCGGCACGAGCCCGGCCCATGTTCCCGATGCCTTGTCTTCGCGCGGCCCACCAGCCGGTGCCGACCTTCGTGAGCGTGGTCGCCACCGCCAGGACGACCGCCCAGCCGAGTACGGGCGGGATCGAGGCGGGGTTGGTGTTGAGCCCGAACACGACGAAGAACACGGCCGCGAAGAGATCCCGCAGCGGTTCGAGCATGTGCGTCGCGTTCTCCGCCGTCGAACCCGAGATCGCGATGCCGAGCAGGAACGCGCCGACCGCCGCCGACACCTGCATCGCCGAGGCGACACCGGCCACCAGCAGCGCGGCGCCGAGGACCTTGAGGAGGAAGACCTCGCGGTCCGGGCTGTCCACCGCCGCGGAGACGTACCGGCCGAACTTCAGCGCGATCACCAGCACCACCGTGATCACCATCAGCGAGATCCCGACGGCCTTCAAACCGCCGAGGAAGCTCACGCCCCCGAGGACCGCGGTGAGGATCGGCAGGTACAGCGCCATCACCAGGTCTTCGAACACCAGGATCGACAGCACCACCGGCGTTTCCCGGTTACCGAGCCGCCCCAGGTCGCCGAGTACCTTCGCGATGATCCCGGACGACGAGATGTACGTGACGCCCGCCATGACGATCGCGCCGATCGGCCCCCAGCCGAGGATGAGCGCGACGATCGCGCCCGGCGCGGCGTTGAGGACGATGTCCACGACGCCCGCCATCCACGAGCGTTTCAGCCCGGTGAACAGTTCGGCCGCCGAGTACTCCAGGCCCAGCAGGAGCAGCAGCAGGACGACACCGATCTCGCTGGCGAGGTGGGTGAAGTCGCCGATGTCGCCGAGCGGGATCAGCCCGCCCTGCCCGAAGCACAGGCCGCCGATCAGGTACAGCGGGATCGGGGACATCCCGATCTTCCCGGCGAGGCGTCCCAACGCGCCCAGCCCGAAGAAGACCGCCCCGAGTTCGATCAAGGACAGTGCGGTGTGATCCATCCGCGATCAGCCGTACTTCAAGATCTTGACGGCGGCCTCCAGTCCCTCGGACGTCCCGACCGCGACGAGCACGTCGCCCGCGGTGAGGTTGAAGTCCGGGTTGGGGGAGGGGTGGACCTGACCGGCCCGCATCACCGCGACCACCGAGACGCTCGTCCGCGTCCGCATGGCGGTGTCGCCCAGCGTCCGCCCGTCGAACGGCGACGACGCCTTGATCGGCAGCTGCTTGGTGTTGATGCCAGGCAGGTCCCGGTGCTCTTCGGTGAGCTGGGCGACCAGCTGGGGCGCGCCGAGCAGGTTCGCCAGCGCGCCCGCCTCGTCGGTGGTGAGCGGAAGTGAGGCCAGGCAGGCGTCGGGATCGTCCGTTTTGGACACGATCAGTTCGACGTGTCCATCGCGATGGGTCACCACACCGACACGACGGCCGTGACGGGTGGCGAAGTCCTTACGGACGCCTATTCCAGGGAGCGGGGTCACTTCGACGTTCACGTGAACAACGATAACTCACTGTCCGTTTTGCGCGGGGCGGATCAGGAACAACGCCGAGATCAGCACCATCAGGGCGGCCGTCGCGCCGTGGATGCCGAACGCGGCTCCGGGGGAACCGTTGTGGGTCAACACGATCAGCATGTCGCCGATCGGGATGAACGCCAGCGCCAGCAGCCCCCAGCCCACCGCGCGGACGTTCCGGAGCAGGAGCAGCGCGAGCAGCACGAGCGCCGTGCCGATGTCCCGGACGCCCTTGATCGCGAGGAACGGGTCGCCCTTCGACGGCATGACCGGCAGGCCGAAGCCGCCGGTCTGGGTCTCCGGGAAGAACACGTAACCGGTGCCGAAGTAGAGGACGAAGAGCACGAGGGCGATGGACAGGGCGTAAGCGATCTTGATTCTGGTCATGGTCTCCGACTCCGGAAGCTAGCGACGCTAGGAACAGTGCGGACGCTAGCAATAGTGTCGATAGTTTGTCTAGCGTTGCTAGAGTCTGGATATGGCCACTTCGCCGTGGGCGGTCGAGGCGTGTCGTTCGCCACCAGGCAGAATGGACGTCGATCAGATGAGCGACGGATGAGCTGAGGAGAGTTTCGGTGGCGGGAGCCCTGCGTGGTGTGGTCGCGATGGACGGCCCGTCCGGAACCGGGAAATCCACGGTTTCGCGGAAGCTCGCGACGAAGCTCGGCGCCGGCTACCTCGACACGGGCGCGATGTACCGCATGATCACCCTCGCCGTCCTGCGTGCCGGGACGGACCTGGCCGACGCGGACGCGATCGCCGACGTCGCCCGGAAAGCCGAGTTCGGCATCGGGACCAGCCCCGACGAAGCGACCGTCACCCTCGCGGGTGAGGACGTCTCCGCCGAGATCCGCGGCGCGGACGTCACCACCGCGGTTTCGCCGGTTTCGGCCGTCCCCGCCGTCCGCGAACTGCTGGTCACCCGGCAGCGCGAGATCATCGCGGAGGTGCTCGACCGGGTCGGCGGCATCGTGGTCGAGGGCCGCGACATCGGCACCGTCGTCTCGCCGGAAGCCCCGCTCAAGATCTTCCTCACCGCCTCGGCCGAGGTCCGCGCCGCCCGCCGCAGCGCGCAGGACTCCGCCGCCGGTCGCGAGTCCACCGTGGACGGTGCGAAGGCCGCGGTGGAACGACGCGATCGCCTGGACTCCACGCGGGCGGCGTCGCCGCTGCGCGCGGCCGAAGACGCCGTCGAGGTGGACACCTCGGCGCTCAACATCGACCAGGTGATCGTCGCGCTGGCGGAACTGGCCCTGCACCGCGGACTTCTCGAAGGCTGCCCCGCCGAGGTCGCACGGTGAGCGCGAAAGGACTGCCCGAGGGCGCGAGCGACCCGTTCCACACCTTCGGCCGGGGGATCTCGAAGTTCATCGTCCGGCCCGCGTTCCGGGTCCGGGTCCACGGTGCCGAGCGGGTCCCGGCGTCCGGTCCGGTGGTGTTCATGGCCAACCACAGCTCGATGGCGGAACCGGCGCTGCTGTTCGGAATGTTCTCGCGGCGCACCGCGTTCCTGGTCAAGGCGGAGCTCTTCAAGGGCTTCGTCGGCTGGTTCTTCCCGAAACTGGGCCAGATCCCGGTGAAACGGGGCGCGGTGGACCGCAAGCCGCTGATGGCGGCGGTCAAGGTGCTCGAGGACGGTGGCGCGGTCGGGATCTTCCCCGAAGGCACCCGCGGCCTCGGTGACGCCGAAAACTTCGAGCGCGGCGTGGCCTTCCTGGTCCGCGCCGGGAACGCGACCGTGGTTCCGGTCGCCACTCGGGGGACGTACAAACCCGCCGGCGCCAAGAGGCGCTGGCGGCCACGCGTCGACATCCTGGTCGGCGAACCTTTCACTCCCGCGATCGGGAAGGGAAGGACAGGGCTGGAGGAGGGAACCGAGCGGCTTCGCATCGCGCTCGCGGACCTCGTGAAGGCACTGGACGAATGGCGCTTGGAGCACGGGCTCCAAGACACGCGACAGAATGTGAAGTAAGCAATGACAGAGCTTGACGGAGTCGGCGAGATCGACGGCTCCTGGTCCGACGAGTCCGAATTCACCGCGCTGGACGCGCAGATCGCCGCGGGCGAGGCCGAGGAAGAGGCCCAGCTCGCGCAGCCGGTCCTCGCCGTCGTCGGCAGGCCGAACGTCGGGAAGTCGACCCTGGTCAACCGCATCCTCGGCCGCCGCGAGGCGGTCGTGCAGGATGTCCCGGGCGTGACCAGGGACCGCGTCGCCTACGACGCCTTCTGGGCGGGCCGCCGGTTCACCCTTGTCGACACGGGCGGCTGGGAGCCGGACGCGACCGGGTTGCAGGCCTCCGTCGCCGCACAGGCCGAGATGGCGATGGCCACCGCCGACGCGGTGCTGCTGGTGATCGACGCCAGTGTCGGCGCGACGGCGACCGACGAGGCCGTTTCCAAGGTGCTGCGCCGCTCGAAGAAGCCGGTGCTGCTCGCCGCCAACAAGGTCGACGACGACCGCCTGCTCGCAGACACCGCGTCGCTGTGGTCGCTCGGCCTCGGCGAGCCGTACCCGGTCAGCGCGCTGCACGGGCGCAGCTCGGGCGACCTGCTCGACGCCATCGTCAAGTCGCTGCCGTCGATGCCGCGCGACGGCGAACGCGCCACCGCCGGTCCGCGCCGGGTCGCGCTGGTCGGCAAGCCGAACGTGGGCAAGTCCAGCCTGCTGAACAAGCTCTCCGGCGAGGAGCGGTCCGTCGTGGACTCGGTCGCCGGCACCACCGTCGACCCGGTCGACTCGCTGGTCGAGCTCGACGGCGAGACCTGGCGGTTCGTCGACACGGCGGGCCTGCGCAAGCGCGTCAACTCGGCCAACGGCGCGGAGTACTACGCCTCCTTGCGGACCAAGACCGCGATCGACGCGGCCGAGGTCGCGATCGTGCTGCTGGACGCCGCCGAACCGCTGTCCGAGCAGGACCTGCGCGTGCTGACGATGGTCGTCGAGGCGGGCCGCGCGTGCGTGCTCGCGTTCAACAAGTGGGACCTCGTCGACGAGGACCGCCGCCACGCCATGGTCCGCGAACTGGACCGCGGCCTGGTGCGGGTGCCGTGGGCGGACAAGGTCAACATCTCGGCGCTCACCGGCCGGTCCGTGCGCAAGCTCGCGCCCGCGCTGCGGACCGCGCTGAAGTCCTGGGACCAGCGGGTTCCCACCGGTCAGCTGAACGGCTGGCTGGCCGACCTCATCGCGGCGACCCCGCCGCCGGTGCGCGGCGGCAAGCAGCCGAAGGTGCTCTTCGCGACCCAGGCGGGCATTCGGCCGCCGACGCTGGTCCTTTTCACCACCGGATTCCTCGAAGCGGGCTATCGGCGGTTCATCGAACGCAAGTTCCGTGAGCGATTCGGCTTCGAAGGCAGCCCCGTCCGGGTGAATGTTCGGGTACGCGAAAAGAAGCAAAGGCCGAAGGTCGGCGGAAAAGCGGCCGGAAAACCGAAGACTCGCTGAATTCCCACTATGTAGGTGAATGGTTCACTGGGTGGGCACGCCGATGACCTCGGCCTTCGGCGTGCCCCCGGTGAGGTTCGACACTCTGTCGAGATCCTCCCGAGATATGTCGTCCACCTGCGGTAAAGTGGACGGCCTGCTGGCGGGCGCCTCATTCGGAGAGCGAGCCCGAATGACGCACTTCGCGAAAGGTGTGTGATGGGCTTGCGCGCCCATGGTTATGCCGTGCCCGTGGTGATGGGCCGATGACACTGACCGCAGATTCGCGGCCGATCGCCTGTGTCGCCGACGTCACCGTCGCCCCGTCCCCGGCTCCCGTCGCCGACCGCGCCCTCTTCTGGTCCGGTCTCGGCGCCGGTGAGCGCACCCTGATCGACATCCTCGCCGAGACCGCCGCCCGCCACCCCAACGCGGGCGCGATCGACGACGGCGAGACCACGCTGTCCTACCGCAAGCTCGTCGAGGAGATCGACGCCTACGGCCGCAAGCTGACCGCCAACGGCGTCGGCGTCGGCGACCGGGTGGGCGTCCGGATCTCCTCCGGCACCGCGGAGCTCTACGTCGCGATCCTCGCCATCCTGTCCGTCGGCGCCGCCTACGTGCCCGTCGACGCGGACGACCCTGAGGAGCGCGCCGAACTGGTCTTCGGCGAGGCCGACGTCGCCGCCGTCCTCACCGACGGCGGCGCGATCACCGTGCTCGGCTCGCCGGGCGAGATCGAAGGCGTCCCCACGCCGACCGACGACGCCTGGATCATCTTCACCTCCGGTTCGACCGGAAAGCCGAAGGGCGTCGCGGTCTCGCACGCGTCCGCGGCCGCCTTCGTCGACGCCGAAGCCCAGCTGTTCCTCACCGAGGAGCCGATCGGCCCCGGCGACCGCGTGCTCGCCGGCCTGTCCGTCGCGTTCGACGCGTCCTGCGAGGAGATGTGGCTCGCCTGGCGGCACGGCGCCTGCCTGGTCCCGGCGCCGCGTTCGCTCGTGCGCACCGGTGTGGACCTCGGTCCGTGGCTGGTCGCGCAGGGCATCACCGTCGTCTCGACCGTTCCGACGCTGGCCGCGCTGTGGCCCGCCGACGCGCTCGAAGACGTCCGCCTGCTGATCTTCGGCGGCGAAGCCTGCCCGCCCGAGCTGGCCGAGCGCGTTGCCGTCGAAGGCCGCGAAGTCTGGAACACCTACGGCCCGACCGAGGCCACCGTCGTCGCCTGCGCCGCGCAGATGACCGGCGAGGGACCCGTCCGGATCGGCCTGCCGCTGGCGGGCTGGCAGCTCGCCGTGGTCAACGAGGCGGGCGAGCCGGTCGCGATGGGGGAGACCGGCGAGCTGGTCATCGGCGGCGTCGGCCTGGCCCGCTACCTGGACCCGGAGAAGGACGCCGAGAAGTTCGCGCCGCTGCCCTCGCTGGGCTGGCGCCGCGCGTACCGCAGCGGTGACATGGTCCGAGCGGAGGCCGAGGGCCTGCTGTTCCTCGGGCGGCTCGACGAGCAGGTCAAGCTCGGCGGCCGCCGCATCGAACTCGGCGAGGTCGACGCCGCGCTCCAGGCTCTGCCCGGTGTGCAGGGCGCCGCGGCCGCGATCCGCCGTACCAAGGCGGGCAACCAGGTGCTCGTCGGGTACGTCGTGCCCGCGGACGGGGTCGTCTTCGACCACGACGAGGCCGCGACGCGCCTGCGCGAGCAGCTGCCCGCCGCGCTCGTCCCGCTGCTGGCGCTGGTCGAAGACCTGCCGACGCGCACCTCCGGCAAGGTCGACCGCAACGCGCTGCCGTGGCCGCTGTCCACTGTGGACGCCGCGAAATCCGGTCTGTCGCCGACGGAGAGCTGGCTCGCCGAAGGCTGGGCGGAAATCCTGGGCGTCTCGGTCGACAACCCGAAGGCCGACTTCTTCACCAACGGCGGCGGCAGCCTGACGGCCGCGCAGCTGATCGCGCGGATCCGCACCCGGCACCCGCAGGTGTCGGTGAGCGACATCTACGCCAACCCGAAGCTCGGCGCGCTCGCGTCGATGCTGGACGCGCTGAGCGGCGAGAAGACCGAACGCCGCGACGTCGCGCCGACACCGCGCAAGGCCGGGATCATCCAGTCGCTGCTGATGATCCCGCTGATGGGCCTGGTCGGCCTGCGCTGGACGACGATCGCCGCGACGCTGTCGAACGTGCTGTCGCTGGCCGGTTTCGCCTGGGCGCCGACGCTGCACTGGGCGTGGATCGCCGCCGCCTGGATCGCGCTGTTCAGCCCGGCGGGCCGGATCGCGATCTCGGCGACCGGTGCCCGGCTGCTGCTGCGCGGTGTCCGTCCGGGCAGCTATCCGCGCGGCGGGAGTGTCCACTTGCGACTGTGGACGGCCGAGAAGCTCGCGGAGTTCAGCGGCGCGGACAGTGTCGCGGGCGCTTCCTGGATGACGACGTACGCCAAGGCCCTCGGCGCGCGGATCGCCAAGGACGTCGACCTGCACTCGCCGCCGCCGGTCACCGGCATGCTGAAACTCGGCCGCGGTGCCGCCGTCGAACCCGAGGTCGACCTGACCGGGCACTGGGTGGACGGCGATCTCGTGCACATCGGCAAGATCCGGATCGGCGCCGACGCGCGGATCGGCGCGCGCAGCACGCTGTTCCCCGGCGCGCGGATCGGCAAGGGTTCGGAGATCGCGGCCGGGTCGACCGTCCGCGGCAACGTGCCCGCCGGGCAGCGCTGGGCCGGTGCCCCCGCCGCCCGCGCCGCCAAGGACGCGCTGAAGTGGCCCGAGAGCCGCCCGCCGCGTTCGCGCTTCTGGGCGTCGGTCTACGGCGCGACTTCGGTCGCGCTGGGGCTGCTGCCCGCCGTCGCCGCCCTGCCCGCCGTCGCGGTGCTGGGTTACGCGATCACCGGCGCGCCTTCGCTGGGCGCCGCGCTCGGCCAGGCGCTGCTGTTCACGCCGCTCGCCACCGTCGCGTACTTCCTGACGTACGCCCTGCTCGTGCTCGTCGGCGTCCGTTCGCTGAGCATCGGCATGGTCGAGGGGTATCACCCCGTGCACGGCCGCGTCGCGTGGCAGGTCTGGGCGACCGAGCGGCTGATGGGCATGGCGCGTGAAGGGCTGTTCCCCTTGTACGCCAGCCTGTTCACCCCGGTGTGGCTCCGGATGCTCGGGGCGAAGGTGGGCCGCAACGTCGAGGCGTCCACCGTCCTCGCGCTGCCGAAGATGACCCAGGTCGACAGCGGCGCGTTCCTCGCGGACGACACCATGGTCGCCACCTACGAACTCGGCCACGGCTGGCTGCACGTCGCGCCGGCGCGGATCGGCAAGCAGGCTTTCCTCGGCAACTCGGGGATGGCCGCGCCCGGTCGTTCGGTGCCCAAGCGCGGTCTGGTCGGCGTGCTGTCGTCGGCCCCGCTCAAGGCGAAGAAGGGCTCGTCGTACCTCGGGATGCCGCCGCTGCCGGTCCGCCGGTCGGTCGGCGAGGCCGACACGAGCCGCACGTACACGCCGCCGCTGCGGCTGAAGGCGGCCCGCGCGCTCGTCGAACTGTGCCGGATCGTGCCGGTGATGTGCGGCGTCGCGCTGACCGTGCTGGTGGCCGCCGGGATCTTCGCGCTCGCGTCGTCCTACGGATTCTTGGTCGCGGTGCTGCTCGGCGGTCCGCTGCTGCTGGCCGCGGGTGCCGTCGCCGCGCTGACCGCCACTGCGATGAAGTGGCTGCTGGTCGGCCGGTTCCGCGCGGTCGATCACCCGCTGTGGAGCTCCTTCGTCTGGCGCAACGAACTCGCCGACACCTTCGTCGAGGCGCTCGCCGTCCCGTGGCTGATCGGTTCGCTCGGCGGCACGCCGCTGCTTCCGGCGTGGCTGAGGACCATGGGCGTCAAGATCGGCCGCGGCGTGTGGCTGGAGACGTACTGGCTGCCCGAGTCGGACCTGGTGAGCCTCGGCGACGGCGCGACGATCAACCGCGGCTGTGTCGTGCAGACGCACCTGTTCCACGACCGGATCATGACGATGTCGCCGGTGACCCTGGACGAGGGAGCGACGCTCGGGCCGCACGGTATCGTGCTGCCTGGTGCGAGCATCGGCGCGCGGACGACGGTCGGACCGGGGTCTCTGGTGACCCGGGGCGACGCGGTTCCCGCCGACTCGCGCTGGCTCGGGAATCCCATCTCGGCCTGGACGAAGTAGAGACAGTTGGCGGAGCTGAGGTGTGTTCGGAATGGTGACCGCGAAGATGAACCCGCCCCGGCCGAAGGCCCCGCTATCGCGGTGGCAGGGCGCCCTGTCCGCTCACCGAGACGGTCTTCTGCCAGGTAGCGCCCTGCCGACGTCGATCGCGGCCGCGGGTTCACTGACGGAAACAATGGGAAGCGGGGTTCTTCGCGGGTGATTTCGAAGGCCTCCGCGCAGCCCTCGCCCGGCGCGGACACCTCCGGCGACTCCTATCTGCCCCGTCACGGCAACGGCGGTTACCGGGTCCGGCACTACGATCTGGAGCTGGACTACAAGATCGGTCCCAACCGGCTGTCGGCCTCCGCGGCCATCACCGCGGAGGCGACGCAGGCGCTGTCGCGGTTCACACTCGACTTCGGCGAGTTCCGGATCAACCGCGTCCTGGTCAACGGGAAACCGGCGAAGTACACGCGGCGTGCGCACAAGTTGCAGGTGAAACCGGCGAAGTCGATCGCGGTCGGCAGCGAGTTCCTGGTGGAGGTCCACTACGTCGGCAACCCGCGGCCGCTTCCCGGGCTGTGGGGCGACATCGGCTGGGACGAACTGACCGACGGCTCGCTCGTCGCGAGCCAGCCGGTCGGGGCGCCGTCGTGGTTCCCGTGCAACGACCATCCGGCGGACAAGGCGACCTACCGCGTCGCGCTGACGACGTCTTCGCCGTATCTCGTGGCGGTCACCGGGAATCTGGTGTCGCGCCTTTCGCGCGCGAGCACCACCCGATGGGTCTTCGAGCGCCCGGAGCCGACTCCGACGTACCTGATGAGTGTCCAAATCGGACGGTACGACGACGTCGAACTGGTCTCGGGTCCGCAGCCCAGCTGGCTTTCGCAGCCTTCGGTCTCGGCGTACCGGATCAGTCTCGACGGTGATTCCGTGCTCGCCTCCGTCCCGCAACGGGCCGCCGTGCCACCCCGCCTGCGCCGGGCTTTTTCGCGCGATTTCGGTCGGCAGGGCAAGATCATGGACTCGCTGCAACGGCTGTTCGGGCCGTATCCCTTCGGCGAGTACGTCATCGTGGTCACCGACGACGACCTCGACGACCCGATCGAAGCGCAGGGCATGTCGATCTTCGGCGCCAACCACGTCGACGGGCGGCGCACCCACGAACGGCTCGTCGTGCACGAACTGGCGCACCAGTGGTTCGGCAACAGCCTGACCGTCGCCGACTGGCGGCACATCTGGCTGAACGAGGGCTTCGCGACGTACGCGGAATGGCTCTGGTCCGAGGAATCCGGCGGGCAGACCGCGCACGCGTGGGCGAAGACGTGGCACGCGCGGATGAAGGCGAAGCCCGCGGACCTGCGCCTCGCCGACCCCGGGGTGTCGCGGATGTTCGACGAGCGGGTGTACAAACGCGGCGGCCTTCTGTTGCACGCCTTGCGTTCCTTCGTCGGCGATGAGGTCTTCTTCCCGCTGGTGAAGGCCTGGGCGATGGAGAACCGGCACGGTTTGGTCACTACCGCTGGTTTCGTCGCTCTGGCTGAACGCTTCGCCGGCCGGTCACTCACCGTTTTCTTCGATGCCTGGCTGGACTCTCCGGCGCTGCCCCCACTCCCTTAAAAGGCCGAGTGCCCCCAATGTGGCATTGGGGACGTTGAGCGTCCCCAATGCCACATTGGGGGCACGTCTGAGTTGTCCACAGTGGGGCTGATGTGGCGAGTTGTCCACAGACGGCGCGGAAAGGGCTGGCGGCTGCTGGGTGCAGCCGCCGATGATCTTGGGGTGCGAACTGGCGAGTGGGCTCGCGATCATGAGGCCCTTTACAAGCTGAGCCGCGATGGGGTGATCACCGTTGCGCGGCTCGTCGAAGTCGGTGTCCCGAAGAGGACCTGCTATCGGCGCTGTCGGCCGGGGCAGCCCTGGCAGCGATTGTTGCCCGGAGTGATTCTGCTCCGCTCCGGAGCGCCGACTCGCGGACAAGCGGTCGAAGGCGCCCTGCTCTACGGCGGGTCGGAGGCGATCGTCACCGGAATTGAAGCCTGTCGTCGGCAAGGGTTGCGGGGGCCGAAGACCACGGCCGATCGGATTCATCTGCTGGTGCCCGCCGGTTGTCAGGTCAGCAGTGTCGGATACGTGCTCGTGGAGCGGACCACACGGATGCCCCGGCCGGTCACCGTGGACGGAGTGGCCATGGCTCCGCTCGTCCGGGCGGCCCTCGACGAGTGTCGCCGCTTCACCACACTGGATCCGATTCGGGCGTTGCTGACCGAAGCGGTTCAGCGCGGCGGGCTGAATCCCGAGGACCTCATCCAGGAACTCGAAGCAGGCAGTGACCGAGGCAGTGCGCTTTCTCGCGAGGTTCTGGGTGACGTCCTGCGAGGAGCACGGTCGGTCGCGGAGATCGACGCGATGAACGTGTGGCGGCTCTCGGGCTTGCCCGAACCGAGTTGGAACCGGCCCTTGCGGACAGAGAACGGCGAGTACATCGGTACACCTGATGGCTACTTCCGGAAGGTCCTCCTCGCGTGGGAGATCGACTCGTACGACTTCCATTTCGGTAAGCAGCAGTACGCCGCGACTCTGGCGCGGAACGGCAGGTACACCGCCGCCGGGATCGCGGTGCTCCAGACACTGCCCAGCCGATTGCGCACGGAACCGAAGCGGGTCGCCGCTGAACTCGTGGCCGCGTACAACGCCGCCGGGGCTCGGCTGGATGCTGGGTAAATCGGTGGTCCACGGCCGAGATGTCTCGCTATCTTCCGGTGACACACCGGGGAGGGGCGATGGGAAGGAAGAGTCCGCAAGAGAAGAAGCGGCTGAGCTACGCCAAGGATCGTCGTGAGCGGCACGGTGAGAACGACAAGTCCTCACGCAAGAACATCCCGCGCCACAAGCGGCGCGTGAACCGGGCGAAGCGGCATCGCGAGCAGCAGGTGCTCAATGGTGCGCGTGGCTCGGTGGACGTCGAGAGTGCCGCGACCGCCGAGGAGAGCTTGCTCAAGACTCGGCCGGAGCGGTGGCAGAAGTCGGCAGGGGCCACGCTCGGCACGCTCGTCCAGGGCAAGCTGGCCATGAGGAGCGAGCGAACGGAATTCGAGGCCGGAACCCTGTCACCGCTCGACGACGACGAGCTGCGCGGGCTGCTGACTTCCGCGGTTCACCTCTTGTCGGCCAGGAAGGCCGCGCTCATCCACCTGATGTGCCACACCGGTCTTCGTGTGAGCGAGGTTTCCGCGCTGGAGTTGCGGGACGTGTCCGCCGAGGCGGTCACCGTGCGCGGAAGGCGGCGACGGACCGTTCCGCTTCCGGTCGAGCTTCGCCCGTTGCTGGACTCTTATCTTCGCGTGCGTGCCGAGCGGCCCGGTGCCGCCGAGAATCCGGCGTTCTTCGTCACCGTCTTCGGCTGTCGCGTGCCACCCGCGTCGGTCAACGGCCTCGTGACCACTTTCGCGATCATGATCGGACTTCCGGGAGTCACCGCCCGGACCCTGCGCAAGACGTACGCCGTCAACCTTCTCCGAGCTGGGGTCGACCTCGACGAAGCCGCCGAGTTGCTCGGTCACGCATCGCCTGAAGCCACCCAGGCCTACCTTGCTCGCTGACCGATAGGTCGGATGTATCTGCCGCTTTACGGGTGAGCAGGCTGGCCAAAGCTGCTCTATTTCTGGAAACATGCCGGTCGCCAGGGCTTGATCTACGGTAAACGTAGTATGAATCTGGAGGCGACCCATGGGCGGGCTGTCCAGGCGATCGATGCTGAAGGCTGCCGCGGGGACCGCCGCGCTGGGTGGTTTGTGGGCCCAAGGGGCCACGCCGGCGCAGGCGTCCGGGGACGTCCACCGCAGTGTGGTCGACGACGCGCACATGGTCTGGAAGCGCATGCCGAAGGGCTGGCAGGAGGGGCCGTTCCTCGCCAACGGCTTCCTCGGCGTCCAGTTCTACGCGGGCGCGCAGCCGAACGTCCTCAAGGTGATGCTCAGTCACTCCCGGGTCCAGGACCAGCGGGGACAGTGGGAAGCCGGTATCGGGTACTCGCGGCTCCCGATCGGCTACCTCACCCTCACCTTCGCGGGCGCGATCACGGCGGTGGACTGGCGGCTCGACCTGTACAACGCCGAACTCGGCGGCACGATCACGACCACCCAGGGGACGGTGTGGTTCTCCGCACTGGTCCACAACGACCAGGATCTCCTCCTCGTCTCGCTCACGGGGGACGCGGCGGCGGGCTGGGGGTTCACGCCGCTCAAGTCGGCGACGACAAGGACGATCCGCAAACCGCCCGAGTACACGGCCAATCCCGATCCGAAGCTCGCCAGTGCGGGCGCGGTCCAGTACTGCGAGCAGCCGCTGCACGCGGGCGGCGGGTACACGACAGCGTGGCGTGAGCGGACCACCGGCACGCGACGTCTTCTGGCGGCGACGGTCGCGTACGGGTTTCCCGAACCGACTCACACCGCCGAAGCGATCAGCAGGGTCCACCGGGCGTCGGCGACGAACCCGGACAGGCTCGTCGCCGGCCATCGGCGCTGGTGGAACGCCTTCTACCGGCGCAGTTTCGTGTCCATTCCGGACAAGCGGATCCAGCGGTTCTACTGGATCCAGCTGTACAAGACCGCTTGCGCCACCCGCAGCGGCGGACCGGTCGTCGCCGAGTGGGGGCCGTGGTTCCCCGAGGTCGGCAACAGCTGGACGGCGGTGTGGTGGAACCTCAACGTCCAGGTCACGTACCCGATCGTCAACAGCAGCAACCATCCCGAACTCGACGCCGTCACGGCGACCTTCCGCCGCGACCACGCCAACCTCGAACTCTCGGTGCCTCCCGGCTATCGGGACGGCGACACGTACGCCCTTTCGCATCCGGGGGACTGGCGGCTGCGGCCCGGCGGCACCCGCGCGGTCGGGATTCCCGGCCCGGCCACGAAGAACGACCAGACCGGCAACCTGATCTGGGGCCTGCACAACGTCTGGCTCGCGTACCGGCACAGCATGGACGTCCGCGTCCTGCGCGACGTCCTGTATCCGACGCTCGCCAAGGCGCTCAACTACTACCGCCACTTCCTCGCCGCCGGACCGGACGGGCGGCTGCACTTGCCGATGACAAGGTCGCCCGAGTACGCGGACGCGGCCGACTGCACGTACGACCTGTCGCTCATCCGCTGGGCCGCGCGCACCCTCGTCGAGTCCGCGGCCAAGCTGCGCGTCGACGACCCGAGAGTGCCCGCGTGGCGCGAGATCGGCGAGAAACTGGTGCCATACCACCAGGATCCCGTTCAGGGGGTGCTGATCGGCGACGATGTCCCGCTGGCCGAATCACACCGGCACTTCTCGCATCTGCTCTGGCTCTATCCGCTGCGCGAGAAGCTCTGGGATCGTCCCGGCGACCGGGACGTCATGCGCCGTACTTTCGCGCACTGGTCGAGTGCCCAGGACAAATGGCACGGCTACAGCTTCGCGGCCGCGTCGTCGATGAGTTCCGTGATGGACGCGCCCGAGGAGGCGTTGCGCTACCTGAAGATCTTCCTCGACGGGACGGTCGTGGCCGACACTCAGCTCACGCCGAACACGATGTACCGCGAAGGCGCGAACCTCGCGATCGAGAGTCCGATCACCGCCGCGCAGTCCATTGTGGACATGCTCCTTCAGGGTGATCACAGTGTCCTCAAGGTCTTCCCGTCGGTTTCGGCGACATGGCCGGACGCGTCCTTCGAAAGCTTGCGTGCGGAAGGTGCCTTCCTCGTGGACGCGTCCCGCAGGAACGGTGTGACCGAATGGATCCGTGTCCGTAGCGAAGCGGGGGAGCCGCTCACGCTTCAACACGGGATCCCCGGTGACATCGACGTTCGTGACGGGCGCGGGCGAAGGCTTCCTTGGCGGGCTGAAGGGCCGGGCACGATCTCGATTCCGCTCGGCCGCGGCGGGACGGCCGTCGTCTCGCGGCGCGGTGCGCGTCCGGACCTGGGGCCGTGCGACGTGCCCGGCGATCGCGGAACTCCGGCATGGGGACTCGGCCAGGAGGTCCGATGACGGACATCACGCGCAGGACGATGCTCGGCGGCGCGCTGGCGGGCGTGGCGGCGGCCGGGTTCGCGCCGTCCGCCTCGGCGGCGGAGACCGGCAGCGGCCTCGACTGGCCGGGCTTTCTCGCCTCCGCGGACCTGGTGTGGCGGAAGATGCCGAAGACCTGGTTCGAAGGTCCCTTCCTCGGCAACGGTTTCCTCGGCTCGGGCATCTACGCCGAACCGGGCAGGAACGCCGTCCGGTTCAACGTCCAGCACAGCGAGGTTCAGGATCATCGGCCCGAATTCGGTTCCCTGTTCGGGCTCGCGCGCTTGCCGATCGGCCATTTCACCCTCGAACCGGTCGGCGCCATCACCGGGATCGACTGGCGGATGGATCTCTGGAACGCCGAACTCCGGGGCATGATCACCACGGCCGCGGGCAGTCTCTCGGTACGCGCGATCATCCACACGGGACAGTCGCTGCTGGCCGTCGAGATCGAGCCGACCGAGGGCGAACGCGGCTTCGGCTGGGTCTTCCATCCGGCCGAGGCGGTGAGCCCGAGAACGGACCCGAAGTTCGGGAAGCCGCCGCCCGTCGGCTACATCGCCAACCCGCCCGCGACACTGGAAAACAGTGTTGACAGCAGGCTTTCCGTGCAGAGCCTGCTGGCGGGCGGCGAGCACGTCACGGCATGGCGCGAGGTCGTCAGGGGATCGAAACGGACGCTGTACACGTCCGTGGCCTGGTCTCACCCGAGGAAGACGGCCGCGCGAGAGGCGCTGAAGACCATCCGGCGTGCCGGGTCGTTCGACGTCCTCGCGATCGAACATCGCCGTTGGTGGCATGACTACTATCGGCGAAGCTTTCTGTCCATTCCGGACACCCGGCTCCAGGGTTTCCACTGGATCCAGCTGTACAAAGTCGCCTCGGCCGCCCGCGCGGAAGCACCCGTGATGGCGACCTGCGGGCCGTGGCTTGAACCGACTCCATGGCCGGCGACGTGGTGGAACCTCAATGTCCAGCTGGAGTACTGGCTCATCCACGGCTCGAACCACCTGGAGCTGGACGCCGTCAGTCACGCGCTCGGCAGGTACCGCGCGAACCTGTCGAACCAGGTCGCCGAGCCGTACCAGCACGATTCCGCGGGAATCCCGCGCACGACCGACATGACCCTGCTCAACGGCGCGGCCGGGACGAACTCCGGTTTCCCGGTCGGAATCCCCGGCAAGGAGACGCCGACGCCGGAGGTCGGCAATCTCACCTGGGCGCTGCACAACGTCTGGTTGTCCTACCGGCACACGATGGACCGGCGGCTGCTGCGGGACACGCAGTTCCCGTTGCTGCGCAAGGCGATCAACTACTACCTGCACTTCCTCGTCCCCGGCTCCGACGGGAAACTGCACCTGCCGTCGACTTTCTCTCCGGAGTACGGCGTCAACGCGCCCGACTGCACCTACGACCTCGCGCTGATCCGCTGGGGCTGCAAGACACTGCTGGAGTCGGCCGCCGAACTGCGGATCGAAGACCCGCTGGCACGGCGGTGGCGGGAGGTCTTGGGCACGCTGGTCCCGTATCCGGTCGACGCCGACGGTTACATGATCGGCGCCTGTGTGCCGTTCGCGAAGTCGCATCGGCACTATTCGCATCTGCTCCAGATCTACCCGCTGTACGAGATCACCTGGGAGCGGCCGGAACACCGGCGGATCATCGAAACCTCGCTCGACCACTGGGTGGGCTTCGAGGGCGCGCTGCAGGGCTACACGTTCACCGGTGCCGCGTCGATGTCGGCGCAGATGCTGCGCGGCGAGAAGGCGGAGTTCTACCTCGGGGAGTTGCAGCGGCGCTACATCCAGCCGAACACGATGTACAAGGAATCCGGTCCGGTCATCGAGACGCCGCTCTCGGCGGCCCAGTCGCTGCACGACATGCTCGTCCAGAGCTGGGGCGGCGTCATCCGGCTGTTCCCGGCCGTGCCCGCCAAGTGGGCGGACGCCGCGCTGCGCGACTTCCGGACGCAGGGCGCGTTCCTGGTCAGCGCCTCACGGCAGGGGGGAAAGACGCGCTGGGTCAAGGTCGCCAGTGAGGCGGGGGCGCCTTGTGTGCTGCGGACGGACCTGGACGGCGAGCTGACCGTCCGCGATCGGTGGGGAAGGCCGAAACGCTGGCGGCGGCTGCCGAACGGCGACGTCCGGATCGACCTGCGCCGTGGCGAAGAGGCTGTCGTGCACCGCGCGGGCGACCGGCCCGACCTCGAGATCCGGCCTGTTCCTGCCAATGGGGACGCCACGCCGTGGGGGATGCCGTGACTCGTCCGTGGTGATACGCGAGAGTAGCCCCTGTACTTCCTTTGGATGACAGGAGCGCAGATGTCCCAGCCGCCGCAGCCGGGCGAACCCGAAGGTCAGGTGCCCGGTTCCGGGACTCCGCAGGGACAGCCCTACCAGCAGCCGTATCCGCAGTCCTATCCGCAGCAGCAGGGCTGGTACGGCCCGCCGCAGCCGCCGCCGTCGAACAAGACGGCACTCTGGGTCGGCCTGGGGGTGCTGGGGCTGGTCGTGGTGGTCGCCGTCGTGGCGATCACCGGTTTCGTGGCGCCGGGATTCTTCCTGTCGGACTCGAAGAGCGATGGCGCGGTGGCGTCGCCGTCTTCGTCATCGGCTCCGACGTCGAGCGTGCCGGAAACTGCCCCGTCGAGCTCGGTGCGGATCCCCGCGGACCGGGTTCCGGTACCGAAACGCACCACGCCGCTGGCGGATCCGAGCGAATGCGCGTACCCGGCGAGTACCGGCGGCGAGGTGCCGAAGAAGGCGACTCCGCCCGCGTCGGGGCCGACCCCGGCGTCCGGCACGACGGCGGTCACGATCAAGACGACCGTCGGCGACATCAGGCTGACCCTCGACAGCGCGCTCGCGCCGTGCACCGTGGCGAACTTCCTGTCGCTGGCGCGGCAGGGGTACTACGACAGCACCCCGTGCCACCGGCTCGCGACGTCGGGGCTGCAGATGCTCCAGTGCGGCGACCCGGCGGGCACCGGCACAGGCGGGCCGGGATACACGATCCCGGACGAGGTCTTCCCGGAGATCAAGTACGGCCGCGGGATCCTCGCCATGGCCAAGACCCAGGCGCCCAACTCGGGCGGCAGCCAGTTCTTCATGGTCTTCGGTGACGCGGAACTGCCGCCGGAGTACACGGTGTTCGGAAGTATCTCGGACGCGGGTCTCCAGGTGCTGGACAAGGTCGCGCGGGGCGGGGTGGACGAGTCCCAGGGCGTCGGGGACGGGACGGGGGCGCCGCGGATCCCGGTGACGTTCCAGTCGGTGGCGATCGGCTGACATGGGCTCGGACTGGTCTTGGACGTTGACGCTCCCCGAGGGAGCGTTGGATCCGGCGGCGATCGAACGGCTGCTGGGCCTGGCAGGCACGTTCGGTCTGTCGCCCCATCGGCCGGGCGGCGGGCACAATGGGTTCGACAACTCCCCGGGGCATGAGGGCGAACACCGTGTCCTGGACCGGGAGCAGCTGGTGCGCGGCCTTGCCGAAGGGACCTGGAGCACCAACCTGTGGACCCGGTCCGAGGTGGACGTCTGGTTGTCCACCGCTCCCGGCGGGCAGACGGTGTCCCTGTCGTTGAATTCGTGCCACTGCCGTCGGACCCCGGACGCCCGGGCTGAGCCGTTCCGGGAGTTGCACCACCGGCTCACCGAACTGTGGACGGCCATCGCGGGGGAGACCGGTGCGCTGTTCGGCCGCGTCGAGGACGAGTGGTCGCTGGAGCAGATCTGGTCCGAGCTGCCAGGCCCGGACTTCTCCGCGCCTCCGCTGGGATCTTGGCCGGACTGGCTGAGCTGGCACACCTACTTCGACGCCGCACGGTATCGGATGCTGTCCCCTCTGCCCGCCGGACTGGACGTTCGCCAGACTCCCGACGGGGGAGCGGTGATCGTGCTGGCGGCTGATCCGGCCGCTGTCGATCCTCTGGAGTTCGCCCGGCTGCACCGTCGCTACCGTCAGATGCCGAACAAGGCCGAAGCGTTGCCCGAAGAGAACTTCCGACGGTCCACATCGGACGGAAGCTCACCGAGAAAAGCGTCGATCTCCTCCCGCGTCGGCTGCTGAAAAGGATAGTCGGTCGAGAAGATCAGCCGGTCGGTCGAAGTCACCGACAGGGCGTGCCGCAGCAGCGCCGGGTTGAACATGCCGGACGTGGTGATGAAGAAGTTCGTCCGCAGGTAGTCCGAGACCGGCCGCCGCAAGCCGCCGACACGGGACAGGCTGTCCGCCCGGTCCAGCCAGAACAGCAGCATCTCGCCCCAATGACCGAGCACGACCTGCAAGTCAGGATGCCGGTCGAAGGTGCCCCGCAGGATCAGCCGCAGCGCCGCCGTCGCGGCGTCGAGGTGCCAGCCCCAGCCGAAAGTGGCGAGCGCGAGGTCGGTCATGGGGTCGAAGCCGCGGTACGACGCGTCGCGGACGGCGGCCGAGGGCAGCTGGGGATGCAGGAAGACAGGCTGGCGAAGTGCCGCCGCCGTGGCGAAGAAGTCGTCGTAGGCGGGGTCGTCGAGGAAACGGTCGCCCGACCGGCCGTAGACCATGGTGCCCACGTGCCCGAGATCGGCGGCTCGCTCGAGTTCGCCGGCGACTTCACTCGGCGCCGACATCGGCAACGTGGAGAGGGAACGGAAGCGCGTCGGGTGGGCGGCGACGGCCGCGGCGGAGACGTCGTTCGCGGTTCGGCTCAGCCGCAGCGCTTCTTCGGCGGGAAGCGACTGGGTTCCCGGTGGTGTCAGGGCAAGGATCGAGACGTCGATGCCCTGTGCGTCCATGGTCGCGATCCGGCCCGCGCCCAAGTCCTGTAGCCGTTCCTGGTGGTCCCCGAGGTCGTTGAAGGCGAGGCTTTCGTCGCGGGCTTCAGGCGGAAGACCGTCGAGGGCGTCGGTCAGCTCCGGCAGGATCCAGTGTTCTTCGATCGCGATGAGCGTCATTTCCTCACCTTTTCCGTCGCGTTCAAGCAGGGGATCGCCGCGATGACGGCGAGTACGGCGATGGTGATCGCCATCGGCACCGCGGAATGCCCGTCGCCCACGCTGACGAGCGGCGAGACGACGGCCGCGAGCCCGAACTGTGTCGCGCCGAGGACGGCCGAACCGGTTCCGGCGGCTCCGGGGACCGCGTCCAGGGCGATCGCCGTGGCGGGCCCGAGGATGAAACCCAGCGCCGAGACCGCGAAGAAGATCGGCACCGGCAGCAAAGCGACGCCGATCGGCAGCAACGCCATCGCGAGCAACACGGCCGAGGCGGCGACGAGCCAGAGGACACCGCCGGTGAGCACGCGGCGCGGTTCGGCGCGGTGCAGCAGCCGTGACGCCGCCGCGCTGCTCAGCACCAGGCCGAGCGCGTTGAGCGCGAACATCAGGCCGTAGCCGACGGCGCTCATCCCGATGACCGACTGGTACAGGAAAGGCGACGCGGAGATGTAGGCCATCAGCACGCCGAACGAGAAGACGAGCGTGAGCGTGGGGGACAGGTACGCGCGGCTCCGAAGTGCCCGGAACCCGGCATTGCCGGAGGTGCCCCTCCGCTCCCGGGGCAGGCTTTCCCGCACCATCACGGCGGATCCGGCGAGCATGGCGACGGCAAGTCCGACCAGGACGCCGAGGATTCCGCGCCAGTGGATCGCGTCGACCAGCAGGCTGCCCAGCAGCGGTGCGACCACCGGTGCCACCCCGCCGACGATCATCATCAAGCTGAACGCGCGGGCGGCGGCCCGGCCGGTGGCCAGGTCGGCGATGACCGCGCGGCCGATGACCATGCCCGCCGCGGCGCTCAGTCCTTGCAGGAGTCGCGCGGCCAGCAGAACGGAGATCGTGGGCGCGAACGCGGCGAGCAGGCTCGCGGCGATGAACACCGCCGAACCGGTGAGCAGCGGTCCGCGCCTGCCCCATCGATCGGACACGGGGCCGAAGATCAGCTGCCCGGCCGCGAGTCCGAGCAGGAACGTCGTGAGGGTCAGCTGGATCGCCGTGTCGCTGGTCTCCAGGTCGACGGCCATCCGCGGGAACGCCGCCAGGTAGAGGTCGATGCCGAACGGGGCGACGCTGGCCAGCAGGGCGAGCACGAGCAGCAAGGGGACCGGGATGGTGCCGCGGGACCGCGTGTCCACCGATGTGTCCACCGATACTCCTATCAGATGATAGCTATCAACTGACAGCAAATGTACCATTGCCTGGTGGACGATGAGCAAACGTCACGGCTGTTCGAACTCGCCGACCTGATCCTGGCGGTGGGCCGTCAGATCCACGCGTCCAAGGAATTCGCGAACAGAGAGTTCGCGTCCGACTCCTGGACACCGCTGGAAAGCGCCGTGATGCGGTTCATCGACCGGAACCCCGGCACCTCGGCCCGCGCCGCGGCCGAGGCCACCCAGTTGATCTCCAGCAACTTCAGCAGGGCGGTGCGCGGGCTGGAGAAGAAAGGCCTCGTGCACCGCGAAACCGACCAGGACGACGCCCGGCGGATCCGGCTCTATCCCACCGCCCGCGCGCACGAGAACCTGCGGCAGCTCCGCGAGATCTGGAGCGGGCTGCTCGACGGCATCGTGTCCGACCCGGACGAGATCGAGACCGTGACCTCGATCCTCCGGCGGATCGAAACGCAGCTCACCGCCAAATCCCTGGCCGCTTCGGACACCACCGGGAAGTCCGGCTAGCGATCAGGGCAGGGACACGTCGACCCGCAGACCGCCGTCCTCACCGGGTACGGCGGATACCCGGCCGTGGTGCGCGAGAGCGATCGAGCGCACGATGGACAGTCCGAGTCCGGCTCCGTCGCGGTGGTTCGTGCGATCGGCGGTGAGGCGGCGGAACGGCTGGAACAGCGTGTCGACCGATTCGGCGGGCACGCGCTCGCCGGAGTTGCGCACGCTCAGCGCGGGTTCGTCGCCGACGATCAGTTCGATCCAGCCGTGCGGCTGGTTGTACTTGATCGCGTTGTGGACCAGGTTGGCGATCAGCCGTTCCAACAGGAGCGGGTCGCCGGGCACGGTCCGCTCGGCGATTTCCCGGCGCACGGTGAGTTCGTGCTCGGCCAGCCGCTCGCCGAACTTCGCGAGCACCGAATCCACCAGTTCGTCCAGGCGCACCGGGATCGTGCCGGGCAGTCCCCGGTCGGCCTCCGCCAGCACGAGCAGCCCCTCGATCAGCCGCTCGTTGCGGTCGTTGACCACGAGCAGCTGGGCCGCCAGCCGATGGACCTCTTCGCCGCCACCGGTGACCATCGCGACTTCGGCGAGCGTCCGCTGCACCGCGAGCGGCGTACGCAGCTCGTGCGACGCGTTCGCCGCGAACCGGCGCTGCCCCTCGAAACCGACCGCGACCCGGTCGAGCATGCTGTTCACCGCGACGGCCAGCTCCCGCATTTCGCCGTCGGTCTGTTCGAGCCGCATGCGCTGACCGAGGTTCTGCGGCCCCAGCTGCTCGATGGTCGCGGTGAGATCGGGCAACGGCCGTACCACCCACGACGCCACCGGGCGCCTGATCAAGATCACGAGCACGGCCGTCGCGATGAGCGGCAAAGCCCACCAGAGCCCGCCCGCTGTGTCGGCGCAGCCGGTGCCCCGCGGGCAGAAGTCGCGGTCCACGAAGGTCCCGAACACCATGCCCGCCGACTTGGCGAGCGGGTAGAGCAGCAGCAGGAGAGCGATGAACGCGCCGAGGAGGACCAGCTCGATCCGGCCGCGCACCGACGCCCGCGACCGCCTCAGGTACCCAGCCGATAGCCCGCGCCGGGCACGGTGTGGATCACCCGCGGTGCCCCGAGTTTCTTCCGCAACGTCATCACCGTGACCCGGACCGTGTTCGTGAACGGGTCGGCGTGCTCGTCCCATGCCTTCTCCAGTAGCTCTTCCGCGCTGACGGCCCGTCCTTCGGCCCGCAACAACACTTCCAGGACGGCGAACTCCTTGGGAGACAACGGCAACGGCCGCCCGTCCCGTGACGCGAACCGTTTCGCCGGGTCCAGTTCCACCCCGGCCCGGTCGAGCACCGGCGGCAGCGCCGGACGGGCTCTCCTGGCCAGCGCGTGCACCCGGGCGACGAGTTCGGCGAAGGCGAACGGCTTGGTGAGGTAGTCGTCCGCCCCGAGGCCGAGCCCGTCGACGCGATCCCGGATTCCCGCCGCGGCCGTGAGCATCAGGACACGGGTTTCGCCGTCACCTTCGGCGATCCTCCGGCAGACCTCGTCGCCGTGCACCAGCGGGAGGTCGCGATCGAGCAGCACGACGTCGTACCGGTTGACCACGACGCGTTCGAGTGCCGCGTCGCCGTCGTAGCAGACGTCCACCGCCATCCCGAGGTGCCGCAGGCCTTCGGTGATGGAGTCCGCCAGCATCCGCTCGTCTTCGGCCACGAGTACCCGCATCAACCATTCCCCACGTGCCCAGTAGAACGCCGGACGGATAAAGAGCCGATAAAAGTCGATCTTAACGGCCCTGGAGCACCCGCCGCCTAGACCTGTCGCATGATCTTCATCGGAAAGAGCGCGGCCGTGGGACTGGGCGGGTCCGTTTTGGTCTCGCTCGGCGCGTTCGGGGCAGGGGCGACACTGCGGAACGGTCCCGCGCTGTCCGGGAACGGCCGGATGCTCGCCACCGCTGTGCTGTACCTCGGCCTCGTCCTGATGCTGGCTGCTTGGGTCCGGTTAGGACGGTCGGCGAGCGCACGCGAGGTCGTGCGGGCGGCCTGGCTGTGGTGCGTCCCGCTGCTGTGCGCGCCACCATTGTTCAGCACCGATCTGTACACCTATCTCGCGCAGGGCGCGGTGGCGCACGCCGGCCTCGACCCGTACACGCACGTTCCCGCCGACGTTCCCGGTCCGATCACCGGCAACGCCGCGGGCGGCTGGTCGTTCATCTCTTCGCCGTACGGGCCGTTGCACATCCTGATCGTGAAGAGCGTGCTCGCCGTCACCGGTGAGAACCTGGTGCTCAGCGCTTTCTTGACCCGACTGGCGATGGTCGCCGGTCTGGCGTTGCTCTGTGCCGCGTTGCCCGTCCTGTGCCGGTTTCTCGGTGCCCGGCCGGAACGAGCGCTGTGGCTGACGGTGGCGAATCCGCTGATGGTGCTCTGCGTGGTTTCCGGCGGGCACAACGATTTGCTTATGGTCGGACTGCTCGCGGCCGGTACGGCGCTCGTGCTCACCCGGGCGCCCGGGACCGGGTTCGCCTTGGTCACACTGGCCGCCGCGGTGAAGATCCCCGCGGCCGTGGCGTTGCCGTTCCTGGTGTGGGTGTGGGCACGGCGGTCAGGTGGGCGTGGCTTCTTCCGCGCCTTCGTGACGGCAGTGTCCATTGTGGTCTGTACGTTCGGTCTCTGTACTGTCGTCGCCGGGGTCGACCTCGGCTGGATCCGTGCGCTGAGCGGGAATTCGTGGCTGGAACCCTGGCTGTCGATCCCGACCGCACTCGGGAAGATCGTGCGGGTGGCGCTGCCCGGTTTCGCGGACGCCGTCGCGGTGTGCCGGATCGCGGGCTGGGCCGTCCTCGCCGTTCTGGTGACGTGGCTGTGGTGGCGTTCGCGGGCGGGTGGCGGTGCGGCGGTCCGCGGTGCGGCGGTGGCGTTGCTGGCGGCGGCGCTGCTGACGCCGGTGGCGTTCCCCTGGTACTTCACCTGGCCGTTGGCGCTCGGGGCGGCGGCCGCGTGGCCGGGCTGGTGCGTGGCTGTCGCGGCCGCCGCCTCGACTTGGCTCGTGGTGAGCACCCACCCCGACGGGGCGACGCTGCTGCCGCCATGGGGATTCGGGGTGCTGCTGGTGGTCTCCGCGGGTGTCGGTGTGCTGACCGCGCGGGTCACTCCTTCTCCGCCGGCTGGCGCCCCGAATGTGGCATTGGGGACACTCAATGTCCCCAATGCCACATTCGGGGCACCGGAAGCTCGTCAGAGCGGGTTGTGAGCTCCCAGCGGCGCGGTGCAGAACGGCCCGCCGACGTACTCCGCCGCGACCCCGGTCGGAGCGGGCTGGTCCGCCAGCTGGTCGGCGTAGGTTTCCGCGTTGTCGAGCGACTTGTAGCCCAGCTCCTCGGCTTCGGCGAGCGAGTAGATCCGGCGCGTGTTGTCGGAGACGCCCCAGATCAGCCGGTAGCCGGGGGAGGGGTAGCTCAGGCAGGCTTCGAACAGGCGGGCGCCGTCGTCGGGGGAGAGCCAGGTCGTCAGTCCGCGCGGGCCGAGGACGATCGGGCTTTCGAAGCACGAGCCGATCCGGATGACGATCACGTCCATGCCGAACCGCGAGTGGTACAGGCTGCCGAGCGCTTCGATGGCCGCCTTGCTGACGCCGTAGTAGGTGTCGGGCCTGGGCGTGGAGTCGGCGGGGAGACCGTTCTCGCCCGCTTCGTCGTTGCGGCGGAAACCGACGGAGTGGTTGCTGGAGGCCAGGATCACGCGCGGCACGCCGGCCGCCCGCGCGGCTTCGAGGACGGTGTGGGTGCCGTTGATGTTGACGTCGAGCGTGGCTTCCCACGAGTTCTCGCGGCTGTGCCCGCCGAGGTGGATCACCGCGTCGACACCCGCGCACGCTTTCGCCATCGCCTCCGGGTCGGTCACCGACGCGGTGATCAGCTCGACGTCCTCGCCGCCCGCGGCCTCGGGCTGCGCGGCGAGGTCGAGCAGCCGCAGCACCCGGCCGGAACGGCGCAGCCTCGACCGCATCAGGGTGCCGACGATGCCCGCCGAGCCGGTGATCAGGACGCGCTGGTCTGCCATGTGAACCCCTTGTCAGTTAAGGAAAGTGCGAGACGATCAGCGGATGCCGGCGCGGCGCAGTTGCTGGCCGAGCTCCGCGGTGATTTCGGCGAGGAGCTCGCCGACGCGCTGGGCGTCGGCGTCGGCGACTTCGGTGACCGGCATGGAGCAGCTGATCGCGTCCGTGCCGGGGATGCGGTACGGGATCACGGCCGCGACGCACCGGACGCCGAGGCTGCCTTCCTCGATTTCCGCCGCATAGCCGCGTTCGCGGGTCTTCGCGCATTCGGCGTGCAGCGCCTCGGCCGAGGTGATGGTGTTCGGGGTCAGCGCCGACAGCTCTCCGGTCAGGAGCCCGTCGATCTCGTCGTGCGTCAGTTCGGCGAGCAAGGCCTTCCCCAGCGCGGTCGCGTGGGTGGGCAGCGTGCGGCCGACGCGGGACACCAGATGCGTCGAGTGCCGTGACTCGCGTGTCTCCAGGTAGACGACGTCGGTGCCCTCGCGGCGTGCGAAGTGCGCGGTGAAGCCGGTCTTCTCCCGGATCCGCTCCAGCGCCTCGGTCGCGTACGGGACGACCGGGTCGCGGTCCAGGTACGCCGTGCCGCAGATCAGCGCGCGGACGCCGAGCCGGTAGCGGGCGGTGTTGGTGTCGACTTCCAGCCAGCCCGCTTCGAGCAGTGTGCGGAGCAGGCCGTGCAGGCTCGACCTGGGGAAACCGGTCCGCGCGTGGAGATCCGACAGGGAGAGCCACACGTCGTTCGCGGCGAAGGTCTCGATGAGATCGATCGCCCGCCGGGCGGATTTGACCCCGGCGGGTTCGGGAGCGGCGGAGACGCCGTTCTCCACCGTGACAGCGGGGGCTTCCTGCTGTGGCATCCGCACTCCTCCAACCGGCCGTTGACTTGTGACCCTGGCCATATTAGCGTCCCGAACAGCGTTCTTATGGATGAACATAATCACTATAACAGACTCCGTTCATGGATGTGAACAGGTCGGGCTGGACCTTCGTGAACGCGGAAAGGAGTCAGCGGTGCATTTGCTGGACTGGATCATGGTGTCCGCGTATTTCGTGCTGATGGTGGTGATCGGGCTGTGGTCGCACAGCCGGGTCAACACGGTCAGCGACTTCTTCACCGCCGGCGGGAAGATGCCGTGGTGGCTGGCCGGGATCTCCCACCACATGTCCGGCTACAGCGCGGTCCTCTTCGTCGCGTACGCGGGTGTCGCCTACACGGACGGCATCACCGTCTACTTCTGGGGAATGGCCAGCATCGGTATCGGCGTCGGCATCGGCAGCTGGCTGTTCGCCTCGCGGTGGAACCGCCTGCGCTCGAAGCTCGGCGTCGCCTCGCCGCTCGAATACCTGGCGAAGCGCTTCAACGTGCCCACCCAGCAGGCGCTGGCCTGGAGTGGCAGCCTCCTGAAGATCTTCGACATCGCGGCGAAGTGGTTCGCGGTCGCGACGATCCTCAACGTCTTCGCGGGCGTGCCCTACACCTGGGGCATCATCATCACCGGCTCGATCACGCTGATCTACTGCACCGTCGGCGGTCTCTGGGCCGACGCGCTCACCGACTTCGGCCAGTTCGTCATCCAGGCCATCGCGGCGATCGTGATGCTGTGGGTCGTGCTGGACAAGCTCGGCGGCGTCTCCGGCCTGTGGACCGTGTGGGGGGACCTCCCGCCCGCCCACCTCAACCCGACCACGTCGAAGTTCACCACCGTGGTTTTGCTCGTCTACGTGCTGGTGAAGACGCTGGAGTACAACGGCGGTATGTGGAACCTGGCGCAGCGCTACATGGCCGCGCCGAACACCTACGAAGCCCGTCGCGGCGCGCGGCTCTCCTCGATCCTGTACCTGGTGTGGCCGCTGGTGATGATGTTCCCGATGTTCGCCGCCCCGCTGCTGATCCCGAACATCTCCAACCCCAACAACGCCTACGCGATCATGACCACGACGTTCCTCCCGCCGGGGCTGGTCGGGCTGGTGCTGGCCGGGATCTTCTCGCACACCATGGCGATGGTGTCCTCCGACGCCAACGCGATCTCCGCGGTCATCACCCGCGACATGATGCCGGTGCTGTGGAAGAAGGCCCGTGACTTCACCGAATCGCAGGGGCTGCTCGCCGCCCGGGTCTCGACGGTGATCTTCGTCGTGCTGACCATGGCGGTGGCCACGCAGGCCGAGAAACTCGGCGGTGTGCTCGGTATCGTGGTGCTGTGGGTCGCGGCGCTGATGGGCCCGATCTCGGTACCGCTACTGCTCGGCATGCTCCCGGCGTTCCGCCGCTCGGGCTCCCGCGCCGCGCTGATCTCGTGGGCGGGCGGTCTCGTCGCCTACGCGATCGCCTACTACGGCTACAACGCCACCCTCGCGGTCACCGTGTCCACCCCGATCCTGGTCTCACTGGCGCTGTTCATCGGGCTCGGCTACCTCATGCCGGAGCGCAAGGCCTCCACCGACGAGATCATCGACACCATCGACCGCGACGACGACCTCACCCCCCGCAAGTCGCAGGACGGCACCACCGTGCCCGCCTGACCGGGACCCGAACCCGGGATCAACCGATAAGAACGAAAGAGAAATCCATGGCACCCACCAAGATCGAACTCGACGGCCTGCTGGCGTTCCCTCTGACCCCCTTCACCGAGGGGCTGGAACTCAACCTCGACGCGTTCGCGGAAACCGTCGAGAGCCACGTGGCCGCCGGGGCCGGCGCGCTGTTCGTCGCCTGCGGTACGGGCGAATTCAGCTCGCTGTCCCCGGACGAGCACGCAGCGATCCTGCGCAAGGCTCGTGAGGTCGTCGCCGGACGGGTGCCGGTGTGGGTCGGGGCCGGCGGCGGTGCCGCGACGGCCCGTGCCGGGATCGCGGCGGCGGAGGCGGGCGGCGCGGACGGCGTCCTCCTCCTGCCGCCGTACCTGGTGACCGGCCCGCCGTCCGGGCTGGTCGACCACGTCCGGTACGCCGTCGGGGATTCCTCGATCCCGGTGATCGTGTACCACCGTTCCACCGGCGTTTTCACCCCGGACTCCGCCGTCGAGCTTCTCGGCATCCCGACGGTGGTCGGTCTCAAGGACGGATTCGGCGACGTCGAGCTGATGAGCCGGATCATCACCTCGATCCGCTCGGTCGACACCGACCGCGCCCGGGACTTCCTGTTCTTCAACGGTCTTCCCACGGCCGAGGTCTCCGCTCGTGCCTACGCCGCTGTCGGCGTGGCGCGCTACTCCTCGGCCGTGCACTGCTTCGCCCCCGAGATCGCGGCCCGCTTCCACCGCGCGCTCGCGGAGAAGGACGACGCCGTCATGGAGGCACTGCTCGCCGGGTTCTACCTGCCGCTCGTGGCGCTGCGGGACGAGGGACAGGGCTTCGCCGTGTCGCTGGTCAAGGCGGCCGCGCGGCTGCGCGGGGACAAGGTCGGCTCGGTCCGGCCGCCGCTGGTCGAGCCGACCGCCGACCAGGTCGCCCGCCTGGAGAAGATCGTCGACGACGGATTCGCCGTCCTCAAGTCCGTCGAGGCCGGTGCCTGAAGATGAAGGTTCTCGACGTCGTCCTGACCCCGGTCGCCTTCGCCGACCCGCCGCTGCTCAACGCGATGGGGGTGCACGAGCCCTTCGCGCTGCGCGGTGTCGTCCAGCTGATCTGCGAGGACGGAGTGGTCGGCCTCGGCGAGTCCTACGGTGACCTCGCGTTCCTGGAGCAGGTCCGGAAGGTGCTGCCGGAACTCAAGGGGCACGACGTGTTCGACCTGCCCGGCCTTCGCCGGAAGGTCGCCACGACGCTGGGCGAGGTCGTCTTCGCCGACGCGCACGGTCTCACCGGCGGCTTCTCCGTCAGCAAGACCGTGGCCAGCGTGTACTCGCTGTTCGAGGTGGCCGCGCTCGACGCGCAGGGCCACTACCTCGGCAGGCCGGTGGTGGACCTGCTCGGCGGCAAGGCGCGCGACGCCGTCGACTTCTCCGCCTACCTGTTCTACAAGTTCGGCGCCCACCTCGGCGCCGAGGAGGACTCGTGGGGCGAGGTGACCACGCCGGAGGCGCTCGTCGGCGAGGCACGGCGGATGGTCGACGAGTACGGCTTCCGCTCCATCAAGCTCAAGGGCGGTGCGTTCGACCCCGATCAGGAGATGGCCGGGATCCGCGCGCTCGCCGAGGCGTTCCCGGACCACCCGCTCCGCATCGACCCGAACGCGGCCTGGACCGTCGAAACCGGGATCCGGGTCGCCGAGGAGCTCGACGGTGTCCTGGAGTACCTCGAAGACCCGACGCCGGGTATCGAGGGCATGGCGCGGGTCGCGGAGAAGGCGAACATGCCGCTGGCCACGAACATGTGCGTCGTGCGCTTCGCGGACATCGAGCCCGCCTTCCGGCAGCGGGCGGTCGGGGTAATACTTTCGGACCATCATTACTGGGGTGGTCTGCGGGACACCCAGGCCCTTTCCATCACGGCGGAATGCTTCGACGTGGGCCTTTCCATGCATTCGAACAGTCATCTCGGGATCAGTCTGGCCGCTATGGTGCACGTGGCCGCGGCGACGCCGCACCTGACCTACGCCTGCGACACCCACTGGCCGTGGAAGACGGCCGACGTCATCGCCCCGGGTGCGCTGGAGTTCGTCGACGGTGCGGTCGCGGTGCCCGACAAGCCGGGGCTGGGGGTCGAGCTCGACCCCGACGCGCTGGCGCGGGCCCATGAAGACTATGTCCGCAGTGGACAGACCAAACGGGATGACGTGACCTATATGCGGAAGTTCGTCGGAAACTTCGAACCGAACACAGCACGGTGGTGACGGGGTGAAGGTCACCGGATACGCCTATCCCTGGGACGTCGTCGACGATCCCGGGTTCGTCGAGCGCGTACGGGAACTCGGTGTCGACGAGGTCGCCGTCGCCGTTTCGTACCACAGCGCCCGCGCGGCGACGCCCTGGTCGCCGGAGCGCACTTCGGTCGTCGCGCGCCACGCGGCGCTGTACCGGCCGGTGCGCGACGAGGCCTGGGGCGAGCTGAAGCCCGCCGAGCCGGACTGGGTCGAAAGCCGCGACAGCGCGGGCGACGCCGTCCGGGCGCTGAACGAGGCGGGGATCCCGGCCGCGGCGTGGATCGTGCTGACCCACAATTCGCAGCTGGGCATCCGGTTCCCGGACTACACCGTGCGGAACTGCTTCGGCGAGCGGTACCCGTGGGCGCTGTGCCCCGGCCAGCCCGCGGTGCGCGAGTACGCGGCGAACGTGACGGCGGAGAGCCTCGCCGGGCTCGATTTCGCCACGGTCGTCCTCGAAGCCTGCGGTCCGCTCGGCGCCGTTCACCAGCACCAGCACGAGAAGACCGACGGCGTCTGGTCGCCCGCGGTGGCGCGGCTGCTGTCGATCTGCTGCTGCGACGCCTGTCTCGACGCGTGGGCCGCGGCCGGTCAGGACCCGGCGAAGGCGCTGGGCAAGCTGCGGGCCGAGGTCCGGCGGCTGATCGACAGCGGCGACCTCCGCGCGACCGAGGACAAGATCCTGCCCACCCTGCGGCAGGTCCTGCTCGACACCCGCCAGAACGCGACCGACGCGCTCCGGCGCGAGGTGCTCGCGAAGATCCCGTCCGGGCCCCGGATCGTGCTGCACGGCGCGATGGACCCGTGGGTCACCGGCGCGCTGCCGGGGCTGACGCCGTCGGCCCCGGCCGACGTCGACGCGGTGGTGCTGCAGAACTGGGCACCCGGTCACCCCAGCGTGGGTGCCGTCGCGACGGCGCGGGCGAAGCTGCCGGAGAAGGTCGCCGTCGGCAGCTACATCACCGCGGTGGCCGCGAGCCCGGTTCCCGACATCGAGGCCTACACCCTCGAACTCGGCAAGGCGGGCGCCACCGAACTGCACCTGTACCACCTCGGCCTCGCCGGCCCGGGGCGCTGGGCGGACCTCATCGCCGCCGTCAGCGCCGCGCAAGAACTCTAGGAGAATCACGAAATCATGAGCCAGGCAACGGATCCCGCCACGCTCGAACAGATCCTCGCGGCCGCCGCCGATGCGGCAGGCACGACGGCGGCCGCGACCCCAGCCCAGCGCGCCGCCTGGCTGAACGCCGCGGCGGACGCCCTCGACGCGGCCGCCGACGAGCTGATCGCGCTGGCCAACCAGGAGACGCATCTCCCGGCCGCCCCGCGGTTGCAGGGCGAGCTGAAGCGCACGACGTTCCAGCTGCGCCTCTTCGGCGAGGTGCTGGCCGACGGCTCGTTCCTCGGCGCCACCGTCGACCACGCGGACGCCGCGTGGCCGATGGGACCGCGTCCGGACATCCGCCGGCTGCTCGCCCCGATCGGACCGGTGCTGGTGTTCGCCGCCAGCAACTTCCCGTTCGCGTTCAGCGTCGCGGGCGGGGACACCGCGTCGGCGCTGGCCGCCGGTTGCCCCGTCGTGCTCAAGGCGCACTCGGGTCACCCGGAGCTGTCCGCCCGCACCGGTGAGGTCCTGCGCGAGGCACTGGTCAAGGCCGGTGCGCCGGAAGGGATCTTCGCGGTCGTCTACGGCCAGCAGAACGGCGTCACCGCGCTGAAGGACCCGCGGATCCAGGCGGCGTCGTTCACCGGTTCGGTGCCGGGCGGGCGGGCGCTCTTCGACATCGCCACCTCGCGGCCGTCGCCGATCCCGTTCTACGGCGAGCTCGGCAGCGTCAACCCCGTCGTCGTCACCCAGTCTGCGATCGACGCGCGTGGTGAGGCGATCGCGAAGGCGTACGCGGGTTCGTTCACCCTCGGCGCCGGGCAGTTCTGCACCAAACCGGGGCTGCTTTTCCTGCCCGAGGGCCACGGCCTGGAGGACACGCTGCGCGAGGCCGTCGCGGCGATCCCGGCACAGCCGATGCTCAACGAACGCATCGCGGCCGGTTTCGCCGACGGACTGGCGAAACTGAGCGAGGTCGACGGTGTCGAGGTGCTGTCGGAATCCGTTGGCACGGAAGGGATCTCGCACGGCGCGACCCTGCTCGCCACCACCGCCAAGGACTTCCTCGCCGACGGCGACACGGTCCGCGAGGAGTGTTTCGGCCCGGCGTCGCTGATCGTCACCTACACCGACCAGGCCGAGCTGATCAGCCTGCTCGGCGTGATGGAACCCGGGCTCACCGCGACCATCCAGGGCGAAGAGTCCGATGTGGACTGGATCCGCCCGGTCCTCCCGTCGCTGACCCGCGTCGCCGGTCGTCTGCTGTGGAACGACTGGCCGACCGGCGTCACGGTCACCTGGGCACAGGAACACGGTGGTCCCTACCCGGCGACCACCGCGCCGACCAGCACCTCGGTCGGCACCGCCGCGATCGAGCGGTTCCTGCGACCGATCGCCTGGCAGGGCTTCCCCGACGCGCTGCTGCCGGAACCGTTGCAGGAGAACAACCCGTGGGGCCTGCCGCGCAGGACCGACGGGAAACGCTAGAAAGCTCGTGAGTGGTAAGGACGGTTCTAACCGTCCTTACCACTCACGAGGCCCCACCACCCGCCGCCGCCCTGGTTACCGTCTTTCGACCCCTCTTGGGAGGCTCCGCCATGCCCGGATTCGGTTACGTCGACAGGAGAACGGCGCTGCGGGGAGGCGCGGCGGCGGCTGCTTCGGTGGCGCTCACGACCGCTCTCGCCAGCCCTTCGTCAGCCCAAGCGTCGAGGACGGGCGGCATGTCCTCGATCGTCACCGGCTACCGCGAACTCCAGACCGGGATCGACCGGCCGTCGGCGGAGCGCGCCGCCGCGCTGGCGAACCTGGATCGGGTCGCGAAGTCCTACCACGACAGCATGACGGTGGGCGACGGTCCACTGTGGAAGGACCTCCCGCTCGGCCCGGGCAGCGACTTCACGACGTCGATGTACGCCCGGCTCCGCGCGATCGCGGTCAACTGGGGCACCCCGGGCGGCACGCTGGCGGGCGACGCGGGCGTGCTCACCCGGATCAAGGGCGCGCTGGAACTGCTGTACACCAGCGATCAGTACAGCGAGAAGACCGCCGAGATCGGCAACTGGTACACCTACGAGATCGGCGTCCCGCTCTACCTGCTGCACATCCTCGCGACCGTCGCCGACGAGCTGACCCGGGACGAACTCGCCAAGTACCTCAAGCCGGTGCTGAAGTTCTCCGGGAACCCGAACCTCCGCACGAACAACCCGAGCGTCGTCGAGACCGGCGCCAACCGCGCGGACAAGTCGACGATCTCCATCGTCTCCGGCGCGATGCTCGGTGACGCCGAACGGATCAAACGCGGCGTCGCAGCGTTCACCGACGTCGAGGGCGGGGGAGCGGCGAGCGTCATCGCCAAGCTCCACCGCGCCGGCGGTGACGGCTTCCACACCGACGGCTCCTTCCTCCAGCACGATTCGGTGCCGTATCCCGGGCACTACGGGATCATCCTGCTCACCGCCCTCGCTTCAGCCATCCACGTCACCAAGGGCACGGAGTTCGAACTGCCCGCCGACGTCCGCGACGCGGCGTACGCACTGGTCTCCGACACGTTCGCGCCGTTCGTCCACGCGGGCGCGCTGATGGAGTCGGTCCGCGGCCGGTTCCTTTCCCGGCAAGGGGAATCCGCGCACGACATCGGACACCAGCTCACCGGGGCGGTCGTGCTGCTGGCGCGGTCGGCGAGCGGGGAACGCGAGAAGGAACTCGGCGGGCTCGCCGCGAAGTGGATCACCGAGGACACCTTCGCGCCGTACCTGAAGATCCCGGACCCCGAGCGGTTCGCGCCTGGCCCTGACCTCGTCGGAATCCCCGGCATCGAGTTCGCGCAGGAGTTGCTGGCGACCGGGATCCGTCCGGCGCGGACGGTCGCGGCGCACCGGGTGTTCGGCCAGCAGGACCGGATGGTGCACGTCACCGAGGGCTGGTCGGCCTCGCTCGGCGTCGCCTCGACGCGGATCTCGCGGTACGAGTCGATCAACTCGATGAACCTGCACGGCTGGTACGTCGGCGACGGCGCGCTGTACCTGTTCCTGCCCAAGGCCAAAGGACATTTCACCGACGCCTACTGGCCGACCGTCGATCCGCGGCTGCTGCCGGGCACGACCACCAAGAGCGGACCGCCTCCCAAACTGGAGTCGGTCCCGTTGACCGGCAAGGATCACTGCGGCGGTGTCCGCTGGGACGCGCGGCACGGCGCGCACGCACTCGACTTCGTCTCGCAAGACGGCACGCTGACCGCGAAGAAGTCGTGGTTCTTCACGGCGTCCGGTGTGGTGTGCCTCGGCGCCGGGATCACCGATTCCTCCGGCGAACGGATCCGGACCACCATCGAGAACCGCAACCTCGGCGAGAACGGCTCGGGCGCCCTGCTCGCCGACGGCCACCTCGTCGGCGGGTCGGAGTCCCTGCGGCGCAAGCGATGGCTGCATCTGGAGAAGGTCGGCGGCTACGTCCTGCTCGACGACGCGGAGGTGACCGCGCTGCGCGAGGACCGGACGGGGACCTGGCGCGACGTCGACAAGGGCGCCAACACCAAGGGCACCACGGTGCCCTACACCCGGCGCTATCAAAAGCTGGTGATCGAGCACGGGGCCGCCCCTTCGGGCGCGAGCTACGCCTACGCCGTGCTGCCCACCGCGTCGGTGCTGGAGACGATCGCCTCGGCCTGGTCGTGGCGCGTGCGGTCCAACACCGTGACCGTGCAGGCCGTCCGGCTGTGGGACGCGACGTTGCTCGCGAACTTCTTCGCCGCCGGTTCGGTCGACGAGGTGTCGGTGTCCGGACCCGCGTCGGTGGCGCTGGGACGGAAGGGGAACGGCTGGCAGCTGGCCGTTTCGGACCCGACGCAGCGGCAGGACGTCCTGCGCGTGACGGTGCGGCGGAAGACCGTCGAGGTGCCGGTGAAGGACACCTTCGGCGCGACCCAGATCGTCCGCATTTAGAGGACTAAATGCATGGTCGGTAGCGGGCCATTTAGGTCAGGATCTGGCCTGAATGGTCCCTACGGTCGTTTCATGACCGACATCGAGCAGTTCCGCATCGACATCCCGCAGTCCGAGCTGGACGACCTGGCCGACCGGCTGGCCCGCACCCGCTGGCCGTCGGCGCTGCCCGGTGCCGAATGGAGCCGGGGTGTACCGGTCTCCTACCTCAAGGACCTGGCCGAGTACTGGCGAGACGGCTACGACTGGCGCGCGTGGGAGAAGCAGCTCAACGAGTTCTCGCAGTACGTCACGGAGATCGACGGCCAGCGCGTGCACTTCCTGCACGTCCGGTCGCCGGAGCCGGACGCGATACCCCTGATCATGACGCACAGCTGGCCGAACTCGATCGCCGAATTCCTGAACGTCCTCGGCCCGCTCACCGACCCGCGGGCACACGGCCTCGACCCGTCGCGTGCCTTCCACGTCGTCGCGCCCTCCTTGCCCGGCTTCGGCTTCTCGCTGTTCCCCGAACCGGCCGACGAGCGGCCGTGGGACATCGCGCGGGTGGCGCGGACCTGGGCGGAGCTGATGAGCCGGCTCGGCTACGAACGCTATGGCGCGCACGGGAACGACGCCGGCGCGCTGGTGACGCCCTGCCTGGCGGTGCACGCGCCCGAGCACGTCATCGGCTCGCACATCACGTCCGGACTCGGTGTCCCGATGGGCGATCCGGCCGATTTCGAGGGGCTCACCGAACAGGACCAGGCCGAACTGGCGGGGCTGATGGAGCGCTTCGCCGGTGGTAGCGGCTACGCGCCGTACCTGACGAACAGGCCGCAGACGCTGAGCTTCGGTTTCCTCGATTCGCCGGTCGCGCAGCTGGCGTACCTGGTCGAACGGTTCAAGGAGTTCGACGGCTGGCCCGAAGGCGCCGCGCCTGCCGAGCCGATCGACCGTGACCTGCTGCTGACCAACGCCACGCTGTACTGGCTGACCGGGACCGGCGCCACTTCGCTGTGGCCGTACTACGAGGGCGCGGCCGCGATGCCGATCGACCAGAAGCTGGTGCCGACCGGGGTGTCGCACGGCGGGCCGTCCGCCCTGCGGAAGATCGCCTCGCGCAAGAACGACATCGTGCGCTGGGCCGATCACGAGAGCCCGAGCCACATGGTGGCGATGGCCGTCCCGGACGACGTCGTGACCGAACTCCGGGAATTCTTCGGGAATCTCCGGAAGTGATGTCGAGCGGTGGTCATCGGCTCCGACCCGGGGACGAAGCTAAAGTCGAAGCGACCCTGTGGAGGACCTGATGACCACCTCGTTCGAGACCGTGACCTCGGCCGACGGCACCCCGATCGCCTTCGACCGGACCGGCGAGGGCACGCCGGTGATCCTGGTCGGCGGCGCGTTCAACGACCGGACGACCGTCGCCGGTCTCGCCGCGACGCTGTCCCCGGACTTCACCGCGTTCGCCTACGACCGGCGAGGCCGCGGCGACAGCGGCGCGGGCGCTGTCTATTCGGTGGAACGCGAGGTCGAGGATCTCGCCGCGCTGATCGACCACGCCGGTGGCTCGGCGGCGGTCTTCGGGCACTCGTCGGGTGCCGTGCTGGCGCTGGAGGCGGCCGCCCGAGGTGTCGTCATGACCAGCCTGGCCGTGTACGAGCCGCCGTTCGTCGTCGACGACAGCCGTACCCGGCCCGCGGCTGACCTCTTCGATCGCGTCCGGGCACTGATCGCCGACGGCGACCGCGACGGCGCGGCGGAACTCTTCCTGGTCGAGGGGACGGGCACCCCGGCCGAGGTCGTCAAGGGGATGCGGGAAGACGCGTTCTGGGCCTGGTTCGCCGGGCTCGCCCACACGCTGCCCTACGACCTCGCCCTGTGCGGCCCCGGCAATGTGCTGCCCGCCGACAGGCTGGCCAAGATCTCCGTGCCCACGCTGGTGCTGGACGGCGGGGAGAGTGACGCCTGGATGCGCGCGGGCGCCCGCGCGGTCGCGGACACGATCCCCGGCGCCCGGTATGTCACGGTCGAGGGTCAGGACCACGGCGCCCTCCATCAGCCGGACGCCCTGCGCGGGCCGCTCACCGAGTTCCTCAGGTGACGACCTTCAGGGATTCGGCGGGCAGGCCCATCGCCGTGTAGAGGTCCCGCGCGGCTCGGGTTCGTCCCAATCCGGCCAGTGCGCGGGCTTCTTGCAGCCGGTAGCCGATCCGCCTCGCCGTTTCGAGTGCGAGGCGATGCCGCCGGAGCCCCGCCGCCGTCTCGCCGAGCGCGAGGCAGGCGGTGCCCAGGCTGTTGGCCGCCATCGCCAGCAGCAGCGGATGATTGAGCCGGGTGAGGATCTCGCACGCGCGTTCGGCCTGCTCCCGCGCCTCGCCGTGGCGGTGGGCGAGAAGCAGGGAGTCGGCGTGGTCGATCCGGCTCCACGCCTCGCCGAACGGATAGCCGAGATCCTGTGAGGCGGTGGTCGAGCGTTCGATGACGTCGAACGCTTCGTCGAACCGGCCGAGCCTCGCGAGGACGAGGCCGAGCTGGGCCGAACTCAGGATCGTGCCGCGAGGTTCCTCGCGCAGCTCCACCGCTCTCCGAGCGGAGACCAGCGCGTCGTCCAGCCTGCCGAGGACCTCCTGCGCGTTGCTGAGATTGGTCCAGAGCGCGGCGGCGGCGGACTCCTCTTCGACGGCGAGCCCGTCGCGATAGAACCGGATCGCCTCGGGGTAGCGGCCGAGCATGCTGTGCAGGGCGCCTGCCCTGGACAGGGCGATCGCCTCGGCCGCGCGGTCGCCGGCGGCACGGACGACGTCCAAACGCTCCAGGGCGCAGTCCATTCCTTCGGTGAGCCGACCGTTCTCCCAGAACGCCAGGGTGAGGCTTGCCAGGCTCAGCTGGATCGCGTGCGGGTCGCCGATCCGGCGGGCGGCGGTGATGCCGGTGCGCGCGACGGCGAGCAGTTCGTCGAGATGCCCGCTCTCCCGGAGGTGTTCCGCGGTGTCCACGGCGATCCGCCAGGCGTGGCCGTCGTGACCGGAGCCGAGGGCGTGGCGGGTGACCGCGATCAGGTTGGCCCGTTCCGTTTCGTACCAGCCTGAATCGCCGCCTTCGCGGTAGTGGTCGAGCAGCCTGCTCACCGCCGGAGCCGATTCCTCGTCACTCGCGGCGTCGCGGGCGTGCTCGGCGATCAGGTCGTGGAACGAGTACCGGCCCAGCGCGGGCTGCCTGAGCAAGTGGGCGTCGAGCAGGTCCTCCAGCAGGCGCTCGGCCTCGGGTTCGCCGGTACCGGCCAGCGCGGCCGCCGCGGGTACGCCGATGTCGGCGCCGGGATTCCGCCCCAGTAAACGGAACATGCGCTGTTGCGCGGCGTCGAGCTCCCGATAGGACAGTGCGAACGCCGCGGCGACGTCGCGTCCGGCGACCTTCAGCTCGGCCAGCCTGTCGTGTTCGGAACCCAGGCGCTCGGCGAGCGTCCGCACGGTCCACTGTGGACGATTCTGCAAGCGGGCGGCCGCGATCCGGATCGCCAGCGGAAGATTCCCGCACAGCGCGGCCACTCCCGAATCCGGGCGGCCGGACGCCGCCGCGAACAGCGCGCTCGCCTGTTCGTCCGGCAGGACTTCGAGACTGAGCGACGCGGCACCGTCGACGGCGGCCAGCCGTCGCCTGCCGGTGACGACGAGGGCGACCGTGGCCGAACCGGGCAGGAGCGGCCGCAGCTGTTCCGCGCTCGCGGCGTTGTCGAGCACCACGAGCAGCGACCGGCCCGCCGTTCTGGTCCGCCACAGTTCGGCTCGCCGGTCGACGCCGCCTGGAAGCCTGCTCGCCGGGATGTCGAGTTGCCCGAGCAGGGCTTCGAGCGCGGCTTCGGGGGAGAGGGGTTCGCGGCCCGGGGAGTGGCCGTGCAGATCCACGAACAGCTGCCCGTCGGGGAAGTCGGCGGCGAGCCGGTGCGCGGCGTGGACGGCGAGCGAGGTCTTGCCGACCCCGGCCATTCCGTCGACGGCCACCGGGCGCCCCAGCCTGACGGCGTCGAGGAGACGGCGGATCTCGTCCTCCCGGCCGGTGAAATCCGGGACGTCGTAGGGGAGAAAGCAGCGCGCCTTGCCGTATTCCGGCTCGTCGCGAAGGATCCGCTCGTAGAGTTCGCGCAGCTTCGGGCCGGGATCGATCCCGAGTTCTTCCACCAGCCGCGCCTGCGCCCGCCGGTAGACGTTCAGCGCGTCGGCCTGTCTGCCCTGCTGGTGCAGCGCGCGCATGAGCAGTCCGGTGAACGCCTCGCGGAACGGGTGCTCGGCGACCAGGGCCGTCAGTTCCGCGACACGATCCTCTCCGGTGCCGATCTCTTCGTCGAGGCAACGTTCCACAATGGACAGGCGGCGCTCGTCGAGTTCGTCCGCCTTGCCGCGCAAAGCCGTACTGTCCACACCGGACAGTGCGGGTCCGTGCCAGCACCCGAGCGCCTCACGGAACTCGCCACGCGAAACGTGCTCCTCGAACGAGCGCAGGTCGAAAGTACCCGGGCGCAGGACGAAACCGGGCCCCTCGGCGGTCAGGACGTCGTCGTCGGCTCCCTCGGCGACCAGGGAGCGCTTCAGGGCGGTGGTGAGGTTGCGGATCTGGCGGACGGCCGTGGCGGGCGGGTCGTCGTCCCAGACGACGTCCACCAGCCGCGAGACCGAGACGATGTGATCGGCGCCGAGCAGCAGCGCCGCCAGGATGCGTTCCTGCCGCGATCCCGCCAGCTTCAGCGGCCGCGCGCCAGTGCGGCACTGCACCGGCCCCAGAATCCGGAACTCCATCGCACCCCCTCCCGCGAGGTTAACCGGCCCCGCGCTCGCGCCGGTGCGGAAGTGATGCAGCTGTGATGCGCCGTCCGGCGAACCTGCCGGTGGAAGAAAACGGACAGGATGAGGAGAACCCCATGCGCAAGCGGTATTACGCGGCGTTGGCCGGTCTGGTCGTGGCGGCGGCGGGCATCGGCGTACCGGCCGCTTCGGCCAGTGACCAGCAGGCCGAAAACGAGCGGCAGGCCTGTCAGCGCGCGTTCGACCGCGCCGTCTGGGAGGACATGGACAGCTACAACAAACGCGACGAGGCCCGCTACCGGGCGATCATCCACAAGAACATGGTGACCGTCGGGCGCAAGGGCAACCTGTTCATCGGCTACGAGGCCAACGTCGAGCCGGTGGTCGACGTGCAGTTCAAGCTTCCGTACGAGTGGAGCATGCCGTGGACGGTGACCCACACCGTCGTCGAGGACTGCAAGATGGGCTTCGCGATCCTCGACGCCTACTACAAGGCGCCGTCGCAGAACATCGACAGGCACTACACGATCAGCCTGACGCTGGTACGCGAGCACGGCAAGTGGCAGGTCATCAAGGACACCGTGACCGACGTGCTGCCCTGAGTCGCCTGTGCCCGGCAGGGTCCGGCCCGCGTGCTCGGACGCGTAACTCACGTGCTCGAGGCCGTAACTCGCGTGCTTGAAGCCGTAACTCACGTGTTTGGAGGCGGAACTCGTGTGTGCGGCTTCTGAGCACGCGAGATCCGCCTCCAAACACGCATGATCCGCCTTCAAGCACGTGAGATCCGTGCCCGATCACGCGAGTTCGGCCTCACGAGGGCTTCCGGCCCACCCCCGCGTACGGCAGCGCGTTGATCTCCGGGTCGTTGGACATGTCGCCGGCTCCCTGGGGGTTCCACATCGCGCAGCCGACGACGCCGGGCTCGACGACGTCGAAGCCCTCGAAGAACGAAAGCACCTGGTCGTGGGTCCGGGGGATGGGGTCGTTCTGGGTGCTCTTGTACGCCTCGATGGCTTCGTCGAGTCCGCTCGAGTCCGCGTCGGCGGCGACGTGCGAGATGGCGAGGAAACTGCCGGGGGCGATGCGTTCCCGGTACCGGGCCAGGATCGCGTGCGGATCCCAGGAGTCCGGCACGAAATGCAGCAGCAGCAACATGAACAGCCCGATCGGCTGGTCGAGATCGAGCAGCTCCCTGGTTTCGGGCGCGTCGAGGATGTCGTTGGCGTCACGGAGGTCGGCCTGGATCGCCGCGCACCGGTCGTTGCCGCGCAGCAGCAGTTTGGCGTGCGCCACGGCGACCGATTCGCGATCGACGTAGACCACCCGGCACGTCGGGTCGAGCTGCTGGACGATCTCGTGGAGGTTCCCGACGGTCGGGATCCCGGAGCCGATGTCGAGGAACTGCCGCACCCCCGCCTCCACCATGTGCAGCGCGGCACGCCGCAGGAAGGCGCGGTTGAGCCGGGCCGCGTCGCGGATCCCCGGCATGATCTTCAGGATCTGTTCGCCGAGGTCGCGGTCGGCCTGGAAGTTGTGGTCGCCGTTGAGCCAGTAGTCGTAGACCCGCGCGGGATTCGGCACGGTCGTGTCGACCTCGGGGGGCACCCAGCTCAGGTTCGAAGTCACCGTCGTCGCCGCCGTTCGGTTGGGATCCGTTGGGGCACAGGAGTCTATCCGGCGCCGGGGAACCGGCTGCCATCGTCCGATCGTGTGGATGTGCGGCGGCGGAACCCCGTCCGCGGCCCGGCGGTCCTAAGGTGACCGGGTTCAGCGTCCAGGCACCGGGAGACGAGCACGATGGCACCACCTCCGGACGTCGCTGTCGCACCGGGCCGATGGCCGCTGCTCGGGCACACCGTGCCGATGCTGCGCGACCCGCTGAAACTGCTGTCGTCCCTGCCCTCGCACGGCGACGTCGTCCGTCTCGACTTCGGCCCGATGCCGGTCTACCTCGTCACCACCCCGGAACTGGCTTGGCGGCTGCTCGCCGTCGACGGGGGGAAGTTCGACAAAGGCATCGTGTTCGACAAGATGCGGCCGTTGTTCGGCGACGGGCTCGCCACTTCCAACGGCGCCTTCAACCAGCGGCAACGGCGGATGATGCTGCCCGCCTTCCAGCGGAGCCGCATCGCGCTCTACGCCGAGACGACGATGACGAAGCTCGCTGTAGACCTTGCCGACTCGTGGAAGCCGGGCGAGGTGGTCGAATTCGACCGGCGGATGCAGGATCTCGCGCTCACCATCTCGGGGCGCACGCTGTTCTCCACCGAACTCGGCGACGAAGCGCTCGCCGAAATCCAGCGGTCCATTCCGATCATGCTGAAGTACGTCATGGTCCGGGCGTTCTCGCCGAAATTCGTGGAGCGGCTGCCGATCCCGGCGAACCGGGAGTTCGACGCCGCGGCCGCGCGCCTGAGGCGGGTCATCGGCGACGCGGTCCTGAAAGCCCGCGAGAAGGGCGGCGACCAGGGCGACCTGCTGTCGATGTTGTTGCTGGCCAAGGACGACGAGACCGGCGAGAAGATGACCGACCGCCAGGTGGAGGACGAGGTCATCACGATCCTCACCACCGGCGCCGAGACCACCGCCGTCGCGCTGGCCTGGTTCTTCCACGAGATCGGGGCGCGGCCGGACATCGAGCGCAGGTTCCACGCCGAGGTCGACGAGGTGCTGGACGGCGGGCCCGCCCGGTTCGAGCACTTGCCGCGCCTGGTCTACACGCACCGGATCATCAACGAGGTCGTCCGCCGGACCCCGCCGGTGATCCTGATGCGGCGCGCGCGGGAGGACGTCGAACTCGGCGGGGTGCGGATTCCCGCCGGTACCGAGGTCGCGGTCAGTCAGCACACGCTGCACCGCGATCCGCGCTGGTTCCCCGAACCCGAACGGTTCGACCCGGATCGCTGGGAGCCGGAGCGCGCGGCCGAAGTGCCGAAGGGCGCCTTCATCCCGTTCGGCGCCGGCGCCCGGCTGTGCCCGGGACACCAGTTCGCGCCCACGGAGATCGCGTTGGTCGCCGCGACGATCGGTGCGAGGTGGCGGCTGGAGCCGCTACCAGGGGTGAAGGTCTTTCCCAAGATCAAAGCGACCATGCAGCCGAACCGGTTGCCGATGACCGTGGTGCCGCGAACGCCGGGCGGGCGGTGAGCGTCCGATTACCCGATGTAAGGTTCATGCTCCTTTCGAGCGTTCCGATTCCGGAGAGGGTTCTGTGAGAATGCCGCTCAAACTGGCCACCGCGGTGGCCGCGTGCTGCGCGCTCCTCGGTGGTTTCCTGGTCGCCGCCCCGGCGGCGGCCGTCGAGATCCGGTGTACCGACGTGGATCTGCCGGTCACCGGCCCGCTCGGCGGACCGGCGACGGTGCACGGCCGGTTCTGCCTGCCCGACGGCCCGGCGCCCGCGGCCGTCCAGTTGCTGGTGCACGGCGGCACCTACAACAGCGCTTACTGGGACCTGCCCTACGACCCGGATCGCTACTCGTACCAGCGCGACATGGCCAAACACGGCTACGCGACCTTCGCGGCGGATCAGCTCGGTTCGGGCGGGAGCAGCAAGCCACCGAGCCTTCCGCTCCTGCTGCCGGCGCTCGCGCGATCGATGCACGAGGTGGTCGGGCATCTGCGCGCGGGACGGGTCGGCGGCACCCCGTTCGCCAAGGTCGTGATCGTCGGGCATTCGGTCGGTTCGGGCATCGTCGCCGCCGAGGCGTCGACGTACCAGGACGTGGACGGCGTGATCCTCTCCGGCATGACGCATCTGCCGTCGGTACCCGCCCTGACCCTCGGTGTGCTCTTCGGTCTGCAGCCCGCGTTCGCGGACGACCAGCTCGGTTCGCTCGGCAGTGATCCGCTCTATTTCACGACGAAACCGGGGGCGCGCGCCGGCCTCTTCTACGCGGCGGAAAATTCCGACCCGCGGGTCATTGCCGCCGACGAGGCGACCAAGGATCAGGTTTCGGTCCCGGGAATGGGGACCGTCGCCGTGTTCGGGATCGTACTGCCCGCGACGAAAGCGATCCGGGTGCCGGTTTTCCAGGCGATCGGGGAGAAAGACATCCTGTTCTGCGGTTTGTTCGCGCTCCGGGACTGTTCGAGCGGCGCGACGCTGCGTCCGGCGGAAGCGCCGTACTACGCGCCCGAAGCCGAACTTTCCACGTATGTTCTGCCCGGTGCCGGACATTCGTTGGCGCTGCACCGCAACGCGTCGCTGTACCGGGACGCCACACGCGATTGGCTGAGGGAAAAGGTCGGTGTTGCAGTACCATAGGGTTACCACCCGATTGGGTGACCAGTAAACCGTGAGTACGGCCAGAGAATCGTGGAGGATGTTTCTCCACCACGGAATGCGAAAACGACCCCAGGACCGGCGGACGTGACTGCCCCACTTCCGAACGGCGATGAGTTCTCCGTATCGCCGGACACCCCGAAGAGAACTTCGTCCTCCGCATCGCCGAAGCGGAAGAACGCCGCGCCGACCAGGGCCACGCTCGCTCGCAAATGGGCGTACCTGGTCACCGGCACGGCGTATCTTCCGTACACCCACGCCCAGATCGAAGAGCATTTCTCCGCTCTGCTGGACGAGGTGTTCGCAGCGGTGCTGAGTGACGACTCCGAGCCCGCGCAGGCCGCCGAGGCCGGCGCGCGGCTCGTCGCGCTCAGGTGCGTCGGGCCGGACAGCCTGCGTCGCACGATGGAGGTGCTCGGCAAGGGGCTCTTGCACGAACCGGAGTTGCGGAGCGTGAAATCGCTCCCCGAACGGGTGCTGCAGGTGCTGGGCTCGCTCGCGTCCGGCTACGGCGAGGCCTTACGCGAGAGCATCCAGACCCAGCAAGAGGATCTGAGCCGCACGCTGGTCACCCTCGAACGCGAGACGCGGCGCGAGCTGGTGCTCACGCAGGCGCGTTTCGAGCAGCTGTTCACCGGCTCGAAGACCGGGGTGGCCGTCACCAGGGTGGACGGCCGGGTCCAGCGGGTGAACCCGGCGTTCGCCGAAATGCTGAACCGGCCCGTCGCCGACCTGACCGGGCTCAACCTCTACGACCTGATCCACCCGGAAGACTCGGACGGCCTGCGCGAGGGCTACCGGAAGCTGCTCGAAGGCGAGACCCATCGGCTCGAACTGACGCGAAGACTCGTCACCGCCGACGACGAGGAGCCGACGTGGGCCGGGTTCACCGGCGCCGTCATCCGCGACCCGGCGGGCGAGGCCCAGCAGCTGATCACCCTCGTCGACGGCGACACCGACGTCTCGCTGCTCCAGCGGCAGCTGAGCCGTCAGGCCCTGCACGATCCGCTGACCGGCCTGCCGAACCGGCAGTTCTTCGGTACCCGCCTGGAGCGGGCGCTGCGGCACGCGGACCCGGCCTTCGGCGTCACGGTCTACCACCTCGACCTCGACGGGTTCTCCCTGATCGCGGGCGGTCTCGGGCAGAAACTCAGTGACAACCTGCTGAAGAACGTCGCCGGGAAGTTGCGTGCCGTCGTGGGCGGCGAGGAGGCGCTCGTCGCCAGGATCGGCGGGGACGAGTTCGGCATCCTCATCCAGAACACGGCCACCAGCCCGGACGTCGCCACCGTCATCGGCATGATCAACCAGGAACTGTCCGAACCGGTCTACCTCGAAGGCGGCAGCGGGGTCGCGGTCTCGGCCTGCGTCGGGGTCGTCCACCGGCCGCCCCGCGACATCGCGCCGAACGAACTTTTGCGCGTCTCGGACATGACACTGCGCCGGGCGCAGAGCAACGGCTACCGGCAGTGGGCGCTGTCCGATTCCGCCCTCGACACCAGGGAACGGCACGAGTTCGGCCTCGCCGTCTCCATGGCGGGTGCCTGGGAGACCGGCGAGATCGAGGTTCACTTCCGGCCGCTGACGTGGCTCGCGGAAGGCAAACCGGCGGGTATCGAGGCGCGGCTCGCGTGGAACCATCCGCGCCACGGCCGGATCGGTCACGACACCTGCGTCCGCTTCGCCGACGAAACCGGTCTCATCGTGCCGCTCGGCGAATGGCTCATCCGCACGGCGTGCGAGGAATCGGACGACAGGCTCCCGATGGTCGTGGGCCTGACACCGCATCAGGCCGCGGACCCCGACCTCGTCGGGTCGGTGCGGAACGTGCTCGCCGCGACCGGGCTCGGGCCGTCACGGCTGCGACTGGGGTTTCCCGCCGGTGCCGTGCTCGCCGAACTCGGGGAGACCGTCGACAACCTGCACCTCCTCGCCGAAATCGGGGTCGACGCCGAATTGCAGGACTTCGGCGTGGCCGGTGACGTCGTCTGTCTCGTGGACGTGCCCGTGCGGACGGTCCGGATCGCTCCCCGGCTCGCGGAACGGCGGACGGAACCCCTGGCGGGACGTGCGCTGCGGAATCTCATCGAGACGGCGAACATCGCGGGCGCGACGGTGATCGCGGACGGGATCGACTCGACCGGCGACGCGGGCTGGTGGCGGTCGGCCGGTGCCCACGTCGGCGCCGGACGCTACTTCGGTTAGGCCGTTTGCCGTAGCGAGGCGCGCTAAGTTACCCGAGGGTTGACGTGCGCGGGCGGATTGGGCAACATCCCAGATCCCGTACCGCACCTCGGAGGCATGCACATGCAGGTAGGCCCGAGGCGTGGTGGGCGTTCCAACGCGCCCGTGGTCGTCTTGAGCCTGTTGCTGGTGGTCGCGCTCGGTGCCTGGTGGGGCGTCGACTACCTCCGGGCCCGGTTGGCGGGCAACGGTTGTGACGCGCTGACGCCGGTCGAGATCACCGCCGCGCCCGACGTCGCGCCGGTGCTCACGCGGCTCGCGGCGACCGTGCCACAGGAAGAATGCTTCCGAGTCGACGTGACCGCGAGCGAGTCGGCCAAGACCGCCGACCTGCTCGGGACCACTGCTTCCGGTGGACCCGACGTCTGGGTTCCCGAGTCGAGCACGATGTTGTCGCAGGCCAGGGACGCCGGCGCGTGGAACCTGCCCGAATCAGGTCAGTCGGTGGCGAATTCCCCGGTGGTGCTGGGACTTCCCGACGAGACCGCGCGCCGGTTCGGCTGGCCGGGGAAACCGCCCGCCTGGCAAGAGGTCCTCGACGGTTCCCCGGTCGGGATGCCGGATCCGGCGCGGGATCCGCTCGGCGTCGCCACGTTGCTCGGCCTGCGGAAGCTGACCGAGCGGGCATCCGATCCCGCGGCGGCCTTCACCGCCGCCCTGCGGAAGCTGAATCCCGCCCCCGGCCAGTTCCCGGCCGCTTTCCCGGCGACCGAACAGTCCGTCCTCGCCCGGGATCTCGTGGCGGCGTACCCGGACGTCCCGGTGCGGGGATTCGACTACCCGTACGTCGTGCTGCCCAAGGCTTCAGAGGCATCCAGGGGCGCGGCGGAACGTTTTCTGCGACTGCTGCTCGATCCGCTCGCCGCCGCGACCTTCGCCGACGCGGGATTCCGCGCGCCCTCCGGCCAGTTCGCCGTACCGCGGGCGCGGGACAGCCGGACCGATCCCGCACCGCGTCCGCCGGGCGCCCCACCCGTGACGGACCTGTACGCCGCCTTGCAGGCCTGGGCGGGGACGAATCTGAGCGCCCGGGTGCAGGTGCTCCTCGACGTCTCCGGTTCGATGGCCGCCTCCGTGCCGGGTACCGGAAAGAGCCGGATGGAACTCACCTTGCAGGCCGCGACGCAGGGGCTCAGGCTGTTCAAACCCACCACCGAACTGGGGCTGTGGCTGTTCTCGACCAAATTGGACGGTGACCGGGACCACCGGGTCCTGTTGCCGATGAAGACGATCGCCGAGCAGACGGCCTCGGGCGGGGTGGAGCAGTTGCAGGCGGTGCGGCCGAAAGCCGGCGGGGCGACCGGGCTCTACGATTCGATCCTCGCCGCGTACCAGAACGCCAGGCAGAACTGGAAACCCGGGCGGATCAACCTGATCGTCGTCCTCACCGACGGACGCAACGAGGACGGCGACACGGTCGGGCTGCCGAGGTTGCTGGAAGAGCTGGGCAAGCTCCAGGATCCGCGGAAACCGTTGCCGGTCATCGGGATCGGCATCGGGCCGGACATCGACGCGTCCGAACTCCGGCAGGTCTCCACCGCCACCGGCGGGGATTCGTTCACCACCCCCGATCCGCGGAAGATCTCGGACGTCTTCTACCAGGCGCTGAGCAAGATCATGTGCCAGCCGCCGACCTGCAAGAATTGAGGCAAGACGTGGTTGTCCGGGGGAAGAGACCTTCGCTGGTCACGATCGCCGCGATCGTCGCCGCCGTGATCCCGTTCGTCCTGCACACCTGGGCCGCGCTGCACGGAAGCCTGGCGCAAGACGATTTCGTCATCACCTATCACGCCGCGAAGGCCGGCCCGTTCGACTTCGGCTACTACTTCCAGGATTACCACGGCCACCTCGCGCCGGGCGGATTCCTGCTCGCCGATCTGCTGACCGCGTGGGCTCCATTGGACTTCGCCGTGCTGATGGCGCCGGTCCTGGTGATGCAGGCGGCGGCCTCGGCGCTGCTGTGGGCGGTGCTGGTGCGCTGTTTCGGGCGCCGCTGGGGGATTCTCGTCCCGTTCACGATGTTCACGGCTTCGCCCCTGCTGCTCGTCCCGACGTTGTGGTGGGCGTACGCGATCCAGCTCGCGCCCGTGCTCCTGGCCGCCACCGCCGCGTTGCACGCCCATGTGCGGTATCTCGCCGACGGCGGGCGCTGGGCGATCGCCACGGTGGCCTGGACCGTCTTCGGCTTGGCCTTCTACGAAAAGGCGGTGTTCATCCCGGTGCTGATCGCCGGGATCACCGTGCTGCTCGGCGTTTCCCTGCGCCGGCACGTCGTGCTCATGGGCGTCTTCGTCGTCGTCCTCGCCGGATACGCCGCCGTCTTCCTGGCGTTGACGACGAGCCAGGTCGGGCAGGGCGGCGGTCCGGTCACCGTCGGCACGGTCGCGGACATGACCGGCCGGATGCTCGGCGACACCTTGGTTCCGGGGCTGGCGGGCGGGCCGTGGTCGGGCCCCGGACCCGGGGCGACGTTCGCCGCTTCCCCTGTCGTAGCTCGGATTCTGCTGCTGCTCGTGGCCGTCGCGGTGCTGGTCGCCGGAATCCGCGTCGGCGGTCTCCGGGCGAAGAAGGCATGGGTGCTGCTGGCGCTGGTGTTCGCGGCGGACATCGGGCTTTCGGCGGCCACCCGGCTCACCGAGGTCGGCCCCGAACTGGGCAGCGATCCCCGCTACGTAGCCGATCTGACACTCGTCGTCGCGCTGTGCCTCGCTTTCGCCTTCCTCGAACCCAAACCGTTCGACCGGCCTTCGGATCCCGTGCCGTCCCCGGCGAAACGTCCGCTCGCCCTGGCGTTGTGCCTTGTCCTGATCGCGAGTTCGGCCGTGGGTTTCTCCCGGCTGGCGCAGGGGTTGCGGTTCGAGCACTCGCGGGATTTCCTCGCCAACGCGCGCGCCTCGATCGAACGGGATCCCGATCTCGTCCTGTACGACACCACGGTGCCGAACGACATCCTGCACGGCTGGTTCGGCGAGAACGCGCGCGTCTCACGGGTGGTGGGCCTGATCCCGGGCTTCCACTTCGACCAGCCGACCAGTCGGATGTCCCTTTTGGACGATTCGGGTGCCGCCAGGACGATCACCGGTGTGGAATCGATTTCCCGTGGCCTGCCCGGCCCCGTGGCGGGGTGCGGGTACACCGTCGGCGAGGAGCCGGTCCGGGTTCCGTTGGACACGCCCGTTCTCGGCCGTCACCTGCTGCGGATCGACTACTTCACTTCGGACGGCGGCGAAGGCTTCGTGGACCGCGTGCCGGTCTGGTTCCAGCCCGGACTGCACACGATGTACCTGCCGATCGAGGGCCTGTTCGACAAGATCGAATTCCGGTTGTCCGCCAAGGGCGCTCCCGTCTGCCTCGCGAAGGTCGACGTCGGCAGGCCGCTCACTCAGTAAGGGTCGTACGGGCTGTCGTGGCCGAAGATCCTCGCCACGGGCGCCAAGCGCAGCCGCAGCAGGATCTTGATCCCGACGTTGCGCAGGAACCAGGGCAGCTGGGCGAGCACGCGCAGCCTGTCCCTCGTCGTCGGCGGGGTGAGGCGGAACCGGGCCATCGACGTCGCGCGGTCGAGGTAGGTGTAGCGCCGTCCGAAGAGGACTTTCGCGATCGTGCCCAGGGTGACACCGATCGAGGAAAAGCAGTCGTGGACCAGGATTTCCTTACCGTCGTCCAGGTTCGTGGACCAGCGCAGGTCGTCGGTGTAGGTCCAGTAGTCGTGCTTGCCGTCGATGTAGAGCAACTGGATCGGGCGATCCCAGCGAGGACGCAGTTTCGTGCTGTACTCCGCCACGAGTTCCACGACGTCCTCGACGCCCGCCTTCTTCAGGTTCGCCTCGAAGCGTTGGCGGGTCGGGGATCCGCCGAACAGCCGTCCGTCGACGAACGGGTCGACCGCGATGACCCGCGCGCCGACCGTGCGCGCGGCACTGGCGAGCACGATCGTCGAACGGCCCTGGTGGCTGCCGATTTCGACGATGAGATCGCCCTTTTCCAGGCGGGAAGCCGCGTTCCACAGGGCAAGGCCCTGATCCCGCGTCATCCAGCCCTTGACGGGTTCGGCGAGCGACCACGCTTCTGCGAAACCGTCTGTCATAGGCGCATAGTAGCCACGTTTCCGCCTAGTATCTACCGGATGGTAACCCCCGGCGCCCTCGCGAAGAAGCCGAGCACGTGGATCGTGCTGGCGCTGACGGTACTGTCCTTTGTGCAGCGTCCCGGCAGGACGACGTTCGACACCAAACTCGACCTCGCGGTGGATCCGCTGGCGTTCCTCGGCCGGGCGCTGCACCTGTGGAATCCCCAGGCGACGGCGGGGGAGTTGCAGAACCAGGCGTACGGCTACCTGTTCCCGATGGGGCCGTTCTTCGCGATGTGCCAGGCCGTCGGGATCCCGGTGTGGATCGCGCAGCGGTTGTGGTGCGCGATCCTGCTCTCGGTCGCTTTCGGGGGCGCTCTGCTGGTGGCCCGCGCGCTCAAGATGGGGAACGAACGGACTCGGCTGATCGGAGCAGTCGGCTACGCCCTCGCACCGAGGATGGTCACCGAAATCGGTTCGCTGTCCTCGGAAATGCTGCCCGCCGTCCTGCTGCCGTGGGTGCTGCTGCCGCTGATCCTCGCCGACCGCATCGGTTCGCCTCGCCGGGCCGCCGGGCTGTCCGCGCTCGCTGTGCTGTGCATGGGCGGGATCAACGGCGCGATGGTCGTGATGGCGCTCGTGCTGCCCGGTTTGTGGCTGCTGACCCGGAAGTGGCGGAGCACCCACGTCGAACTCGTCATCTGGTGGTTCGTCTTCGTCGCCGGGGTGATGCTGTGGTGGATCCTGCCGCTGGTGCTGCTCGGCCAGTACAGCCTGCCGTTCCTGGACTACATCGAATCCGCGACGAACACCACCGCGCCGATGTCGCTGTTCGAAGTGCTGCGCGGCACGAATCAGTGGGTCGCCTACGTCGTCCAGGGCACGCCGTGGTGGCCGTCGGGCTGGGCGCTGATCGACAATCCCGTCCTGATGGCGGCCACCGGGCTGGTGGCCGCGGTCGGGCTGTTCGGACTCGCGCGGCGCGGTCTGCCCGAGCGTCGGTTCCTGGTGCTCGGCGTGCTGACCGGGCTGACGCTGCTGACCGTCGGCTACGTCGGGACGCTCGACAGCCCGCTGGCGGAACCCGTGCGGCATCTGCTCGACGGCCCGCTCGCACCGCTGCGCAACGTGCACAAGTTCGAGCCGGTGCTTCGGCTCCCGTTGATGCTGGCGTTCGTCCACGGCATCACGAGCGCCGCGCCGGCGGTACGGCGGAATCTGCGGCCCGCGCTCGGCGCGCTGCTGGTTCTGGCGATGGCCGCGCCGGTGTGGCTGCTGACGTTGCGGCCGGGGCCGGGCTGGGACGAGGTGCCGGGGTACTGGTACGACGCGATGGGCCACGTCGCCAAGACCGACGCGACGGCGCGCACGCTGCTGCTGCCCGCGACCGGGTTCGGCGAGTACGACTGGGGCCGGACGGTCGACGAACCGGCGCAGGCCATCGCGGACAGTCCGTGGGCCGTCCGCAACCAGGTCCCGCTGGGTTCGGAGGGCAACACCCGCCTGATGGACTCGGTCGACGCGGCCCTGGCCGACGGCAGAGGCGATCCCGGGCTCGCCGCGCTGCTCGCGCGTTCGGGCTACCGGTTCTTGGTGCTGCGCGGGGACATCGACCGCGCCAAGGTCGGCGCCCCCGACTTCACGACGTTGCGCGCCGGCCTAGCCGGGTCGCCGGGGATCGAGAAGTCGGCCCAGTTCGGGCCTTTGGAGATCTTCGAGGTGAAACGGCCGGTCCCGCTGGTCACCGCGACGTCCACGAAGGACGTGCCGACGGTGAGCGGTGGGCCGGAAAACCTGCTGCCGCTGATGAACTCCGGACAGCTCGACCCCGGCACGCCGACGGTGCTGACCGGGGACGGCGGTTCGCCGACCGGACCGAGGCTGGTCACCGACGGGTTGCGCCGCGCCGAACGCAACGTCGGCGGCGTGCGGGACAACCTGAGCCAGACGCTGACCGCGGGGGAGTCGCCGAGACAGCAGCGAGCCGCGCTGGACGTCCTGCCGTTCCCGGGCGAGCAGCACCAGACCGTGGCCGCGTACCGGGGGATCCGCTCGGTGACCGCGTCGACGGCGGCGTCGTTCGCGGACGCCTTCGGCGGTTCCGATCCGAGCCATCAGCCGTTCGCCGCGCTGGACGGGGATCCGCGCACCGCTTGGCATTCCTCGAGTTTCACCGGTCCGATCGGGGAATGGCTCGAAGTCGAACTCGACACCCCGCGGCTGGTGAACACGGTTGATCTCGCGATGGTCGACGACATCCGCGTCGGCTGGCCGCCGACCCGGATCCGGATCACCACGGACAACGGTTCCGTCGAGCACCAGGTCGTCCGGGGCGAAGGCGCGCACACCTACCCGGCGCCGGCGGGGGTGACGCGCAAGGTGCGGATCACACTGCTTTCACTCGTGGTCGGCAGGCAGGACGGGAACGTCGGCATCTCGGAGCTGAAGATCCCCGGCGCGGAACCGCAACGCGCTCTCGAAGTCCCTGCCGATCTGGGGCCGGGTACCGCGCCGGGATTCGCGTTCACGCGGGGCCAGCAGCCGAGGTACGCGTGCGTCCCGGACAACGGGCACGTCCGGTGCGACGCGTCCGCCGCCCGCGACGGCGAGGAACCGGACGGGATCCGGCGGCTGTTCTCGACGACGTCGCAGAGTGCCTACGAGTTCGGCGGCACCGTGCTGCCCGCCGGAGGTGGCCGTGTCCCGGTCACCCTTCCCGGGGTGAAGGTGTCGGCGACTTCGCAACTGGGCGGGGATCCGGCGGCGAGCGCGTTCGCCGCGGTGGACGGGAATCCCGCGACCGCCTGGCATCCCGACGTCACCGATCTGCGGCCGACGATGACCCTGGACTGGGAGAAACCTCAGACTGTCTCCGGGATCCGTGTCGCCGCCGATTCGCACGCGCCCACGCGGCTGGAACTGACGACACCGACGTCGAGCCGCTCCGTCGAACTCGACGCTTCCGGCGCGGCGACGTTCCCGCCGTTGGAGACGTCGCAGCTGAAGATCGCGTTCGCCGGCCTCGACGACGACCAGCGGACCCGGAACTCGCTGAGGATCGGGAGCCTGTCGCTGACCGGCGCCGAACTTCCCGCTCCCGCCGCGGAGTTCACGCTGCCCTGCGGATCGGGCCCGAACGTCCGCCTGAACGGCTTCGACTACGACACCTCCGTGCGCGGCACCCTCGCCGATTTCACCGCGCACCGGCCGATGACGCTCTCCGCGTGTCCCGATTCCCAGGGCGGTGTCGAGCTGGCGGCGGGCGGACACGAACTGCGGACCGACCGGTCCGAGTCCTTCGTGGTCCAGGACCTGTGGCTGAAGCCCGCCGGTGTCGTGCGGGCTCCCGCCGGGCATCGCGCCGTCACCGTGGACTCCTGGGAGGCGACGTCCCGATCGGTCACCGTCGCGGGTGGCGACGAGTCCGTCCTGGCCGTCCCGGAGAACGCCAACGCGGGCTGGACCGCATCGCTGAACGGGACCCCGCTGGTGAAGACGCGTGTCGACGGCTGGCAGCAGGCCTGGATCCTGCCCGCCGGTTCCGGCGGTGTCGTCCGGCTGGAGTTCACCCCGGACTGGAAGTACCGATCGGGCCTGCTGATCGGCGCCGTCGCGATCCTGGCGGTGCTGATCGGTGTGCTGTGGCCGGTCCGCCCACGTCACGTCGCCGTCGGGGCGGGCTCAGGGCGGGTGGTCCCGGTGGTGCTCATCGGGCTGCTGGCCGTGCTGGGCGGGATGCTGCCGATCGTGCTGCTGATCTCCGTCCTGCTGGCCCGCCAGTTCAGCGAACGCGCGCCGCGGTATCTCGCTTTCGGCGGGATGGTCGCGGGCACGCTCGTCGCGGTGGTGGGGCGGCTGCTGGGGCATGGTCAGGAGTGGGCCTATGGACCGGTTACGCAGGCTTCGCTGCTGCTGAGCGCGGCGGCGATGGTGGCGATGTGCGTGCCTTGGTTCGAAGGGCGAGAGATCGAAGGCGACAAGACGTGAGGGTGTGTGGAAATGGGGACGTTGAGTGTCCCTATTCCCACACACCCCCTCATCGCCGGACCTGTCACGACGGGGATCCGCGATTTTTGTCGGTACCCCGTCCGAAGCTGATCAAGTGCGAAGAGGCGAGTGGGCACAGCATCCACAGTTGACGAACGGCCCGATCGTGATCGGGGTCAAGCGGCTCGAAGAGCTCGGCGTGCCCAGAAGAACGATCTGGCGCCGCTGCGAGCCCGGCGGTGTCTGGCGGATGCTGCTGCCCGGCGTCGTTTTACTCGGGAACGGCGAGCCGACCGATGAACAGCGGATCGAGGCGGGATTGCTCCATGCCCGTGAAGGTTCGATGCTCACGGGTGTGTCCGCGCTGAGGCGCTATGGGCTGAGAAACCTTCCGGCCATCGATGACGTGCACCTGCTCGTGCCCGCCGAACGAGGAATCACCAGTACCGGTTTCGTTCACGTCGAACGGACGAGACGCTTGCCGGCGCCGAGGATCAGGTCGGGTGTCCCCACCGCTCCTGTGCCGCGCGCGGTGATCGACGCGGCGCGGCGCGCGCCCGACCTGGACGCGGCAGTGGCGATGATGGCCGAAGCGGTGCGAGATCGTCATTGCTTGCCGTCGGCGCTCGCCGTCGAGATCGAAGAACGGTCTCGCATCGACGAAAGACTGCGGTGGGCGATGATGCCGATCTTGGGCGGCGCGCATTCGGTCGCCGAGGCCGACGCGTGGAACCTTTGGGCACGGTCCGGGCTGCCGGAGCTCCAGTGGAATGTGCGGGTCTTCGACGCGGCGGGCCGGTTCGTCGCGAAGCCGGACGGTTGGTGCGACGAGGTCGCGCTCGCTTGGGAAATCGATTCCCGCGGTTATCACTCCGAGGGGGACCACTTTCGCGCCACTCTGGCGCGGAACGCGCGCTACACCGCGGCAGGGGTCGTCGTTCTCCAGACGTTGCCGTCCCGTCTCCGGTCGGAACCGGACGAGGTCCGGGCAGAACTAAAAGCGGCGTTCGAAAGTGCCCGGCGACGCCCGCGACCCGATGTGCGGCTCCGATGAGTCACCGGCGCGACCGCACTTCCAGTAAAGCCCCGGAGAGGGCGAGAGCCCCGGCACAGCAAGCGGCCACCGTCACCACCTGAGCGGCCGAAGCGTGCAGCCAAGTGGTCACCAGCACCGTTTCGACGACGACGGTCGTCCACATCAGCACGGTCACCCGCCGGTCGCCCGCGGCGAGCCGGGAGAAAAGCAGGATCTGCACCAGCGCGAGCATCGAGCCGGCGAGTGCGAACGGCCAGACGGGCATGGTGCTGGAGGCGTAGCCGGAGCCGCCGATGAACGAAAGCAGGCGTGGCCCGAAGACGAGCGACACGAGGAGGACGAGAGCGTCGAGGGCGCCGCAGACGGCGAGGGCGGCGGGCAGGATGCGGCGCCGGTCGTCGCCGTTCGCGAAGCGGGGGAGCACCAGGACGCCGACGGCCTGGGGGAGCCAGTAGGCGATTTTCGTGACGATGGCGCCGAGCGCGTATTCGCCCGCCTCGTTCGCGGGGAGGGTGTGGCGCGCCAGGACGAGGTCGAGGTTCACCAGCAGGACCAGCGCCAGCATCGCCTGTGCCGCGTGCAGGACGTCGCCCGCTTGCCAGCCAGCCTTGCGTGGTCGCGGCCGTCCACAGAGGAGCCAGCCGCAGAAGATCACCAGGTACGAGCCGATCGCGGTCCCGGCCAGCGCGCCGGTGGCGTCGCCGCCGATCACGAGACCGATCAGCGATCCGCCGACCTTGCCCGCGCCTTCGAGTGACATGAGCCCGGCCAGCAGCGCGAACCGGCCGCTGCCTTGCAGCAGACCGTGGAACAGGCCGAGCAGGGTCAGCGGGCCCAGGGTGACGGCGAGCAGCAGCGCGGGCACCACGGATCCGAGGTGCAGCACGAAGACCAGTACCGGCGCCAGGATCAGGCCGATGGCCGCGACGATGGCGCTCGTCGTGAGCCCGAGCGCCAAGAGCGTCCCGCTGTCTTGTGGCTTTCTCGCGACGCGCAGCGCGACCACGGTTTGCAGGCCCATCGCGGGCACGACGCCGATCACCAGCACCGCCAGCAGCGAACTCAGCTCACCGAAAGTGCCCGGCGCGAGCAGCCGCGCGGCGACGATGCTCAGCGCGTAGGCACCGGCGTTGTTGGCCGCCAGCGCCAGCGAAACGAGGATCGCCGCGACACGCTTGTCGGTCCTGGCCTGATCGACCTCGACGTCTACGCTCAACGGTGCTCCCATTACCGGCGGGTAATCTCCGCGACCATAACCGCGATCGAGGCGGAAAGGGAAGAAGCACTTGGACGCACGGCGCGAACGTCTCATCCTGGCCGCGGTGTCGGCGGGGCTGGCGTTGCTGGTGTTCCTCCCGGTGCTGGGGCGCGGCTTCGTCCTGAGCTACGACATGGTGTTCGCCCAGCGTCAGTCGCTCGTCCCGGACGCGTTCGGGCTCGGCTCCGCGCTGCCGCGTTCGGTCCCCGCCGACGCCGTGATCGCGCTCGCGACAGCGGTCGTTCCGGGCGACATCGTCCAGAAAATCGTCTTGTTCCTTTCGCTTTTCGGAGCGGCATACGGCGCAGCGAGGCTGGTTCCGACGGAGCAACTCGGTACGCGGGTGGTCGCCGCCACCGGTTACGCGTGGACGGCCTACTTCGCGGAGCGGCTGTTCATCGGGCATTGGCCGCTCTTGCTCACCTACGCCGGCCTTCCGTGGATCGTGCGCGCAGCGCTCTCCTTGTGCCGAAGCGAGCCGAGGGCGCTCGCGCGACTGGTACTCGCCTGCGCCCCCGCGGTGCTCACCCCACCCGGTGGGGTGCTGGCCGCGCTCACCGCGATCGTCCTGGCTGGACCGCGAAAACTCGGCCATACCGTCGGTCTCGCCGTCGTGCTCAACCTGCCGTGGCTCGTGCCGACACTCCTGCACGACGGCGGCACGCTGTCGGATCCCGCCGGGGTGGCCGCCTTCAGCGCTCGCGCGGAAAGCTGGGGGCCCGCGATCCTGAGCGTGCTCGGGCTCGGCGGCATCTGGAACGGCGACGTCGTCCCCGGCAGTCGGGGCGCGCCGATGGCGCCGGTGCTGATCCTCGTCACGGTCGCCGTGGCGCTGGCCGGTCTTCGTCCTCTGGCCCGAAGGTGGGGGGTACCTCCGGCGAGAGCGTTGCTGTCGCTGGGAGTTCTCGGTGTCGTGCTCGCCGCGCTGGCGACCCTGCCGTTCGGCGAACCCATGCTGTCCTGGGCGATGGACCACGTTCCCGGCGCGGGACTGCTGCGGGACGCGCAGAAATGGGTCGCCTGGTGGGCACTTCCGGTCGCGCTCGGGTTCGCGCTCGCGGTCGAAGCCGCCGCCACCCGGCTGCGGACCGGCGCGGCGCGCGGGGCGCTCGTCGTGGCCGCCGCGCTCTTTCCCTTGCTCACCATGCCCGACCTCGCCTGGGGCGGCTGGGGAAAGCTCGAAGCGGTGCGCTACCCGGACGACTGGAACGCCGTCCACCGCGTGCTCGCGGAGGACGACCGGCCCGGCGACGTCGTCGCGCTGCCGCTGTCCACGTTCCGCAGATTCGCCTGGAACGACCACCGCACCCAGCTGGATCCGGCGCCACGCGCGCTGCCGGAGACCGTCCTCACCGACGACACGTTGCGGGTCGGCGGCGAGGTGATCGACGGCGAGGATTCCAGAATGGACCGTGTCCGCGCCGCGAAGTCGCCCGAAGACCTGGCGGGCGCGGGAATCGGCTGGATCCTGGTCGAACACGGGACGCCGGGACGGGTCGACCCGCGGTTGCTGACCGGCGCGGTACCGGTGTGGTCCGGTGAGTGGCTCACGCTTTACCGCACTCCGGGTGCGCCTGTCGTGACCGTGACGCGATCACCGCTCCCGGTGATGCTGGCAAACGGAGTAGCGCTGCTGTCGATCGCCGCCGCGCTGTTGTGCCTCAAGTTACCGGTGCGTACATTGAGCCGACGCAGGAATTCCCTGTCGCGGAAGGAGTAGGTCTTGGGCACCCTCATCGGCGCGGCCGCCGCCGTCATCATCGGGCTCGCAACGGCCGCAGGGGGGAGTTACGCGCTGACGAACTCCGCCGATCCGGACGCCGCGCCCCAGGTGCAGGCGAAGATCAAGGAACAGTTCAACCCGAATTCGGGCCCCGAGGCCGTCATTTACGGCAACCGCTGAGCCGGTGTCCGAGCTCGCCTCCGACCACGCGGGCCGGGTCGTCGGGCTCTACGGCGACCCCACCGTCTCCTGGAGCATCCTCCTGGAAGCGAGGCTGTCTTCGGTCCTGACGCCGGAAAAGGCGCGGATGCGGCTGGCGGTCGCGGTCGGGGAACGACCGTGGCTCGGGGCCGCTCCCGACGTCGAAGCTGTTCCCGGGAAAGAACTCCCGGCGACCCGCGATCGCTTCGCCGAGGCGGCGTACGAACGCGGTGCGCCGTTGCTGCGCGTCGCGGTCGGCACCGACGAACCCGTCGTGCTGATCGCCGCGCACCACGGCGCGCTCGACGGTCTCGGCCTGCTCGCCATCCTCGGGCTGGCCGTCGACGTCCCGATTTCGTCCGCCGCCAAGGGGATCGGCGCGCGCACAGCGGATCGGTCCTTTCTCACGTCGGCCTTCCACAGGCTCGCTGAAGCGCTTTTCGCGCCTCCGGCGAGGATCACCCCGGAACGCGCCGAAAGTCGCCCAGGTGACGTGTTCAGCGCCAGGATCCTCCCTCGCTCACGGTTCGGTTCCTCGGCTTTCGCGGCGGCGGCCGCGCGGTTGACCGGGACGTGGAATGCCCGGCACGGAAGGAAAACCGCCCGGGTCGTGGCCGCCGTGGGGGCGTCGTGGCGAGGCGGCGCCGCACCGGAACCCGAACACGACAGCGCGTTCTTCCGCTTGCGGCTCGGCGGGAATCCCGCCGTCGCCGAAGTCGGCGCGCTGCTGGCCACCCAGCCGCCGGAACCCGATTTCCCCGCCCGCAGCAGCAGAATCGCCCGGTTGGGCACGCGGCTGCTGGCGGGCAGGCTCGGTTCGACCTACCTGGTTTCCAACCTCGGCGTCGTTTCGGCGGCGGACGCGGTCACCTCGATCGCGTTCTATCCCGCCGCCAGCGGCCGCTCAGGCGTGGCGTTCGGCGCGGCGACCGTCGGGGAGACGAGCACCGTCACCGTGCGCGCACGCCGCAAGGACTTCGACGCCGCCGCCGCGGCCGGGCTGGCCGACGGGCTCGTCGAAGCCCTGCGGGCTCAGGACCCTGGGATGAGGGATGGCCACTCCGGCCACGTCGCGCACGAGTGATTCGAAGCGGTTCACGCTGTGCTCCCAGTCGAACAGGCTCGCCCAGGTGACGCCGGCCCGGCCCATCTCGTTCCGGCGTTTCCGGTCGGCGAGCAGACCGTCCACCTGGGCGGTGAAATCGGCGAAGTCGTCGGCCAGCAGTCCGGTCTTGCCCTCCACAATGGATTCCGCCACCCCGCCCGCGGCCCGGTAGGCCACCGACGGCACACCGTGCGCGGCGGCCTCCATGATGACGATTCCCCAGCCCTCCTTGACCGAAGGGCACAGGTGCAGCCAGGACCGTTCCAGGATCTCGTGTTTCGCGGCCTCGTCCACCCAGCCGTGCAGCCGCACCCGGTCTTCGACACCGCGGTCACGGGCGTGCTTGCGCAGGACCTCCTCCCACGGTCCCTGGCCGACCACCTCCAGCCGCAGCGTCGGCCAGCATCGCGTCAGTTCCGCGACGACGTCGATCGCGTGCTCGATCCGCTTGTGCGGCACCAGTCTGCTGACCGCGACCAGCGTCGGCTCGTTCTCCCGGACGGCCTTGCCGCGCGGGGGAGTGTCCAAACCGTTGGGTACCACGGTGATCCGTGATCCCTCGACGCCGAGGCCGGCGAGCTCGCCCTTGGTGATCTCGGAAACCGTGACGTAGCGGCAGTGCCGGAACAGCCACGGCGCCAGCCGGGACTCGATCCACCAGCCGACCCGGCCCAATGTCTCGCCGAGTGCGCTGATCCACTGTTCCTTGTGGACGTGGTGCACGAGCACGAGAACCGGGCATCCCGCCACCAGCCTGGCGAAGAACGGCATCCCGTTCTGCACGTCGACCACGAGGTCGGCGTGTGCCCTGCGGATCGCCCGGAGCGCGTGGAGGTAGACGCCGAACTTGTTGCCGCGGCGGCGATAGCGGACACCGTCGCGCCATTCCCCGGCGTTCGCGCCCGGATAGGCCGCGCACTGGATCTCGACCCGGTACCCGGCCTTGGCGAGTCCTTCGGCCATCCGCTCGACGTACCGCTCGGAGCCGCCGCCTTCGGGATGCCCGGTGTCGCGCCAGTTGACGAGCAGCACACGTGGCCGTTCCATCGTGGTTCTCCCAACCTGTTGGCGACAATGCTAGGTTACCGGTGCGTACACGGTAGATGAATCATTCTCGGAAAGCGATGGTTCGATGGTCGGTAATCGGTCGGTGACCCCTGAAACGATCCCTCATCGCGCCGGCTTGCGCCGATCGGTGACGTTGTTCCGGGCTTTTCTCACCGAGCAGACGGATCCGGACGGTTTCTATTCGGTGCTGGCCGATGACTCCGTCCGGCAATTGGCGCAGCACACTCCGTTGAACGGCAGGACCATCGTCGACGTCGGCGGCGGGCCCGGCTATTTCTCCGATGCCTTCCGTGCCGCGGGAGCCGCCTACCTGGGCATAGATCCCGACGTCGGCGAGCTGACGGCGCGGGGTGAGGCCGGGGAGAACATGGTGCGCGGCAGCGGGACGCGACTGCCGGTACGCACCGGATCCGTGGACGTCTGCTATTCGTCGAACGTCCTCGAACACGTTTCCGAACCCGAGGTCATGCTGGCCGAGATGTGCCGGGTGACCAAACCGGGCGGGACGGTTTTCGCCTCGTTCACGCCCTGGTATTCACCATGGGGCGGGCACGAGACGGCGCCTTGGCATTTCCTCGGTGGCGCCTACGCCCGGCGGCGTTATCTCGAAAAGAACGGCAAGGAGCCGAAGAACAAATTCGGCGAGAGCCTTTTCGCTTATTCGGCCGGCGCGGCCATCCGGTGGGGGAAGGCCACGCCGCTCGCCGATCTCCAAGAGGTCTACCCGCGCTACCACCCTTCCTGGGCCCAGTGGATCGTGCGTGTCCCCGGCGTCCGGGAAGTGGCGTCGTGGAACCTGGTGATGGTGCTGCGCAGGCGTTAGTGCCGCGAAGGCGTGCGGCGCTTCGCCAGCAGGAAGACCCCGAGCGCGAGGAAGACCGCGCCGGCGATCCCGAGCACGATCGGCCCGGTGCTCCCGATGAAGTCGAGCTTGCCCTTGTTCTCGTCGACCTGCTTGACCATCGCGTCGACGGTCGCGTCGGTGAAGGCCAGTTTGCCGTCGAAGACCACCGTGGGCGTGGGGTTCGCGGCCGACCGGAGTTCCTGGTGCGACTGCTGTTCCTGCTTGACCTGGATCCCCGTCACCGGCTCGATCCAGCTGGTGATGGTGCCCTGGTAGAACTGGCCCGCCTCGACCGAGTCCCCGGTGGCGCCGATGAGTGAACCGGGCACCTTCTTCGTCGAGATCTTCGTGTCGGGGATCTCCTGGACGAACTTGTAGACCTCGACGCCCTTGATCTCGTCGACACCCTTGAACCGGGCCTGCACCGCGCGGCCGGTGTTGTCGTCGTAGACCTGGTAGTCCTTCTGTTCGGTACCGAAGGGGAACTTGAAGTTCAGGCCGGGCTGCGGCTTGTACTCCTGGATCTCCTTGGGCTTCTCGTTCTCCTTCTCGGCCTTCTCTTCTAGCTTGGTGACGAAGCTGCTCTTGTCGGAGCACTTGGACTCCTGGTCGCCGCCCGGCGGCACGTAGCCCTCCGCGGTGCGGCGGTCGAAGCAGACCTGGCGCTTGCTCGCGCTGACCACGGTGTCGTCGGCGGTGTCGACGACCGACACGGCCATCAGCCATACGGCGACGTCCGTGCCCTCCTGCATCTCCGGCGGCGCGAAGTTCGCCACCACGTGGGCGGTGGCCTTCAGTTTGGCGTCGTCACGGATCTCGGTGACGGTCTTGCCGTCCACGGTCTTCACCGCGAGCACCTTGGACGCGGTGCCTTCGAGGATCGACGTCGATTCCTGGTTCAGTGGCACCTTGGCGAGTTCGGGTTTCACGTAGGTCGGCAGCAACACCGCGCCGGCGACGGCGAACACTCCTAGGGCCAAGAAGATCAGGCTCAACGCTCGTCGCAACGGTCCTCCTGGTGAAACCACGGAAACATCCACATTACCCATCGGTAATCGGTCGCCAGATAGTGGCTCGCGGGCCGGTCAGCGTCAAAGGTGTGACCGGCGGTCACAGGCACGCCGTGCGACCGGAAGGCGGTACGGAAGCGGCCATTCGGCGCAGACCGCCAAACATGTTTGTTCCCGGGAACAACGTGAGCGGGCCCACTATCGGACGACTTCCGGTGCGTGGAAAGGAACTTTGTGCCGCAGGACGCGATCGATCCCCGCGCGCTGGACATCGGCGCCTACTCGGATTCCATCACCGACGTCGAGCTCCGCGACGCGGTCGCGGACGTCGCGGCGTTGCTTTCGTTGCACGGCAACGTGATCCGCGACCTCGACGCCAGGAGATCACGGTGGCGTCCCGGGCGGCGCTCGCCGCATCCCGACATCGTCCTGTCCGGGGCCGGACGCCGTCCACAGTGGACGAGGTCCGCCAATCCCGAGGTCACTTTGCCGGTCGCCACGACCACCCGCGGCCGCACGCTCGCGGTACGGCTCACCGCGCGGCCCGGTCTCGGGCACACGTTGCTGGACCTCGCGAAGATCATCGACGCCGACATGGCGCCGGAGAGACGCTCTTAAGGCCGGTCGTCCGCGAGCCGGACCGCTTCCAGCGCGACGTAGAGCTCCCCGACGTCGACAGGATCGGACAGGTCGCGCCGGGTCAGTTCCTGCACCCGGCGCAGCCGGTACCGGACCGTGTTCGGGTGGACGATCAGCCGGTCCGCGGCCTCCTTCGCCGAACCGTGCCCGGCGAACCACGCGACCAGGGTGTCGAGCAGGACCTGCCGTTCGGCCGCGGGCAGCACCAGGAGTCCGGTGAGTACCGCGCGGACGACGTCGCGTGACATCTCCGGCGCGCTCGCGACCAGCGTGGTGACCGGCGAGTCACCGAAGACGGCGACCCCGGTGGCCCCCGTCGCCAGCGAACGGCGGGCGATCCGCGCCCGGTGGACCGCGTCCGGTACGTCGAGGAACCCGTTGAACGGCCTGCTCATCCCCACCGCCAGCGGCAGTGTGCCCAGGACGTCACGCAGCCGGCGGACGTCCTCGACGCGGTCGATCACGACCAGGCCGATCTCGGCGCCCGGCCGCCAGACCGACTTCCAGCGCCGTGCCCGCAGCAGCGCCTCGACCCCGGGGCGTTCATCCGGCTCGACGGCCTCGGTCACGACGGCGACGAACGTGCCCGCCGCCGGGAGATCGAGTTCCTTGGCGGCGTTCTCGACTTCCACCTGGGTGGCGAACCTGCCCTGGAGCAGGCCGTCCAGCAGGGCGAGCTTCTCCTGGGAGAGTTCGGCGGCGACCTCGCTGTACGCGGTGGTCAGCGCGTCGGAGTAGAGGTCGATGGTCTTCCACACGTTGGAATTGATCTCCACCGTGCGCGCGGGGTTGATGAATCCCGGACCCGCCAGCTCCAGCAGTCGTTCGTAGACGAAGATCCCACCGATCCGGAACGCGCGGAGCACGGACGGCAACGGGATACCCTGCCGGGCCTGCGCCAGTCCGGTCTTGCGGGCCGCGTCGAGCGGGAGCCCCCGCCCCTCGACGAGCGCTGTCAGCGCGCGTTCCAGATTCGCCCGGCAGACCTTGCGCAACTCGTCCGGCGCGGTGCTGTCCACCTGGTGGTAGAACTCGTCCTCGTCGCTGAGAAGCCGGGCCAGGCGATCGCTGAACTCGGGCAGCCGGGTGAGCATCGCCTGCATGAGCACACGCTGCTCCCGGGGTGCGGGAGTAGCGAGAGCTTCGGTGCCCATCCGTCAACTCTAACCCGACGGAGCGGCCGCTTTTTATCACGATGCGACGAAAGGGCGGTTTCCGGTGCTGAGCGTGGCTGACAAACGGGACGGACACCGCCGGACGGGGACCCCCTCCGCCCGGCGGTGTCCGAGGTGGTCCGCGATCAGTGGTTGATCTTGAACCACGGCTGCGACCAGCCGAGATAGGTGTAGTTCCACTTGCTCTTGATCTGCGCGATCGTGGTCTCGGTGAAGCTGCCGGGGCCGTTGATGTCGTTCGACAGGAACTTGCCGCCGCCGATGGAGATCATGGTGTGCCCGGTGCCGCCGTTGCTGAAGAAGGCGAGCCCGCCCGCGGGGACCTGGGTGTCACCCGGGTGCTTGTACGAACCGGGGAGCTGGGTCCAGTGGACGTACGCCGTCTCCGAGCCGCTCGCTGTCCAGCCGTAGGCCCACGAGTTGATCCGGTCGCACCAGCGGTAGTAGTCCGGGTCGTTGTTGGTGTGCACGTGCGCCTTCGCCCACGCGACGGCTTCGGCGCAGGTCCTCGGGTTGCCGGTGCCCGCGGTGGAGCAGGAGAGGGTGCTGCCGGCGCAGTCCGGGGCGACCCGGCCGTCCGAGCCGGTGTAGACGTAGGCGTCGCTGATGTAGCCGCCCTTCGACGGCACGTAGTCCCAGATGTCGGTGGTGCCGTACTTCCCGGTCACCGTCGAGCCGTTCGCCTGGCAGTCGATCGTGACGGCGGTGCCGCTCGCGACCGTGCCGACCGAGCTCGCGCTGGTGCTCGGGCTCGACCGCACCGTCACGGCCACCCCGGAGTCGGTGTTCACCGTGCCCGACGCCGCCAGTGCCTCGCCCGCGCCGCCGAGCATGATCGCCCCGGCCAGCGCGATCGTGCCCACGGCACCTCTGACGATCCTGGATCGGATCTTCATTTCTGTCCTCCAGTGGTATCCCCGAATAGGTGGACAGGATGGAGGACCCTCGTACAAGCGGCGTACAAGAAATCGATCGTCCGAAGTGGACGGTTCTATACCGGGACGAGCTCCGGTTCGGTGGTATGGCCGATGATCGGGACATCGGCCGCGTAACGGGCGTTCCGCTCGGTGAGCAGGGCACGCAGCCGCGCCAGCGCCCGGAACTGGGCCGCGCGGACCGCTCCGGCGCTCGGCAGGCCGAGCCGTTCGGCCGTCTCCTCGGCCGAAAGGCCGAACACGAACCGGAGGACGAGCACCTCCCGGTGCGGCATCGGCAACCGGGCCAGCAGGACCCCGGCCTGCATCCGGTGCTCCAGCCGCTCGATCTCGTCCGGGTCGCGGCGGGCCCAGAAGGTCAGGGCGTCGCCGACCTCGGGGACGGAGGCCACCGGTTCGCGGGAGCGGCGCCGATGGAAGTCGGCCACCTTGTGCCCGGCGATCCCGAGGACGAACGCGAGGAACCGGTCCGGGCGGTACCGGTATCGGGGCAAGGCGATCAGGACCGCTTGCAGCACCTCCTGCGCGCAGTCCTGGGCGTCGCAAACGCCCGTCCCGGCCGTCGGGAGCCGGGAGGCGCAGTAGCGGAACACGTGCGGGGAAAGGAAACGAGCCAGTTCCCGGATCGCGTCCGGATCACCCGCGACGGCCGCCCGGACGAGTCTGCTGTCCGGGTTGGGCAGCCGCCTCGCCGTGGCGTCGGCACGGGAGTCAGCGGGTACCGTCGATGGCGCTACCTCGTCCAAGTCTGCGCTCCTGGGTCGGGGGAACTGGCCGCCAAGGTGCGCCCGTCATCGGGGACTAGGACTTCGTGCGCGGAGTTCCACCTTGCCCCGCCGTGCTAGGGATGTCCACACGTAGGGCGGGAAGTCATCCGAACCGCGCAATGTCTACTGTGGACGATGGGGCAGCGAGCCCTTGAGACAGGACAGCACCGGGGGATAGGCGGTGGTGTCGGTGCTGAGGAAATCCGACGTCCAGACGAGGCAATGCGCCAGAACCCGGATCCGCTGGTCCAGATCGGTGTTCTCGCAGGCCTCCCCGATCTGGTCGGCACAGGTGTCGCGGTCGTCACGGACGCTGGCGGCGATGGCGCGGACGATCGCCGCCACCGCCGGGTCGAGTCTGTCGGGCCGGACCGTCAGGCCCGAGTGATCCCGCAGGCGCAGGGTGAACGGCTCACGGATCCGCAGCGAACGACGGCGATCCTTGGCGGCCAGGGAAAAAGTGTCGACAAGACGGCCGATGACGTCGCCGAGCGCCGGTCCCTGCCTGCCGTACGAGGCGGTGGAGACCAGCGCGGCGGCGAGCCGGTCGGCCTCGCCCGCTCTGGTGAGTGAAAGGAGATCGCGGGCGATGGTGTGCGCGCGTCTGGCGGTGGGTTGCATGTCAGGCCCCTCGTTCTGTCGTGCGGAGAACCGATACCCCGCATAACGAGCGCTAAACGCGAAGGTCTGTCGGATTGGCACGGGTGGGGGCGAGGGTTGCGCCGTTCGGCTCAGTTCGTAGGGAGGGAGTTGCGCTGTAACGGCGAGCGACCGGAGGACGACGCCTGGTGCGACCGGTCGTCGGCGGGCGGAGGGCCATGCTGTCGAGTCTCCTTCCGGGGCTGCGGGAACTCCGGGCGCCGCTCGCCGCGGGCTATGTCTGGCTGCTCGGCCTCTGGCTCGCCTTGCGGCCCGGTCTGCCGCCGGACGTCCACGCCACCGGTGTCTACAAGGACCTCCTGGATCTGGGCACGTGGGCGGGTAAGGCCGCGATCTTCGCGGCCGCCACCTTCGCCGCCTACCTTCTCGGCACGATGTCCCTCGCCGTCACGCATTGGCTGGACACGATCGTGACCCCGCTGTTCCGGCGGTCGAAACTGCGAAGGATCGCCTGGATCGAGCCGAAATACCGCGGCAGGCGCCGGATCCTGCGTGCCTTGCGGGACGCCGTGCTCAACAAGCTGTCCGACCGGTTCCTCACGGACGAGACCTTCCGTGACCAGGTGCTGTCCCATGTCGCCGGTCTCCAGGATTTCGCCCGGCGGGCGGGACAGGAACTCCCGGAGATCGTCGCCGGTGTCCGAAGCGGCGATCACCGGCGCCGGGCCATGGACGACTACCTCCACCGGTGGCATCTCCTCGGAACCGTCGTCCGGCTCGACGTCTACGTCGAATCGGCCAAGGAGGATCTGGACTACGTCGGGCCGAGGCTGCTGGGGAAGGAGGACCAGCTCTACGGGGAATACGACCGGCAGAACGCCGAAGGATCGTTGCGCATCGGGCTTTTCCTGCCGCTCACGTTCCTCGTCGCCGTCCTGGCCTGGCGAGTGAGCCCGTGGTGCCTGCCCGCCTTGATCGTGCCCGTGAAGCTGCTCTATCTCGGCTCCTCTTCGTGGGCCGCGGCCGAGCAGAACCTCGCGGTGGCGCTCGCCGCGGAACGGGTCGAGAGCCCGACGCTGGAACGGCTCAAGTCCGCCGACGTCGAGTTCGTCCCCTTCGAAGAGCTGGTGGTGGGGCGGGTCGTGCCCGGCTACTACGCCGGCTACCCGAACGCCCGGGCGCCGATCGAAACGCAGGGACGCATCGCGACCGTCGCACCGAGCAGATCCATGCCGAAACCGAAGTTCTAGCCGCGTCTCGTGATAACGAGATGGCTACCTGGCAGGGCCACCCAGGTGGAGTTGCCGTTCGGACGGCTGGCCATGGCCACAGCGTGCGGCAGCCTGCTCACTGAAGGGAAAGACGGACCGAACACGAAACCGAAAGGGAGCGGGCATGACCATCGCCGTTGAAAACCTCATGGGCCGGAGTCTCGTTCCCGGTGAGCTGTTCGGGCGGCTCGCGAACCGCATCGTCCGGGAGCACGACCTGCCGCGTGAATCGGCGGAACGCATCATGGACCAGACGCTGGCGTTCCTGCGCGCGTGCGGCGAGAGCTCCCGCGTACCGCTGGGTCCGTCGGCGCTCGTGGACATCGGGTGGCACACGTTCATCCTCTACACCCGGGAGTACGCGTCCTTCTGCGATCGCGTCGCGGGCCGATTCATCCACCACGTCCCCAACGACGAAGGCGATGGTGTGACCGATCAGGAGAAGATGATCGCCCGGACCGTCGAAGCCATTCGCGCTCTCGGGTTCGCGGTCGACGATGACCTTTGGTTGACTTCCGCGGTCAAGTGCAGCGATGGCGACGACGGTTGCCGGGCATCGGGCAAAGACGGCAACGAGAACACCGAGACCAACGGCAAGTAGTGCCAGGACAGGACGATCAGGTGAAGAAGTACGGCTGGAACGAGCTGCCGGAACCTGTTCGGGACGCCATTCGGGAGCGGGCAGGAGCCATCGACAGGCTCGGTGAGATCGAGACCGGCCAAAGCAGCAACTTCGCCGCGGTCGTCCATCGCGATGGAACGACGCCCTTGTTCGTCAAGGGGGTCGAAGGCGTGTCGCCCGCGATGCGTTGGCTTCGGAACGAAGCCGAACTCGGCGGTCTCGTCTCCGGCATCGCCCCGGCCGTGCACTTCGCCCTCGACATCGAGGATTGGCTGATCGTGGGCTTCGAGCACGTGGCCGGTCGGCGGGCCCGGCTACGACCGGGCTCGTCGGACCTCGGCCGTATCGCCGACACGGTCAACCGCATCGGCGATTTGGCGGCGCCCGACCTCAAGCCGCTGGAACAGCGCTGGAAATCCAGCTGGTGGCCCAAGCTCGCCCAGGACCGGCCGGAGATCGTCGGAGACTGGGACCTCGACGAGTTGACGGCGTGGGAGCAGAAGGCCCCGGCGCTCACCGCCGGGACCTCCTTGCTGCACACAGATCTCCACGCCGATCAGTTCCTCATCCCCGTGGCCGGAGACGTCCGCGTCGTCGATTGGGGCTGGCCGGCCCAGGGCGCCGCCTGGGTCGACCCGGCCTTCATGGTGCTTCGCCTCATCAGCGCGGGTCATCGGACGGCGGACGCCGAGGCCTGGGCGATGACGAACACACGATGGCGAGAGGCCGCCGAAGAGGAGATCACCGCGTTCGCCGTGTACGTCGCTGGGCTCTGGAATTACAAGGCCGCCACGACGACCAGGCTGGCGTGTATCGCACGTGACTACGCCGGCTGGAGACTGCGACTGTCGGGCTGACCGGTTCTATTGAGGGGTAAGTCAAATGTGGCGTGACTGAGCGTCTTGCGGCGAAGGACCCCTTCGCTGGATCCAGGGTTGGGAGGTGCCCTTCGTGGCGTGGTTCTGGGCCGGCCTGCGGGCGGCAGTCGTCCCTGGGTGTCCACAGAGGACGCTCTATGGCGTCCTGATGTCCGATTGATGGCTAAATGTGCGGTTTCGGCGGGAGTCGTGAGTGGCAAAGAGGGTTAGAACCCGCTATGCCACTCACGACCCCCTTCGCAAAGCGTGCATATGGGCATCAATCGGACATTCGGTCACTGAGGGAGTGTCCCGCGTGAACAGTCAGAGCGCGGCCGGTTCGGATCCGCAACACTGAAGCCTCTCTTCAGCGCATCGGACGCGGCGAAGGGAGGCTTCGGTCCGGCACGGCCCGCCTGCGAACACGACACGTTTGCCCTTCTCCTCAATAACGCGTCAGCAGATCCCGTAGGGCCTTCACCACCTCCGACGGTGACTCCTCGGCCATGAAATGGCCCGACGTGACGGTCCGGTGGTCCAGGTCCGCCGCCCACGCCCGCCACAGAGCGACCGCGTCGTAGCCGAGGGCGGCGCCCCAGTCCTGCTGGAGCACGGTGAGCGGCATGGCGAGCCGGTTGCCCGCGTCCCGGTCCGCCTTGTCTTGCTCGACGTCGATACCGGCCGACGCGCGGTAGTCGGCGACGATCGAGGTCACCGCGTTGCGGGAGGCCTGAAGGTACGCGGCCCGGACGTCGGCGGGGATCGCGTCGCCGCGCTGTGTCCACGCGTCGAGGAAGTGACCGAAGAACGCGTCGGGCGCTCCGGCGATCAACTGCTCGGGCAGCCCGGGCGGCTGGGCCATCAGGTAGAGGTGGAAGCCGACGGCGGCGCTGGTGCCCCGCATGACGTCCCACATGTCCAGCGTCGGCAGCACGTCGAGGATCGCCAGGTGGCTCACCTTGTCCGCGTGGTCGAGCCCGGCCCGCAGCGCGACCAGCGCGCCCCGGTCATGTCCCGCGAGCGCGAACCGGTCGTGGCCGAAGGCCTTCGCGACGGCGACGACGTCGGCCGCCATCGAACGCTTCGAGTAGGTCTCGCCGGTGTCGGCGGGCTTGCCGCTCTCGCCGTATCCTCGCAGGTCAGGGCAGAGAACCGTGTGGTCCGCCGCCAGATCCGCCGCGACGTGCCGCCACATGAGATGGGTTTCGGGGAAGCCGTGCAGCAGCACGATCGGGCTGCCGGTCCCGCCGACGGCGACGTTGAGTGCCACGCCGTCCGCCACGGGCACACGCTGGTAATCGAATCCTGTGATACGCATGATCGCCAGCCTCCCCGGCCCGAATCAGCACCCGGTCAGCGTCGAACGAGCGGCCGGGGCACGATGGTCACCGTCGGTGAAGGAGGTGGCGATGCGGTTCGGGGTGCTCGGCCCGCTCGTGGCCGAGGACGCGCGGGGCGACGTCGGGCTCAAGGGCCCGCGGCACCGGGCGGTACTGGCCAGGCTGCTGATCGCCCGCGGCCGGGTCGTCCCGGTGGAACGCCTGGTCGACGACCTGTGGGAACGCCCGCCCGAAGGCGCTGTCGGCGCCGTCCAGACCTTCGTCGGCGCCCTGCGCCGCGCGCTGGAGCCGGACCGCGCGCCCCGGGAGCCCGCGCGGCTGCTCGTCACGGTCGCCCGTGGTTACGCCCTGCGAGCGGACTCCGTCGACGCCTGGGACTTCGAAACCGCCGTCACCGCGGCCCGGGAACTGCTGGATGCCCGCCGCGTGGACGCCGCACTGTCTCAAGTGGACACCGCGCTCGCGCTGTGGCGCGGCCCCGCGTACGCCGAGTTCGCCGAGGAGGGCTGGGCGCGCGGCGAGGTCTCCCGCCTGACCGAACTCCGGCTGCTGGCCGGGGAACTCCGTGCCGAAGCCCTTCTCGGGCTCGGACGGGCGGCCGAGGCGATCCCCGGGCTGGAGCCGAGGGTGCGTGAATACCCGTTGCGGGAAAACGGTTCCCGGCTACTGGCGCTCGCGCTCTACCGATCGGGGCGGCAGGGTGACGCGCTGACGGTGTTGCGCACCACGCGCGAGCGGCTCGCCGAGGACCTCGGTCTCGACCCGGGCGAGGGCCTGCGTGCGCTGGAAGCCGACATCCTGGCGCAAGCGCCCAGGTTGAAGCCGTCCGCGCCCCGGATCGTCGAGCGGCCACTGATCGGACGCGACCCGGAAATGGCGAAACTCGAAGAGGCCGCGACGCGGTCAGGGCTTGTGCTCGTCTCCGGCGACGCAGGGGTGGGGAAGACCGCGCTCGCCGAGACCTTCTCCGCTCGCCTCGCCGCCAGGGGCTGGACCACGGCCTGGGGGAGCGATCCCGACGACGAAGGCGCGCCGCCCGCCTACGCGTGGAGCCGGATCCTGGCCACACTCGCCGACGCAGGGCACGGCGCCGCGCCGACCGCGGACCCCGGCACCGAAGATCCCGTGACCGCGCGCTGGCGATGGCATCGGGCGGTCGCGTCCTACCTGGCCGGCGCCGCGCCGCTCCTGCTCGTTCTCGACGACCTGCATTGGGCGGGCGAGGAGACGCTGGCGTTGCTGACCGCGGTGCTGACCGAGCCGGTGCTGATCGTCGCGACCCATCGCGGCACCGATCCACCCGGCCGGTTGACGGAATTCCTCGGCCGAGCCGCGAGGTTCGAGCCGACGCGGATCTACCTCGGAGGCCTGCCCGAGACCGAAGTCGCCGGATTGGTCCGCGTCACGACCGGGGAGGAGATCGACCCGGAGACCGCCGCGGTGATCCATCGGCGTAGTGGCGGGAACGCCTTTTTCATCCGCGAACTTGCCCGCCTGCTGGCCACCGAGGGCCCGGCCGCGCTGGACGCGGTACCTCCGGGAGTCCGCGACGTCGTCCGGCACCGGGTGGAGGCGTTGCCGGAAGTGGCTCGTGGTGTGGTGCGCCGGGCCGCGGTGATCGGCACGGACGTCGACCTGGACGTTCTTGAGACCCTCGAAGGGGAAACCGCGCTCGACGCGGTGGAAGTGGGGGTCCGGCACGGATTCCTGACCGAACGCGCGCCGCGTCGGTTCCGGTTCGCCCACGCGCTCGTGCGGGAAACGCTCTACGAAGATCTCTCTCGTTCGCGGCGCGCCCGCGAACACGGCAAGATCGCCGCGGCGCTGGAAGGTCTTCGCCCCGACGACGTCGACGCCTTGGCTCACCATTTCCTGCTGTCCGAAGAGCGGGCCGGCCGCGCCGCGCGGTATGCCCAAGCCGCCGCCGAACGGGCCGAAAGTCGTTTCGCACAGGCGGAAGCGGCGAGGCTCTGGGACGCCGCGCTCACCGCGTACGACCGGTCCGGCGCCTCCGACCCGGAGAAGCGGCTGGCGCTGATCATGGGCAAGGCCCGCGCGTCGGCCGTGGCCGGCGGTCTCGGCCAGTCCCGGAAGGATCGGGCCGAAGCGCTGGAACTGGCGGAAAAGCTCGACGATCCGCTGCTGACCGCGCGGGTGATCGGCGCCTTCGACGTCCCGGCGGTCTGGACCGAGAGCGACGACGTGGAACTGGCTTCGCGAATCGCGGACGCCGTCGAGCGGACCCTCGCCGCGTTGCCCGCCGAACGGGAGACCGAGCGGTGCCGCCTGCTGGCCACCCTCGCCGTCGAACTGCGGAACGCGGGCGGGCGACGGGCTCGCGAGGCGGCCCGCGAAGCCGAGGAACTCGCCAGGAGGCTCGATGATCCGGCGCTGCTGGCGTTCGCGCTCAACGCGAGGTTCTTGCAGTCCTTCGACCGCGCGGGGCTCGCACCCCGGCGCGCCGAGATCGGCACGGAACTGGTCGGCCTCGCCACGCGGCACGGGCTGGTGACCTTCGAGGTGCTCGGGCATCTCGTGCTCGTGCAGGCGAAGAGCGCGCTCGCGGATTTCGAGGCCGCGGACCGGCATGCCGCGGCCGCGGACGACCTCGGGGAGACGTACGGCCTCCCGCTCGTCGGCGTGTTCACCCGCTGGTACCGCGCGATGCGGGCCGCGATGACCGGCGACGGTGGGGAAGCCGCCTATCGCGCCGCGGCGGCGGGGCTCACCGGAACGGCCATGTCCGGAGTGGACAACGGGATCCTCTCGCTCGCCCTGTTCTGTGACCGGCTCCAGCGAGGCTTGCCGCCCGAAGCGCGCGAAAGCGGTTACGGCGCTTACGAAAGCTGGTGCCGACCGGTCCTCCCGATTCCGGACTCGCCCAAGGACCTGCTGTACGAAGCCCGCACGTGCCTGCACGCCGTCGTCGCGATCGAACTCGGCGACCGCGCGACCATGGAACGCCTGTACGCCGAACTGCTCCCCGCAGACGGCGAGATCGCCGGAGCCGGGAGCGGAATGCTGACCCTTCGCCCGGTCGCCTGCTACCTCGGCGACCTGGCTACCGCCCTCGACCTGCGAGAAGCGGCCGCCGGGCACTACCGGAAGGCACGGGCCATCGCGGCGAAGGCCGGATCACCGCACTGGGTTTAGCTCACTGCTCCCGCATCGCGCGGCGGATCTCGGCCAGCTTGTCCTTGGCGGCCTTGTCGCGGTCGGCGATCTTCTTGTCGAGCGAGGCCACGTCCTCCTTGCCGCCGAGGCCCGCGAGCTCGGTCGAGCCGATCGACGTCGTGTACCGCTGCTCGATCCGGTCCCGCACGTGATCGAACGACGGCACGCCGGACTCGCTGTAATCCGGCTCCGGGACCTCGACCGGCGGCGTCGGGTTCTCCTCGACGATCTCGGCGTCGAGGATCTCCGGCTTCTTGTCCGGGCTGTTCTCGGTCATCGTCCACTCCGTCCTGCGTGCCACGGCACGGCTTCGGTCATCAACCCGAGCATGCCCGAAACCAGCCGCATCTGGTCGACCGTGCGGATGTCGGCCTCGACCAGCCGTGGTGAGCACACCACGATCGCGAGCGCCTGCGCCCGCGAGAGCGCCACGTTCAGCCGGTTGCGGGAGAGCAGGAAGTCCAGGCCACGCGGCAGATCGACCGCCGACGACGAGGTCATGGTGGTGATCACCACCGGCGCCTCCTGCCCCTGGAACCGGTCCACGGTGCCCACCCGCACGCCGGGATACCCGGCCTGGTCCAGCGCTCGCGCCACCACGCGGGCCTGCAAGTTGTACGGAGCCACGACCAGGATGTCCTCGTCGCCGAGCGGCCGGGGATCGCCGTGATCGGTCCAGGCCCGGCCGTGGAGTTCGGCCACGAGAGCGGTCACCGCCTCGGCCTCCTCGACCGACCGCGTCGTGTTGCCGTGATGGTCGACCTCGGCCAGGTACAGACCCGCTTCGACGCCGTCGATCTTCCGCTCGGCCGCCGAGGGATGCGAGTGAAGACGGCCCGCATAGGACAGCCGCGACACCGGCGCGCAGACGGCCGGGTGCATCCGGCGGGTCTCGTCGAGGAAGTAGCCGAGTTCGGCCGGGATGATGTCGGCCTCGCCGATCAGGTGCCCGAGCGCGGACGCCTCGGCACCCGCGGGATGCGTGCCCTGCACGACCTGCGGCAACTGTTGCGGATCGCCCAGCAGCAGGAGGTTCTTGGCGCACATCGACACCGCGAGCGCGTCGGCGAGGGCGAACTGGCCCGCCTCGTCGATGATCAGCAGGTCGAACGGCTCTTCCCGGATCGCGGCGTTCGCGAACGTCCACGCGGTCCCGCCGACGAGATGGCCGGTGTCGTGCTCCTCGCGCCATTTCACCAGCGCGGGGTTGGTCTTGGGCTGTTCCCAGGGCGCGGCCGGATCCGGGGTCCGCTTGGCGCGTTTGGCGCACGGCAGGTCCGGCGCGTTCTTCAACGCGGCGGACAGCACGTTCTCCACGGCCTTGTGGCTGGTCGAGGTGACGGCGATCGTCTTGCCCGCGCGGACGAGCTTCGCGATCAGCCTGCCCGCGAGGTAGGTCTTGCCCGCCCCCGGCGGGCCCTGGACGGCGAGCGTGGAGCCGTCGAGCGCCTCGACGGCTTCGATCACCGTGGTCACCAGATCCGCCCCGGGCTCCGGCAGGGTGCGGTCGTCACGCAGCCGGGGCGTCGTGCGCCGGAGCAGGTCGACGCCGGGATGGGCGGGCAGCACCGGCAGCTCGTCGACGACGAGCCGGGCGAGATCCGCGACCGCGTCGTCCTTGGGGGAGGGCCGCACCGGGCTCCCCGGCAGCACCGCCACCGGCCGGTCGGCGGTGGTCTCGTCGGGCGGGCAGCTCTCTTCGAGGGTCAGTTCGACGGCCGTGGCCGAGACGACCTTGGCGTCTCGCGCGGCCGCGCCGTAGCGCAGGCGGACGTCGTCGCCGGGGGCGAAGGGATGCGGCCGGTCCGGATCGCAGCGGAGGCTCAGCGAGCGCTTCGCCTTGCGGACCCGGCCCGACGGCGGTACCCATTCCCCGGCCTCCATGGCCACCGGGACGGTGCAGGCGTTGTCGGTCTCCAGGTCGCCGAGCGGGGCAGCGAGCTGGCGGAAGTACTCCCACCACGCAGGATTCGTCTCGCGGCGGTGATAGCCGACGGACGCGGCCAGCAGCGCGCGGGCGCGGTCCTCGCCGGTGAACTCGGCCGGATCGTCGGGCAACCCTTCCAGCAGCGGGTCGACCAGCGCGGCCAGCTGTGCGGCGCGTTCGGCGCGTTTCTGGGCGGCGACGTCCTCTTCGGTCTGGCGGAGCAGAGCGTCCACATCGGACTCTTCGGGCGGCTCGGCGAGCGCGATCCCTTCATCCACGCGGATCTTGTGGAGGAATTCGAACAGCCGCAGCGTGGAGACGCAGTCGTATTCGTTGTAGTCGCTGATCCCGCGCAGCACCTCGGCCGCGTGCTCGGTCTCGCCGGAGGCGGTGAGCGTCAGGTATTCCTCGTAGGCCTCGATGCTCGAAACCGCCGTCTTGACGTCGCCGTCGCGGGCTTCGGGCATGTACAGCGGTTCGAGGTACTTGATGGAGTACGACCGTTGCGAGACCCGGAGTGCCTTGCGCACCACGGAATACAGGTCCACCAGGCCGCCGCTGCGCAACAGGTGGTCGACGGCGTCCTCGCGGGTCCCGTGCACGGCGGCGAGCCGCTTGATCGCGGTGACCTCGTACGGGGCGTAGTGGTAGACGTGCGAACCGGGATGTTCGGTGAGCCTCGCGGTGGCGAAGTCGACGAACTCCTCGAAGGCCCGCTTCTCCTGAGACCGGTTGTGCGCCCAGAACGGCGTGAACTTCGTGCTGCCTTCGTCCGTCACCGCGCCGAAAAGGTATTCGAGCCCTTCACCTGCCAGAGCGTAGGGATCGCCTTCCATGTCGAAGAAGACGTCGCCGGGCGCGGGCGGCGGCAGTTCGGCCAGCGCGTCCGGGTCGATGATCTCGTAGGCGATCTGCCCGGTGGCGTCCTGCCGGACCTGGATCGCGGCTTGTGCGCGCAGCGTGGTGAACGATGTCGTCGAGATGTCGCGCGGCCGGTCTTCCGGTGTGGCCGCCGCGAGTTCGTCGATGGTGCCGAGGCCCGCGGCGACGAGTTTGCGCCGCTGGTCACCGCGCATGCCCGCGACCAGCGAGAGATCCCTGTCGGCCTCGCGGGCGCTCGCGCAGTGCGAGGAGAAGGAACAGCCGCCGCAGGCGGGCCGTTCGTCGGCCCAGATCGGGACCGGCAGGGTCGGCGGCCGATTCTCCAGCCGGGCGCGGAGCCGGTCCACCAGCGGGAGGAAGTCGTCGACCCGGAACGAACGGGTGCTGTGGTCGCCCAGCAGCAGATGCATCCGAGGACCGGCCGGCCAGCCCGCTCGGCGCAGGGCGTCGGCGTACGCGGTCAGCTGGACCACCGCTGCGGGCTTCGCGTGCCTGGCCAGCTTCGTGTCGTAGACCTCGTAGCGGCCTTCGTCGTCCCGCATCAGGAAGTCGGCGCGGCCGGAGAACTCGCCGTCGTGGAAGACCGCCTGGTAGATCACCGGGGCGCCCGCCCGTAGCGCCTCCTCGGTGGCTTTCGCGGCGACGACCGGGTCTCGTTCGTCGATCTCGACGACGGCGCTCCGCTCGCCGCGCAGCTTGTCCAGCGTCGCGGCCTCGTGCGCGCGCCCGTGGGTGACCGCCAGCTGATCCGGCCCGGAGCCCGGTCGCGGCGCTCCTGGGAGGCCTGCGGCCAGCGCCTGGTTCAGGAGGCTGCGGTGCTCGCATTCGAGCAGGTCGGCGAGATCGGACGGGGTGTACATCGCCCGGCAGTCTTACATGGACGCTCCGGCGGGCCGCCCCGGCACGCCGGAGTCAGCCGGAGGTGTGGTCGAACTTGAGGTGTGAGGTGATCCGGTAGCGATCGCCCCGGTAGATCGAGCGGGTGTACTCGATCACGCGGCCGTCCGCGTCGCGGGTGGTGCGCTCGAACAGCAGCGCGGGGGAGTGCAGCGGTACACCGAGCAAGGTGGACTCGTCGGTGTCGGTGACCGTGGGTTCGATGACCTGCACGGCCGTCGCGGGGACGACCTCGTATCGCGTGCGGAGCAGCTCGTAGAACGAGCCGGACTCGAAGCCGGCGGCCGTTATGTCCGGCACGAGATCCCGCGGGACCAGGATCCGCTCGATCGCCATCGGCGCCTCTTCGACGACCCAGATCCGGGTGACGGCGACCAGTTGGTGACCGGGGGAGACCTCGAGCCGTTTGCCGAGCCGGGCACCCGCCGGTGTGGTGGCGAAGTCGATCACCCGGCTGCTCCAGTCGCCCTCGGCGGGCGGCGCGTACTGCTCGCGGCCGGTGGCGGGCACGAGGTCCTGGGAGATCTTGCGCGGTGCGGTGAACGTGCCCCGGCCGTGCTCGCGGACCACGAGACCGTCGCGTTCCAGCTCGTCGATCGCGGCCCGGAGGGTGGGGCGCGAGACGCCGATTTCGGTGCTCAGCGCGCGTTCCGAAGGCAGGACCTCACCCGGCAGCCGCCGCTCGATGAGCTGGCGCAGTCGTTCCTTGACCTCTGTCCGCCGCATGGCCGCAGCCTACCCAGTGGTCAGGGGAACTTGGCTGGTGGACAAGTTGTCTAGACCTATTGACTTTACCAGTTTGGGAGGCGACCTTGGTAAAAACTGACCAGTGGTAAAGGAGACAACGATGTCTGCACCGGGGAAGTTTCGCTTCGTAGCCGTCGCCGCCTTGTCGGTGGCCGCACTCGGGCTGGCGCCGGGTACCGCGGCAGGGGCGGCCGCCTGCGGGGCGTTGTTCGACGATTTCCACTACAGCTCGCACACCGACGGTCTCCTTGCCCAGCACGGCTGGGAAGTGCGCTCCGGTGCCGGAGGTCCCGGCGTCGGCGGCGCGCGATGGGCTCCGGAAGGCATCACGTTCCCGACGTCCGATGGGGACAAGGTGCTGCAACTCGCCTCCGCCACCGACGGCACGCCAAGGGGCACGACGCAGACCGAGATCATGCAGTCCGACCGGCGGTTCTTCGAAGGGACCTACGCGGCGCGGATCCGCTTCTCCGACGCGCCGGCGTCCGGCCCGGACGGCGACAGGATCAACCAGACGTTCTTCACCATCAGCCCGCTCCGCTACGACAACGACCCGATCTACAGCGAGCTGGACTTCTCCGAGTACCTGCCCAACGGCGGCTGGGGCGGGGCGGGGCCGGTGAATTTCCAGACCAGCTGGCACACCTACACGCCGGACCCTTGGTACGCCGAGAACAAGAGCGACAGCCAGCGCCGCAGCGTCGACGGCTGGCACTTCGTCGCCGCGACCGTGTCCGACGGCCACATCCGGTACTACATCGACGGCGCGCTGGTGGCCGACCACGACCGCGGCGGGCCGTTCGACGTCTACCCGCGGCAGGCCATGTCCCTGAACGTGAACCAGTGGTTCATCGACCTCACCCAGCACTCCGGCGGCACGAGCACCTACCTCGAACAGGTGGACTGGGTCTATTACGCGAAGAACGAGGTCCTCACGCCGCAGGCTGCCGTGGACAGGGCCGCCGCTCACCGCTCGTCGGGCGTGCGGTTCGCCGACGATCTCGGTGGCTGTTAGATGTGAGGCGGGGTTCTGCGGGAGCGAGGAGCGCGGTGGATCGGCTGACGGAACGTTTCGAGGAACACCGCGTCCGGCTGCGGGCGGTGGCGTACCGGATGCT
>NZ_NMQT01000005.1 GCF_002234405.1 Amycolatopsis thailandensis | reverse complement strand
ATGTGAGGTCCGTGAAGGGCTCCTTGAGGGACGCTGGGTCCCTCAAGGAGGCCTTCACGGACTTTGCGTTCGGGAGACATGACCGTGGTGAAGGCTCGACGGCGTTGCGAAAGCCACGTTCGCAACGTTGAGCGTTGCGAACGTGGCTTTCGCAACATCCGAAACCGGCAAGTGGGCAGGCCAGGCACAAGCCACCTTTGCCTTACCCCTCAATTGAACCGTCCTCACCACTCACGACACCGTCAGTCGAACAGGGCCGGGAGCGTCTTCTCCCAGGTCTCGCGGAGCTCGTCCAGCGTGAACTCCGTGATGCCCTGGAGTTCCAGCGAACCCGACTCCGGGTCCACCACACCGGTCTTGCGCCACGGCAGGCCGCGCGCGGTCAGCATCTCGGTGAACCGCAGTTCCTCGGTGCGCGGCACGGCGACCAGCACCCGGCCCGCGGACTCGGAGAACAGCTGCACGAACGGGTCCTGCTCGGAGTCGAGGAAGACACGGGCGCCGCACTGTCCGATGAGGACGGTCTCGACAAGCGTCTGGATCAGGCCGCCGTCGGAGATGTCGTGCGCGGCGGAGATCATGCCGTCACGCGAACCGGCGATGAGGATGTCGGCGAGCAGCTTCTCGCGCGCCAGATCCACGCGAGGCGGGCGGCCGCCGAGGTGGCCGTGCAGTTCGCGTGCCCAGGCGGAACCGTCCAGCTCGTCGTGGGTCTCGCCCAGCAGCAGCAGGGTTTCCCCGGCCTCGGCGCCGATCCCGGTCGGGATGCGGCGGGTGACGTCGTCGATCACGCCGAGCACGCCGACCACCGGCGTCGGCAGGATCGCCACGTCACCGGTCTGGTTGAAGAAGCTGACGTTGCCGCCGGTGACCGGGATGCCGAGTTCGACACAGCCGTCGGCCAGACCGTGCACGGCCTGCTCGAACTGCCACATCACGCCCGGGTCGGTCGGCGCGCCGAAGTTCAGGCAGTCCGACACCGCGACCGGCTTCGCGCCGCTGGTGGCGACGTTGCGGTACGCCTCGGCCAGCGCGAGCTTCGCGCCCTCGTACGGGTCGAGGTAGACGAACTTGCTGTTGCAGTCGGTCGAGACGGCGACGCCGCGGCCGGTGGACTCGTCGATCCGGATGACGCCGGAGTCCGACGGCTGCGCGGACACGGTGTTGCCGCGCACGTAGCGGTCGTACTGGGAGGTCACCCATTCCTTCGACGCCTGGTTCGGCGACGAGATCAGCTTGAGCACGTCGGCGCGCAGTTCGTCCGAAGTGGACGGGCGCGGCAGCTTGGCCGAGGTGTCGGCCTGCAAGGCGTCCTGTGTGGACGGTCGCTGGATAGGGCGGTCGTAGACCGGGCCCTGGTGCGCCACGGTGTGCGCCGGGACGTCGACGACGACCTCGTCGTTCCAGGTGATGACGAGGTGCTCGCCGTCGGTGACCTCGCCGATGTCGGTGGCGATGACGTCCCACTTCTCGCAGACCTTCATGAAGGCCTCGACGTTCTCCGGCGAGACGACCGCGCACATGCGTTCCTGCGACTCGCTGGAGAGCACCTCCGCCGGGGTCATCCCAGTGGCGCGCAAGGGAACCCGGTCGAGGTAGATGTGCATGCCGCCGTCACCGGCCGCCGCGAGCTCCGACGTCGCGCAGGAGAGCCCGGCGCCGCCGAGGTCCTGGATGCCGACGACGAGCTTCTGCGCGAACAGTTCGAGACAGCACTCGATGAGCACCTTCTCGGTGAAGGGGTCGCCGACCTGGACGCTGGGCAGCTTCTTGCGGCCGCCCGAGCTTTCGTCGCCGGAGAAGGTGTCGCTCGCGAGCACGGAAACGCCGCCGATGCCGTCGAGGCCGGTGCGCGCGCCGAACAGGATGATCTTGTTGCCCTTGCCGGAGGCGAAGGCCAGGTGCAGGTCCTCGACGCGCATCGCACCGACACACAGGGCGTTGACCAGCGGGTTCCCGGAGTAGCTCGGATCGAACACGAGCTCGCCGCCGATGTTCGGCAGGCCGAGGCAGTTGCCGTAGCCGCCGACGCCGGCGACCACACCGGGCAGCACGCGGCGGGTGTCGGCCGCGTCGGCCGGGCCGAAGCGCAGCGCGTCCGCCACCGCGAGCGGACGCGCGCCCATCGCCATGATGTCGCGCACGATGCCGCCCACGCCGGTCGCGGCGCCCTGGTACGGCTCCACGTAGGACGGGTGGTTGTGGCTCTCGACCTTGAAGGTGACCGCCCAGCCCTCGCCGATGTCGACGACGCCCGCGTTCTCGCCGATGCCGGCGAGCATCTTCTCCTTCATCTCGGGAGTGGCGGTCTCGCCGAAGTAGCGCAGGTGCTTCTTCGAGGACTTGTACGAGCAGTGCTCGCTCCACATCACCGAGTACATCGCCAGTTCGGCGTCGGTCGGACGGCGGCCGAGGATCTCCCGGATCCGGGCGTACTCGTCGTCGGCGAGGCCGAGTTCGACGTACGGCTGGGTCTGCTCCGGGGTCTTTTCGGCAAGTGCGGTGGTGTCGACTGGGGCGTCAACGGTGCTGGTCACGGTGTCCACATCAGGGTTCGCCACGGCCCTAAGAGTAGGTGAGGGGTCTGTTCACCCTGCCGTCGCCCACGGATAAATCGGTCGCGCCGGAGACGGTGATCCGCTTACCGTCGATAATCGTGCTTTCCGCCACATATCCCCTTCCGCGACTGCGGCTGCCCGCCAAGCCGACCGCTTGGCGGTACCTCGTCGCGATGATGTTCGCGCGGCCGGGCCTGCTCGTCGTGTCGGCGATCAGCGGTGCGCTGTGGTCGTTGCCGATCGCCCTGCTGCCGGTCGCGATCGGCCGGGGTGTCGACGCGATCGGCCGCGGTGACGGCGACTCCGTCTGGCTGTGGGCTCTCGCGGCCGCCGGGCTCGGGATCGCGCAGACGCTCGCGGGCACTGTGCAGCACTTCGCGTCCTACGGCTGCTGGATCCACGGCGCCGGGGTAACCCAGCGCCTGGCCACCGAGCACGCCGCGAAGCTGGGCGTGAACCTGCGCGACACGACCACCACCGGTGACGTGGTCGCGATCACCACCAGCGACATCAACCCGATCGGTGACTCCTTCGAGGTGCTCGGCCGGGCCTTCGGTTCGCTGATCGCGTTCATCGTGTGCGCGACGGCGCTGCTGACGACGTCCCCGCTGCTCGGCGTGGTCGCGCTGGTCGGCGTCCCGCTGGCGGTGGTCGGCATCGGCCCGCTGCTGAAGCCGCTGGAGAAGCGCCAGACGAAGCAGCGCGAGGAAAAGACCGACGTCAACGCGCTGGCCGCGGACATCGTCTCCGGCCTGCGGATCCTTCGCGGTGTCGGCGGCGAGAAGCAGTTCCTCGACCGCTTCCGCCGCTCCAGCCAGCGGGTCCGGGCGGCCGGTGTCCAGGTCGGGCGCAGCGAGGCGTGGCTCGCGGCGGCGGAGATCGCGCTGCCGGGTCTGGTCACGGTGGTCATCACCTGGCTGGGCGCGCAGCTGGCGATCAACGGCACCATCGGCGTCGGCGAGCTGATCACGTTCTACGGCGTCTCGGTGTTCCTGGTGGTGCCGGTGACGACGGCGACCGAGTTCGCGGGCGTGCTGAGCGCCGCGCTGGTTTCGGCGCGGAAGGTGTGCAAACTGCTGTCCACCGAACGCACGCTCGGCGAACCCGAGCACCCGGTGCCGCTGCCGGAAGGGCCGCTGGACCTGGTCGACGAGACGTCAGGGATCAAGGCCGAGGCCGGGAAGCTGACCGTCATCGACGTGGGGGCCGATGCCGAGGCGGTGGCGTCGCGGATGGCGCGGTTCACCGACCGGGGTGAACCCGCGCTCGCCGGCGGGGCCCCCGTGGATCAGGTCGCGCTCGGCGAACTGCGGCGGCGGGTGGTCTACGCGCACAACCAGGACATCTGGTTCTCCGGGGTGCTGCGCGAGCAGGTCGCCCCCGCCGAACCCGGCGAGGTCGAGATCACCGAAGCGCTGTACGCGGCGGACGCCGAGGACATCGTGGACGCGCTGCCGAACGGCGTCGACGAGGTGATCGGCGAACGCGGACGCGAGGTTTCCGGTGGTCAGCGGCAGCGGCTGAACCTGGCCCGCGCGCTGGCGACCGACGCCGACGTCCTGCTGCTCGACGAGCCGACCTCGGCCGTCGACGCGCACACCGAAGCCCGCATAACCGAACGCGTCGCGAAGCTGCGGCGCGGCAAGACCACCGTCGTGTTCAGTCAGAGTCCACTGTGGACGCATGTGGCCGATGTGGTCGTGAGTACGAAAGTGCCCGCATGAAGAAGCTGCCTTTGGCAGACAAGAAAGACGTTCGACGATGGATAAGGGTGACCGCGCGGGACAACAAGCGCGAGTTCTCCGTGATGCTCGGGCTGTTCTGCGTCGCGACCGCGATCGGGCTGGCCGGGCCGCAGCTGCTGGGCGCGCTGGTGGACGAGGTCGTCCAAGGCACCACGACCGCCACGATCACCTGGCTGGCGATCGCGTTCGTGGTCGTGCTGGGCGCGCAGGCCTGGTTCAAGGGGCTGGCGCGGCTGCGCGCGCGGGTGTTCGGCGAGCGGATCCTGGCGAACAACCGCGAGGAGTTCGTCGGGAACGCGCTGAACCTGCCGCTCGGGACGGTCGAGGCCGCGGGCACCGGTGACCTGCTCAGCCGCGCGACCACCGACGTCAGCCGCATCGACCACGCGGTGCGGTTCGGCGCTCCGGAGATCCTGATCGCCGCCGTCACGGTGGTGTTCACGGTGATCGCGATGGTGGTCACGTCGCCGTTCCTGGCGCTGGGCCTGCTGGTCGCGCTGCCGCTGCTGGTGCCGGTGAACCTCTGGTACCAGCGACGGGTGCCGGACGTGATGCGCCGGATGCTGGACCGGTGGGCCGAGTTGCAGTCCACCACGCACGAGACCGCGGAGGGCGCGCGGACGGCCGAGGCGCTGAACCTGACCGGCCGCCGCGTGCGCGCCGGGCACGACGGTCTCGACGCGGCGATGCTGGGCGAACGCAAGATCCGGGCGCTCCAGATGCGGTGGATCCCGTCGCTGGAGATCAGCTACGTGCTGCCGGTGTCGGTGATGCTCGGGCTGGGCCTGCTCGCCTACTCGAACGGCTGGGAAGGACTCGGCACGATCACCGCGATGCTGCTGTATTCGCAGGTCATGACCGGCCCGCTGAACGAGGCGCTGTTCTGGCTCGCGGACATGCAGGTCGCCGGTGCCTCGCTGCGGCGGCTGCTGGGCGTGCGGCCCGCTCCGTCTTCAGGTGAGAGCTCGGAGGCTCCGCGCGGTCAGGACATCGAGGTCCGCGACGTGCGCTTCGGCTACAACGCGGAGCGCGAAGTGCTGCACGGGATCGACCTGCGGGTGCCCGCCGGTGAGCGGCTGGCGATCGTCGGCCCGTCCGGTGCCGGCAAGTCGACGCTGGGACGGCTGCTGGCCGGGATGTCCGCGCCGACGTCGGGTTCGGTGCGGATCGGCGGGGCCGAGGTCTCGACGCTGCCGGACGACGTCCTGCGAGGCGAGGTCCTGTTGCTGACGCAGGAGCAGCACGTTTTCGCGGGGACGCTGCGGGACAATCTCACGCTGCCCGCCGGGGACTGGTCGGACTCCCGGCTGCTCGACGCGCTGACGTCGGTCGGGGCTTCGGAGTGGGTGGCGAGCCTGCCGGACGGGCTGGACACGAAGGTCGGGGCCGGGGCGGTCGCCGTCCCGGCGGCGATGGCGCAGCAGCTGGCGCTGGCTCGGGTGGTGCTGGCCGATCCGCACACGCTGGTGCTGGACGAGGCGACGTCGCTGCTGGACACGGGTTCGGCGCGAGAACTGGAGCGTTCGCTGAGCGCGGTGCTCGAAGGGCGGACGGTGATCGCGATCGCGCACCGGCTGCACACCGCTGCCGCGGCGGACCGGGTCGCCGTCATCGAGGGCGGCCGGGTGACCGAGCTGGGTTCGCACGCGGAGCTGCTGGCGGCGGGTGGGCCCTACTCGGCTCTGGTGGCCGCGGCCTCCTGAAGTGACAGGTGTGTCATGAGGGGTCCCCATAGGACACCTTTCGTCCCATGGGGACCCCTCATGACACTTCAGGCAGTGGCGACGAGTGCGTCCACGGCGCTGTAGAACATGCCGAGGCCGTCATCGGAAGGCCCGGTCAGGGCGTCGATGGCGTGCTCCGGGTGCGGCATGAGCCCGACGACGCGGCCGTTCTCGCTGCGGATCCCGGCGATGTCGTTGCGCGAGCCGTTCGGGTTGCCGCCGACGTAGCGGAACACCACGCGGCCCTCGCCCTCCAGCTCGTCGAGGGTGGCCTGCTCGGCGACGAAGCAGCCGTCGATGTTCTTCATCGGGACGATGATCTCGGCGCCCTTGTCGTACCGGGTGGTCCACGCGGTGTCGTTGTTCTCGACGCGCAGCCACTGGTCACGGCAGATGAAGTGCAGCCCGGCGTTGCGGATCATCGCGCCCGGCAGCAGCCCGGCCTCGCACAGGATCTGGAAGCCGTTGCAGATGCCCAGCACCGGCATGCCCTTGTGGGCGGCCTCGATCACCGAGGTCATCACCGGCGCGAACCGGGCGATGACGCCGGCGCGCAGGTAGTCGCCGTAGGAGAAGCCACCGGGGACGACGACGGCGTCGACGCCCTTGAGGTCCTCGTCCGCGTGCCACAGCGGGACGGCTTCGGCGTCGGCGTAGCGGACCGCGCGGGCCGCGTCACCGTCGTCGAGCGTGCCGGGGAAGGTGATGACCCCGATCCGGGCGCTCACGCGTCCACCCGCCGGATGGTCCATTGCTCGATGACGGGGTTCGCGAGGAAACCTTCGGCGATCTTTTCGAGCGTCGCGTCGTCGACGGAGTCGTCGACCTCGATCTCGAAGTGCTTGCCCTGACGGATCCCGGCGATCCCGGTGAAGCCGAGACGACCGGCCGCGCCGAGCGCGGCTTGGCCCTGCGGGTCGAGGATTTCGGGCTTGGGCATGACGTCGACGACGACTCGGGCCACGGCAGGCTGCTCCTTATTCACGCAGGTCGTGGGTACCGCCCGAGCCTACTTCACTACGGTTGACGCATGACCTACGGGCAGTACGCGCCGCCGAAGAAGCCGAAGACCTGGCTCTGGATCACGCTGACGCTGGTCGTGGTCCTGATCGCGGGCGGTGTCGCGTTCACCGGGTTCGTGACGCCGGGGTTCTTCAAGTCCAAGGCCGACACCACCTCGCGCGCGACGCCGGAGCAGCTCAGCCAGTCGTTCGTGAACGGCGTCGCCGAAGACAGCGCGAGTCAGCTCTGGTGCGCGATCCGCTCGAAGCGGTCTTACGCGTTCGAGCAGACCATGGGAGTCTCCGAGGGCGCACAACTCAGCACGCCCGCGCGTCAGCGTGCGGCCGAGGAGTACTCGGCGGCGTTCACCTCCGGGGGCCTGACCGTCGGGATCGCGATGATCCCCGGCGAAGGCGGCTGGTGTGTGCGCGACGCCAAGGTCGGCGGCGAGCCCGAGCCGCTTCCGAGCATCGAGACCCGGCCGTCGCCGCGCCCCGACGTCAAGACCGGCGAAGAGGCGGGGAACAAGTTCGTCGACGCGATCAACGCGCGTGAGATCCCGGCCGCGCTGGCGGTGCTGTGCGCGAAGGTGCCGGACACGACCCGCGACGGCGTTCAGCAGATCATCCACGGCGAGGCTCGGTACACCGTGGAAAAGGCCGACGTGCTGACCACCGCGAAGCAGACGATCCTGCACCTCGCGGGCGAGAACGACGGGGTCCGGAAGCCCGGCCGGGTGGAGACCGAGGACGACGCCGACGGTGGCCCCTGCGTCGCTTCGTTCGCCCCCGACTCCGACTGAGCTCGCACCCGTCCTTCGACTGGGGGATGCTCGGAGCGCGGCGTTGGGCCAAGATGAGCCCATTGGCGGGGCGTCAACACCGGGCGAGCAGCAGGAGGCACCGTGGCCGATCAGGACTCCTTCGACTACGTGATCGTCGGCGCGGGCAGCGCGGGATGCGTACTGGCGAACCGGCTGAGCGAGGATCCGTCGGCGCGGGTGCTCCTGCTCGAAGCGGGCGGCGAGGACGACGCCGACGAGATCCACATCCCCGCCGCGTTCCCCGGTCTGTTCAAGACCAAATGGGACTGGAACTACGAGACGGTCGAGCAGAAGCACACCGGAAACTCCCTGTACTGGCCGCGAGGGAAGACGCTCGGCGGCTGTTCCTCGATCAACGCGATGATCTACATCCGCGGCAACCGCGCCGACTACGACGGCTGGCGCGACGCACACGGCGCCGAGGGCTGGGGTTTCGACGACGTCCTGCCGTACTTCAAGCGGGCCGAGGGGAACCAGCGGCTCGGCGGGCCGCTGCACGGCACCGACGGGCCGCTGAACGTCGAGGACCGTCGCTTCACCCACGAGCTTTCGCACGCCTGGGTGGATTCCGCCGTCGCGTGGGGGCTCAAGCGCACCGACGACTTCAACGGCGAGTCACAGGAAGGCGCCGGCGTCTACCAGGTGACCTGCAAGAAGGGACGCCGCTGGTCGACGGCCGACGCTTACCTGCGGCCGGCGTTGTCGCGCTCGAACCTGACCGTGCGGACCAACGCGCAAGCCACCCGAGTGGTCTTCGAAGGCACCCGCGCGGTCGGTGTGTCCTATTTGGACAAAGGTGTCGAGACGACTGTCCGGGCTTCGGCCGAAGTCCTGCTGAGCGGCGGCGCGGTGAACTCGCCGCAACTGCTGATGCTGTCCGGCGTCGGCCCGGCGGAACACCTGCGGGAACACGGGATCGACGTCGTCGCCGCGCTTCCCGGCGTCGGCGGCAATCTGCACGACCATCCGGCCTGCGCGATCATCTGGTCGACCCGCGGCACCACCGACCTGGTGGACGCGGCGACGCCCGGCGGCCTGGTGCGCTACCAGCTCACCAAACGCGGCCCGCTGGCGTCGAACATCGGTGAGGCCGGTGCTTTCTTCCCCGCCGCGGACGGGGTCTCGCCGCCGGACATGCAGATCCACGTCGCGCCGACGTTGTTCTACGACAACGGAATGCGGGAGCCGACCGTGCCCGGCTTCACCTCGGCGGCGACGCTGGTGGACGTCGCGAGCCGGGGACGGCTGCGGCTGAAGTCGGGGAATCCCTTGTGGAAGCCCGAAATCGACCCGGCTTACTACGCGGAGTCCGTGGACATGGAGAAGATGCTGGCCGGGCTGCGCGCCTTGGTGGAGATCGGGAAGTCCGGTCCGCTGGCGCGATACCTCGACAAGCCGTTCCTGCCGGAGCGCCATGACCTGACCGACAGCGAACTGGCCGACTACGTGCGCGAGAAGACGCAGACGCTGTACCACCCGGTGGGGACCTGTTCGATGGGGACGGACGAGAACGCCGTCGTCGACCCGTCGTTGAAGGTGCGCGGGGTGGACGGGCTGCGGGTGGTGGACGCGTCGGTGATGCCCGTGGTGCCGCGGGGGAACACGAACGCGCCGACGATCATGGTGGCGGAGAAGGCCGCGGACCTCATCCGGGGCGCTTGACCTTCCCTTTCACGCCTCCCTCAAGCGCAATGAAGGGGCCTTTCATAGCAAATTTTGCTATGAAAGGCCCCTTCATTGCGCGCGGGGGTTGACGAGCGGGCGGGTCAGCGTTTGCCGTGCAGCACGGTGATCAGCTTCGCCACCAGGGCGTCGGTCTTTTCCTTGCGGGAGAACGAAGTCAGCACGATCGGCGCGGTGAAGCGCTGCCGCGCGACGGCCTTCGGGCGGGCGAACTCGCGCAGGCCTTCCGGGCCGTGGATCCGGCCGAAGCCCGAATCGCCGACGCCGCCGAAGGGCAGGGAAGCGATGCCGGCGAAGGAAAGCGGCGCGTTGATCGACGTCATGCCGGTGCGCAGGCGGGCGGCCAGTTCGAGGCCGCGCGACTTCGAGAACACCGTCGAACCGAGACCGTACTTCGTGTCGTTGGCCTTCTCGACGGCCTCGTCCATGTCGCGGACCTTGGCGATGGTGACGGTCGGACCGAACGTCTCCTCCTTGACCGCCGCGGAGTCCTCCGGCACGTCGACGAGCACGGTGGGCTGGACGTAGCGGTCGCCGACCGCGTCGACACCGCCGACCAGGGCCTTGCCGCCGCGTTCGATGGCGTCCGCGATGTGGCGCTTGATCACCGCGAGCTGCGAAGGCATCGTCACCGGGCCGTACTGCGCGGCCTCGTCCGAACCGGCCCGCACGTCCTTCGACTTCTCGACGACCTTCGCGACGAACTCGTCGTGCACGCGCTCGTGGACGTACACGCGCTCGACGCCGATGCAGGTCTGACCCGAGTTAGAGAACGCGCCCCACACCGTCGCGTCGGCGGCGGCCTCCAGGTCGGCGTCCGCGTCGACCAGGACCGCGTCCTTGCCGCCCGCCTCGATGATCACCGGCGTCAGCGTCTCGGCGGCCGCGGCCATGATCTTCTTGCCCGTTCCGGTCGAGCCGGTGAAGGCGATCTTGTCGACGTTCGCGCTCACGAGCGACGCGCCGGTCTCGCCGAAACCGGTGATCAGCTGGAGCACCGGCCATTCCGGGACGACCTCGTTGAAGGCGTCGACCAGCCATTTCCCGACGCCGGGCGTGTACTCACTCGGCTTGAAGACGACGGTGTTGCCGGCGGCGAGGGCGTAGGCGATGGAGCCGAGCGGGGTGAACACGGGGTAGTTCCACGGGCCGATCACGCCGACGACACCGAGCGGCTGGTACTCGACCGTCGCCGCCTGGTTCGACATCATCAGCCCGGCCGCGCGGCGCTGCTTGCCGAGGATCTTGCGCGCGTTCTTGCCCGCCCACGCGATGTGTTCGATGGCGAGGACGCTCTCCAGCTGCGCGTCGGCGATCGGCTTGCCGGTCTCGTCGCGGACGACCTGGCACAGCTGCGGCAGCCTGCGGGTGATGACGCCCTTCCAGCGGCGCAGCCGTTCGGCGCGACCGTCGTAGCCGAGCCCGGCCCACCATTCGGCGGCGTCCCTCGCGCGGGCGACGGCGGCGCGGACGTCCTCCCTCGTGTGCACCGGGTAGGTGCCGACGACCTCGTCGGTCGCCGGGCTGAGGGAATCGAAGGTCTCCCCCACGCTGTGCGCGGTCGGCTTCGGCTGGACTGCGGTCATCGACTTCTCCCGTGTCTCGGCTCAAAGCCCAGGCTACGACGTTACTGACGGCGTGCCAATAGCTCGCCTGGGGCGTGCCACCAGCATTACACAGGAGACGAGAGCCGCAAGGCCGTCGAAGCCGGTCAAGCCTCCGTTGCCCATTCCACGCAAGCCGGACGCGCACCTCCGGTGCTCAGGAACTCCTGCGCGGCATTACGTGCGTCCGCCGCGGGTATCTCGGCGTCGTCCGGATACTCGAACTCCGCGCGTCCCAAGTAGTAGATGACCTCACCGTGCTCCGGTAACGGGAAGGCACCGCTCTTGCTGTAGTACTCCTGGTCCTCGTCCGCGTAGCGCAGAGTTCCCCGATCCCCGTGCAGGCCCACGGTGAGATCCGGTTTCATGATGTCGCCGTCGACGAAGATCTGGACGACCTGCGGGCCTTCCAACGCGGCCACGGAATCGAGCACGGCGTCCAGCTCCGTCTCACCAGTGACGATCACGGGCTGATCCGTATGACCGTGGTAGCACGCCTCGAGAGTCATCCTGGTTCTCCCCTGTAGTAGTCGACGGTTCGCGTGCCGTCCTCTGTCACGCCGTAAACGGTCATGGTCGTGCCCTCGGGAAGAATGCGTGCGAGCAAGCGATCGCAGCCCGCGATACCCGCGCAGGGGACGTTGTTGATCGTCTTCCCACTCACGAGGTGTCGCGATTCGGCCTCACCCCGCCCTCGCGCGAACCACAGCCCGTGGGTCTTTTGGCCGGAAGCCGGCTTCACCGGCGGCGGCAATCGAGCACGAAGCCGAGCGATGCGCTCCGAAGATTCTCCCGCGCCAGACGCTCCCGCGCCTGCGACCACCGGAACCGGCGCTCCGGCCGGCCCGGTCAAATGCCGTAGATAGACCTCGATTCGCGACAGCGCCTCTTGAACTCGCGCGGTCGTGGCTTCGACTTCCGCAAGCGCCTCGTCGAAGACGCCTGGCACCGCGGCCGTGTCCAGGTCTCGCACACCGGCCAAGGCCACGCGGTACTCCGCCAGCGCCTCGATCAGCAGGCCGCGGCTTCGCCGCAAAGCGGCGATGGCCCTGGCAGCGGCGGTGCTCGCGGCGTGAATGCGAGCGGCCAAGCCGTCGACACCGGCCACCGCCCACCTCCCCGGACGCCCTGACGATCATGACCCCTGCTCCGCAGGAACACCAGATATGTCGCTCGTTGTGACCCTCTTGCGGATCTGCAAACCCACTGCCACCACCGCGGCCCCCACTCCGAGCAGTGGGGCCAGCGCGACCGGCAGCACCCCGATGGCCAGCGAGCCCAGCCCGAACCCCGACGCCTGCACGGTGAAAGCCAGCGAGAACCCCTCGGACCGACGGCGTTCCGGCAGCAGTTTCTGCAGGTTGACCGACGAAACCGCCATCAGCGGACCAGTGCAGAGCCCGACGAGCGCGACCCCGCCGAGGAGACCCGCCCAGCCGAGGCCCGCCGACACCACGATCCCGCCGATCACGAAGCCCGCCAGGAACAACCGCGGGTCGCCAACCTTTCCGCGCGCCGCGTAGAGCGCGCTCCCGGTGATGCTGGCGGCACACAGCACGACGATGACGATCGACGTCGCCGAATCGGGCGCGCCGAGGCGCTGGACGAGTGGCAGCAGGCCGACCTCGATGGTCGACAGCAGCAGACCGACGGTGAACAGCCCCATCAGCCAGGGAACACAAGCGGCGACGGGCATCGCCTGGTGTTCGACTGTCCTTTGTGGATCACGGGCGACCGCTCGCCGCGGCACGAGCAGGGCCGCGAGCAGGGCGACGACCGCCATCGCGAGCACCGGGACGACCGGGCCGGACGTCGCCAGGAGCGCCACCAGCAGCGGCCCGCCGACGATGACGCCTTCCATGATCATCGCGTCGACCGAAACGGCGCGAGGCAGCTCGTCTTCGGTCACCGTCGCGGCGAGCAACGTCCGGAAACCGCCGCTGAGACCGCCCGCGAGCAGCCCCGGCGGGATCGCCAGCGCGAGCAGCACGAAGTCCGGGGCGCCCGCGGAGGCGACCGCGGCCAGCAGGAACAGCCCCGCGGCGACCAGCGGCAACAGCACGACGAGACCGCGTGCGGGTCCGGCACGGTCGAGCAGTCGCCCGGTCGGCACGGCGCCGACCATCTCGGCGGCGACGAACACGGCCATCATGACCCCGCCGAGCCGGTACGAACCGGTCGTCGCGGTGGTCAGCACGGTGAAGGCGAGCGGGGCCATGGTCGCGGGCAGCCGGTTCAGCTGAACCCCCGCCGACCAGCGCCAATACCCGGAATTACGCAGCAACGTCATGTCAGGAGACACTGCCGGGCGGGGCATGGCCGAAACCATTGATTAGGTAATAGCCTAATCGGATGCTCGAACTGGTCCTGACCGCCGAGAGCGCCCACCGCGTCCGCTTCGGCATCTCGCCGCTCGACGAGACCATGGGCGCGATGCAGACCCTGCTCGGGCGGCGCGGGCACCCGAGTCACCTGCCGTGGCTGCGCGAGGCCGCCGCGAAACTGCCGGACCTGCCCATCGGCGACTTCACCAGAGTGATGAGCGCGCGGCACTACATCACCGACTTCCTCAGCCCGCCGCCGACCGGGCCGGAGACCACCGCGGCCGCCCAGCTCGCCGAGATCCGCCGCACGCCGCCGGACCAGGTCGCGCGCGAACTGTCCAAAGTAGACGCGGACTTGAGCGGACTCCCCGGAGACCCGGCCGTCGCACGGGATCTGCTGGCCGATCAGATGGAGATCGCCTGGACCGAACTGGTCGAGCCGCATTGGCCGCGGATGCGCCGCTTCCTCGTCGCCGACATCGAGGAACGCTCACGACGGCTTGCCGCCGGCGGGATCGCGCTGGTGCTGGAGGACATCCACCCGCGCGTGCGGCTCGTCGACGACGTCCTGGTGATCGAGATGACCGAACGCGGCCGCGTCCACCTCGACCGACGCGGCCTCCTGCTGATCCCCGGCGTCTTCGCGTGGCCTTCGGTCGGCGTGATCACGATGGAACCGTGGCAGCCTGCGCTGCTCTACCCGGCGCGCGGTGTCGCCGAACTCTGGTCCGACCCGGAACGCCCGCCCGACGCGCTGGCGGGCGTACTCGGCCGAACGAAAGCCGCGCTGCTCACGACCCTCAACGAGCCCGCGAGCACCACCGAGCTGGCGCGCAGGCTCGGCTTCTCCGCGCCGACGGTCTCGCAGCATCTGACCGCGATGCGCGCGGCGGGCCTGCTCGACACGCGGCGCCGCGGCCGCGAGGTGCGCTACCTGCGCACCGAACTTGGCGACGCCCTCCTCCGGGCATAGGCTGGAAAACGACCTACCTCGAAGGAGAACATCGATGCGTATTGTCCACTTTGGACACGCTTGCACACTTTTGGAGACCGAGGGCGCGCGGATCCTGATCGACCCCGGCACCTTCTCGGTGGGTTTCGAGGGCGAGCGTGAACTGGACGCCATCCTGATCACCCACCAGCATTTCGACCACCTCGACGTCGAAAGGCTGCCCGCGCTGCTGGAAGCGAACCCCGGCGCTCAGCTGATCGTGGACCCGGGATCCGCCGACGCCGTCCGGAAGCTCGGCGCCGAGTTCCAGATCGCGAGCCCCGGCGACGCGTTCGGCATCGGGTCCAGTGGCATCAACGTCGTCGGCGGTGAGCACGCCGTGATCCACGAGGACATCCCGGCCATTCCGAACGTCGGCTACATCGTCGATCACGGTGCCTTCTACCACCCGGGTGACTCGTTCTTCGTGCCGGAACAGAAGATCGACGTCCTCGGCCTGCCCACCGGCGCCCCGTGGCTCAAGGCGGGCGAAGCCGTCGACTACCTGCGCGCCGTTTCGCCGCGCCTCGCCGTCCCGATCCACGAAGCCGTCCTCGCGCGGCCGCAGATGCACTACGGCCTGTTCGCCAACCTCGCCCCGGAAGGCACCGAGGTGAAGGTGCTCGACGTCGGGGAACCCGTGAAGCTCTAACTGAAGGGAAGACAAAGGGGGGCGTGGCGGGCGGCGAGCCCAGCCGGGGTGAAGGGGACTTTCCCCGCATCGCACGCAGCGAAAGCTCCCTTCGCGTCAAGCCCCGCCGGGTTCCGGTGCTTCGGATGTCTCAAAGGGGGCCTTCAGGACGTTGAACGTCTCAAGGGCCCCCTTCAGGACACGACATCGGGACCACCCGACCCAGGCCACCCCGCCATCATCTTCGGCACGACGCGTTTGCCTTTCGGCTCACTGACTCCGGTAAGCCAGTTTCCGCACCAGGATCTCCGCCGGGCCGCGGTAACCCTTCCGGTGCATCCAGTACGCGACGACGACCGAAAGCAGCCACACGCCGAGCCCGCAGGCGGCCGCCACGAACGTCGGGTCCTTCGCCTGGCCGCCGAGGCCCAGCATGAACGGCGGCGCCAGGATCAGCCACGCCACCGACTGGAACAGGTAGGCGCTTAGCGTGCGCTGCCCGAGCGCGGAGATCGCGGTGACGACCACGCCACGGTTCTTTTTGCCGACTGCCATGCCGATGAGGCCGAACAGGCTGAGGTAGCCGATCGCGCCGAAAACGCCCGCTCCCTCATACAGCGTCTTGGCGAGCGCGGCAGTGTCGGCGTCGAACCCGACGTAGTCGCCGGCGAAGAGACCCATCGGCAGGGCGCCCGCGATCGCGACGCCGAATCCGCCGAACAGGCCGACGAGGAGCAGCTTCCGGTTCGGCTCCTCCAGCAGGCGCTTCTTCGCGGCCCAGGCGCCCACCCAGACGAAGAGGATCGACGGCAGCAGGACCAGCGTGATGGACGGCCATTCCACCAGCCGCCCCTGCAGGGCTTCGCCGTACGTCGGCGCCAGAGAAGACGCGTCCTCCGGGGACGGCACCGGCGCGCTCCCGGAGTTCCCGGTGAGCACCAGGTACATCAGCACGGCGAGGTAGCAGAGGGCGAAGACCAGGTAAAAGGCCGGAAGCCGATAGAAACCCTTGCCACGTTTCAAAAGCAGCAGGGTGAACACGATCCCGATAACGCTGTAAGCGCCGAGCACGTCACCGGAGAAGAACAGCACCCCGTCGACGGCGCCGAAAACCAGCAACCACGCGTGCCTCCGGAGCAGGACTCCCCGCGTTCGGGGCCAGGACTCACCCAGAGCTTGCTGACGATCCGCGAACTGCACCATCCCGTAGCCGAGCATCATGCCGAACAGCGGCAACGCGCACGCGTGCACGAAGACGAACAACCCGACGAAGTACGGCCGCTCCAAGCCCTGCGGCGTCTGGTCGACACCCGGCGAGTTCCCCAGGAAGATGCTCGCGGTATGCGCCAGCGCGACCAGCAGCAGCGCGAAACCCCTGGCCAGATCCGGTGCGAGCACTCGCTCGCTGGTCGGCAACGACTTCATTGTTCCCCCATCGAAGGTCTTTAGTATCCAACGTACACTAATTAGTGTCCGACGGATATTAAAGGCGGGTCGAGGGTGGTCAGTTCGCGTCGATGAGAGCGGCGACGCCGTTGAGGAGGACGTCGAGCCCGAAGCCGAATTCGGGGTCCTCGGCCTGGTCGGGCGTGCCGAGTCCGGAGGTCAGGAAGCCCACCGCGTCCGGGAAGCGCTCCGGGTCGATCAGCTCGGCGAGGCTCTTGCCGTAGGCCTGCTCGGACTGGGCCTGGCTCAGCCCGCTGTCCTTCCTGCCTTCCGCGAGCTGGAGGGCCTGCGCGCACGCGAGGCGTACATAGCCGCTGACCAGTACCAGAACCCCGCCTCTGGTGCCCCAGTCGAGACCGGTGTCGCGCAGCGTGCGCAGGATCGCGTCCATCCAGGCGACCGCGTGCGGGCCGGCGGGCGGACCGGACAGCGGCAGCTCGACCAGCCACGGATGGCTCATCAGCACGTCACGGTTGGCCTCGGCCAACGCGGTCAGCTCGGCCCGCCAGTCGCCGGTGGACACCACCGGCGGCGGGTCGCCGATGGCGAAGTCGGCCATCAGCTCCAGCAGTTCCGACTTGGAGCCGATGTGGCGGTACAGCGACATCTTCGTGACGCCAAGATCCTTCGCGACGTTCGCCAGCGTCACGTTCGCGACGCCTTCGCGATCGGCGAGGGCCACGGCGGCCGCCACGACGCTGTCGACGTCGAGCACCGACGGCCTGCCGCGCGTCGCGCGTTCCGACCGGCGCCAGAGCCGCAGCAACGTCGCCTGTGCGTCACCCCGGTCGGCCTCGTCGGTCATCCCGTCAATCTAGTTGCAGGGACCGCGGCCGTGAGAGCGAGCCATAAGTGGCCCCGAAAGCCCGGTTCTCCAGCGAGACGTCGACGGCGTCGAGGAACGCCTGCCGCAGCCCCGGGCGCGCGAGGTCGGCGGCGTCGATGCCGAGCCGGACGAGCCCGCCCCGGCGCGCGGCCCT
>NZ_NMQT01000049.1 GCF_002234405.1 Amycolatopsis thailandensis | reverse complement strand
CCTGAACTCAGACAGAGGGTTCTAACCCTCTTTGCCACTCACGACCCCCTAGCGGAAAGCCTCATATGGCCATAAATCGGACGGTCGATTGTCGCTAACCGTCTCATGTGGACACTCGGGGCGCGCCTGATCGCCACCCAGTCCGGAACCATGTCCTCGGGCAGCGAAGAGGGCCCGCGCGGCAGGACCGACCATGCCATATTTGACTTATCGCCCAATAGAACGACACTTGCCACTCACGACCACCCCGACCCGGTGCGGTCTGGTGGGCCGGCGGCGTTGTGAAAGCCACTTTCGCAACGTTGAAGGTTGTGAAAGTGGCTTTCACGGCACCCGAAGCCGGCAGCCCCCACTCACGGATCAGTCCGTGTCCGGCTCGATCTCCTTGGCGGGAACGGTGTAGAGCGTGTCCTTGCGGAAGCGTCCTCGCGGGAAGATCACGATCATGGCCGTTCCTTCGCCGCCGACGAAGACGGGAGCCTTCCGGACTTTGGGCGCGATCCTCAGCGACCGGCGCGTGGCGAGGAACTTGTAGTCGTCTTCGAAGTACACATCGATCTTGGGGAACAGCCACCCGGGCCGCACCGTCGCCGTGGCCTCGCGCAAGCCGGTCCTCGATGCCGAGCGATACCGTTCGCGCCAGAGCCATGCGGCGTACAGGCACATCGGAAAGCCGAAGAGCGCGGAGAAGGTCAGAAGGGTCAGGAAGCCACCGCCGGAATTGCCGTGGAGACTACCTCCGACCGTCAAGATCCTTTGGGGGTCTCCTATCGCGTAGGAGAGAAAGATCTTGTCCCCGGTCTGGTGCTTTTCCCTCGAATCGACGGAGACCGAGGTCGTGTACGACTTCGCGCCGGCTGTATAGGTGAGCGTGACGTAGACACGGTTCGACCTGGAGGCCGCCTCGGCCTTCTGCACTGTGCCCTCTACCTGGACCCCGTTCCTCGTCGTCCGCAAGGAATCCTGCCGAAGCAGATCGAGATTTGCCAGACCGGCGATGAACAAGGCCAGCCAGAGCACCGACAAAGCCAGCGCGCGCACTTTGTAGTGCGACAGTTTCTCGATCAGCGGGGTGGCGACTTCGCCGTGCACAGTCTGCGCGGCAAGGCTTTTGATGTCCTCGACGGCCGAAGGGGCCAGCGGTCGTCCGGCAATGGGCGGACGACGTCTCCGACGGCCGCTCTTGGCCGATCTTTTCTTCCCTCGCCCCGGTTTCATGCGCCGAGATTAGCCGGAAGACTCCGCTTTTCCGGACGACGAGTTCCTTCTCGCTCCAGGGCAACCGTGAGCCCTCTTCGGGCGTGCAAGTGAGCAGGGGTCAGCCCGCGATCAGCACCGCGATCAACGCCAGCGTGCCGGGAACCACCTGCACGAAGAAGATCTTCTTGCTCGCCGTCGCCGTCCCGTAGAGCCCGGCGACGATTACGCAGGCGAGGCCGAAGATCTTGAACTGCCAAGCCGTGCTTCCGGTCGCGATCAGGCCCCAGATCAGCGCGGCGGCGAGAAACCGTTGTACAGCCCCTGATTCGCCGCCAGCGGCGCGCTCTCCTTCGCGAACTCCTCGGTGGTGCCGAAGGAGGCGCGAGCACGCGGAGTGGTCCACAGGAACATTTCGAGCACGACGATGTACAGGTGGATCAGGGCGACGATGCCGACCAGGACGTTGGCGACGACATTCACGGATTCTCGCTCTCGTCGGCCAGCAGCAGCCGTTCGTCGGTGTCGAAGCAGGTGTGCGTGCCGGTGTGGCAGGCCGGGCCGGTCTGGTCGACGCGCAGCAGGACGGTATCGCCGTCGCAGTCGATCCGCACCTCACGCACGTGCTGGACATGGCCGGAGGTCTCGCCCTTGGCCCACAGTTCCTGGCGGCTGCGCGAATAGTAGGTCCCGCGCCGGGTGGTGAGGGTGCGCTCCAGCGCCTCGTCGTTCATCCACGCCATCATCAGGACGTCCGATGTGGAGTGTTCGACGACGACGGCGGCGATCAGCCCGTCGGCGTTGCGCTTCAAGCGATCCGAGAGGGCGGGGTCAAGCGTCATTCGTGGCTCCGAGAAGGTGCCGTTTCACCGGCATCGAGTTGAGCAGGACCGCCGTGTAGATGTACCCGGCGAACAGGATCCCGGAGACGATCTTCACCCAGAAGAGTTCCGCCGCCAGCATGGACAGCGCGTGCAGCAACGCGAACAGGAAGCTGACGCCGAAACCGGCGAACCGCGCCGAACGCATCTTCAGCACCAGCCCCGCCACGACGAGCCCACCGAGCACCACCGCCGTTCCCGGCAGCAGGAACGTCCGCGCGGACGAATACGGCGCGAACATGAGGACCGCGGCCATCCCGACGTACGCGAGGCCGAGCCCGAGCAACAGCGCGCAGACGACCTTGACCTCGGTGGAGGCCTTCCACTTGGCCATGATCATCGGACCACGACTCCCCCGGCGCGCAGAGCGTTCTTGACCTCGCCGATCTTCAACTGTCCGAAGTGGAACACGCTGGCCGCGAGCACCGCGTCCGCCCCCGCTTCGACGGCGGGCAGGAAGTGGTCGAGCGCGCCGGCGCCGCCGCTGGCGATCACCGGGACACGGACGGCCGCGCGAACCTGGGTCAGGAGTTCGAGATCGAAACCGTTCTTGGTGCCGTCGGCGTCCATCGAGTTGAGCAGGATCTCGCCGACACCGAGTTCCTCACCGCGCGCTGCCCACTCGACGGCGTCGATCCCGGTGCCGCGGCGACCGCCGTGCGTGGTCACCTCGAATCCGGACGGTGTCGGTTCGGTGCCTTCGGGGACCCGGCGGGCGTCCACCGACAGGACGACACACTGCGCGCCGAACCGGCGGGACGCCTCGCGCAGGAACTCCGGCCGCGCGATGGCGGCGGTGTTGATGCTCACCTTGTCCGCGCCGGTGCGCAGCAGCCGGTTGACGTCGTCGTTCGTGCGCACGCCGCCACCGACGGTGAGCGGGATGAACACCTGCTCCGCGGTCCGGCGGACGACGTCGAACGTGGTCTCGCGGTCCCCGGAGGACGCCGTGACGTCGAGGAACGTGAGCTCGTCCGCGCCCTCGGCGTCGTACAGGCGGGCGAGCTCGACGGGGTCGCCGGCGTCGCGCAGGTCGGCGAAGTTGACACCCTTCACCACACGGCCCGCGTCGACGTCGAGACACGGGATGACCCTGACTGCGACTGACATGGGGCCAAGCGTAGTCAAGGGCGTTCTAAGCTCGCGGAATGGCACAGGCGGGACGGCGGCCGGGGCAGACCGAGACGCGGGAGGAGATCCTCGAGGCGGCACGGCGGAGGTTCGCCGAACAGGGCTACGACGGGGCGACCGTACGCGGCATCGCGGCCGAAGCGGGGGTGAACGCCGCGCTGCTGCACCATTTCTTCGGTACCAAGCAGCGGCTCTTCGCCGCGTCGATGAACCTGCCGGTCGACCCCGGCGAACTGGTCCCCCGGATCCTCGAAGGCCCCGAGGACGAGATCGGCGAACGTCTCGTCCGCGCGTTCCTCGGCCTCTGGCAGGCCCCGGAAGGGCGCGCGCCGTTCCTGGCCATGATCCGGTCCGCGACCACCAACGAGCAGGTCGCGACCATGATGCGGCAGTTCCTGGAACGGGCGGTGCTGGCACGGGTCGCCGAGGCGCGCGGCGTGCCGAAGGTCCGGGTGGCCGGGATCGCCGCGCAGATGGTCGGGTTCGCGCTGCTGCGCTACGTCATCGGGCTCCCGCCGCTCGTCGCCGCGTCGGAGGACGAGGTCGTCGCGATGCTGGCCCCGGTCGCGCAGTATTACCTGACCGACGGCGTTCACCGGCCGGACACCCCGCGCGGCTAACTTCCCGAGGATGCGCATCGCACTGGTCCCCCTGCTGGCGGCCTCCCTGCTCGCCGGCGTGCCTGCCGAAGCGACCCAGAACCCCTCGCCCGTGGCGCAGACCAGGGCGTTCGTCGACGACGCGGGCGCGGACCCGGCGAACGCCGACGCCGACGACCCGGCGATCTGGGTCCACCCGAAGAACCCGTCGGCCAGTGTCGTACTCGGCACCCTCAAAGAGGGCGGGCTGGCCGCGTTCGACCTGAAGGCGCGGCAGCTCCAGCACCTCGCCGTGCCCGCGGGCGGGCGGTTCAACAACGTCGACGTCGTCGGCGATCTCGCGGTGGTGAGCGACCGCGGCCGGGACCGCGTGCGCGTCTACCGGATCGACCCCGCCGGCGCCGCGGCCGGATCGCGGGTGTTGCGGGACGTCACGGATCCTTTCGCCGCACCGGTTTTCTCCGCGTCCGAGTCCGAAGTGGACGAACAGCGGACAGCGTACGGGCTCACCGCCGGGCATGACCCGCGCACCGGCGCGCGCTGGGTCGCGGTGACCCGGCGGCACGAGACCCGCGTGGCGCTTCTGCGACTTGTCGACAAACCGGACGGCACCGTCGGCACGACACCGATCGGCACGATCGACCTGCCGTCGGAGTTCCGGCTGCCGAACGGGAAGACCTGGTCGCCGTGCGGCGAGCCGGACGAGCGCCCGCAGCTGGAGGGGTCGGTGCTCGACGTCGAGCACCGCGTGCTCCACACCGCGCAGGAGGACGTCGGGATCTGGCGGATCCCGGTCGACGACCATGGTTTCGGCCGTCCCGAGCTGATCGACAAGGTGCGTTCGTTCGGGGCGCCGCAGCGCTTCGACGAGGTCACCGAGGAGTGCGTCGCCGACGGCCCCGACCCCGGTTTCGGCGGCAAGTGGCTGGTCGCGGACGCCGAAGGGCTGGCGCTGGCCGACGGCAAGCTGCTCGCGTCGAGCCAGGGCGACTCGCGGTTCGTGGTCTACGACCGCGCCGGCCTCCCGCGGCGCGACTTCCGGATCGTCGCCGGACGCGGCACCGACTCGGTCGAGCACTCCGACGGAGCCGCGATCACCACCAGGCCGCTGGGCCCCCTCTACCCGCACGGCCTGCTGGTGGTGCACGACGGCGAACGCCGTCCGGCGGCCACCGGCCCCTCGGGCGAGGAGCTCGCGACGACCGGATTCGCCTTCGTCCGGCTGGAGACCGCCGTGCGGTGATCATGTTCACCGGGAAAGTTCCGCCCCCGATGCATCAGCACGGTGGTCTCGTGCGTCCATAGAGCGAGACCACCGGCTGAGGGGGAACACGTGCCTGCGACCTTCGACGAGTTCGTCGCGGATCGCCTGGACGGGCTCCTGCGCTACGCGACCGTCCTGACCGACGATCCGTACCTGGCGCAGGACATCGTGCAGGAGGTGCTGCTGCGCGCTCAGCAACGCTGGCACAGGATCGAGTCACCGCCGACGTACGTCCGCCGGATGGTGACCAACGAGTACTTCTCGTGGCGACGGCGTCTGGCGGTCCGCCGCGTGGTGCCGTCGTCACCGGAGGTACTCGATCTGGTGAGCCCGCCGGTCTCCGATCACGCCGTCGAGTACGACGAACGCGACGCGATGCTGGACAGGCTCGCGAAGCTCCCGCGCAAACAACGCGCCGCGATCGTGCTCCGCTACTACGAGAACTACTCCGACGAGGAGATCGCCGCGGTGCTCCGCTGTGCGACGTCGACCGTGCGCAGCCAGATCTCGCGCGCGCTCGCGACGCTGCGGGAGACCGGACAGTCCTCGTCCGTTCAGCCCACGGGAGCCCGCAAATGACCCGCCTGAGTGAAGAGAACGCCGAGAACCTGATCCGGGAGAGCCTCGAACATCTGGCGACGCGGGCGCCTGACGGGGCGGAGATCCGCGAGGCGCTGGACCAGCGGCGGCGAAGCCGTCCGACGATGGCGCTGGCACTGGTCGCGGCGGCGGTCGCGATCATCGCGCTCGGGGTGCCGCTGGGCATGCGGGCCTTCACCGCGGTCCCCCCGGCTTCGCGGGTGAACGCGGACTGGGCGGTGCTGCCGTACAAGCCCGGCTGGCTTCCCGACGGCTTCAAGGAGAACCGGCGGGCCGCGAAACCGTACCCCGCGCCGCAGACCAGGTCCTGGAGTGCCGGGGAACTCGGTCATGTCGAGCTGACCAGCACTCCGCTGGCCAAGGGGGCCGAGCCTTGGAAGATCGCGCCCGCGCCGAACCAGATCATCGTGCACGGCAGGGTCGGGATGGTGTCCGAGGTCCACGGCGACGCGATGATGCTGACCTGGTCGCCCGACGACGTGTACCTGCTGAGCATGACCTTGTACTTCATGAAGGATCCGCGCGGGATCGGTCAGCGGATCGCGGACGAGATGGTCAAGGACGACCGTGCCCGGGTCTCGGGCGAACTGCGCTTCGGCAGGTTGCCCGACGACCTGGAGTTGTCAGGGGTGAGCACGTTCCTGACGACCGGCGGGGGCGCGACCGATCTCGAAGCCACCCGCGCCGGGCAACCCACCGCGGCGGCGGTCGTCACGGCGTCGCTGCGCCGCGACCGGCCGGAGGTCGACGGGGCGGAGCCGGTTCCCCTCAAGGTCCGGGGCGCCGACGGCTACTACCTCCCGAAACGGGACGGCAGGCTCGGCCCCCAGGACGAAACGGTCGCCGTCCGGCTGACGGGCGACCAGTGGCTCATCGTGTCGGGCAAGCGGGACAAGGCCACGCTGCTCGACATCGCCGACGGCGTGCAGCTCATCCCCGGCGACTACAGCTGGTTCGGGAAGCCACCGGAATAGCGGCGGGCGGGCGGCGGTTGTCGACGGCATGACGGACACCTACCGCTCCATCGCGTTCACCAAGTACGGCGACTCGCGAGTCCTCCACGTCCTCGACCGGGAGCTTCCCGAGCCCGGGCCGGGCCAGGTCAGGGTCGCCGTCCGGGCCGCGGGCGTGAACCCGATCGACTGGAAGATCCGGGCCGGGCTGATGGCCGAGGTGTTCCCGACGGAGTTCCCCGCCGTCCCCGGCGGAGACGTCGCCGGCGTGATCGACGCGACCGGCGAAGGGGTGTCCGGCTTCGCCGCCGGTGACGAGGTCCTCGGGACCGGTATCGGCGGATACGCGGAGTACGTCCTCGCGGAGGCGGCGAGCGTGATCCGCAAGCCCGAGTCGCTCTCCTGGGAGCTGGCCGCGGCGCTGCCCGCGGTCGTCAACACGGCCTATCGCGCCCTCAACCTGCTGGACCTCGAGAAGGGCGAGACGCTGCTCGTCGACGGCGCCGCGGGCGGTGTCGGCACCATCGCCGTCCAGCTCGCCGTCGCGCGGGGGCTGACCGTCGTCGGGACCGCGAGCGAAGCGAATCACGACTACCTGCGCTCGCTGGGCGCCGTCCCGGTGCAGTACGGCGAAGGGCTCGCCGAGCGCGTACGCGCCGTCGCGCCACAGGGCATCGACGCGTCCTTCGACGCCTCTGGGCACTCGCTCTCCGCTCTCGTCGAGCTGACCGGCGGCCCGAAGCGCGTCATCACCATCGCCGCGTCGGACGCGGCCGATCACGGCGTCCGCTTCACCTCGGGTTCTCCGGCGGAGCAGGTCCCCGGCTCGCTGGCCGAAGGCGCCGCGCTCGCCGCCGAAGGCAAGCTCACCTTGCCGATCTCCCGGGTGTACCCGCTCGCCGAAGCGGCCGCCGCTCAGGACGAGAGCGAAGCGGGTCACGTGCGGGGCAAGCTCGTCCTGGTGCCGTGAGCCTCCCCGCGGCGGCGAGCTGGCGTCATCGGGACGCGAGGACCGGCTTCGAGGTCGCGTTCTTCCAGGAACACGAAGGCGGGTGGCGGATCAGCGGCGCCACGACGGCGGTCGAGGACGGGGAGTCCTGGCTCGTCGAGTATTCGATCACCGTCGACGCCGCCTGGCGGACGAGGCGGGCGGAGATCTCCGGCCGCTCGGTCACGGGCTCCCGGCGCACGGCGCACGGTGCTCGACGCGGACGGCGACGGACGATGGCGGGCGGACGGAGTCCCGGATCCGCGGCTCGACGGCTGTTTCGACGTCGACCTCGAATCGTCGTCGATGACGAACACGCTGCCGGTGCACAGGCTCGGTCTCGCCTTGGGCGCCGCCACCGAAGCGCCCGCCGCGTACGTCCGGGCCGGCGACCTCGCCGTGGAGCGGCTGGAGCAGCGCTACCAGCGGATCGGTGATCGCGATTTCGCCTACACCGCACCGGTTTTCGACTTCTCCTGCGTGCTGAACTACGACGAGCACCTGCTGGTCACCGACTATCCGGGCATCGCCGTCCGGCTCTCCTGAACCGCGCGCTCTTGACTCGCGGTTCTCAACGGGCGCAGAATTAAACGTATGGCTAATTCGGCGATCTCCGTGACGGGACTGCGGGTCGTCCGCGGCGGCCGCGAGGTCGTCAAGAGCATCGGCTTCGAGACGCCGCGCGGCCGGATCACCGGCCTGCTCGGGCCCAGCGGCTGCGGCAAGACGACGCTGATGCGCGCGATCGTCGGCGTGCAGATCCTCGCGGCGGGCGAGGTCACCGTGCTCGGCCATCCCGCGGGCAGCCCGCCGCTGCGGCGGCTGATCGGCTACGCCACCCAGAACCCGGCCGTCTACGCCGACCTCACCATCACGGAAGCCTTGCGCTACTTCGCTTCCGTGCTGCGCGCGCCGATGTCCGATGTGGACAGGGTGATCGACGAGGTCGGGCTCGCCGAGCACGCCGGTAAGCTGGTCGGATCGCTGTCCGGCGGTCAGCACGGTCGTGCCAACCTCGCCGTCGCGCTGCTCGGGAAACCCGAGCTGCTCGTGCTCGACGAACCGACCGTCGGCCTGGATCCCGTGCTCCGAGACGAACTCTGGGCGCTGTTCCGACGTCTCGCCGACGGCGGCGCGACGCTGCTGGTGTCCAGCCACGTCATGGACGAAGCCGCGCGATGCGATCGGCTGCTGCTCATGCGCGAAGGCCGGATCCTCGCCGACGACACCCCGTCCGGACTGCGCGAGCGCACCGGGACGACCGATCTGGAGCAGGCGTTCCTGCGGCTGGTCCGGGAAAGCGAGGTGGCGTCGTGAACCCCGCCCTGACACTGGCCACGGCCCGCCGCATCCTCTTGCAGCTCCGGCACGATCCGCGCACCGTCGCGATGCTGATCGTCGTCCCGTCGCTGCTGATGGTGTTGCTGCGCTTCGTCTTCAACTCGGAAGCGGTGTTCAGCCGCGTCGCCCCGGCGCTACTCGGCGTCTTCCCGTTCCTGATCATGTTCCTGATCACTTCGATCACCACGCTGCGCGAGCGCACCACGGCGACACTGGAACGCCTGATGACCCTGCCGATCGGCAGGCTGGACCTGCTCTTCGGCTACGCGATCGCGTTCGGCTCGATCGCGATCGTGCAGGTCGGCGTTGCGGCCGGGATCTCGCTGACCTGGCTCGGCCTCGACATCGCGGGCTCGATCGGGATGCTGCTGCTCATCGCCGTCCTCGACGCCCTGCTCGGGATGGCGCTCGGCCTGTTCGTGAGCGCTTTCGCGCGGACGGAGTTCCAGGCGGTGCAGTTCATGCCGCTGTTCGTGCTGCCGCAGATCCTGCTGTGCGGACTGTTCGTGCCACGCGGGGAAATGGGCTGGCTCCTCAACCGGCTCTCCGACGTGATGCCGCTTTCGTACGCTGTCGAGGCGCTCACCCGCGTCACCACTTCGGGCACCGTGGACGCGACACTGATCCGGAACCTGCTCGTCGTCGGGGCGTGCGCGCTGGCCGCGCTGATCCTCGGCGCGGCTACGTTGCGGCGCCGGACGCCCTAGACTCTCCACATGGGATCGGAGTTCGAGCGGATCGCCGCCGAGAAGTACGTCATGCTGACCACCTTCCGCAAGAGCGGCGTCCCGGTGCCGACTCCGGTCTGGGCCGCGGGCGACGGCGGCGAGCTGGTGCTCTGGTCCGAGCGGAAGGCGGGCAAGGTCAAGCGCATCCGCAACAGCGGCCGCGTCGAGGTCCAAGCCTGCGACCTCCGCGGCAAGAAGACCCACGGCGACGTCGTCGCGGGCGAGGCACGGCTGCTGGACCTCGACGGGACCGAACGCGTGCGCAAGGTGATCGCGCGGAAGTACGGGATCACCGGACAGGTGACGATGTTCTTCAGCAAGCTGCGGGGGCCGAAGGACCGGACCGTGGGGATCGCGATCAAACTGGCGGAATGACCCGTGAGAGCGTGAGTGGTAAGTCGCGCTCTTGAGTGGTGAGGCGAAGGTGTCGTGCTCGGCCGCTCGCGTGTCTGCCGGCTTCGGGTGTCGCGACCTGGCGGAGCGAGCCGGGTCAGGTGGTCGTGAGTGGCGATTCGGGCTAAAGCCGACCGTGTCTTAGGTAGCTGCTGGGTTCCGGCTGTGGCGGAGCGCGAGTCCGGTCCGTGAAGGCCTCCTTGAGATCGGAAGTG
>NZ_NMQT01000048.1 GCF_002234405.1 Amycolatopsis thailandensis | reverse complement strand
CGGCACTTGCCACTCACGACCACCCCGACCCACGCGCCACCGCACAGGCCCGCCACCTCGGCCCATCTGGCGCTCATCCCGTGTCCCACCTGCGCCGGACCACACGTCTGGACCAGTCACGGGTACTCCGCGCAGTGGTATCGGTCACAGGACAAACGTGGTCAAACGGACTCCCCGAGTCGATCTTCGGAACGACGTCGCAGGTCACCGGTATCGCACGTGGGAAGAAACCGTACTGGCCGTGCGGTCAAGTTAGGGCAGCCTTATAGCACGGGGCCTAGGGACAAGAATGTGAGTCACGTCCTACACTCCCCCCATGCTTTGTGAATCGCTTCACATCCTCGACGGGAGGCTTGTGAACTATTTCACAAGCAAGGGGGCCGTCATGCACGGCCCGTAAGGGTTGCCTAACCCTCGGCGGTGTGACCCAGGTGACTTAGGGTGCCGACCGAGGGAAGCGGTGAACCCCGACTCGAAAACCGCAGCGGCGCGGAAAGGATGGCGAAAACCCCGTGCTGATGTTGCCCGTGCTGGCCCAGGCGGACACCTCGAAGGTGCCCAATCTGGACATGTACCTCCCCTTGGTCCTCCTGTTCGTCCTCGCTCTCGGATTCGCGGTGCTTTCGGTGCTGCTCGGCCCGCTCGTCGGCCCGAGCCGGGCCAACAAGGCGAAGCTCGCGGCCTACGAATGCGGCATCGAACCGTCGCCGCAGCCGGTCGTCGGCGGCGGCCGGATGCCGGTCGCGTACTACATCACCGCGATGCTGTTCATCCTGTTCGACATCGAGATGGTCTTCCTCTACCCGTTCGCGGTCTCCGCGGACGCGCTGGGCATGTTCGGCCTGGTGGAGATCGTGCTGTTCATCGCGACGGTCGGTTTCGCGTACGCCTATGTGTGGCGTCGCGGCGGCCTGGATTGGAACTAGAGAAGCATGGGCCTCGAAGAAAAACTCCCCAACGGCATCCTCCTGGCCAGTCTCGAAGGCCTGGTGAACTGGGCCCGCAAGAACTCGATGTGGCCCGCCACCTTCGGTCTCGCCTGCTGCGCGATCGAGATGATGACCGTCGGCGGTTCCCGTTACGACATCGCGCGTTTCGGCATGGAGCGCTTCAGCGCGACGCCGCGCCAGGCGGATCTGATGATCGTCGCCGGCCGCGTCACGCAGAAGATGGCGCCGGTGCTGCGCCAGATCTACGACCAGATGGCCGAGCCCAAGTGGGTGCTGGCGATGGGCGTCTGCGCCTCGTCCGGCGGGATGTTCAACAACTACGCCGTGGTGCAGGGCGTCGACCACATCGTCCCGGTCGACATGTACCTCCCCGGCTGCCCGCCGCGCCCCGAAATGCTGCTCGACGCGATCCTGAAGCTGCACGCCAAGATCCAGGACGAGCCGATCAACGCCCGCCGGGCCGCGATCCGTGCCGCCAGCGGTGAGCGCACCGAGCTGATCGCCTCCTCGATCAAGTACGCGAAGAAGTGAGCGACGTGCCCGAAGACAACACTCCCGAAGTCCCCGAGACGGGCGGCGAGCAGTCCAGCGCCGAGCGGCCCGAAGGCGGTCTCGAACCGCAGGGCACCCGCCCGGCCGAGCCGGTCGTCACCGGTAAAGAGCGCCAGGGCATGTTCGGCGTGCACGGCACCGGTGACACCTCCGGTTACGGCGGCGTCCGGCTCCCCGCGTTCAGCCCGCCCCCGGCGGAGCGCCCGTACGGCGGCTGGTTCGACGAATTCGCCGACGAGTTCTACGCGGCCTTGGCGGACAACAAGGTTCCGGCGAGCGCGATCCAGCAGACCACGGTCGACCGCGGCGAGATCACCTTCTACGTCGCCCGCGAGCACCTCGTCGAGATCGCCAGGACCCTGCGCGACGACGCCGGTCTCCGCTTCGAGCTGCTGAGCTCGTTGTCCGGCGTCGACTACGGCGTGGACGTCCCGCAGCGGCTGCACTCGGTCTACCACTTCACGTCGATGACCTACCGCCGCCGGATCCGCATCGAGGTCACCCTCGACATCGAGGACCCGCACGTCCCGTCGCTGGTCGGGCTCTACCCGACCGCCGACTGGCAGGAGCGGGAGACCTGGGACATGTTCGGCATCGTCTACGACGGGCACCCCGCGCTCACCCGCATCCTCATGCCGGACGACTGGGACGGTCACCCCCAGCGCAAGGACTACCCGCTCGGCGGGATCCCGGTCGAATACAAGGGCGCGGAGATCCCGCCGCCGGACCAGCGGAGGTCGTACTCGTGAGCACCGAATTCCAAGAGACGGAAGTCCCCGAAGCCGACTCCCGCGAGACCACCGAAGGCCGCGTCTACACCGTTTCCGGTGGTGACTGGGAAGACCTCATCGAGGACTCTCGCCACGACGAGCGCATGGTCATCAACATGGGCCCGCAGCACCCGTCGACGCACGGCGTGCTCCGGCTCGTGCTGGAGATGGAGGGCGAGACCGTCACCCAGCTCCGCTCGGTCATCGGCTACCTGCACACCGGGATCGAGAAGAACTGCGAGTACCGCACGTGGACCCAGGGCGTCACCTTCGTGACGCGCATGGACTACCTCGCGCCGCTCTCCACCGAACTCTCGTACTGCCTCGGCGTCGAGAAGCTGCTCGGCATCCAGGCCCCGCGCCGCGCCGAGCTGCTGCGCGTGATGCTGCTGGAGATCAACCGCATCGGCTCGCATCTGGTCTACATCGCCACCGGCGGCATGGAACTCGGTGCCACCACGGCGATGACGCTCGGTTTCCGTGAGCGCGAAGAGGTCCTGCACCTGCTGGAGCACCTCACCGGTCTCCGGATGAACCACGCGTTCATCCGCCCCGGCGGTCTCGCGCAGGACATGCCCGCCGACTACCACGAGGCGGTCAGCGCGTTCGTCAAGACGATGGACGAGCGGCTTCCCTTGTACGACAAGCTCTTCACCGGTCAGCCGATCTGGCGCAACCGGCTCAAGGGCGTCGGGTACCTGCCGGTCGACGCGTGCCTCGCGCTCGGTGTCACCGGTCCGGTGCTGCGCAGCGCGGGCCTCCCGTGGGACCTGCGCAAGACCGAGCCGTACTCCCGCTACGACGAGTTCGAGTTCGACATCCCGACCTCGACCGACGCGGACTGCTGGGCGCGGTACCTGATCCGCGTCGAGGAGATGCACCAGAGCCTGCGGATCATCAAGCAGTGCCTGAAGAAGCTCGAACCGGGCCCGGTCATGGTCGAGGACAAGAAGGTCGCCTGGCCCGCGCAGCTCTCGATCGGCAGCGACGGCATGGGCAACTCGCTGGAGCACGTCCGCAAGATCATGGGCCAGTCGATGGAATCGCTCATCCATCACTTCAAGCTGGTCACCGAAGGCTTCAAGGTCCCGCCGGGCCAGACCTACACGGCGGTGGAATCGCCGCGCGGTGAGCTCGGGGTGCACCTGGTCTCCGACGGCGGCACCAGGCCGCTGCGGGTCCACGTGCGCGAACCGAGTTTCGTGAACCTGCAGTCGATGCCCGCGATGGCCGAAGGCGGCCTGGTGGCGGACGTGATCGCCGCCATCGCCTCGATCGACCCCGTCATGGGGGGAGTGGACCGTTGAGCACCCAGCCCGGAACGACACCGACACCCGAGCCCGGCTCCAGCTTCGCCGAGCAGACCCACGTCGCCGCCGGCGGTGACGTCGACGTCGTCGCGATCTCGCCCGACCCCGCCCTCGCGGAGGGGATCCTGGAGAACGCGAAGCCCGCGGACATCTTCGACGCCGACACCCACGCCAAGGCGCAGGAACTGATCTCGCGCTACCCGCAGTCCCGGTCGGCGCTGCTGCCGATGCTGCACCTGGTGCAGTCGGTGCAGGGTTACGTGAGTCAGGAGGGCATCGCCTTCTGCGCGAAGAACCTGGACCTGTCCGACGCCGAGGTCAGCGCGGTCGCGACGTTCTACACCATGTACAAGCGCCGCCCGTGCGGCGAGCACCTGGTGAGCGTCTGCACCAACACGCTGTGCGCGGCCATGGGCGGCGACGCGATCTACAAGAAGCTCCAGACGCACCTCGGTTCCGAGGAGAAGCCGCTGGGGCACAACGAGACCGCGGGCACGCCGAACGAGCAGGGCTCGATCACCCTCGAACACGCCGAATGTCTCGCGGCCTGCGACCTCGCTCCGGTCATCCAGGTCAACTACGAGTACTTCGACAACCAGACCGAGGAAAAGGCCGTCGCGCTGGTCGACGCGTTGCAGGCGGGCAAGAAGCCGGCCCCGACGCGCGGCGCGCCGCTGTCGAGCTTCAAGGGCGCCGAGCTGCAGCTCGCCGGGTTCTTCCCGGAGGACGCGCAGCAGTACCGCACGGACGTCGACGGTCCTTCGCAGGCCGTCGAAACCCTGCGGGGCGCGCAGGTCGCGCAGGACCGCGGCTGGACCGCGCCCGCGATGAAGGACGTTCCGCTTCCTGAAGTGGAGAAGAAGTAATGGCTGACCCGATCACCCCGGTCCTCACGAAGCGGTGGCTTTCGCCCAACTCGTGGACGATCCAGTCCTACGAAGCCCTCGAGGGCTACACCGCGATCCGCAAGGCGCTCAAGGCCACTCCCGAGCAGATCGTCCAGCTGGTCAAGGACTCCGGCCTCCGCGGCCGTGGCGGCGCGGGCTTCCCGGCGGGCATCAAGTGGTCCTTCATGCCGCCGAACGAGGACAAGCCGCACTACCTGGTGATCAACGCCGACGAGGGCGAGCCGGGGACCTGCAAGGACATCCCGCTGATGATGGCGGACCCGCATTCGCTGATCGAGGGCTGCGTCATCGCCTCGTACGCGATGCGCTCGCACCACTGCTTCATCTACGTCCGCGGTGAGGCGCTGCACTGCATCCGCCGTCTCAACGCGGCCGTGCGCGAGGCCTACGACGCGGGCTACCTCGGCAAGAACATCCTCGACTCCGGATTCGACCTCGACATCACCGTGCACGCGGGCGCCGGGGCGTACATCTGCGGCGAGGAGACGGCACTGCTGGACTCGTTGGAAGGCCGTCGTGGCCAGCCGCGGCTCAAGCCGCCGTTCCCGGCCGCCGCCGGTCTCTACGCGGCGCCGACCACGGTCAACAACGTCGAGACCATCGCCAGCGCGCCGTACATCATCAACGGCGGTTCGGACTGGTTCCGCCAGATGGGCCGTGAGAAGTCGCCCGGCCCGAAGATCTACTCGATCTCCGGCCACGTCGAGAACCCCGGCCAGTACGAATGCCCGCTGGGCACGACACTGCGCGAGCTGCTGGACATGGCGGGCGGCATGAAGGACGGCGTCCCGCTGAAGTTCTGGACGCCGGGTGGTTCGTCCACGCCGATGTTCACCGCCGAGCACCTCGATGTTCCGCTGGACTTCGAAGGCGCGGCGGAAGCCGGGTCGATGCTGGGCACGACGGCCGTTCAGGTCTTCAACGACACCGTTTCCGTGCCGTGGGCCGTGATGAAGTGGACGCAGTTCTACGAGCACGAGTCCTGCGGCAAGTGCACGCCGTGCCGCGAGGGCACGTACTGGCTGGCGCAGATCCTGGAGCGCATGGTGGCGGGCAAGGGCACCGAAGAGGACATCGACACCCTCCTCGACGTCTGCGACAACATCCTCGGCCGCTCGTTCTGCGCGCTCGGCGACGGCGCGGTCTCGCCGATCCAGAGCGGGATCAAGTACTTCCGGGACGAGTTCCTGGCTTTGTGTCACGAAAACAAGCGCGAATTGGTGGGGGCGCAGGCATGACGATCGCACCCGACAAGCCCGGGACGGCCGCGGAGGAGACCCCGGTCCCCGAGGGCCACGTCAAGCTGGTCATCGACGGTGAAGAGGTCATCGCGCCCAAGGGCGAGCTGCTGATCCGCACCGCCGAACGGCTCGGCACGGTCATCCCGCGCTTCTGCGACCACCCGCTGCTCGACCCGGCGGGCGCCTGCCGCCAGTGCCTGGTCGAGGTCGAAATGGGCGGCCGTCCGATGCCGAAGCCGCAGGCCTCGTGCACCATGACGGTCGCCGACGGCATGGTCGTGAAGACCCAGCTGACCTCGGCCGTCGCGGACAAGGCCCAGCAGGGTGTGATGGAGCTGCTGCTCATCAACCACCCGCTGGACTGCCCGATCTGCGACAAGGGCGGCGAATGCCCGCTGCAGAACCAGGCGCTCGCGCACGGCCGCGCGGAATCCCGCTTCGTCGACACGAAGCGGACGTTCGCGAAGCCGCTGCCGATCTCCTCGCAGGTCCTGCTGGACCGGGAGCGCTGCGTGCTCTGCCAGCGCTGCACCCGGTTCTCCCGCGAGATCGCCGGCGACCCGTTCATCGAGCTCCTCGAACGCGGCGCCCACCAGCAGATCGGCACCGCCGAGACCGCCGACGTGCTGGACCTGGCTTCCCGGACCACTTCGGGTGACCCGTTCCAGTCGTACTTCTCCGGCAACGTCATCCAGATCTGCCCGGTCGGCGCGCTGACGTCGGCCGCGTACCGGTTCCGTTCGCGGCCGTTCGACCTGGTGTCCTCGCCGAGCGTGTGCGAGCACTGCTCGTCCGGCTGCGCCGAGCGGACCGACTTCCGCCGCGGCAAGGTCACCCGGAAGCTCGCGGGCGACGACCCCGAGGTCAACGAAGAGTGGATCTGCGACAAGGGCCGGTTCGCCTTCCGCTACGCCACCGCCGAGGACCGCGTCCGCCGTCCGCTGGTCCGCAAC
>NZ_NMQT01000047.1 GCF_002234405.1 Amycolatopsis thailandensis | reverse complement strand
GCTGACCGTGCTCGTCCTGCTCGCCGGTGGCGCCTACTACGGCTTCACCGAGATCTTCGGCTACGACGACTACGAAGGCTCCGGTGAGAGCGACGTCCTCGTCCAGGTGGAGAAGGGCGACTCGACGTCGGCGATCGGCAACCGGCTCCAGGCGGCCGGGGTGGTCGCCAGCGGCAAGGCGTTCGTGAAGGCGGGCGAGGACAACACCGCCGTCTCGCGGCTGCAGCAGGGCTACTACGTCATGAAGACGAAGATGTCCGGGGCCAGCGCGGTCGAGAAAATGACCGCGCCCGCGTCGAAGGTCGGCCAGGTCGAGATCCGGCCGTACACCCAGTTCCACGACATCACCCAGCCCGACGGCAAGAAGACGCCCGGGGTGTACACGTTGCTGTCCAAGGCTTCCTGCGCGGACCTGAACGGCACGAGCACCTGCATCCCGGTCGAGGAACTGCGGAAGACGATCGAGACCGCGGACCTGGCGAAGCTGGGTGTGCCGTCGTGGGCGGTCGAGGCCGCCACGAACGCCGAGCACAAGGACCGGCGGCTCGAAGGGCTCATCGCGCCGGGCATCTTCAACGTCAAACCCGGCTGGACGGCGGAGGAGCTGCTCACCAACGTCGTGAAGACCTCGGCGGAGCGGATCCTGAACGCCGGGCTGAGCGACCAGTCGAAGGGCGAGGGCAAGACGTCGTACGAGACGCTCGTCATCGCGTCGATCATCGAACGCGAGGCGGTGAAGGCCGACTTCGGGAAGATCTCGCGGGTCATCTACAACCGGCTCGACGAGAAGATGCGGCTCGAGATGGACTCGACCATCAACTACGTCCTCGACCGGCCGACCCTGCTGACCAAACCCGAAGAACGGGAAAAAGCGGGTGTCTACAACACCTACAAGTCGGTCGGCCTGACCCCGACGCCGATCGCGGTCCCGAGCGCGGAGGCGATCCAGGCCGCGCTGAAGCCGACGGCGGGTGAGTGGCTGTTCTTCGTCAAATGCGAGAAGAACGGACTCTCCTGCTTCACGGTGACGAACGACGAGCACAACAAGGCCAAGCTGGACGCACAGAGGCGCGGTGTCTACTAGACGCAAGGCCGCGATCCTCGGGAAACCGGTCGAACACTCGCTCTCGCCCGTGCTGCACGGCGCCGCCTTCCGGGCGCTGGGGCTGGACGGCTGGACCTATGAGCGGGTCGAGATGGACGGTCCCGGGCTGCCCGCGTTCGCCGACGGTCTCGGTCCGGAATGGACCGGGCTGTCGGTGACCATGCCCGGGAAACGGGCCGCGCTGGAGTACGCCGACGAGGTCACGCCGCGCGCGGCCGCCGTCGGCGCGGCGAACACGCTGGTGCGCCGGGAAACCGGCTGGCTGGCCGACTGCACCGACGTCGACGGTGTCACCGAGGCCCTGCGGATCGCGGGGGAGTACCTGCCCGGCGAGGACGACGCGGCCGTCGTCCTCGGTGCGGGCGGGACGGCCGCGGCGGCCGTCGTCGGACTGGCCGCGCTCGGCGTGCGCACCGTCCGGCTCGTCGTACGGGATCCGGCACGGGCGACGGAAACGGTCGAGGCGGCTCAGCGGGCCGGGCTCGACGTCGAGGTCCTGCGCTGGGCCGACGCCGACTTCGGGAAGATCGCCGGGGAATCGGCGGTACTGGTGAACACCGTGCCCCCGGACGCCGTGCGGGGGCACCTGAGCGAACTGGCCGGGATCGGCTGCGTCCTCGACGTCATCTACCACCCCTGGCCGACCGCGCTCGCCGAAGCCGTCGCCGAGCGGGGCGGAAGGCTGGCCACCGGATTGGACATGTTGCTGCATCAGGCTTTCGGGCAATCCGAGTACTTCACCGGACAGCCGGCGCCGCGGGCCGAAATGCGGGACGCGCTGCGCGAGGCGACCGGCGGGATCCTTTCTTTGCCGATCTCCTGACAAGATCCGCCGGATTCGATAATCTGGCCGACTGCCTTGAGGTCGAAACAAGGGGGTCACATGCCTAAACCCGATAGAGACGACTACACCGAAGAGGACATCGACTCCGCGTGGGTCGGTCAGGCTCCGGTGCTGAATTCCACCGTCACGCTGGCCGAATACGATCCGGACTGGCCCGGGCTGTTCGACCGGGAAGCCAAGCGCATCAGGGGGATCCTGGGGGAACGCGCGCTGATCCTGGAGCACGTCGGCTCCACATCGGTGCCGGGACTCTGCGCGAAACCGATCATCGACATCATGCTGGTCGTCGCGGATTCGAACGACGAGGACGCCTATCTGCCGGAGCTGGAAGCGGCGGGGTACCGGCTCGTCATCCGCGAACCGGAGTGGGAGAAGCACCGCTGCTTCAAAGGCCCGGACACCAACATCAACCTGCACGTCTATTCGCCGGACAACGGCCAGACCGAGCGTTATCGCCTCTTCCGCGAGCGCCTGATCGCGCACGAGGACGAGCTGAAGCTCTACGAGGCCAAGAAACGCGAACTGGCGGCGCGCACCTGGAAGTACATCCAGCAGTACGCCGACGCCAAGACCGAGGTGATCGACGAGATCATCGAACGGGCGCGCGCCGCCCAGTACGACGGTTTCGCCCGGCTCTACGCCGCGCACGCCGAGACCAGCAGCACCAACGCCCACTACGACCGCCCGGCCATCGTCGAACTGGCCGGGGACGTGGCGGGCAAGCGGGTGCTGGACGTCGGCTGCGCGGCGGGCCACTTGAGCGCGCTGCTCGCCGCGGGGGGCGCGGACGTCCTCGGCGTCGATGCCAGCGCGGGCATGGTCGCCGTCGCCAGGGACAAGTTCGGAGACGTCGCGAAGTTCGAGACGGCCGACGTCACGCAGCCACTGACGTTCGTCGAGGACGCGTCGATCGACGTCATCACGGCGTCGCTGGTGCTGCACTACCTGAAGGAGTGGGCGCCGGCCCTGGCGGAGTTCCGGCGGGTGCTGAAGCCGGGCGGGCTGCTGGTGTTCTCGGTGCACCACCCGGGCGAGGACTGGCGCTGGTTCGGCAAGGAGAACTACTTCCAGCTCGAACTGCTCGAGGACGAATTCCCGCAGGGGCAGAAGGTGCGCTTCTACCGGAGGCCGCTGAGCTGGACGTTCGGCGCGGTGCGGGACGCCGGGTTCGCCGTCGACAGGCTGGTGGAGCCGATGCCGGAGGAGGCGATCGCCGACACCGACCCGCGCTGGTACGCGAAACTGCGGACGCAGCCGCGGTTCCTGTACTTCAAGACCGTCCGCGATTAGTCCTCTGCTTGCGGTCGATCGCGGCTCGTCCGGCCCTCCATTGATGTCCCCAATGCCTCATCCGAGACGCTCAGCGTCCCGAATGAGGCATTGGGGACATCCCCCAGGGGTTTCGAGGGGCAAGGCAAAGGTGTCCTGTTCGCTTACCGGCGTGTCTGCTAGGGATGTTGCGAAAGCCTCTTTCGCAACCTTCAACGTTGTGAAAGTGGCTTTCACAACGCCTTCACGGACTCGGTACCGGGAATCGGAGGCGGCGGGCGATTGGTGGGTCAAGTGGGTCGTGAGCGGTGGTTCCGCGGCTGCCAGGACGCGACGATGTAGGAATTGGGACGTTGAACGTCCCAATTCCTACATCGTCGCCAGGGGTGCAAGGTCGTGCCAGCCCCACGCGGCACCACGACGAAACAGAGCCTCACCGACAACGGATCCGGACTTTCACTGTCCCGACTCCCTCACCAACGAGACCGAGCGTGGAGGATTTGGGACGTTCAACGTCCCAAATCCTCCACACTCGTCAATCACACCAGTGGGTAGGTAAATTCGGGTCCACCGGAACGTCACTCACGACCACCCCGGCCCGGCACGCAGGCGACGCATTCAGAGGACTAAACGCGATCCGGAGCGGCATCGTCCCGCTTCGACAGGTCCCGGATCAGCGAGACGATCTCCCGGCTGACCGGGCGCAGCACCCGCAGCCGCGAAAGCCCCACCAGCCGCGCGATCAGCGGCACCGTCCGCTCCACCAGCACGCGGCTGCGTTTCTGCTCGCGAGAGCGATCGTGGACCCAGAACAGCACGACCCCCATCTGGTACAGCCACAGCAGATCGGGCAGTTCGTCGCGCAGGTCCGGGTCGAGTTTGGCGTCGGAGCCGTCGATGACGTCGCGCATCAGGCCGACGGAGGACTCCCGTGCGGGCGTCGACTCTTCGCTGAAAGGGCTCAGCGGCGATTCCGGGTCGGCGGCGTTGACGAAGAGCTGTGTGCCGAAGCGGTGGTACGGCTCGGCGACGTCGAGCCAGGTGAGCAGGACCGTCTTGAGCCGCTCGCTGAAGTCCCGCTCACCTTCGATCGCCTGGCGCGCCATCGTCAGGTGCCCTTTGGCGATCTCGTCGTAGAAACCCTGGATCAGCTGGTCTTTCGAGGCGAAGTAGTAGTAGGCGTTCCCGACCGACACGCCCGCTTCGCCCGCGATGGCCCGCATGGTCGTGCGGTCGTAGCCGTTCTCCGCGAACAGCCGCAACGCGGTCGCCACGATCAGCGACCTGGTTTCCTCACTCTTCGCCACCACTGCACGTTATCCGGTCAGGGCGCCGGGTGCGGAGCGGGCGCCGGGTAGCCGGGGTAGGGCTGCGGGGCAGGCGCGGGCCGCGGGGTGACGTGGTTGAGGTGCTTGCGCCGGATGCCGTTGAACACCAGCACGTTCCCGACGTGCATCACGCCGAGCACGAGCGCCACGGTGCCGACCTTGACCGACACCATCTCGAAGACGTCGCGCGCGTCGAGGACGGTGTCGTCGCTGGTCAGGAACAGGGTCACGAAACCCAGGCTGACCAGGTAGAACCCGACGACGAGCAGTTGGTTGACCGAATGCGCCAGCGCCTGCTTGTCCTGGAAGACGTCCTCCAGGAACGTCTTGCCGTGCCTGCTCAGGGTGCGGGCGACGAGGACGGTCAGGGGGACGGTGATGGCCAGGTAGAGCGCGTAGGCCACGACTACGGGTTGCATGGGGACCTCCTTTTGAACGTGTTCAAGAAATACCGTAGCCGAGATTTTGAACGCGTTCAAGAGATGCTGTTCACCTGAAGCTCACCCGGGCGTGCGCGCGGGGTGCGTAAGGTCGCACCGACTCTGGGAGGTAAGACGTGAAACGCATCGCCGCCGTGCTCACATCGGGCGCCTTGCTGGCCGGGACGCTGCTGGCCGCCACCCCGGCGGAAGCCACCGTCGGGCAGAACGTCCGCTTCGCGACGTTCAACGCTTCGCTCAACCGCGGAGCCGCCGGTCAGCTGGTGACCGACCTGTCGCAGCCGGGCAACGCGCAGGCGAACGAGGTCGCCGAGGTGATCCAGCGCAACCGGCCGGACGTGCTGCTGATCAACGAGTTCGACTACGTGCCCGGCAACCGCGCCGCGGACCTGTTCCGCGAGAACTACCTGAAGCGCGGTCAGAACGGCGCCGCGCCGATCGACTACCCGTACGCCTTCACCGCACCGTCGAACACCGGTGTCGCGACCGGCTTCGACCTCGACCGCGACGGCAAGGTCGGCGGCGGAAACGACGCGCACGGCTTCGGCCTCTTCGAGGGGCAGTACGGCATGCTCGTGCTGTCCAAGTACCCGATCGACACGAAGAGCGTGCGGACCTTCCAGAAGTTCCTGTGGAAGGACATGCCCGGCGCGCTGCTGCCGGACGACCCGGCCACGCCGGCGCCGAACGACTGGTACTCGCCGCAGGCGCTCGACGTACTGCGCCTGTCGTCGAAGTCCCACTGGGACGTCCCGATCCGCGTCGGCCGCTCGACCGTGCACTTCCTGGCCGCGCACCCGACGCCGCCCACCTTCGACGGTCCCGAAGACCGCAACGGCACCCGCAACAACGACGAGATCCGCTTCTGGGCGGATTACGTGACCCCGGGCAAGGGCCGCTACATCCACGACGACCGGGGCCGCCGGGGCGGGCTGGGCGCGCACGAGAAGTTCGTCGTCGCCGGCGACCACAACTCCGACCCGCTCGACGGCGACAGCGTCCCGGGCGCGATCTCACGCCTGCTGAACGCGCCGCGAGTCATCGAGACCCGGCCGGGCAGCGAAGGCGGCGTCCGGGCGGCTCAGGACCAGGCCGGCGCCAACATCGGCCAGAAGGGTGACCCGTACTTCGACACCGGCGACTTCAACGACAACGCGCCGGGGAACCTGCGGATCGACTATGTCCTGCCGTCCAAGGGCCTGTTCCCCTGGCGCGCCGAGGTGTTCTGGCCGCTGCCCGATTCGCCGCTCGCCCGGCTCAACGACGCCTCGGACCACCATCTGGTGCGGGTCGACGTGTTCGTCCCGCGCTGGTGACCCTCAGCGGGCGCCGAGCAACGCGGCGCCCGGACCGGTGAGCGTGGCCAGGCCGGTGCTCCGGCCGCTCACGGCCAGGAGCAGGTCGACGAGCGGGCCCCGGACTTCCTCGGGGCCCGCTCCGCCGGACCACTCGGCGTCGGTGGCGATCAGCTTGAGGTTCCGGCAGCGCTTCTTGGCGCCCCAGAACGGGCTGACGAGCAGGTGCTCCAGGGAGGCGATCGCCGGCTGTTCCGGCATCGGCCTGGCGATCCCGAGCGGGCGGGCGACGTCCTGGCCGTGGATCAGCACGTCGGCGAGCGGATCGACCGGTTTGGCGCCGGGCGAGCGACGCGGTGATCCGGCGTCCTCGCGGATCTGGGCGACGAGTTCCGCGGGGGAGAACCGGGCGCCGTAGGCGATGGCCTGGTCGACGTTCATCCGGTCCCAGTTCCCCTTGGCCTTGACGATGCCGACGAGGGTGTCCTTGAGCCGGTTCCTGGTGGACTGCGCCAGATGGGCGGCCATCGCGTGGACCGTCCATTCCGTACAGAGGGTGGTCACCGACCAGTCGTGCTCGGCGAGACTTTCCAGCAGATCCGCGAAGCTCAGCCGTTCCGTCTCGGTCCAGGCCAAGATCTCGCCGTCGTTCATCCCGCTCCTCTGTTCCGAGATACACCTCGCCGCCATGGAACCAGAGTTCGCGCCGTTCGGGTTCTTCGAAGGTGCTCAACTAGCCTGAGGGTATGAAGATCGCGATTCTCGACGACTACCAGGAAGTGGCGCTCGGTTTCGGGGACTGGGACTCCCTCGGCGCCGACATCGAGGTGTTCACGAAGCCGTTCGCGGACCCCGCCGACGTGGTGGCCCACCTACGGGACTTCGAGGTCGTGGTCGCGATGCGCGAGCGCACCCGTTTCCCCGCCGAGGTGCTCGACCGGCTGCCCGCGCTCAAGCTGCTGGTGAGCACCGGTCACCGCAACGCCGCGATCGACGTGGCCGCCGCCCGTCGCAACGGCGTGGTCGTCTCCTCCACGGGGTACATCGCCGCCCCGGCCGCCGAGCACACCTGGGCGCTGATCCTCGCCGCCGCGCGGAACGTGCCGGTGGAGTCGAAGAACATGCGCGAGGGCGGCTGGCAGACCACGGTCGGCACGATCCTGTCCGGCAAGACCCTCGGCCTGCTGGGCCTCGGCAGGCTCGGCGCCGGTGCGGCCAAGATCGGCCAGGCGTTCGGCATGGAGACCATCGCGTGGAGCCAGAACCTGACCCAGGAGAAGGCCGATCCGCACGGTGTCACGGCGGTGTCGAAGGACGAACTGTTCGCCCGCGCGGACGTCCTTTCGATCCACCTGGTGCTCAGCCGCCGCACCCGGGGGCTGGTCGGCGCGCCCGAGCTCGCCGCGATGAAGCCGTCGGCGATGCTGGTCAACACCTCGCGCGGCCCGATCGTGGATGAAGCCGCCTTGGTGGACTCCTTACGCCGCAAGGAGATCGCGGTCGCCGCGCTGGATGTCTACGATGTCGAGCCGCTGCCGTCGGAGCATCCGCTGCGGACGCTCGACAACGTCGTGCTCACCCCGCACATCGGCTACGTCACCCGGGAGGCCTACGAGATCTTCTACCGCGACGCGGTCGAGGACATCGCGGCCTTCCAGGCGGGTTCGCCGGTCCGCGTCATGGAGTGAGGCCGCGCAGCTCCGAGAGCACGGCGTCGGTGTAGGGCGGCCACACCTCGGCCGCCCACGGGCCGAAAGCGCGGTCGGTGAGCGCGACACAGGCGGCGCCGGCGTCGGGGTCGACCCAGAGGAACGTTCCGGACTGCCCGAAGTGGCCGAACGTCCGCGGCGAGCTCGACGAGCCTGTCCAATGTGGACTCTTGTGGTCGCGGATCTCGAAACCGAGGCCCCAGTCGTTCGGCTTCTGGTGGCCGAAACCGGGCAGGACGCCGGAAAGCCCGGGGAAGACCACGGAGGTCGCCTCGCGCACGGTCTCGGCGGCGATGAGCTTCGGCGCCTGCAATTCGGCGGCGAAAGCGACGAGGTCGTCCACAGTGGACTCCGCGCCCGAGGCGGGGGAGCCGGTCAGCTTGGTCGACTTCATGCCCAGCGGCTGGAAAAGCGCCTCCGCCTGGTAGTCGGCGAAGGGGATCCCGGAATGCTCGGTGAGTGCGTCGGCGAGCTGCTCGAAACCGGCGTTGGAGTACAGGCGGCGGTTGCCCGGCGCGGCCATCGGCTTGTGCTCGTTGAAGGCCAGGCCCGAGGTGTGCGCGAGCAGATGCCGGATCGTGGCGCCCTCCGGCCCGGCGGGGGTGTCGAGTTCGACGACGCCCTCTTCGATGGCGATCAGCGCGGCGTAGGCCGTGAGCGGTTTGGTCACCGACGCCAGCCGGTACACCTTCGTCGTGTCGCCGTGGGTGCCCAGCACGTCACCGGCGGCGGTCACCACGGCCGTGGCGGCGTTGTCCACCGGCCACTGTTCGATCTCGCGCACGCTCTCCATGCCTACACCCTACGAAGCCCGGGCCGGTCGGGGACGGCCCGGGCTTCGCAGGGATGAGGATCAGGCGTCGAGGTCCGTCGCCACCAGCTCGGCGATGGCCTCGACGGCCGCCTCGGCACCTTCACCCTCGGCACTGATGATGACCTCGTCGCCGTAGCCGGCGGCGAGCGTCATCAGGTTCAGCACGCTGCCGGCCGCGACCGGGTCGCCGCCCGCCTTGGCGATCGAAACCGCGACGGGCTGCGCCGCGGCCGCCTTGGCGACCGTCGCCGCGGGCCTGGCGTGCAGGCCCACCTTGCTGGCCACGGTGACGCGTTTCTCCGGCATGTTCTTTCCCTTTCGTGCCTTCGGTTCTACTGAGCTGAAACTACTTGGCGGGCTTGGCCGCGGTGGCTTCGAGGTCGGCCTCGATCGAGTCGTCCTCGCGGCCCGGGGTGCGCAGGTTCCACTTCTTGATCACGAAGCGGAAGATCACGTAGTAGATGACCCCGTAGGCCAGGCCGATCGGGAGGAGCAGCCAGACGTTGCTGCTCGCCGCCGGGAGACCGCTGTTGAGCGCGAAGTCGATCGCACCGGCCGAGAAGCCGAAGCCCAGGTGGATGTCGAGCGCGTTCACCAGTGCCAGCGACGTGCCGGTCAGGACCGCGTGGATCAGGTACAGCGGCCACGCGACGAACATGAACGAGAACTCGATCGGTTCGGTGATACCGGTCAGGAACGAGGTCAGCGCACCGGCGATCATCACACCGCCGACGATCTTCTTCTGGCTCGGCTTGGCGCTCTGCCAGATCGCCAGTGCCGCGGCGGGGATGGCGAACATGAAGATCGGGAAGAAGCCGGTCATGAAGGTACCGGCGGTCGGGTCCTCGAGCTTGAAGAACTTCGGAATGTCGCCGCCGTCGAAGATGAACCACACCGGCACGTTCAGCAGCTGGTGGAGACCGACCGGGATCAGCAGACGGTTGAGCACACCGTAAATGCCGCCACCGACGACGGGAGCCCCGGTGACCGCTTCACCGGCCGCCTGGATGCCGTCGTTGACCCAGTGGAAGACCAGGCCCAGCGGCACCGCGAGGATCATCATGACCACGGCGGTGATGATCGGCACGAACCGGCGGCCGCCGAAGAACGCCAGGTACGGCGGCAGCTTGATCCGGTAGAACTTCTGCCACAGCAGGGCGGTGACGAGGCCGACGATCACACCGGCCAGCACACTGTAAGGCCACTTGAGCGGGTTGAGCATCAGGCCGGCGGGCTTCTCGGGATCCCATCCGGGAAGCTCGGAGAACGGCGCGAGGACCTGGAGAACGCTGGTGAACACGAAGAAACCGACCACGGCGGCCAGTCCGGTCGCGCCGTCGCTCTTCCGGGCGAAGCCGACGGCGATACCCACCGCGAACAGGAGCGGCAGCCAGCTGAACAGCGAGTTGCCCGCCGCGCCGAGAACCTCGGCGACTTTGGTCCAGCCGAGCCCTTTCTCGCCGAGCAGGTCGGGCTGACCGAACCTGTTGAGGAGCGCGGCGGCGGGCAGAGCGGCGATCGGGAGCATGAGGCTGCGGCCGAAGCGCTGAAGCCCGGCCAGGCCCTTGCCCTTGCTCTTCGCCCCCTCGGCGGTGGTGGAGCTCATCGGGTACCTCCGTAGTGAGGATGGTGACCGGAATCCGGGGTGTTCCGGTCAAGCTGCATGGTGACCTGGTAGTGATCGCCCCGGTACCAGGAAGTCATGTCTTCGATCGGTTCCCCGTTGACGCTGGAGACCCGGCGGAAGACAAGAAGCGGACTGCCGGCGCGCATGCCGAGCAGGCGTGCCGTTTCGCGGTCCGCGGATTCGGCCCAGACCGTCTGCCACGCGTGGTCCGGGCGGAGGTCATACGACTGGGCGAGTTGGACGTACAACGATCGAGTGAGATCGAGGTCGAGCAGACCGGGCATCCGGCCCGCGTGATACCAGCCACGTTCGACCGCGAGCGGCACTCCGTCGGCACGGCGGAGCCGTACCAGCCGGTGTGCCGGGGTTCCGGCGGTCAAGCCGAGAGCGTGCGCCGAGGGGGCGGGCGGGACCTCGGTGGCGGTCTTGACGACCTCCGTGGTCGGGGTCATCCCGCGACGGCGCATGTCCTCGGTGAAGGACATCAGGTAGAGCTGCAGTTCCATCCGCCTCGCGGCGGTGAACGTCCCCTTGCCGCGCACCCGCGACAAGAGCCCTTCTTCGACCAGCTTGCCGATCGCCGACCGGACGGTGAGCCGCGACACCTGATAGGTCTCGGCGAGGTCACGTTCCGAGGGGATCGGTGAGCCGGGGGGTAGCTCACGCTCCACCGTGCGGCGCAGAATCTCCCGCAGCTGGGCGTGCTTGGGCGTCGGTCCGTTGATCACACGGTCGGACGGCGGCAGCTGCGCCGAAGCGCTCATGACGGTCACCGTCCTTTCGGGCCGGTCGGTTTCGGGTAACCCGTACTCGCATCTGGTCCGGAAGATTGGTACGTTCCGGTCTAGACCAATGATCCGATGGGGCAGGATGCTCCGTCGCACGAGCGGGTGTCAACCACCGTTACGCGTTCGTGGCCAGGCATCGGGTGCGAGTCGGCGAACGGCGTAGTAAAGCTGGGTCGCATGTGGGAAACCGACAGGGAACAGGGAGACCGCGATGGCGGATGACAGGGCGGAAAAGATCCTCGCGGCGCTCGGCGGCGCCGAGAACCTCGTCGAGGTGGAGGGGTGCATCACCCGGCTGCGTTGTGAGCTCGAAGACATGAGCCTGCTCGACGAGGCGGCGCTGAAGGCGGCAGGCGCGATGGGTGTCGTGCGCATGGGTGCCGGTGTGCAGGTGATCGTGGGACCGGAGGCCGACACGATCGCCAGTGAGATCGAGGATCTGCTGTGAGTTTGGAGATCCTGAGCCCGGTAGGCGGCAAGACGACCGCTATGACCGAAGTGCCCGACCCGGTCTTCGCGCAGGCGATGGTCGGCCCCGGCCTCGCGGTCCTGCCCTCGGGCGGGCGCCAGGACGCCGTCGCGCCGGTCGACGGGACGATCGTGACCCTGCACCCGCACGCCTTCGTGGTGGCCACCGAAGACGGCCGCGGAGTGCTGGTCCACCTCGGGATCGACACGGTGAAGGAGAAGGGCGAGGGGTTCACCCTCCACGTCGTCAAGGGTGAGGCCGTCCGTGCCGGGCAGCCGGTCGTCGGCTGGGACCCGGACGCGGTCAAGGCCGCCGGCTACTCGCCGATCGTGCCGGTGGTGGCGCTGGACGCGAAGGCCGAAGTCCTTTCGGGACTGCTCACCGGCGGCGACGTCGAGGCGGGCGACCCGATCTTCACCTGGGACAGCTGAACTTCCGCGCCGATGTCATGAGGGGTCCCCTTAGGACACTTTTCGTCCTAAGGGGACCCCTCATGACGTTTCTCAGGCGGTGACGACCTGGCCGTTCGCGACCTTCACCGCGATCGAGGGCAGCGGCTGGTCCGCCGGTCCCTTCTTGACCGCGCCGGTCTTCGCGTCGAAGACCGAGTTGTGGCAAGGACATTTGAGTTCCGCGCCGTCCGGGACGACCGCGCAGCCCTGGTGGGTGCAGATCGCGCTGAACGCCGCCGCCGCGTCCTCGGCGGTCCTGGTGACGATGACGTCCTTGCCGTCGGCGGTCTTGGCGGCCTTCGCCTGGCCGACCTCGATGTCGGCGAGCGCGGTCAGGGTCTCGCCCGGTGCCGCGGCGGGTGGAGCGGCGGCCGAGCCGGACGACGGGGAGTCGCTTCCGCAGGCCGAGAGGGCCACGGCACCGACGGCCGCGCCGGCGACGGCGGCCCCGGTGGTCAGGACGGTGCGGCGGGAGTGAAGTTCGGCAGTCATGCCCCTACACACGGCAGAAGCGGCCATCCGGTTCAATTTCGCCGACCGATCGGGTGCCGGATTGAACCGAAAGCCCCTCTTTTCCGTGTTCAAGGGCATAGGGGAACCGAACACGCGGAAAGAGATACGGACATGATCCGGTGGTTGTTGCGGGCGGTGGTGGCGGCGGGCCTGCTCGGCTCGGCGTGGGTGCATTACGTCGTATGGCAGGACTGGGCGTCGGAAACGGCCGTGGTCGGACCGCTCTTCCTGGTGAACGTCGTCGCGGGCGTGGTGCTCGCGATCGCCGTCCTGGCCTGGCACCACTGGCTTCCCGCGCTCGCGGCGATCGGATTCGGCCTGGCCACCCTGGGCGCGTACGCGCTCTCGCTGACCACCGGGTTCTTCGGCGTCTCGGAGCGCTTCACCAGCCAGGCCGAGATCTGGGGCGTGATCACCGAAGCGGTATGCGTGATCTTCGCCCTTCCCCTGCTCCGCAACCGCGAGAGCACGGATCGGTGAAGGAATTCGCGGAGGACCGGCTGATGCGGGCTCTGCACGACGAGCACGCCGCGGCGCTCTGGTCCTACGCACTGCACCTCACCAGTGGCGACCGGGTCCGCGCGGAGGACGTCGTCCAGGAGACGCTGCTGCGGGCCTGGCGCAACGCGAAGGTGCTCGACCAGTCCGAAGGATCGGCGCGAGGCTGGCTGTTCACCGTGGCGAGGCGGATCGCCATCGACGACTGGCGTGCCTCCGAGGCGCATCCGGAGGTGGTGACCGGTCAGCCGCCCGAAACGGCGATCACGGACGGCACCGAACGGGCGGTCCAGGGCTGGCTGGTCGCCGAAGCCCTCGGCGAACTCTCGCCACGACATCGGGACGTACTCGTCCTGTGCTACTTCCAGGGTTACTCCGTCGCCGACGCGGCGAAGCGGCTGGGGGTGGCCGAAGGGACGATCAAGTCGCGGACGCACTACGCCCTGCGGGCGTTGCGGCTCGTATTGGAGGAAAGAGGGGTGACTCAATGACCGACCCCTTCGCCACCTACGACGCGGCCTATGTGCTCGGCGCGTTGTCCCCGGAAGACCGGTCCGCTTACGAGAGACACCTTCGCGTGTGCGACCGGTGCGCGGCTTCCGTGCGCGATCTGGCCGGGATCCCCGGACTGCTCGCCCAGGCCGGCGCCCCAGCGCTGGTGGAGGAGGAACCGGCGCCCTCGCCGGAACTGCTGCCCGCCGTGCTCAAACGGGTCCGCCGGGGGAGGCGGATCCAGCGGGCGATCACCACCACCGCGGCCGGGATCGCCGTCGCCGCCGGTGTCGCGCTCGTGGTCGTCCTGACCGGGCCGATCGCGGCGGCGGGCGACCCGATGACCCCGCTCGGCGACTACCCGGTGACCGCCGAGGTCGCCATGTCCGCCACGGACACCGGCACGAAGGTCGATATGACGTGCAGTTACGGCGGCAACCGCACCGGTGACTACATCCTGGTCGCCGTCGACGCGGACGGAGGCACCAGCGAACTGGCGTCCTGGCGGGCGATGCCCAAGGACACCGCGCACATCGTGGTCGGCACCGCGATGCGCGCCGGGGACATCAGGGCACTGGAGATCCGCACGCCCTCGGGTCTCCCGCTGCTGCGGATGAACCCCTGATCCCAGTGCCATGACAGGACTTCGGCGCCGGAAGCGGTGCGGATTGCCCGCCCCCCGGCTCGCCGGCCCGGCGGCCGGGTGTCCCCAATGTGGCATTGGGGGCGCTCATCGTCCCCAATGCCACATTGGGGACAGGTGTCGCCGGGGTTGACGCGCCCGGCTGCACATCACTCAGCTGACAGGCAGCGCCTACAGCGGTTCCGGCGTGCTGCCCGACTCCAACTTCGGCCGTTGCCGGACTCACCGACAGATCGG
>NZ_NMQT01000046.1 GCF_002234405.1 Amycolatopsis thailandensis | reverse complement strand
CCCCACGCATTTCGTCCTCTGAATGCGGTACTTGCACACGCAAGGACCGCATTGAGAGGACGAAATGCGTTTCAGAGGGAGTGAGCCGCACGGTAGGCGGAGAAGCGTTCGTCGACCTCGCCCGCGGTGAGCCCGAAATCGGCCAGATCGTACCGATGCACGGGTTTCCTTTCCCCGGAACGACTTTCGGCGTGCACGGCGGTCATCGCGTCCCGTGCCTCACCGCTCAGCGACAGCCCGAAGTGCCGGTAGACCCCCTCGACGGTGGCGATCGGGTCCGCGACGAAGTCCTCGTACCGGACATCGCAGAACTGCGCCGGATCGTGCCGCTTCCTCGCCTCCAGTGACCTCTCCGCGCCCCGCGCCCACAGATCCAGCTGGCCGCGCCCGATCACGTCACCGCGAAAGACGTCGGACCAGCCCTCCGAGGCCTGTTCGTTCAGGCTGCACACCGACGCGATGATCGTGCTCGGCGCGCGGTGGGTCTGGACGATCAGCGCGTCCGGATACACCTCCAGCAAGGCGTCGAGCGCGAAGATGTGACTCGGGTTCTTGAGTACCCAGCGGCGTTTCGCGTCGGGCAGGCCGATCAGCTGGAGATTCCGGCGGTGCCTGCGATAGGCGTCGGTCCAGCTCTGCCCGTCCAGCCAGCGCGAGTACGACGGCACGTGCGCGAGGCATTCGTAGGACACCGATTTCAGCGACTGCCGCAGGAGCTGCCAGCATTCCTCGACCTGATCCGCGGACATGTGGTGCAGGCCCATGAACTCGGGATGTTCGACGTGGTGCTTCTCGTAACCCGCCTGGATCCCTTGGAAGACCGGGTTTTCCGCCCAGGTCTCACGCGGCGGCCGTGGCTGCGGCACCTCGGTGAGCCACACTTCCAGCCCTTGGTGTGCCGGGTCCTCGGTGAGCAGCCGGTGCAGCGCCGTGGTCCCGGTGCGCGGCAGGCCGGTGACGAAGATGGGCCGCTCGACGGGAACGTCGGCGTACTGTGGGTTCTGCTTCCAGGACGCCTCGCTCAACGACCTCGCCACGAGGGCACCGCGCAGGAACGCGCGATGGATCTTGTTGCCGTACGGCGTCAAACCGGCCTCACCGGCATACGAGTCCAGCAGGACCCGCAATCCTTCGAGGTGGTCTTCGCCGCCGAAGTCGTCCAGCCCGGTGAGTTTCGCCGCGGACGCGTGCAGATCCTCCACGGTGCCGACGTTTTCCCGCCCTGGCAGCATGTTCTCCCCTTCAGTGGTGGTATTCACCGGCGTTGACGTCGAGGCACTGACCGGTGACGCACCGGGCGAGCGACGAGGCCAGGAACACGACGGTGTCGGCGATCTCGTCCGGTTCCGGGAGGCGGCGCAGGTCGATCGTCTCCGCCGTCTCGGCGTACACCTGTTCCGGCGGCACACCGCGTTCCTTGGCCAGGTAAGCGAAATACCACTTGAGCGAGTCCGCCCAGATGTAGCCGGGCGCCACGGAGTTGACGCGGATCCCGCGCGGCCCGAGTTCCGAGGCCAGGCTCTGGGCGAGCGCGAGCAGGCTCGCCTTCGCCATCTTGTACGCGCCGAACGTCCGCCGCGAATGCCGGAGCACCGCCGAATTGATCATCACCACCGAGCCGCCGCTCTCCTCGAGCGAAGGCGTGAACAGCCGGGTGAGCCGGAGCGCCGCGAGCACGTTGGTCTCGAAGCCCGCCCGCACGTCGGCGAGGTCGACGTCGGCGAGATCCATGATCGGCGGGATCGCGAAAGCGTTGTTCACCAAGGCATCCACCCGGCCGAACGCCTTCAGCGCGGCTTCGGCGAGGTTCGCGGCCGAAGTGTCGTCGGTGATGTCGGTGGGCACGGTGACCGCGCGGCGGCCGAGCGCGTCGACCTCCTTGGCGACCTCGGCGAGCCGCGATTCGGTGCGGGCGGCGAGGACGACGTCCGCACCCGCCGCGGCACTGCGCACGGCGATGGACCGGCCTAGTCCCGGTCCGACTCCGGAGACGACGACCACTTTGTCCCGCAAGAGATCCGTCATCCCAGCATCCTCCCCGCGACAGCTTCCTGGCGGGCCGCGATCCGGGCCGCCCACTCCTCCGGGGTCACCCGGGCCTCGTCGTGGAACGGCAGCCTGTCGGCGAGTTCGCCGAACTTCACCACCTCGACCTCGGGGCCGTCGGCCACGTCGAGCGCGCGGGACAGCCGCTGCCAGCGGATCTGGACGTAGCCCCGATCGTGCCCGGTGCGTTCGAGCCAGTTGGCCAGGCCGGGATCGCGTTCGCTGATCACGAACCGGATCTTGCCGTCCGGGTCGACCCGCGCCTGGTCGGCGGTGAGGCTCGTCTGGTGGTTGATGTAGTCGAGCGAGAGGTACCAGACGCTGCCGAGCTGGATGCCCTGATACGGCGCGTCCGAGCGCGGAACCGTGACGATCATGACCTCCTCGTCGCCGAGTTCGTAGTGTCCGGCCGAGGAATACTGCGTCGTCAGGCCGCCAGGGGTCGGACGCGGTTCGGTCATCGTGTTCACCGGCAGGTTCAGGTAGAACCACTTCGGGAAGGCGAGGAAGGTGCGCAGCCTGCTCAGCAGGATCTTGCCGGAGACGCCGTAGCGCTTGGCCAGCCCGTCGCGGGTGAGCGGCGCGGGCGAACCGCCCGCGGTGTCGGCGCACTGGATCTGGATCGTGCCGCGGCGTTCGGTGGCCCAGTCGCTGTAGACCTCGCGCACCACGAGCATCGACGAGCCGGGGCCGAGGATGAAGTAGTTGGGGCCGGGGTCGGGTTTCGCCGGTCCGAAGCGGAGTTCGAACGTGCCGTCCTCGGCGATCTCGATCTCACGGTCGTCGAAGGCGGCGAGGCTGTCCGGTACCTCGACGGGTGAGTAGTCGCCGTTGAGCACTTGGAAACTGACGTCGGCGGTGCTCCCCCGCGTCCCGGTGACGACGTACTCGCGGTCCTCGCGGATGTTCGCGTTGAAGTACAGCGTGTCCGGGTTGTCCAGGCCCATCTTCGTGTACGGCCCGGTGGACTGGGTGAAGAACGGATAGTCCCGTTCGTAGGCCCACGCCATCTGCAGGGACGCGCGGATGCTGCCGGCGAGATAATCGTAGCCCTCGACCAGGTCCTGTTCGGTCCGGATGTGCGGCGCCTCCGCGATGACCTTCTCGGCTTCGACGATCGCGTCCGCGAACGGTTGAGTGAGCACCGGCGACTCCTCATGCTGGTACAAATACGTACCGACTTGGTACGTTCTTCGCTGCGTAAGACTAGAACGCGTTCTAAGGATGGGTCAATGACTCGACGCTCACCGCCCACCGAGCGAGTCGTGCGGCTGCTCGATTTCTTCGCCGCGCACCCGGGCCGCCGATTCGGCCTGTCGGAACTCGCGCGCGAACTGGACCTGGCGAAGCCGACCTGCCTCGGCATCGTGACCGAACTGGCCGCGGGCGGCTACCTGGTCCGGGACCCGGGTCCGGTCACCTACCGGCTCGGGCCGGCGATGGTCGCCGCCGGCCGCGTCGCGAGCGAGGGTTTCGGCGCGAGCGAGGTCGCACGACGGCATCTGGACGACCTGAGCAGGCGATACGGCGCCACGTGCACGGCGTCGGCCGTCGTCGGCGACCGGATCCTGATGCTGCAGAGCGCCGGGCCCGGCCGGGTCAAACTCGGCGAGACCTACCCGTTCGCACCGCCGGTCGGCCTGATGTACGTGCTGTGGGATTCCGACGCGGCGTTCGACGCGTGGCTCGCCAAACCCCCGGCGGTGCCGGTGCGCCTCGACGAAGCGCACCTGCGTCACGTCGTCGCCGAATGCCGCGAACACGGCTACCTGGTGGAAAGCCTGACCTCGGCCGGACGGCGGCTCTACGCGCTGATGGCCGGCGTCGGCGCGGAGGAACTGCCGCCGGAAGTGCGGGCCCTGGTGGGCGAACTCGTTTCGAGTCTCGGCGAACGCGTCTACCTCGGCGCCGACCTGGAGCCGCGCCGCAAACACGCCGTGAGCCTGCTCGCCGCGCCGACGTTCGACGCTTCGGGCAGGCAGGAGCTGGTGCTCACGCTGTCGGTCGGCGAGCCGATCACCGGCGCCGAGATCGCGCGACGGGGCGCGGCGCTGGTCGCCACCGCCGACGCCGTCACCGCCGAATCCGGCGGCCGCCGCCCTACGCGTTTCGTCCTCTGAATGCGGTAGTTGCATACGCAAGGACCGCATCCAGAGGACAAAACGCGGTCAGGAGGACCAGCGGTTCGCGGTGAGTTTCAGGCTCGGCACGTCGTCCATCGACATCATCGTTTCGTACAGCCGGTCGTACTGGGTCGAGGCGGTCAGCCACGCGCCGTCCACCCGCCGGTAGGTGTCCTCGTAGTACGCCGCGCCCTCGATCACCACCCGGTGCTCGGGCACGATCACCTTGTCCCGCATCAGCCACGTGCCCGTCGCGGTGTCGCCGTCGACGTCGATCTCCGGCTGCCCGGCGAAGTGCACGGTGGTCACACCGGGACCGACGGCGTTCCGGAAGAACCCGATGATCGCCTCACGCCCTTCGAAGTTCAGGGGTTCGCCGTACGACGGCGTGCCGAAGCGCGCGTGCGCGTCGGTCGTCAGGGTCCCGGCCATCTCGTCCCACAGCTTGAGGTCGAGGCACCGGAGGTAGCGGGCTTTGAGGCGACGGATCTCTTCGAGCGCGACCAGGTCCATGCCGACAGCGTCCTCCTCCCCTTGACCAAGCACAAGAACTTGTTCTACTTTTCTGATCTCCAACCACGGAGGTCACGATGGTGTCGCCGACCTACGAGCTCACCCATCTCGAAGCACTCGAAGCCGAAGCCGTGCACATCTTCCGCGAGGTCGCGGCGACCTTCGAACGACCGGTCCTGCTGTTCTCCGGCGGCAAGGACTCGATGGTGATGCTCCACGTGGCGGCCAAGGCGTTCTGGCCGTCACCGCCGCCGTTCCCGGTGATGCACGTGGACACCGGGCACAACTTCGACGAGGTGATCGAGTTCCGGGACCGCACGGTCGACAGGTACGGACTCCGGCTCGTCGTCACCAGCGTGCAGGACGACATCGACGCGGGCCGGGTCATCGAAGACCCGAAGGCCGGCCGCAACCGCCTCCAGACCGCCGCCCTGTTGCGCGGGATCCGCGAGTATTCCTTCGACGCCGTCTTCGGCGGCGCCCGGCGCGACGAGGAGAAGGCCCGCGCCAAGGAGCGCGTGTTCAGCTTCCGCGACGAGTTCGGCCAATGGGATCCGCGCAATCAGCGGCCGGAACTCTGGGACCTCTACAACGGCAGGCATCGCAAGGGCGAGCACATCCGCGTCTTCCCGCTGTCGAACTGGACCGAACTCGACATCTGGCAGTACATCGAGGCCGAGGACGTCGACCTGCCGTCGATCTACTACTCGCACCGTCGCCCGGTCGTCCAACGGGACGGGATGCTGCTCGCGCACACCCGCTTCCTCACCCTGGGCGAAGACGAAACCCCTTACGAGGCAACAGTCCGCTTTCGCACCGTCGGCGACGCGACCTGCACCGGCTGCGTGGAGTCGACCGCGACGTCACCGGCCGAAGTGGTCACCGAGGTGGCGGCCAGCAGGCTCACCGAACGCGGCGCCACCCGCGCCGACGACCGGATCTCCGAGGCGGGCATGGAAGACCGGAAGAAGGAAGGCTACTTCTGATGGGCGCCTCACAGCTGGTCCGGCTCGCGACAGCGGGCAGCGTGGACGACGGGAAGTCGACCCTGATCGGCCGTCTGCTGTTCGATTCGAAGACGGTGTTCACCGATCAGCTCGAAGCCATCGAACGCACCAGCCGTGACCGCGGCGAGGCGTATCCGAACCTCGCGCTGCTGACCGACGGCCTGCGCGCCGAACGCGAGCAGGGCATCACGATCGACGTCGCCCACCGGTACTTCGCGACACCGCGGCGGAAATTCATCATCGCCGACACCCCGGGACACGTGCAGTACACCAGGAACATGGTCACCGGGGCGTCCACGGCGGACCTCGCGCTGATCCTGATCGACGCCCGCAAAGGCGTGCTCGAACAGTCGCGACGGCACGCGTTCCTGGCGAGTCTGCTGGGAATCCCGCATCTGGTGTTGTGCGTCAACAAGATGGACCTGGTCGACTGGTCGCAGGAGCGCTTCGAAGAGATCCGCGAGGACTTCCGCCGCTTCGCCATGAAACTCCAGGTGCCCGACCTCACTTTCGTACCCATGTCGGCGCTGCACGGTGACAACGTCGTGCATCGCGGCGCCAGTATGCCTTGGTACGAGGGCACTTCCCTGCTGCACCATCTCGAACAGGTGCATGTGGCCTCGGATCGCAACCTCATCGACGCGCGATTCCCGGTGCAGTACGTGATCCGGGAGCACAGCCGTGACTTCCGCGGGTACGCGGGCACCGTCGCGGGCGGGGTGTTCAAACCCGGTGACGAGGTCGCCGTGCTGCCGTCCGGCTTCACCACGACGGTCCGCGCGATCTGGGGTCCGGGTGGGTCCACGGTCACCGAAGCCTTCGCCTCTCAGGCCGTCACGATCGAACTCGACGACGACCTCGACCTCGGACGCGGCGATCTGATCTGCCGTCCCGGGAACCGTCCGCACACCAGCCGGGACGTCGACGCGATGGTCTGCTGGTTCTCCGAACAAGGGGCGTTGAAAACCGGGAACAGCTACGTCGTCCGGCACACCACCCGGGAGACCAAGGCCGAGATCCGCGATCTGGATTACCGGCTCGACGTCACCACCCTGCACCGCGACGAGACCGCGAAAGCGTTGTCCCTCAACGAGATCGGCCGGATTCGGTTGCGCGCGCGGCAGCCACTGTTGTTCGATTCCTACCGTCGCAACCGGTCCACCGGCGGTTTCCTCCTCGTCGACGAACATTCCGGGGCGACGGTCGCGGCCGGCATGATCACCGGACCGAGTGTGACGGCGTCGAACGTCGTCTGGCACACCGCCGCGGTCACCAGGGCGGAACGCCCGACCCGCGGGCTCACCGTCTGGCTCACCGGGCTTTCCGCGTCCGGGAAGTCGAGTGTGGCCGTGGAGCTGGAGCGACGGCTGGTCGCGTCCGGGCGGCCCGCGTATCTGCTGGACGGCGACAATCTCCGGCACGGACTGAACGGGAACCTCGGTTTCAGTCCCGCCGATCGCGCCGAGAACGTCCGGCGCGTCGCCGAGGTCGCGAAGCTGTTCGCCGACGCCGGTGTGGTGTCGGTGGTCTCCCTGATCAGCCCCTACCAAGCCGACCGCGAACTCGCCCGCGCCGCGCACGAGGCGGCCGGGCTGCCGTTCCTCGAAATCTTCGTCGACACCCCGCTCGAGGTCTGCGAAGACCGCGACCCCAAGGGGATGTACGCGAAGGCCAGGGCGGGCGAGATCAGCGGCTTCACCGGGGTGGACGCCCCCTATGAGCGGCCGGAGAACCCGGATCTGTTGCTACGCCCGGAAAACGGGGACCCCGCCGCGATGGCCGCGCTGATCCTCGCCGCCCTGGAGTAGCTGAAGGGCGCTTTACCCGCATCCGACGCGGGTAAAGCGCCCTTCGCCTCGTCCTATGCGGGTAAAGCGTCCTTCAGCCGCCGTTCGAGGCCCGGTACGGCGCGGTCGCGTAGGTGCGCGCGGTGGCGGCCGTCAGCTTCTCGACCGACCGGAACATCGTCTTCCCGAGCTTCGTCCGTGCCCTCAGAGCCGGATGCGTCGCGGCGTAGTCGTCCTTGTTGACCGCCGGATCGCCCGCGAACCGACCGGACGCGAACAGCGAGTAGGTCAGGATCGGCTTGCCGTCCGCGCTGAACATCACGCCCGCTTCGTTGCGGCCGTCGTTGAACCAGCCCGCCTTCGTGGCGACCCGCAGCCGCTCGGCCGAGTTCAGGCCGAGGCGCACGCCGTCGGTGAACGCGCTCAGCGAACGCAGGATGTTCAGCAGGTACTCGGTGGACTTCGCCGAAAGCAGCGTCCCGCCGACCAGTTTCCGAAGCAGCGTATGCGTCTCGGCCGGGGTCGTCTTCCCGAGGAAGAAGCGGTTCGGGTTCGCCACCGGGACGACCTGCGTGTGCACGAATCCCTTGCCGCGCAGGATCTCGTTGACCTCCGCGGCGGGGACGACCAGCCCGCACAGGCGGACGGCGGTGTTGTCGGACAGCGTCAGCAGCGCGGCCATCGCGTGCCCGAGAGTGATCGAGCTCGGGTACGCGCCGTCGAGGCCGAAGATGCCGTCGGTGTCCTTGATGACGATGTCGGCCGTGACGTCGACGCGCTGGTCCAAAGTGAGCAGTCCGCGGTCGATCTTGTCGAGTACCGCGGTCGCGACCGCGATCTTGTTGACGCTGTAGGCCTCGACCACCTCGTCGGCTCGCTCGGAGACGGCGGGGATCAGGTTCCCGGCGGTGTCGGCGACGCTGACGTACGACGACCAGGTGCCACCCGCCTTCGCCGTTTCCCGGGCGTACACCTGGGAAATCCGGCGCGCGGCGGCCGAGGCGTCAGCGGCCGCGGTGTCCGGACCGGACTCGGCGGCATGGGCGATCTGCGTTGTCCCGAGTACCGCGCCCGCGGCGGCGACCGTTCCCAGCCCCAGCACGCGACGACGGTTGACGTTCGTGTCCACCTCGCGGACCCTACCGCTTTCAGCCCGCCGGTGTGACGAATCCGGTGTCGTAGGCCTTGATCACCGCTTGTGTCCGGTCCCTCGCGCCGAGTTTCGCGAGGATGTTCCCGACATGCGTCTTCACCGTCTGCACGCCGAGGTACAGCTCGCCCGCGATCTCCACATTGGACAGTCCGGCCGCCATCAGCCGCAGCACCTCGCGTTCGCGTTCGGTGAGCCCGGAGTCGGCGAGACCGTTCTGAGGAGCCCGGTTCGCCTGCTGCGAGGCCAGCCGCCGGATCGCGGCCGGGAACAACAGGGACTCCCCCGCCGCCACCGTGCGGATCGCCGCGACGATCTCCTCGGGCCGCGCCCGCTTCAGCAGGAAGCCGCTCGCGCCGGCGAGCAGCGCGTCGTAGACGTAGTCGTCGTTTTCGAAGGTGGTCACCACGATCACCTTCGGCGGACTATCCATAGTGGACATCAGATGCGTGGTCGCGCGGATCCCGTCGACCGAGGGCATCCGGACGTCCATCAGCACGACGTCGGGCCGGAATCGCGAGACCAGGCCGGGTACTTCGGCGCCGTCGGCAGCCTCGCCCACGACCTCCAGATCGGGCTCGGAGGCGACGATCGCCCGCAGCCCCGCCCGGATGAGCTGTTCGTCGTCGACCAGCAGCACCCCGATGCTCATCACCGCTTCCCCCATGGCACCGCCACCTCGACCTTCCAGAATCCGTCCGCGCGGCCAGCGGTGATCGTGCCCCCGAGCACTTCCACCCGTTCCGCCATTCCCGCGAGCCCCCGGCCGCCCCCGTCCCGTGACGGCGCCGCGGCGCCGAGCGGGTTGGCCACCCGCAACCGCAGCAGCTCCGCTTCGGCGTCGACGAGCACCGTCACCGGCACCTTACCGGCGTGCCGCAACGCGTTCGTCAGGCATTCCTGCAAGATCCGGTACGCCTCGCGGGAGACGACCGGCGGCACCGACGCCGGTTCGCCCCGGACCTCCGCCGTCACCTCGGCGCCGGCCAGCCGTGTGGCCTCGACCAGCGCGGAAAGCTCTGTCAGTCCCGATTGCGGCGCCCGCGACGACGCTTCCTCGCGCAGCAGCCCGAGCACGTGGTCGAGGTCGTCCAGCGCGGCCCGGGCCGACTCCTCGATCGCGGTGAGCGCCTGTTCGGTGAACTCCGGATCCGACCGCAGGGTCCGGCGCGCGGCCCCGGCCTGGATGGTCACGACGCTCAGCGCGTGGCCGACCGAATCGTGCAGTTCCCGCGCGAGCCGGTTGCGTTCGGCGAGCTGTTCGGTGCGCTTCTCCAGCTGGGCGATCCGTTCGGCGGCCGAGATCCCCAGCAGGCTCTTGGCGCAGCGGGTCAGCACCGCGCCTGCCGCCCAGACGACGTATGCCAGCACGACGAGACCGAGCAGGAAGGCCGCGGGGATCCAGGCGCTCGCCCAGCCTTTCGGCACCGAGATCGGGTCCTCTGTGGACAGCGCTATCCGGCCGGTGAACGGCGCCGCGACCGAGAAGCCGAAGGCGACCGGTACGAGCAGGCTCACCAGGCTGACGACACAACCGGTGGCCACGTGCAGCAGGAACATCGCGCTGGACCGCAGCCGGACCGGCCAGCTCCCCGCGGGCCCGAACGTCACCCCGGGCACCGGATCGTCCAGCAGTTCCCGGACGGCCGCGCCTTCCAGTACCCGGACGGCGGGGAGGAACGACGACGCGATCACCACCAGGACGACGGTGATCATCGCGATGACGATCCCGCGCCCCATCGTCACGACAAGCGGCAGCAGCGACGGCACCACGATGGCGGCGAAGAGCAGATACGGCACGCTCAGCGCGCCACCGAGGATGAAGTAGACCCACCGGCGGTAGGTCGCCCGGTCCACGAGCGGGCCGAAAAGTCGCATGCGCTCTTTCTAGCGTGTGCCGACTTCGCGCGGATCCCTCATCAGTATCTCCGCGATGTCCCTCGCGAGCGTGACCCGGTGCGCGTCGCCGTCGATGCCGGTGTGCGCGACAGCGCCCTCCAGCAGGAGGAAGAGCTGCTCCGCGAGCCGCTCCGGATCCGGCGCGCCCGGAGCGTCCTCGCGGAGGAGTTCCGCGAACTTCGCCCGGACGGCCTCCTTGTGCCGCCGGATCACGTCGAGCCCGGGATGCCCGGCGGGCAGCTCGGCGGCCGCGTTGAGGAAGGCGCAACCCCTGTCGCTCCCGAGCCCGGGATGGTCGATGTAGGCGTCGAAGACCACGAGCGCCCGGGGCGGATCGGCTTCGGCCAGCCGCTCTTCGAGGTACGCCCACCAGACGTCGTGCCGCCGTCGCAGGTACTCGACGATGAGCTCCGTCTTCGAACCGAAGCACGCGTACAACGTCTTTTTCGTGACGCCCGCGGTCTCGGCCACGGCCGCGACGCCCACCGCGTTCAGGCCCTCCCGGTAGAAGAGCTCGGTCGCGGCCGCCAGGACACGCTCGCCGGCTGGAGTCAGCATTCCTCGACTATACCGATCGGTTGACCTGAGCGCGAAATGCAGGAACACTCCTCAGGTATACCGATCGGTATACACAAGGAGGCGATCCGATGGTTTCTTCCCACAAACGCGAGCTGATGCTCACCGCGGCCGGGTTGTCGCTGATCGCGGTCACCTATGGGCTGGCAAGGTACGCGTACGGGCTCTTCGCGCCGACCCTCCGGACCGAATTCGATCTCGACGGCGGCACGCTCGGCGCCGTCGCGGCGGGAAGTTACGTCGCGTACTGCCTGGCCGTCGTCGTTTCGACCGCCGTCACGGCCCGCTGGGGCGCGCGGACGGGCGCACTCGCCGCGGGAACGGCCGCCACCGCGGGGACCTCGCTGATCGCGGCCGCGCCGAACACCGCGGTCCTCGCGCTCGGTGTCGTCCTCGCCGGCGCCAGCACGGGCCTGGCCTCCCCCTCCCTCGCGGACGCGGTCTCCCGTGTCGTCCGGGTGACCCGCCGCGACCGCGCCCAGTCCGTGGTGAACGCCGGGACCGGGCTCGGCGTGCTGATCTCGGGTCCGGTCTCGCTGCTCGCGATCGGCGACTGGCGGCTGGCTTGGTGGGCCTTCGCCGCGACCTCGGCGCTGGTCACCCTGTGGATCGCCCGTGTCGTGCCGCCGGTCAAGGAGGATCGCCCGCGCGGGTTGCCGACGCCGCTGTTCCCGCCCGCCACCGGACGGCTGCTGCCCGCCGCCGCGACGCTCGGCCTGGCCAGTGCGGCGATCTGGACGTTCGGCCGGGACATCGCCGTGAGCGTCGGCGGGCTCGGCGAGACCGAGTCGACGGTGGTGTGGATCGTCCTCGGCGCGGTCGGCCTGGCCGGGGCTTTCACCGCCGAACTGACCTCGCGGGCGGGACTGCGCCGGGCCTGGTCGGCGGGAATGATCCTGTTCGCGCTCGCCACGGCGCTCTTCGCCCTCGCCACCCGGTCGTTCCCGGCGCTCGTCATCGCGGCGGCGCTGTTCGGCGCCGTCTACATCGGACTGACCGGCGTGCTGATCCTCTGGGGCACCAGGGCTTATCCGACGGCGCCCGCGTTCGGTGTCGGTGTGGCCTTCCTGATGCTGGCACTCGGCCAGGCCGCCGGGGCACCGCTCATCGGCTTGCTCGGTGACCTGATCGACCTGCGCGCCGGCTTCCTCGCCGCCGCGGCGACGGCCGTTCTCGGGGTCCTGTTCGCCCCCAAGGAAGCGACCACTACCTACAACTTCGGCGTCCGTTCCCTCTCAAGGGTGAGTGCCGTCCCGCCGGAGCGGGAATCCCGCGTCGGCTGCGCGTGATGTTCTCATCGGCATGAACCTGCTGCTCGGCCTGCTCACGTTGCCCGTCTACGCGCTGATGCTGTGGCCACTCGTGGTCGCCGCCCGCCGCGTGCTGGGTGTGCGGATCGGCGTGATCCGCGCGTTCTGCGCCGCCGGCTTCGGCTGGCTGGTCGCGGGCGGCATCCTCACCGCGGTCCCCCGGCTGATGTACGCGGGCGGCGCCTTCGCCGGGCTGGTCATCCCGGTGGCGGGCAGCGCGTTCCTGGCGACGCTGATCTTCCTGTTCGTCGCGGAGTTCGTCCTGCCTTCCGGTTCGGGGCTCGGGCTGATCGGCAGGATCCGGTCACTGCGCCGCCGCGCGGCCCGGACGCGGCGGTACTCGCAGATCACCCGGATCGCGATCAAGCACGGCCTCGGCCGGTACCTCACCGGCCGCCGCGAACCCGGCCTCGCCCAGGTCCGGCACGCCAAGCTGGCGCGCTCGCTGCGACGCGCGCTGGAAGAGGGCGGCGTGACGTTCGTGAAACTCGGCCAGCTGCTCTCCACGCGATCCGACCTGCTCCCGCCGGTGTTCGTCGACGAGCTGAGCAAGCTCCAGGACCAGGTCGCCTTCGCCGACGCCGACGAGGTCGCGACGGTGCTGCGCGAAGAACTGGGCGGAAATCCGGACGAGATCTTCGCCGAGTTCGATCCGGAGCCGATCGCGGCCGCGTCGATCGCGCAGGTCTACCGGGCGAAGCTGCGCGACGGGCAGGACGTCGTCGTCAAGGTCCAGCGGCCCGGCATACAGGCACTGGTCGAACGGGACCTCGACATCGTCCGCCGGGTCGCGGCCGCGCTCGACCAGCGCGCGGACTGGGCCCGCTCGCTCGGCGTCGTCGACCTCGCCGAGGGATTCGCCGACGCCCTGGTCGAAGAGCTCGATTTCCGCACCGAGGCCAGGAACATCGAAGCGGTCGCCGCGGCCTACCCCGGTACCGAGATCGCGCTTCCGACCGTCCACAAAGCACTGTCCACCGAACGCGTGCTGGTGATGCGGCGCCTCGACGGCAAACCGCTCGCCGCCGCCAAGGAGCAGGTCCCGGTCGCGGAACGGGCGAACCTCGCGCGGTCGATGCTGCGCTGTGTGCTCGGCCAGGTGATGGGCAGCGGCGTCTTCCACGCCGACCCGCATCCCGGCAACGTCCTGCTGCTCACCGACGGCAGGCTGGGCTTGCTCGACTTCGGCTCCGTCGGACGGCTCGACTCGGGTCTGCGCGCCGGGTTGCAGAACCTCATCCTCGCCCTCGACCGCGGCGACCCGGCCGCGTTGCGCGACGGCCTGCTGGAGATCGTCGACCGGCCGGACGAGATCGAGGAGCGGCGGCTGGAGCGGGCGCTGGGTGCCTTGGTGGCCAAGCACTTCAACCACGGGCAGGCCCCGGATCTGGACATGTTCACCGACCTGTTCCGGGTGATCGCCGACTTCCGGCTCAGCGTGCCCCCGCCGATCGCCGCGGTGTTCCGCGCCCTGGCCACTTTGGAGGGAACTCTCGCCGCGCTGGCGCCGGGGTTCAACATCGTCGTCGAATCCCGTGCCTACGCCGCCGAGCAGGTCGGCGCCGGGTTGCGGCCGGAATCGCTGCGCTCCACGGCCACCAACGAACTGATGGCGCTCCTGCCGGTGCTGCGCCGCCTGCCCCGCCGCGTCGACCGGATCGGCGACGCGCTGGAGCAGGGCAGGCTTTCGGTCAACGTCCGGCTGTTCTCCGACGAACGCGACCGCGACGTGGTCACCGGGCTGGTGCACGAGGTCCTGCTGGCGTTCGTCGGCGCGGCCACCGGGCTGATGGCCGTGCTGTTGCTGGGCAGCGCGACCGGCCCGGAGGTGCTGCCGGGGGTCACGCTGCATCAGCTGTTCGGCTACAACCTGCTGGTGGTCAGCGCGCTGGTGGGATTGCGGCTGCTCTTCGTCGTTTTCCGGCGGACCGGACAACGGTCACGATCGTCCCGATGACGCCGAGGACGACGAGCCCGGCTCCGCCGAACATCAGCAGACGCGAAGTACGGAACCCGGTGTCGGACACGGGATCTCCCGGAAGCCCGGCCTCGACGAAAGCGGTGGTCTGCGGAAAGGGCTCGGCGGAGAAAGGGCTCCCCAGTCCGACGACGATTCCGCTCAGCTTCGCCAGGGGAACGGCGCCGTTGCCGGGCTCCTCGGTGTAGATACGCGAGTCCCGGGAATTGTTCCGCAGGTCACCGGCGACGAACACCGTGCCCGGCGGCACCTGGACGCTGAACGGCCGGTATTCCTTGCGGCCGTACCCGTTGTCGTCCTCGGTGTACGGCTCCTTGACCGGCTTCCCGTTCACGGTGATCAGGTTGTCCTTCGTACAGCAGACGACCTGATCACCACCGATGCCGATCACCCGCTTGACGGCCCGGCCCTCGCCGGGTCCCGCGTCCGGGAACGCCGAAAGGTCCATGAGGACGACCGCGCCGCGCGGAATCTCGGGGAGTTCCGCCCAGCGATACAGCACGACCTCGCCCGGCTGGATCGTGGGCGTCATCGCTTCGCCGGGGACACTCACCATCCGATAGCCCATCAGGGTCCAGAACCCGTATCCCCCGATGCCCACGCCGACGATCGCCACGAGGATCATCACGAGCAGGAGCGGGGAGAATCTTCGCTTCGGCCCGGGTCTGTCGGCGGGCGGAGCGGGGAAGTCCGTTTCGGTCACAGCGCACGATAGCGCCGGTGACCGACAGTTTTCCGGCGAACGCTCAACCTCGGGGCGCGTACATGATGACGCCGACCCCGGCCAGGCAGATCAAAGCGCCGATCACGTCGTAGCGGTCCGGCCGGTAGCCGTCGGCGACCATTCCCCAAGCCAGCGAACCCGCGACGAAGACGCCACCGTACGCGGCGAGGATGCGCCCGAAGTTCGCGTCGGGTTGCAGTGTCGCGACGAAGCCGTAGAGGCCGAGCGCGACGACGCCCGCGCCGATCCAGAGGTAGCCGCGGTGTTCCCGGACGCCCTGCCAGATCAGCCAGGCGCCGCCGATCTCCAGGAGGGCGGCGAGCGCGAAGAGCGCGATGGACCGGATCATCCGAGCAGTTCCTGAATCGCCTGGCGCGCGTCGTGCACCTGCGACTTCACCGTGCCGACCGGGGCTTCCAGCTCTTCGGCGATCTCGGCGTAGGTCAGCTGGGAGATGTCGCGCAGGATGAACGGGCGGTGTTTGAGCGAGCGGTACGTGCTGAGCGCGCTGTTGGACACGACGCCATGCAACCAGGTGCCGAACTTCGACCGCCACTCGAACGCGGGCAACTTCGCCGCGACCTTGTCCAGGACCTCCTGGCACACTTCCTCTGCGCCCTGGTGGCGGGGCAGGAACCGTCCACATCGGCGCAATACCTCTGGCGCGATCCGGCGAAGCATTCTGTCCAGTGCAGCGGCGTCGACCCCGGTCAGCTGACCTACGACTGATCACAGCGACGCCGTATAGATCATTATACGCCGCAATTCGCATTCAGTGGACCAAATGCGAGATGACCGAGGGGTGCGGGGCTCGGCTGGAGTCCGTGAAGGCCTCCTTCACTACCTTCAGGGTAGGCAAGGAGCCCTTCACGGACTTCGTCGCGGCCACCGCAACGACTGCCGACGGTAGTGCTCAAGTACATGAAGGCCCCCTTGCTTGCGCCTAAGTACGTGAAGGGGGCCTTCACGTACTTCGCCACCCTCCCGAACGCCATGAACGGTCCTTTCCTTGCGAAATTCGCAAGGAAAGGACCGTTCATGGCGCGCGTGAGCGCAAAAGCTGGGATCAGACGGTGAAGCCGAGGGCGCGCAGCTGTTCGCGGCCGTCCTCGGTGATCTTCTCCGGGCCCCACGGCGGCATCCAGACCCAGTTGATCCGGAAGTCCTTGACCAGTCCCGTTCCCCCGCCGACGAGCGCGGCACCGGTCTGGTCCTCGATGACGTCGGTGAGCGGGCAGGCCGCGGACGTCAGGGTCATGTCGATGGTGGCCGTGTTGTCCGGCTCGACGTGGATGCCGTAGACGAGCCCGAGGTCGACGACGTTGATGCCGAGTTCGGGGTCGACGACGTCGCGCATCGCCTCTTCGACGTCCTCGACCTTCGCCACGTCGGCGGTGTCCGGGGCGGCGGCGGTCTCGGCGTCGAGGTCGGCGGCCGTGCGCCCCTCGCGGGTTTCGGTCTGCTGTTCGGTCATGCCGTCTCAACTCCGTTGGTCGTGCGGGCGACGGCGTCCTTGAACGCCATCCATCCGAGCAGGGCGCATTTGACGCGGGCCGGGTACTTGGCCACGCCGGCGAAGGCGATGCCGTCCTCCAGCACGTCCTCGTCGGGTTCGATCTGGCCCTTGCCCTGCATCAGCTCGACGAAGGCGTCCATGGTGGTGAACGCCTCCTCCACGGTGTGCCCGACGACGAGATCCGTCAAGACCGACGTGGAGGCCTGGCTGATCGAGCAGCCCTGACCGTCGTAGGAGACGTCGGCGACCTTCCCGTCGTCGACCTTCACCCGCAGTGTCACCTCGTCGCCGCAGGTCGGGTTGACCTGGAACGACTCACCGTCGAACGGCTCGCGCAGGCCGCGGCCGTGCGGGTTCTTGTAGTGGTCCAGGATGATCTCCTGGTACATGCTCTCCAGGTTCATCACGCCACCCCGAAGAACTTCTGCGCCTCGCGCACACCGTTCACCAAAGCGTCCACTTCGGACAGGGTGTTGTAGACGTAGAACGACGCGCGCACGGTCGCCGGGACCGAGCAGGCCCGGTGCAGCGGCCACGCGCAGTGGTGCCCGACGCGGACGGCGACGCCGAGGCTGTCCAGCACCTGGCCCGAGTCGTGCGGGTGGACGCCGTCGATGACGAACGACACCAGTCCGCCGCGGTCGGCCATGTCGGTGGGGCCGATGATCCGCACGCCGGGGATCTCGCCGAGTCCGGTCAGCGCGGCCTCGGTGAGGAGGTGTTCGTGCGCGGCGACCCGGTCCATGCCGATCGCCGACAGGTAGTCGGCGGCCGCGCCGAGGCCGACGGCCTGCGACGTCATCGGGGTGCCCGCCTCGAACCGCTGCGGCGGCGCGGCGAACGTGGTCTGCTCCATGCGGACCATCTCGATCATCGAACCGCCGGTCAGGAACGGCGGCATCGCTTCGAGCAGCTCGCGACGTCCGTAGAGGACACCGATGCCGTACGGGCCGACCATCTTGTGCCCGGCGAAAGCGGCGAAGTCGACGTCCAGCTTGTGGAGGTCCACCGGGAAGTGCGGCACCGACTGGCAGGCGTCCAGCACGACCAGCGCGCCGACCTTGCGGGCCTTCTTCACCAGGAACTCGACCGGGTTGATCGTGCCGAGCACGTTGGACTGGTGCGTGAACGCGAGCACCTTGGTCCGCTCGGTGATCAGCTCGTCCACATTGGACAGATCGAGACGACCGTCCGCGGTGACGGAGAACCACTTCAGCGTCGCGCCGGTGCGCTGGCAGAGCTGCTGCCACGGCACCAGGTTCGCGTGGTGCTCCATCTCGGTGATGACGATCTCGTCGCCGGGTCCGATCTTGAACCGCTCGGCCTCGGGACCGGCCGTGGCGGCGTTGCTCATCGCGTAGGCGACGAGGTTGATGCCCTCGGTGGCGTTCTTGGTGAACACCAGCTCGTGCGGGGAGGCGCCGACGAACTCCGCGATCCGCACGCGGGCGGACTCGTAGGCGTCGGTCGCCTCCTCGGCGAGCTGGTGCGCGCCGCGGTGCACCGCGGCGTTCGAGGTCTCCAGGAACCGGCGCTCGGCTTCGAGCACCTGCGCCGGTTTCTGGGACGTCGCACCGGAATCCAGATACACCAAGGGTTTCCCGTCCCGCACCGTGCGGGTCAGGATCGGGAAGTCGGCCCTGATGGCCGCTACGTCCAGCGGTACAGAGTTAGCCGTGGTGGTGGTCATCGGGCCAACTCCTCTCGGTGTAGTCGTGAAGTTCAGTGATCAGACAGCGGCGGTCTCGGCGGAGCCGGTGTACTTGACGTACCCGTTCTCCTCGAGCTCGTCCGCGAGTTCACGGCCGCCGGACTCGACGATCTTGCCGCCGGCGAACACGTGCACGAAGTCGGGCGTGATGTGCCGCAGGATCCGCGTGTAGTGCGTGATCAGCATGACGCCCGCGTCGTTGTTGGCCTTGAACTCGTTGACGCCCTCGGACACGACGCGCAGCGCGTCGACGTCGAGGCCGGAGTCGGTCTCGTCGAGGATGGCGATCTTCGGCTTGAGCAGCGCCAGCTGCAGGATCTCGTGGCGCTTCTTCTCGCCGCCGGAGAAGCCCTCGTTCACCGAACGCTCGGCGAACTCGGACGAGATCTCCAGCTTGCCCATCTCCTCCTTGACCTCCTTGACCCAGTGGCGCAGCTTGGGGGCCTCGCCACGGACCGCGGTGGCCGCGGTGCGGAGGAAGTTGGACATGGACACGCCCGGCACCTCGACCGGGTACTGCATGGCGAGGAACAGGCCCGCGCGGGCGCGCTCGTCGACGCTCATCTCCAGCACGTCCTCACCGTCGAGCAGGACCTGCCCGGAGGTGACTTCGTACTTGGGGTGGCCGGCGATGGCGTACGACAGCGTGGACTTGCCCGAACCGTTGGGGCCCATGATCGCGTGGGTCTCGCCCGACTTGATGGTCAGGTTGACGCCCTTGAGGATCTCCTTGGGGCCCTCCTCGGTCGTGACCGAGGCGTGCAGATCCTTGATTTCCAGCGTAGGCATTTCTTTCCTAAAGTCTGATGTGGACGGACGAGGGCTTAGACGCCCACGGCTTCGAGCTCGGCTTCGATCGCGGCTTCGAGACGCTCGCGCACCTCGGGAACGCCGATCTTGACCAGGATCTCGTGGAAGAACCCGCGCACGACCAACCGGCGCGCGGCGTCTTCGCCGATTCCGCGCGACTGGAGGTAGAACAACTGCTCGTCGTCGAACCTTCCCGTCGCGCTCGCGTGGCCGGCGCCTTCGATCTCGCCGGTCTCGATCTCCAGGTTCGGGATCGAGTCCGCCCGCGCGCCCGGCGTCAGCACCAGGTTGCGGTTGAGCTCGTAGGTGTCGGTCGCTTCGGCGGCCGCGCGGATCAGCACGTCGCCGACCCACACGGTGTGCGCGCCGTCGCCCTGCAACGCGCCCTTGTACATCACCCGCGACTTGCAGTTCGGCACCGCGTGGTCGACGAAGAGCCGGTGCTCCTGGTGCTGCCCTTCGTCCGCGAAGTACAGGCCGAGCATTTCGACGTCGCCGCCCTTGTCGGCGAAGGTCGCCGTCGGCGAGACGCGGACCAGGTCACCGCCCAGCGTGATCACGATGTGCTTGAGCGTGGCGTCGCGGCCGAGCTTGAGGTGCTGCTCGGAGACGTGCACCGCGTCGTCGGCCCAGTCCTGGACGCTGACCACGGTCACGTTCGCCGAATCGCCGATGACGAACTCGACGTTGTCGGCGTAGGTGCCGGAGCCGACGTGATCGAGGACGATGACGGCCTCGGAGAACTGCTCGGCGCGGACCTGCACGTGCCCGTAGGCGACCTCGCCCTCGCCGGGGCCGGTGATCTTCACCGTCGACGGCTTCGACGTCTTCGTCTCCTTGGGCACCGTGATGACGGTGGCCTCGGTGAACGAGGAGTAGGCCTGCGCGGCGATCCGGTCGCTCGGGACACCCGCGACGCCGAGGCGCTCGTCGTCCCGGCCGACCTTCTCGATCTTCAGTTCAGGGGCGGCGTCGGCGTCCACGGTGGCCGAACCCGAAGCGGTGGCGGACCCGTCGTGCAGGCCGCGCAGCCGCTTCATCGGCGTGAAACGCCAGTTCTCCTCGCGACCGCCGGGGACCTCGAAGGCCTCGACGTCGTGCGAGGTGAAGCGCTCCGCGCGAGAGGTGGCCGGGATGACCACCCCTTCGCGCATCGCTTCGGAAACGTTGTTCTCGGTAACCGACATGACTAGCCGACGGACCCTTCCATCTGAAGCTCGATCAGGCGGTTCAGCTCGAGCGCGTACTCCATCGGCAGCTCACGCGCGATGGGCTCGACGAACCCGCGCACGATCATCGCCATGGCCTCGGCCTCGTCGAGACCGCGCGACATGAGGTAGAACATCTGGTCTTCGCTGACCTTCGAGACGGTCGCCTCGTGGCCCATCGACACCTCGTCGTTGCGGATGTCGACGTACGGGTACGTGTCCGACCGCGAGATCGTGTCGACCAGCAGCGCGTCACAGACCACGCTGGACCGTGAGTGGTGCGCCCGCTTCGCGACCTTGACCAGGCCGCGGTAGGAGGTGCGGCCACCGCCGCGCGCCACCGACTTCGACACGATGGTCGAGGAGGTGTGCGGCGCCAGGTGCTCCATCTTCGCGCCGGCGTCCTGGTGCTGGCCCTCGCCCGCGAACGCGACCGAGAGGACCTCGCCCTTGGCGTGCTCGCCCATGAGGAACACGGACGGGTACTTCATCGTGACCTTGGAACCGATGTTGCCGTCGATCCACTCCATGGTCGCGCCCTCTTCGCACTTGGCGCGCTTGGTGACCAGGTTGTAGACGTTGTTCGACCAGTTCTGGATGGTCGTGTACCGGCAGCGGGCGCCCTTCTTCACGATGATCTCCACGACCGCCGAGTGCAGCGAGTCGGACTGGTAGATCGGCGCGGTGCAACCCTCGACGTAGTGCACGTAGGCGTCTTCGTCGACGATGATCAGGGTCCGCTCGAACTGACCCATGTTCTCGGTGTTGATCCGGAAGTAGGCCTGCAGCGGGATGTCCACCTTGACGCCCTTGGGGACGTAGATGAACGAGCCGCCGGACCACACCGCGGTGTTCAGCGCGGAGAACTTGTTGTCCCCGGCCGGGATCACGGAGCCGAAGTACTCCTTGAAGATCTCCGGGTGCTCCTTGAGCGCGGTGTCGGTGTCCAGGAACAGGACGCCCTGCGCCTCCAGATCCTCACGGATCGAGTGGTAGACGACCTCGGACTCGTACTGCGCGGCGACACCGGCGACGAGGCGCTGCTTCTCCGCCTCGGGGATGCCGAGCTTGTCGTACGTGTTCTTGATGTCCTCGGGCAGGTCTTCCCAGGAAGTGGCCTGCTTCTCACTGGACCGCACGAAGTACTTGATGTTGTCGAAGTCGATCCCGGAGAGGTCCGCACCCCAGTTGGGCATGGGCTTCAGATCGAAGAGCTTGAGCGCCTTCAGTCGCGCTTCGCGCATCCACTCCGGCTCCGACTTCTTCGAGGAGATGTCGGTGACGACGTCCTCGTTCAGTCCTCGGCGGGCGCTGGCGCCCGCCTCGTCGGAGTCCGCCCAGCCGAACGCGTACTTGCCAAGGGACTCGATGGTCTCTTCCTGGCTCATGGGCGCGGTGGTGGGAGTGCGCTGCTCGGCAGCGGCAGTCATGCGGGTTTCCCTCCATTCGGGATCCGTGCTGTGCGCCCTGGGGAGGGCGCCGTGCTTCCCGGCGCGGGTGTGGCCGGGTGACCCGCCGAAACGACGGGTACGTGGGTGGTGCACACGTTGTCACCGCGTGCGATGGTCGCCAGTCGTTGCACGTGAGTACCCAGAAGTTCCGCGAAAGCCTCTGTCTCGGCTTCACACAACTGAGGGAACTCGGCGGCGACGTGGGCGACCGGGCAATGGTGCTGGCAGAGCTGTTCGCCGACACCGACCTGACGGGTCGACGCAGCGTAACCCTCCCTGGTCAGCGCCGCAGCGAGGGCCTCGGCGCGGGTGGCAGGGTCGGTGTGCTTGGTGATCGCGTCCTGGTGCGGGCCGACCAGCGAAGCGACACGGGCCTCCGCGAAGGCCTTCACGGCGTCTTCCCCGGCGTGTTCGGAGAGGAACCGGATGGCCGAGGACGCGAGGTCGTCGTAGGCGTGCCCGAACCGGGCGCGGCCGGCTTCGGTGAGCAGGAAGTTCTTGGCGGGACGTCCTCGGCCGCGGGGGCCGCGGCGAGGCGCGTCCCGGGTTTCGGCTTCGCCGTCGGCGAGCAGCGCGTCGAGATGACGGCGGACGGCGGCCGCGCTGATGCCCAGCTGATCGGCCACCTCGACGGCGGTCATCGGCCCCTGTTCCAGCAGCAAGCGGGCCACTTCGTGCCTGGTCCGCCCCTCGGGACCGACCTGCGCGGGGACAGGCTGGACCTCGGCGCGGGGCATGTCGCCACCGGCCTCGTCCTGCGTCCCCGTCTTTTTCACAACACAAGTGTGACGTATTTCCGGGGAGACGGCAAAGAGGGGTGCCTCACGGAGTGGCGTGGGTCACTCTCAGGCCACTCCGGGGGCTGAAGGACGCTTTCGCCGCATGCGATGAGACGAAAGCGTCCTTCACCGCATCGCACGCGGCGAAGGGCCCCTTCAGCCCTCGGTAACCACGTACCCGCTCGGTCTGTTCCCTCCGGTCGCTACCCTTCGTGCGTGGCAGTGGGCGATCACCCGGCAGGGCGGGACACGGACGAAGCAGGCCCGGAGAAGTACCCGGCCGCGGGATCGGTGGCGACGCTCTCCCCCGGCCACCCCCGCGAACCGGAGCCGCTCGACGACAAGGAACTGCGCGGGCTGAACGTCGTCCGCCGGTTCGGCGCGGTCGGTTCGCTGTTCCTCGCCCTCGGCTCGCTCGGCGCGGGCGCCGCGCCGGTGATCAACCCGGTGCAGGAGATCCCGGTCCTGCGGCTGTTCACCCGCATCCCCATGGTCTCGCTCGCGATGGGCCTGGCGGGGATGGCGATCATCGTGCTCAGCTGGCTGCTGCTCGGCCGGTTCGCGCAGCCCGCGCGCCGCCGCCTCGCCACCCAGGGCCAGCTCGCCCGCACCATCGCGCTCTGGTGCGCGCCGCTGCTGTTCATCCCGCCGCTGTTCTCCCGCGACGTCTACAGCTATCTCGCGCAGAGCGAGATCGTGGCCCGCGGGATGGACCCGTACTCCCTCGGCCCGGCCGAGGCGCTCGGCGTCTCCGACCCGCTGACCTCGGGCGTCTCCAACATGTGGCGCGAGACCCCGGCGCCCTACGGCCCGCTGCTGCTGCGTCTCGGCGGCTGGCTCGCCCCGCTGAGCAGCGGGAACATCGTCACCGGCGTGCTGCTGCAACGCGGGCTCGCGCTGATCGGCGTCATCCTGATCATCTGGGCGCTGCCCCGGCTGGCCAAGCGGTTCGGCGTGCAACCGGCCACCGCGCTGTGGCTCGGCGCGGCGAACCCGCTGCTGATCTTCCACTTCGTCGCGGGCGCCCACAACGACGCGCTGGCCATCGGGCTCATGGTGGCCGGGCTGGAGGTCGGCCTCCAGCGGATGCCGGTGCGGTTCAAGAACGACGAGCCTCCCCCGCTGGCCAAGGGCGAACTGCTGTACATCGGGCTCGGGGTCACGCTCATCACCCTCGGCGTCGCGGTGAAACTGAACGCGATCCTGGCGCTTCCGTTCTTCACGGTGATGGTGGCCAGACGCTGGCACGGCCGGATCAAGGACCTGCTCACCGCGGCGATACCGATGGCACTGCTGTTCGGCGTGGTGCTGGTGGCGGTCTGTTACGGCACCGGCCTCGGCTTCGGCTGGGTCGGCGCGCTCGGGACGCCGGGGCTGGTCCGCTCGTGGATCTCCCCGACGTCGGAACTCGCGGCGCTCGGCGGTGTCCTCGGCATCGCGCTCGGCCTCGGCAACCACACCAACGCGATGGTGCCGATCCTCGGCGCGCTCGGCTATCTCGTCGCCGGCGCGGTGACGGTCAAGTTCCTGTGGGACAGCTTCAAATGGCGCTACCGGCCGATCATCGGCCTCGGTGTCTCGCTGGGCGCGGTGATGGTGCTGCACGTGGCGCTGCAGCCCTGGTACCTGTTGTGGGCGATCATCCCGCTCGCCGCGGCGGCGGGGACCTCGCGGTTCCGCATCGCCGCGACGATCGTCACCGCCGTCCTGCCGTTCCTGCTGCCGACGACGGGAAGCACCTTCGAGGGCCGGGGTTTCGTCCTGCCGTTCGCGTGGGCCGCCGCCGGGGTCGTCACTCTTCTGGGGCTGTTCGTCGTCCACCGCCTCTCACCACTGCTGCTGTCCAAGCCGGTCCCGGAGCATTCGCTCCCGGCGTGAGGCCGTATCGTGACCTGTCGTGAACGCCCCCGCCGTCGAGATCACCGGGCTGGTGAAACGCTACGGATCCACCACCGCGGTCGATGGACTCGATCTGCGGATGGACCGCGGCACCCTGCTCGCACTGCTCGGCCCGAACGGGGCCGGCAAGACCACCACCGTCGAGATCTGCGAAGGCTTCCTGCGGCCTGACGGCGGCGAAGTCCGTGTCCTGGGCATGGATCCGACGCGCGACGGCTCGGCTTTGCGGCCGCGGATCGGCGTCATGCCCCAGGGCGGCGGCGCGTATCCCGGCGTCCGCGCCGACGAGATGCTCGGACTGGTCGCCGCGTGCGCGGCGAATCCGCTCGACCCGGCCTGGCTGCTGGACGTCCTCGGTCTTTCGGGAGCGCGCAAGACGCCGTTCAAACGGCTTTCCGGCGGACAGCAGCAGCGGCTCTCGCTCGCCTGCGCGCTCGTCGGCAGGCCGGAGTTGCTCTTCCTCGACGAGCCGACGGCGGGGATGGACCCGCAGGCCCGCCGCCTGGTCTGGGACCTGCTCGAAGCGCTGCGCGCCGACGGGGTCAGCGTGCTGCTCACCACGCATCTGATGGAAGAGGCCGAAACGCTGGCCGACACCGTGGTGATCGTGGACCACGGCAAGGTCGTCGTCGAAGGCTCCCCGCGGTCGCTGACCGTCGAAGCCGGCGAGGCCGCGCAACTGCGTTTCAAGGCCCGCACCAAACTCGACACCGGCCTGCTGACCGCGGCGCTGCCAGAAGGCCACCTCGTGCACGAGTCGGCACCGGGGACCTATCTCGTCGAGGGCGCGATCGACCCCCAGGTGGTGTCGACGGTGACGGCGTGGTGCGCGCAGCAGGGCGTCATGCCGGAGGAACTACAGGTCGGCAGGCGCACGCTGGAAGAGGTCTTCCTGGAGCTGACCGGACGGGAACTGCGCGCATGACGACCCTGCCCACACCGCGCTTCACCGCGGGCACGTTCACCCCGGCCCCCGGCCGCGGCTCGCTCGGCAAGATGCTGCGCACGCACGCGAAGGTCGAGGCGAGCCTGACCCTGCGCCACGGCGAGCAGATCCTGCTGACCCTGCTCATCCCGCTCGCGCTGCTGATCGGCTTGTCGCTGCTGGACATCCTGCCGTCGTCGCAACTCGGCGATTCGTCCAAAGTGGACTGGATCACGCCGAGGATCCTGGCGCTGGCGGTGATGTCGTCCGCGTTCACCGGGCAGGCCATCGCGCTGGGCTTCGACCGCCGGTACGGCGTCCTCAAACGACTTTCCGCCACGGCGCTGCCCCGCTGGCTGCTCATCGCGGGCCGGGTGGCCGCCGCGCTGGTGGTGGTCGCGTTGCAGGCGGTGATCCTCGGCGTCGTGGCCGCGCTGCTGGGCTGGTCGCCCTCGCTCGGCGGGATCCTCGGCGCCATCCCGTTCCTGATCGTCGGCACGCTCGCGTTCGGCGCGCTGGGCCTGCTGCTCGGCGGGGCACTGCGCGCGGAGGCCGTGCTGGCGCTGGCGAACATCGTCTGGTTCGTGCTGCTGCTCGCCGGCGGCATCCTGCTGGCGCCGTCGACGATGCCGTCCGGGCTCGCGACGGTCGTCGAGCTGCTGCCGTCGGGCGCGCTCGCCGAAGGCCTGCGTTCGGTGCTGCTGGACGGTTCGTTCGGCTGGGGCCCGTTCGCGGTCCTCGTCGGCTGGGGCGTCGTCGCGGGCGCGCTGGCGAGCAAGACCACCAAGCTCACCTGAGGCCCGCGACACAGCCCGCGTAGCCGGTGGAAGGCTCTCAGGAAGGGCGTTCTAGCATCGGGCGGTGCCGTTCCAGAGCCTTGTAGCGCGTCTGCCGTATCCCTCGTCCGCGGTCCAGCGGGCGGTCGCGATAGCGGCGGTGATCGCCCAGGCGGGGATCGGCGTCACCGGCTCGGTCGTCCGCGTCACCGGCTCGGGTCTCGGCTGCCCGACCTGGCCGCAGTGCGTCGAGGGCAGCATCGTCCCGGTGGCACACCCCGAGTTCGACGCGCTCACCCAGTGGATCGAGTTCAGCAACCGGATGCTGACCGGCGTCGTCATCGCCGTCGCCGCGCTGTGCGTGATCACCGCGTGGCGCGTGCAGATCGAGCACCCGAGCCGCCGCCGTCTGGTGAAGCTGGCCTGGACGATGCCCGCCGGCGTGATGCTGCAGGCCGTCGTCGGCGGGATCACCGTGCTCGCCAAACTCGAATGGTGGACCGTCGCGCTCCACTTCCTGGCCTCCACCCCCCTGGTCTGGCTCGCGGTCCTGCTGCTGCGCGCCTTCAACGAGGGTGACGAGCCCGCCCGCTGGCTGATCCCGGACGCGGGCCGCAAGACGCTGATCGTGCTCGCCGCGACGATGTGGGCCGTCCTCGTGGCGGGGACCACCGTGACCGGCGCGGGACCGCACGGCGGCGACCCCGGCACCCACCGGTTCCAGGCTCCGATCGAGACGCTCACCCAGATCCACGGTGGTCTGCTGGTGGTCTATTTGATCGTGCTGGCCGTCTTCGGGCTCCAGCTGATGCGGGGCGAGACGCCGAAGCAGCTGTGGCAGCGGTACACCATCGTGTGGGTCATCGCGCTCGCCCAGGGCGTCCTGGGCTCGGTGCAGTACGCCCTGGGTGTGCCGGAGGCGCTGGTCTCGTTCCACGTCCTCGGTTCCGCGCTGGTAATCATTTCGACGGCGGCGCTGTGGTGCGGCTCACGCGATCGCGGTCCCGTCTCCTCGGCCACAGCGCCGGAACGCGAACTCGCCACCTCGAACTGACCCCGCGGCAAACCGGACGTAACCCCCAGGCGGCATGCTCGCCAGACGGTGCCCTTACGCTGCGCACGGTGCCCCACACGGGGGGACCACCGAGTCGAGGCACGAGGTGTCGCATGACCGCCAGCACCGAGCCGGACGCACCGGCCAGTCAGTCCAAGCCCCTGATCTCCCATCGCCGAGGTTCCGGGGAGATGCTGATACTCAAGACCTTCCTGCTGGTCCCGTTCGTCGCGCTGCTCGCCGCCGTGCCGATCGTGTGGGGCTGGGGCATGACCTGGGTGGATCTCGCGCTGGCTGCGGTGTTCTACACCCTGGGGACGCTCGGGGTGACCGTCGGCTACCACCGCTACTTCACCCATGGCGCCTTCAAGGCCGGGCGGCCGCTGCGGATCGCGCTCGCCATCGCCGGGAGTTTCGCGGTGCAGGGGTCGGTCATCTTCTGGGTGGCCAGCCACCGTCGCCACCACGCCTTCGCCGACCGCGAAGGCGACCCGCACTCCCCCTGGCTGTTCGGGACGTCGCCGACGGCGCTGCTGCGCGGGTTCTGGCACGCGCACATGGGCTGGATGTTCAGCCGTGAGGTGACCAACTACGAACGCTTCGCACCGGATCTGGTGGCCGACAAGGATCTTCGCGTGGTGAACCGCTACTTCTGGCTGTGGATCACGCTCAGCCTCGCGCTGCCCGCGATCCTCGGCGGGCTGATCAGCTGGTCCTGGTGGGGCGTGGTGACCGGGTTCTTCTGGGCCGGGCTGGTCCGCATCGCGTTCCTGCACCACGTCAGCTGGTCGGTGAATTCGATCTGCCACCTGATCGGGGAACGCCCGTTCGCGAGCCGTGACAAGGCGGCGAACTTCTGGCCGCTGGCGATCCTTTCCATGGGCGAGTCGTGGCACAACTCCCACCACGCCGACCCGACCTGCGCGCGGCACGGTGTCCTGCGCGGACAGGTCGACGTGTCGGCGCGGGTGATCTGGCTGTTCGAGAAGTTCGGCTGGGCACGGGACGTGCGGTGGCCGAAGCCGGAGCGGCTGGCCGCGAAACTCGCCAAACCCGCCTGACGCTCCCCCCCCCCGTCGATGTCATGAGGGGTCCCCATAGGACGAAAAGTGTCCGATGGGGACCCCTCATGACACGCGCGCGTCAGGCGAGTTGTTGCCGCACAGCGGAGGCGAAGCGCCAAGCGGCGGCCGCATCGGTCTGCCGGAAACCGAGCGAAGGCTCGACGAGCTCCAGTTCCAGCAGCAGCGGCCGTCCGTCCGGCCCGGCGACGAGGTCCACACGGGCGTAGAGCAGTTCCGCGCGCAGGATGCCGAGCAGCGCCGCCGTCGCGTCCAACGCGTCTTCGGCCAGCGCGCGGAAACCCGCGGCAGGCTGTACCGGCGCGAGGTTTTCCGTCACGTACAGCCCGGATTCGTCGAGTTCCCGCCCGAGCATCGCGGCCTTCGAGAACGCGTGCGAGTACACGCCGCCGAAGTACACCAGCGCGATCTCGCCGTCACTGTCCACACTGGACTGGTACGGCTGGAGCAGCACGGTGTTCCCGTCCGCCTGCAACCCGGTCAGGTGCGCGGCGGCCGCGTCGCCCGCGGTGAACCGGCCGGCGCCGCGCGAACCCGCGCCGATGGCGGGCTTCAGCACGAACTCGCCCTTGGGCCAGCCCGGAGCCTTGTCGTCCGGCGCGATCAGCGTCGTCGGCACGACCGCGACCCCGGCGTCGCCGAGTTCGGCCAGATAGGACTTGTCGGTGTTCCAGCGCACGACTTCCGCCGAATTGGACAACGACGGCACGGATTCGGTCCAGGACAGGAACTCGTCGTGGCGCTCGGCGTAATCCCAGGTGGCGCGCAGCACGACGATGTCCGCGGCGCCGAAGTCGACCGTCGTGTCGTCCCAGGCGGCCCAGCGGGTCTTGAAGCCGAGGTCGGCCAGCGCCTCGGGAACGGCGTGCTCGTCGCCGTCGCCCTCCGGCAGCGTGGAACAGGCGACGAAGATCGCGGAGCCGCTCACTTCCCCGCCATCCGGCGGCGGTGCTCGGCGCCGATCTTGGTGGCCTTCACGGTCTCGCTGTCCCATTCGGCGGGTTCGAGGTCTTCGACGGCCTCGACCAGCGCCTCGCCGGCCTCCACGGACGCGACGACGACGTCACCGAGCGCACCGTCGGCACCCACGAGCACGACCCGCGCGCCGATCCGGCCGATGTTCTCCACCACCGCGCGCGACGGCTTCCCGTGCCGCTTCACGAAGTCGCGGGCGGCCGCGACCTGGCGCGACGTGGGGGCGGCGGTCTCGGTCTTCTCTTCGGTCTCAGCCACGCGCCGAGCTTAACCGCGAAAGGCCCGGGACGCGGAATAACCGTGGCGTCGGCCATAGTTGTCCCGGTCGGAAGGACCTTGAACTAGGAGGACGTATGCCCGCGGCAGTGCAGATCCGGCGAACCGGTGGTCCCGAAGTCCTTGAACTGGCCCAAGTCGAGGTCGGCGAACCCGGTTCCGGCGAACTGCTCGTGGACGTCGCGGCGGCGGGCGTCAACTACATCGACACCTACCACCGCGAGGGCATCTACCCGGTCGACACCCCGTTCGTCCTGGGCATGGAGGGTGCGGGCACGGTGGCCGCGGTCGGCGCGGACGTGACCGGTTTCACCGTCGGCGACCGGGTCGCCTGGCAGGGTTCGCTGGGCAGCTACGCCCAGCGCCGTCTGCTCCCCGCCACCATCGCGGTGAAGATCCCGGAAGGCGTTTCCGAGGAGACCGCCGCGGCCACGATGCTCCAGGGGATCACGGCGCACGCGCTGATCGCCTCGACCTACGAGGTCAAGGCCGGTGACGACGTGCTGATCCACGCCGCGGCGGGCGGCATGGGCCTGCTGCTGGTCCAGCTGGCCAAGGCCCGCGGCGCGCGGGTCATCGGCACCGTCTCCACCGACGAGAAGGCCGGACTCGCCAAGCAGGCGGGCGCGGACGACGTCGTCCGCTACGACCAGGTCGACTTCGCCAAGGCCGTCCGCGACCTCACCGGCGGCAAGGGTGTCGACGTGGTCTACGACGGCGTCGGCAAGTCCACTGTGGACGGCAGCCTGGCGAGCCTGAAGATCCGCGGCCTGCTCGCCCTCTACGGCGCGGCCAGTGGCCCGGTCCCGCCGATCGACCCGCAGCAGCTCAACCGCAGCGGATCGGTGTACCTCACCCGCCCGACCTCAGCGCACTACGTGCTCACCCGCGAGGAACTGGAGTGGCGAGTGAACGAACTGTTCGCCGCCGTTCAGGACGGCTCGCTGAACATCCGGATCGGCGGCCGCTACCCGCTGGCCGACGCCCGTCAGGCGCACGAAGACCTTCAGGGGCGGCGCACCACCGGCAAGCTCCTGCTGATCCCGTGACGGCGCCTTGGCCCGAAGACGTCCGGCTCACGGGCGAGGGGCTCGTCCTGCGGGAGTGGATCGAAGACGACGTCGCGTACCTGCCGGGACTGTTCGACAATCCCGCTGTCGCGCGGTTCACTCCGCTGCCGTCGCCGTTCGACGAGGTGGCGGCGAAGGAGCACTTGGAAAAGGCCCGGCTCCGCCGTGCGGACGGCTCGGGACGGCGGCTCGCCATCACGACCGACGGCGATGAGCCACTCGGCGAGGTGGTGGTGTTCCTGCAGGAAGAGGGCCACGTCGAGCTCGGCTACGCGGTCGGCCCGGCCCACCGCGGGCAAGATCTCGCGGCGCGGTCTCTGCGGGTGCTCACCGCTTACGCGCTGGAACTCGGGCTCGGGCCGCTCCGGCTGAAGATCGACGCGGGGAACGCGGCGAGCGAGGCTGTCGCGCGCCGGGTCGGCTATGCCCTGACGGACGCGCCTCCGGAGCCGAAGGTCGAAAAGGGACTGGAGATCACCCTGCTCACCTGGGAATACGCCGGCTCGTAGCAAAAGTCCGTGAAGGCCTCCTTCCCTACTCTGAAGGTAGGGAAGGAGGCCTTCACGGACTCTCAGCCGACAGACCGCACCCAGATCGCCCGCAGGCGGAACTCGTCCTGCTCGGCGTGTTCGACGGTGAGTTCCACCTCGCCGTCGACCTGGAGCTGCCGGAACTCACCGGGCGGGACACCGGTCACCGTCGAGTAGTGGACCCAGATGGGATCGGCGAAGTCGGCCGACTCGACGACTCCCCAGCCGTCGTCCACCAGCCAGGAGCGGACCCGGCCCCGGTGAACGCGTCCGTCGGAAGTCCCCATCAGCCCTTGTCGGTCGGGACGCTCACCGCGTCGGTGACGAACACCAGGGTCTCGTTCGGCGCGATGCCGCGGCCGCCCTCGCCGTAGCCGAGGTCCGGCGGGATGATCAGCAGCCGCCGCGCGCCCTGCTTGATCCCTTCGAGACCCTGGTCCCAGCCCTTGATGACCATGCCGGCGCCGAGGGTCAGGTCGAACGGCTCGCCCCGGTCGAAAGAGCTGTCCAGCTTCTGCTTGTTGGACCAGGTGACCAGCGAGTAGTTCATCTTCAGGTTGGCGCCGGCCTTGGCGCCCTCACCGGTGCCGGGCTCGAGGTCCTTGGTGATGAGCTTCTTCGGCGGGTCGCAGTCGTCCGGGATGGTGATGGTCGGCGCCTCGCCGAACTTCCCGGTGGTCTTCACGTCCTCCGCCGTGCACTCCTTGCCCGTCGGGGCCTTCGAGGCCGGGGCCGACGTCGAGGCCGACGCGGGGGCCGCGCCGGACGACTGGACCGAACCTGCGGTGTTCTCTTTCTCGCCACAGGCCGCCAGGGCGAGTACGCCCGCGCCGATGACCACGATCTTGCCGAATGTGCGCATGCGGCCGACCTTAGCCAAGACCCTCCAACGCGGGAACAACCTCACCGGTCTGCACTACGCCCATCCGACGGGTCGCCCTGGTCAGGGCCACATAAAGGTCGTTGAGCCCGCGCGGGGACCCGGCGACGACCTCGTCCGGGGCGACCAGCACCACCGAATCGAACTCCAGGCCCTTCGCCCGCTCGACAGGCATCACCGAGACCCGGTCACCCGTCTCGCCCAGCGCCTCGGAGAGCGAAGTGATCAGTGACGCCGGGCACAGCACGGCGACCGTCCCACCGTCCACAGCGGACAGTTCGGCGTCGACGATCCCCGGCAGTTCCCCGGTGAGGCCGGCAGGCGCCACGGAACGCAGCCAAGGCTCGAAACCCGTCTCCCGCACCGAAACCGGCGCTTCCAGTTCCGGATCGACGTCGGCGAGCACCCGGGCCGCGACGGCCATGATCTCCGCCGGGGTCCGGTAGTTCACGGTCAGCTCTTCGAGCCGCCAGCGATCGGCGACGTACGGCGACAGCACCTCGCCCCACGACCGCGCGCCGCCGGAAGCACCGGTCTGGGCGACGTCGCCGACCAGCGTCATCGACCGGTTCGGCGACCGGCGCATCAGCAGCCGCCAGTCCATCGCGGTCAGTTCCTGCGCCTCGTCGACGATCACGTGCCCGAACGTCCAGGTCCGGTCCTGGGCGGCCCGCTGCGCCGCGGTCATCTCGCTGCGGCGATGCTGGCGCTCGGCGAACAGTTCCGCGTCGAGGACGTCGCCGACCCGCAGCAGTTCCTCGTCGATGATCTCCTTGTCCTGTTCGAGGATGTCGAGCACGCCTTCCGCGTACGCGCGGTCTTCCCGCTCACGGCGGGCACGCTCGGCACGGGCGTCGGTGTCGTCTTCGCCGAGCAGCTCGGCGAGCTCGTCGAGCAACGGGACGTCCGACGGGCTCCACTGCGCGTCTGTCGGGCTGTGGAGATGCTCACGATCGGTTTCGGACAAGGCTTTCCCTGCCGCGCTGCGCAACCGTTCGCGGTCGGCGAACAGCTCGTCGAGCACGATCTCGGGAGTGAGCTGGGGCCACAGGCCGTCGATCGCGGCGGCCACGTTCTTGTCCGCGGCGACCTCGGCCCGGATGTCCTGGACGTCGCGCGCGTCGAGCAGGTCCTCCCCCAGTTTCCGGGCGGCCTGGCGGGTCAGCGCGTCGAGCAGGTCGGACACGAAGATTCGGCGGGCGAGGTTGTGCGGACGGCGCGACCGGCGGGCCCGGGTCCGCGCCTCGGTGCAGGTCTTGCGGTCGAGCATGAGGATCTCGCGCTCGAATTCGATCTCCAGCACCGGTTCCGGGACGCGCTGACGGTCGCGGACCGCGTTGGCGAGGACGTCGGCCATCACCGGGCGGCCCTTGATCTCGGCGGCCTCGCGGGTGACCGGCCCGGTGGCGTCCAGGCCCGGGTACAGCTGCCCCATCGTGGCCAGCAGCACCCCGGTCTCGCCCAGCGACGGCAGGACCTGCCCGATGTAGCGCAGGAACGTGCTGTTCGGCCCGACCACCAGCACGCCGCGCGTGGTGAGCTGCTGGCGGTGGGTGTAGAGCAGGTACGCCGCGCGGTGCAGCGCGACCGCTGTCTTGCCGGTGCCCGGGCCGCCCTGGACCACCAGGACGCCGTTCGGCGACGCGCGGATGATGCGGTCCTGCTCGGCCTGGATGGTGGCGACGATGTCGCTCATCTCACCCGTGCGACGGCGTTCGAGCGCGGCCAGCAGCGCCGCCTCCCCCGCGAGACCGAGGTCCTGACCCTGGTCGGCGGCGGAGAGGTCGAGGATCTCGTCGTCGACGCCGACGACCTTCCGGCTCAGCGACCGGATGTGCCTGCGCCGCCGGACACCTTCGGGTGAAGCGGCGGTGGCGAGGTAGAAGGGCCGCGCGACCGGCGCGCGCCAGTCGACGAGCAGCGGGCGGTAGTCGTCGTCCTCGTCGAACAGCCCGAGCCGCCCGATGTAGGTGGTCTCTTCGGCGTGATCGGGCAGGAAGTCGAGGCGGCCGAAGCACAGACCCTGCTCGACCGAGCTCAGCTGGGACAGCCTGTCGGTGTACAGCGTCGTGGCGACGTCGCGTTCGGTGCGCGCCTGCGGGGTGCCGCCGGTCTGGCGCAGCGTCTGGTCGAGCCTGCGCTGGGCGTCGACGCGCTCGGCGTCGAGCTTGCGGTAGAGGGTGGTGACGTACTCCTGCTCGAGCGCGACATCCTGCTCGAGCGCGTCGAGTTCCCGGTCCGGGGACACGGACAAAAGCAGCCTGCTTTCGGAGGTGGGACAGGGCCGAAGTGTCTACAACGGCGCCGTCCATCATCTCATTCCCGCTGCCGCACCCCGGGGGTCCGGCGCCCCCTATGCATTTAGTCCTCTGGATGCGGTAGTTGCACGCGCAAGTACCGCATCCAGAGGACTAAATGCGAGAGATCAGAAAGGCAGCCCGATGGCGGGAAGCCCGATCGCCGAGTCCACCGCCAGCGCGACGAACACGATCATCAGGTACGTGTTCGAGCGGTGGAACAGCGACATCGGCTTGGTCTCCTCGCCGCGTCGCACCGCCGCGTTCAGGCTGTGCGCGTAGAAGAGGAACCAGCCACCGGCGAGCAGCGCGAACGTGGTGTAGATCCAGCTCGTCACCGGGACCAGCAGCAGCGTCCACGCCACCATCACCCACGAGTAGATGACGATCTGCCGCGCCACGTGCTGCGGGGTGGCGACCACCGGCAGCATCGGCACGCCGGCGCGCTCGTAGTCGTCGCGGTACTTCATGCCCAGCGCCCAGGTGTGCGGCGGCGTCCAGAAGAAGATGACGCCGAACATCACGAACGCGGGCCATTCGACGGTGCCCGTGACGGCGGCCCAGCCGATGACGACCGGCATGCAGCCCGCCGCGCCGCCCCACACCACGTTCTGTGACGTACGCCGCTTCAGCACGAGGGTGTAGACGAAGATGTAGAACAGGATCGTCGCGATCGCGAGGATCGCCGAGAGCAGGTTCACCGTGAAATAGAGCACGGCGAACGACAGGACCCCGAGCGTGAGACCGAAGATCAGCGCGCCGCGCCGGGGCACCGACTCCTTCACCAGCGGACGCCGTTTGGTGCGGTTCATCACCTTGTCGATGTCCGCGTCGATGACGCAGTTCAAGGCGTTGGCGCTACCGGCGGCCATGGTGCCGCCCACGAGCGTCGCGAGTACCAGCCACGGCGACGGGATTTCCCGTCCGGCCAGGAACATCGCGGGAATCGTGGTGACGAGGAGGAGCTCGATCACCCTGGGCTTCGCCAGGGCGGCGTACGCGCCGACGACCTGGCGGATTGTTCGCCGGCCACCGTGCGGTCGTTCACCGGTCGGATGTACGGCGCTGGTGCTGTCACTGCGTCCGTGCGCAGCGTTCACCAACGACATTTCACTCCCTGCGTCAGTTTTCGGGGCGGGCCCACCAGGCTTCCGGGTGATGTGGCGGCCCCGGATCCCCGTGCTCTGAACCCTTCCCCGATGTTAGACGTGCTGTTTCCAGAGGGTGATCGCGGGTCCTCGACCGGCCGAACCATTAGGCTGGCCGCGGTAGGTCGCGGCGTGCCTCTGCGAACGGCCCGGAGCAGGAATATCGTCCCTTCCGGATCGATTGAGATTAGTAGCGGTACACGTGGGTTACCCACGAGGGAAGAGAAGCCACAACCTGATGACGGGGAGTTCGAGTTCAGTGTCCGAAACCGCCTCTACCAGCGAGAAGAACCCACTCCTCCGGCGCAACGTGCCCGCCGACTGGACCGACATCGACACGCGGGCCGTCGACACCGTTCGGGTGCTCGCCGCGGACGCGGTCGAGAACTGCGGCAGCGGTCACCCCGGCACCGCGATGAGCCTGGCGCCGCTCGCCTACACGCTCTTCCAGCGGACGCTGCGTCATGACCCGGCGGACCCCGAATGGCCCGCGCGTGACCGCTTCATCCTCTCCGCCGGTCACTCGAGCCTCACCCTCTACATCCAGCTGTACCTCGCCGGGTTCGGCCTGGAGCTGGAAGACCTGAAGCAGCTGCGCAAGTGGGACTCGAAGACCCCGGGCCACCCGGAGTACCGCCACACCAAGGGCGTCGAGACCACCACCGGCCCGCTCGGACAGGGCCTGGCCAACGCGGTCGGCATGGCGATGGCGGCCCGCCGCGAGCGCGGCCTGCTGGACCCGGACGCCCCGCAGGGCGAGAGCATCTTCGACCACCACGTCTACGTGATCGCCTCCGACGGTGACATCGAAGAGGGCGTCACCGCCGAGGCCTCCTCGATCGCCGGCCGCCAGGAGCTGGGCAACCTCATCGTCTTCTGGGACGACAACGAGATCTCGATCGAGGACGACACCAAGATCGCGCTGTCCGAGGACGTCGTGAAGCGCTACGAGGCCTACGGGTGGCACACCCAGGTCGTCGAGGGTGGCGAGGACGTCGTCGCGATCGAAGAGGCCATCAAGGCCGCGAAGGCCGAGACCGAGCGCCCGTCGTTCATCGCGCTGAAGACCGTCATCGGGTACCCGGCGCCGAAGAAGATGGGCACCGGCAAGGCCCACGGCGCCGCGCTCGGCGCCGAAGAGGTCGCCGCGGTCAAGGAGTACCTCGGTTTCGACAAGGACCGGGACTTCCAGGTCGACGACGAGGTCATCGCGCACACCCGTGCCGCCGTCGACCGCGGCAAGACCGCCCGCGCCGAATGGCAGGAGAAGTTCGAGGCGTGGGGCGCCGCCAACCCGGAGCGCAAGAAGATCGCGGACCGGATGGCCACCCGCTCGCTGCCCGAGGGCTTCGCGGACAACCTGCCGACGTGGGAGCCGGACGCCAAGGGCATCGCGACCCGCAAGGCCTCCGGTGAGGTGCTCAACGCGCTCGCCGACCCGCTTCCCGAGCTGTGGGGCGGTTCCGCGGACCTCGCGGAGAGCAACAACACCACCATGAAGGGGGCCGACTCGTTCGGCCCGGAGAAGGCTTCCACCGACATGTGGAAGACCAGCCCGTACGGCCGGACGCTGCACTTCGGCATCCGCGAGCACGCGATGGGCTCGATCCTCAACGGCATCGCGCTGCACGGCGGCACCCGTCCCTACGGCGCGACGTTCCTGATCTTCTCCGACTACATGCGCCCGCCCGTGCGGCTGGCCGCGCTGATGAAGGCGCCGGTCACCTACGTGTGGACGCACGACTCGATCGGCCTGGGCGAGGACGGCCCCACCCACCAGCCGATCGAGCAGCTCTCCTCGCTGCGCGCGATCCCCGGCCTCAACGTCGTCCGCCCGGCGGACGCCAACGAGACCGCGTACGCGTGGAAGGCCGTCCTGGAGGACGTCCACCACCCGTCGGGCCTCGCGCTGACCCGGCAGAACGTGCCGGTCCTGGAGGGCACCAGCGCCGAAGGTGTCAAGCGGGGCGGTTACGTCCTCGCCGAAGCGTCCGACGGCAAACCCCAGGTCGTGCTGATCGCGACCGGCTCCGAGGTCCAGCTGGCCGTCGAGGCCCGCAAGACCTTGGAAGCCGACGGCATCACGGCGAGCGTCGTCTCGATGCCGTGTGTCGAGTGGTTCGACGCGCAGGACCAGTCCTACAAGGACTCGGTCATCCCGCCGTCGGTCAAGGCACGCGTCTCCGTCGAAGCCGGGATCGCCCAGTCGTGGCACCGCTTCACCGGTGACGCCGGGGAGAACGTCTCGATCGAGCACTTCGGTGCCTCGGCCGACGCCGGCACTCTGTTCCGCGAGTTCGGTTTCACCGCGGAAGCCGTCGTCGACGCCGCCCGTCGCTCGATCGCCAACACCAAGAACTGAAGGGGAAAGCATGAGCAACGACAAGCTCGCTCAGCTGTCCGAGGCAGGGGTGTCGATCTGGCTCGACGACCTGTCCCGTGAGCGCCTGAACACCGGCAACCTCGCCGACCTGATCCGCGACAAGCACGTCGTGGGCGTGACGACCAACCCGACGATCTTCGCCAACGCGATGTCGAAGGGCGAGGCGTACGACGAGCAGACCAAGGAGCTCGCCGCCCGCGGCGCCGACGTCGAGGCCACCATCCGCGAGCTGACCACCACCGACGTGCGCAACGCCGCGGACCTGTTCCGCGACGTCTACGCCGCCACGAACGGGGTCAACGGCCGGGTGTCCATCGAGGTGGACCCGCGGCTGGCCAAGGACTCCGACAAGACGGTGGCCGAGGCGCAGGACCTGTGGAAGACCGTGGACCGGCCGAACGTGCTGATCAAGATCCCGGCGACCGAAGAGGGCCTCCCGGCGATCACCAAGACCCTGGCCGAGGGCATCAGCGTCAACGTCACGCTGATCTTCTCGGTCGAGCGGTACAAGGCGGTCATCGAGGCCTACTTCGCCGGGCTGGAGCAGGCGAAGGCCAACGGCCACGACCTCAAGGGCATCCACTCGGTCGCGTCGTTCTTCGTGTCCCGTGTGGACAGCGAGATCGACAAGCGGCTCGGCGCCATCGGCACCGACGAGGCCAAGGCCCTGCGCGGTGAGGCCGCCATCGCCAACGCGAGGCTCGCGTACGCGGCGTTCGAGGAGCTTTTCGCTTCGGACCGCTGGAAGAAGCTCGCCGAGGCGGGCGCGAACGCGCAGCGTCCGCTGTGGGCCTCCACCGGCGTGAAGGACCCTGAGTACTCCGACACCCGCTACGTGGACCAGCTCGTCGTCAAGGACACGGTCAACACGATGCCGGAGAAGACCCTCGACGCCGCGGCGGACCACGCCGACGTCACCGGCGACACGGTGACCGGCAAGGGCGCCGACGCGCAGGCCGTCTTCGACAAGCTGAGCGCCGTGGGCATCGACATCACCGACGTGTTCCTGACCCTCGAGAACGAAGGCGTCGAGAAGTTCGAGAAGTCGTGGACCGAGCTTCTCGAGACCGTCACCGGGCAGCTGGAAAAGGCAAAGGACTGATCTGGACCATGGCAGGGGAAACGACCGGCGTCGAAATCGTCGACGCCGCCCTGGCCGGCGAAGCCGCTCCGTTCGCGGAGCGGCTCGTCGCCGACCAGGTCGCATCGAAACTGGCGTCCCAGGACGCCACACTGTGGGGTCCCGAAGCCGAGTCCGAAGCGTCGATCCGTCTCTCGTGGACGACGCTGCACAAGTCCTCGCGGCCGTTGATCGGCGAGATCGAGGCACTGCGGACCGACCTGCGTTCCGAGGGCGTCGACCGCGTCGTCCTCGCGGGCATGGGCGGTTCGTCGCTGGCCCCCGAGGTGATCACCGCGACCGACGGCGTGCCGCTGACGGTCCTCGACACCACCGACCCGGGTCAGGTCGCCGACGCGCTGGCCGGTGACCTGGAGCGCACGGTCATCGTCGTGTCGTCGAAGTCCGGCGGCACCGTCGAGACCGACAGCCACCGCCGGATCTTCGCGAAGGCCTTCGCCGACGCGGGCATCGACGCGGCCCGGCGGATCGTGGTCGTCACCGACCCGGGTTCGCCGTTCGCGGAACTGTCCGAAAAGGAGGGTTACCGCAAGGTCTTCCTCGCCGACCCGAACGTCGGGGGGCGCTACTCGGCGCTGACCGCGTTCGGGCTCGTCCCGGCCGGTCTGGCCGGCGCGGACGTCGCCCGCCTGCTCGACCAGGCCGCCTCGGTGGCGGACTCCCTCGCGGCCGACACCGTGGACAACCCCGCGGTCAAGCTCGCGGCGGCGTGGGCGGCGGCGCACGAAAAGGGCGCCGAGAAGGTCGTCATCGCGGACACGGGTTCCGGCATCAAGGGCTTCGCCGACTGGGCGGAGCAGCTGATCGCCGAGTCCACCGGCAAGCAGGGCACCGGTCTCCTTCCGGTCGCCGTCGAAGGCCCGGACTCCCCCGGTTTCGCCGATGCCAAGGACGACGCCACCCCGGTGGCCGTCGGCCAGGCGGAAGGCGCCGCGAAGATCGCCGTGACCGGCTCGCTCGGCGCGCAGTTCCTGCTGTGGGAGTTCGCGACCGCGTTCGCCGGACGGCTGCTCGGGATCAACCCGTTCGACCAGCCCGACGTCGAGGCCGCCAAGAAGGCCGCGCGTTCGCTGCTCGACAACCCGGACAAGCTCAAGGGCGGCGAGCAGCCGTCCACTGTGGACGGCGCGGTCGAGGTGTTCGGATCGGCGGGAGTCGCCACCGACGGGAAGCTCGCGGACATCCTGCGGGCTTTTTTCGACTCCGCACCGGAAACGGGCTACATCGCGGTGCAGGCGTACCTCGACCGGCTCGACGACGCGTCGACGTCGATCCTGCGCGGCGAGATCGCCAAGCGCACCGGCCGCCAGACCACCTTCGGGTGGGGGCCGCGGTTCCTGCACTCCACCGGGCAGTACCACAAGGGTGGGCACCAGAACGGCGTCTTCCTGCAGATCACCGGCGCCGTCGAAGAAGACCTCGACGTCCCGGACAGGCCGTACACGCTCGGCGTGCTCCAGCACGCGCAGGCGCTCGGCGACGGCCAGGTGCTCGCCGAGCACGGTCGTCCGGTGCTGCGCCTGCACCTCACCGACCGGGCCGCCGGCCTGGCCGAACTGGTCCGCGCGGTACAGGAGGCAGGCGAGTGACCCGGGCCTGGAGCAACCCGCTGCGCGACCCGCGCGACAAGCGGCTGCCGCGGATCGCCGGGCCGTCCAGCCTGGTGATCTTCGGCGTGACCGGTGACCTCGCCCGCAAGAAGCTGATGCCGGCGATCTACGACCTCGCCCACCGCGGGCTGCTGCCCGCCGGGTTCTCGCTGGTCGGATTCGCCCGCCGGGACTGGGAGCACCAGGACTTCGGCGAGCTCGTGCACGACTCGGTCAAGGAGCACGCGCGGACGCCGTTCAAGGAGTCGGTGTGGAACCGGCTCGCCGAAGGCATCCGGTTCGTGCAGGGCACCTTCGACGACGATGACGCCTTCGACAGGCTCGCGCAGACGGTCAAGGACCTCGACGCCGAGCGCGGGACCGGTGGCAACACCGCGTTCTACCTGTCGATCCCGCCGAGCGCGTTCCCGGTGGTGACCAAGCAGCTCGCCCGCTCCGGTCTCGCCGACGCGAGCGACGAGACCTGGCGCCGCGTCGTCATCGAGAAGCCGTTCGGCCGCGACCTCAAGAGCGCCAAGGAGCTCAACGAGATCGTGAACGACGTCTTCCCCGAGGAGTCGGTGTTCCGCATCGACCACTACCTCGGCAAGGAGACGGTGCAGAACCTGCTCGCGCTGCGGTTCGCGAACCAGCTGTTCGAGCCGATCTGGAACGCCAACTACGTGGACCACGTGCAGATCACCATGGCCGAGGACATCGGTCTCGGTGGCCGCGCGGGGTACTACGACGGCATCGGCGCCGCTCGCGACGTCATCCAGAACCACCTGTTGCAGCTCCTCGCGCTGACGGCGATGGAGGAACCGGTCTCGTTCGCTCCGCGCGCTCTCCGCGCGGAGAAGGTCAAGGTGCTCTCGGCGACGAAGCCCCTGGGCCCGCTCGACGAGACCACCGCGCGCGGGCAGTACGCGGGCGGCTGGCAGGGCGGCATGAAGGTGCCGGGTCTGCTGCAGGAAGGCGGCTTCGCGAAGGACTCGACGACAGAGACCTACGCCGCGGTGACGCTGGAGGTGCAGAACCGCCGCTGGGCGGGTGTGCCGTTCTACCTGCGCACCGGCAAGCGGCTCGGCCGCCGGGTCACCGAGATCGCCGTGGTGTTCAAGCGGGCGCCGCATCTGCCGTTCGACTCGACCTCGACCGAGGAACTGGGCCAGAACGCGCTGGTGATCCGGGTGCAGCCCGACGAGGGCATCACGCTGCGGTTCGGGTCGAAGGTGCCGGGGACCACGATGGAGGTCCGCGACGTCACCATGGACTTCGGCTACGGCCACGCGTTCACCGAGTCGTCGCCGGAGGCCTACGAGCGGCTCATCCTGGATGTGCTGCTCGGCGAACCGTCGCTGTTCCCGGTGAACGAAGAGGTCGAACTGTCCTGGGAGATCCTGGACCCGATCCTCGACCACTGGGCCAAGAAGGGCGCGCCCGAGGCGTACCCGCCCGGTTCGTGGGGACCGCCGTCCGCCGACGAAATGCTGGAACGTACCGGCCGGAACTGGAGGCGTCCGTGATCATCGACCTGCCGTCGACCACGACGTCGCAGCTGAACAAGAAACTCGTCGAGATCCGCGAACAGGGCGGGCAGGTCGCGCTCGGCCGGGTGCTGACGCTGGTCATCGTGGCCGACGACGACGACCGGCTCGAAGAGGCGATCGAGGCCGCCAACGAGGCCAGCCGGGAGCACCCCTCGCGGGTGATCGTGGTGGCCAAGGGCGCGCGGACCGCCGCTCCGCGGATCGACGGCCAGATCCGGGTCGGCGGCGACGCCGGCGCGAGCGAGGTCATCGTCCTGCGGCTCTACGGTCCGCTGGCGGCGCAGGGACAGAGCGCGGTCGTGCCGCTGCTGCTGCCGGACGCGCCGATCGTCACCTGGTGGCCGGGCACCGGTCCGAAGGCCCCGGCCAAGGACCCGCTCGGTGAACTGGCACAGCGCCGGATCACCGACTCCGCCGCGGAAAAGGCTCCTATAAGAGCACTCACCACGCGGGCGAAGTCCTATGTGGAGGGTGACACCGATCTGGCGTGGACCCGGCTGACCAGCTGGCGCGCGCAGCTCGTGTCCGCCTTGGACCTCCCGCCGCACGAGAAGGTCACCGGCGCGACCGTGACCGGCGAGGCCGACTCCCCGTCCACCGAGCTGCTCGCCGGCTGGCTGGCCGAGTACCTCAAGGTGCCGGTGAAGCGGGTCAAGAGCTCCGGCGCCGCCGGCATCATCTCGGTGACGCTGGACCGGCGGTCCGGCCCGGTGGAACTGCACCGGCCGGACGGGCGGGTCGGCACGCTGACCCAGCCGGGCCAGCCGACACGCCGCATCGCCCTGCAGCGGCGGGACAACAAGGACTGCCTGATCGAGGAGCTGCGGCGGCTCGACCCGGACGAGATCTACGAGGCTTCGCTGAACGGGCTCGCCAAGATCTCGTCGGGCACCGCGCCCAAGGCCGCCCCGGCGAAGAAGGCGGCTCCGGCGGCGAAGAAGGCACCGGCCGCCAAGAAGGCACCTGCCGCGAAGAGCGCCTCATGAGCAAGACCGAGGTAGTCGTCTACGAGAACCCGGACCTCCTGGCCGCCGCCGCGGCGGCCAGGCTGGTCACCCGGATCGTCGACGTCCAGGCCGCCAAGGGCTCCGCTTCGGTGGTGCTCACCGGCGGCGGCACGGGGATCGCGATCCTGCGCGAGCTGCGCGACTCCAGTGCCCGGGACGCCATCGACTGGTCGCGTCTCGACCTCTACTGGGGCGACGAGCGGTTCGTCCCGGCGGACTCGGACGACCGCAACGAGAAGCAGGCCCGCGAGGCGCTGCTCGACCACGTCCCGCTCGATCCGAAGCGGGTGCACGCCATGGCCCCTTCGGACGGCGAGTTCGGCGACGACGTGGATGCCGCCGCCGCGGCCTACGCGGAGGTCCTGGCTGCCAACGACGCGGCGTTCGACATCATGCTGCTGGGACTCGGCGGGGAGGGGCACACCGCCTCGATCTTCCCGGACAGCCCGGCGGTGCACGAGAAGAAACGCTCGGTCGTCGCGGTGCGCGACTGCCCGAAGCCGCCGCCGACCCGGATCTCGCTGACCCTGCCCGCGATCCGTCGCGCGCAGGACATCTGGCTGGTCACCGGTGGCGACGCGAAGGCGGACGCCGTCTCGCAGGCGCTGGCGGGCGCGGGCGAGGTCGAGATCCCGGTGGCGGGGGCACGCGGCAGCCGTCGCACGCTCTGGCTGCTGGACCGGGGTTCCGCCTCGAAACTCACGAAGGTCTATCAGTCCCCGACAGCCTGACTTCGTAACGCGTGAAGGCCCCCCGGTCCTAGGGGTAAGGCACGGGTGACGTGTTCGGTCGCCGCCCGCCGGCCTCGGGTGCCGCGAAAGCCACTTTCGTAACGTTCAACGTTGCGAAAGTGGCTTTCGCAACATTTCCGGAACTCCAGCTATCACCGGTCCGTGAAGGCCCCCTTCCCTCGGCTGAGCCGAAGGAAGGGGGCCTTCGCGCGCATTCGGCGGTTTCGTGACACCCCCATGGCGGACGTCCGCGGGGCGGCTTCTTCCCTACGCTGAAGGAACCCGAGCTCCTGTCCCCGGCCCACAGTCACCGTCCGAACGCGAAAAGTGACATAGATCAACTCTGACCGGTTTCGTCGTCAGAACCGGACCACTCACCCGTCGAAGTGATCAGCGGACCACCAAGCCGAGTGGTCCGGTGTGGATTCGACCGACCGAACGTTCATGCACTTGTCCGCAGAACGGACAGTGACCGGACAGTCGCTAGCCCGACTGGGGGAAACTTACCGCCCTTGTACATCCACCCGTTAGCATCCGCACATTTGTTCGTTCCTGCGCGTCCCGATCGGGCGAAGAACACGTCTCACCATTCAAGTCCACAAGACGAGTGAGGTCGCCAGCGATGAGCACAGAGGGTCTCTCGATGCCAGGTATCTCGGTGGGCGGCTCCGGAGCGGACGCCGCCGACCGGATGCGCCGTGCCGCCGGGGTCATGTCGTTCGCCAAGATCAAACGTCCGGCGCTGGTCGCGCTGGGCATCGACACGCTCGCGATCTTCCTGGCGGCCCTCGACGTCTGGCTGGTGATCCCCGAGAAGGCCCAGCCGTACTCCATCTACCTGTCCGGCGCCGCGTGCCTCGGCCTCGCCTTCCGCCGCAAGCTGCCGTTCCTCGCGGTGATCGTCACCGTCCCCGGCTTCCTGGCCGGCTGGTCGCAGCTGGCCGCGATGATCGCGCTGGGCTTCCTCGCCACCCGCAAGCAGATGCACTGGCAGACCTGGACCGGGTTCGCGCTCGTTTTCACCTGCCGGTTCGTCCAGTGGCCGCTGGCCGACTTCGTCGAGCTCAGCTGGCGCGAACACGTCCTCGACGGGATCTACGGGGTCATCGTCGCCGGGATGCCGGTGGCCATCGGCCTGCTCATCGGAGCGCGGACCGAGATCTCGCAGAAGCTCGCCGAACTCGCCGCCAGCCGCGACCGCGAACGCCGCTTCCACGCCGACGCCGTCCGCGCGGAGGAGCGCGCCCGCCTCGCGCGGGAGATGCACGACGTCGTCTCGCATCAGATCACGCTGATCGCGATGCAGGCGGGCGCGCTGCAGGCGCAGACCTCCGACGCCCGGTCGCTCGAAACCGCGCAGGTCATCCGGAAGCTGAGCACGAAGACGCTCGAAGAACTGCGCTCGCTCGTGAGCGTGCTCCGCTCGGGCTCCGAAGAAGACGGGCCGCGGCCGGGGATCAACGAACTCGACCGGCTGATCCGCGGCTCGGACGTCCCGGTGCACCTGACCGTCGAGCGGATCCCCGATCTCCTGCCCAGCCAGGTTTCGGCCGCCGCCTACCGGACAGTGCAGGAATGCCTGACCAACGTGCACAAGCACGCACCGGGCGCCACCGCGACCATCCGGATCCAGGGTGAGCACGGTTCGCTCAAGGTCGAAATACGCAACGAGCGCGCTCGGACCCCCGGTGCGGCCCTGCCCTCGGGAGGGCACGGGCTGACCGGTCTGGCCGAACGCGCTCGACTGCTGGGTGGGAGCTTCGAGACCGCCGACACCGAGGACGGCGGGTTCCGGGTGCGTGCCCGGTACCCGCTCGACCGGTGAGGGACCGCTAGATCTCCCGGCGCTGGCGCAACCGCTCCAGCGCCTCGGCGAGAATGGCCTCGCCGTCGGCGTCGGAACGCCGCTCCTTCACGTACGCCAAGTGAGTCTTGTAGGGCTCGGTCCGCGGCGCGGCAGGCGGGTTCTTCTCGTCCTGCCCACCGGGGAGTCCGCAGCGCGGGCAATCCCACTCGTCGGGAATCTCGGCGTCCATCGAGAACGAGGGCTGCGCCTCGTGTCCGTTGGCACACCAGTAGGAAATGCGGCGCCGCGGCGCCGACTCACCCCGCTCCGATTCGCCCGAAGGCCCGGCACCCACACGGGTGCCCCGAATCGCGTTACCGCCAACCATGAATCCTCACACCTATAGGGATCGGCGGCGCGCCCCCCATAGGCACGCCGAAACACCTGGATCGATCAGACCTTGAGCAGGAGCCCGAGGCCGATGATGCTGATCAGCCACACAGCGCCCAGCAGCAGCGTGATCCGGTCGAGGTTCTTCTCGGCCACGCTCGAGCCGGACAGGCTCGACTGCATACCGCCACCGAACAGCGAAGACAGACCACCGCCACGGCCGCGGTGCAGCAGCACCGCTACCACCAGGAAAAAGCTGGAGGCGATCAACAGGATTTGCAGGAACAGCTTCATGTCATCCTCTGCGCTCTTGGAGAATGCAGGAAAACGGTGTGCCACCGGCGGCTCATGACCGCCAGAACACACCGTACTCCTGGACTCGTCCACTGCTGTGTGACGGACCGGATACCCAGGTTACCCGGTAGGTGCCCCGATCAGGGCAGGGGCCCGCCCGCGGCGAGTGCGCAGAGTTTGGTGAACTCCTCACCATCCAGGCTGGCACCACCGACGAGCGCACCATCGATGTTCTCGCACGCGACGAGGTCACTGATGTTGTTGGACTTGGCCGAGCCCCCGTAGAGCACGCGGACCGAGGACGCGACCTCGGCCCCGTACTTCTCGGCGAGGGTGGCGCGGATGGCTCCGCACACCTCCTCGGCGTCCGCCGGGGTCGCGACCTTGCCGGTCCCGATGGCCCAGACCGGCTCGTAGGCGACGACGACGTCCTTGACCTGCTCGGCCTTGAGCCCCTTCAGGCCCTCGACCAGCTGGGCCGTGGTGTGGGCGATGTGCTCGCCGGCCTCGCGGACCTCGAGCTTCTCCCCCACGCACAGGATCGGCGTGATGCCGTGCTTGAGCGCGGCCTTGACCTTCTTGTTGACCAGTTCGTCGGACTCGCCGTGGTACTCACGCCGCTCCGAGTGCCCGACGGTGACGAAGCTGCAACCCAGCTTCGCCAGCATCGGGCCCGACACCTCACCGGTGTAGGCACCGGAGTCGTGCGGCGACAGGTCCTGGGCGCCGTAGGTGAGCGACAGCTTGTCGCCGTCGGTCAGCGTCTGGACGCTGCGGATGTCGGTGAACGGCGGCAGGACCGCGACGTCGACCTTCGCGTAGTACTTCTCCGGCAGGGCGAAGGCGATCTTCTGAACCAGCGCGATGGCTTCGAGGTGGTTCTGGTTCATCTTCCAGTTGCCGGCGATGAGCGGTTTGCGCGCCACTAGTCGTTCTCTCCCAGCACAGCGACTCCGGGCAGTTCCTTGCCCTCCAGGTACTCCAGCGACGCGCCGCCGCCGGTCGAGATGTGCGAGAAGCCGTCCTCGGGGAGGCCGAGCTGCCGCACCGCCGCGGCGGAGTCGCCACCGCCGACCACGGTGAAGGCGTCGCTCTCGACCAGCGCTTCGGCCACGGCACGGGTGCCGCCGGAGAAGGACTCGAACTCGAACACGCCCATCGGGCCGTTCCAGAACACGGTCGCGGCGTCGGCCAGCTTCCCCGCGAACAGCTCGCGGGACTTCGGGCCGATGTCGAGACCCATGCGGTCGGCCGGGATGGCCGTCGCGTCGACGACGTCGAACTCCGCGTCGGCCGCGAAGCCCGTCGCGGCGAGCACGTCCACCGGCAGGATCAGCTCGACACCGCGCTTCTCCGCCTCGGCGAGGAAACCGCGGACCTGGTCCAGCTGGTCCTCCTGAAGCAGCGAGTTGCCGACCTCGTGGCCCTGGGCCTTGAGGAAGGTGTACGCCATGCCGCCGCCGATGAGCAGCCTGTCGACCTTGGTCAGCAGGTTGGCGATGACGCCCAGCTTGTCCGACACCTTCGCGCCGCCGAGGACGACGACGTACGGGCGGGCGAGGTCCTCGGTGAGCTTCTTGAGGACCTCGACCTCGGCGAGCACCAGACCGCCCGCGTACGCCGGAAGCGCACGGGCGATCTCGTAGACCGAGGCCTGCTTGCGGTGCACGACACCGAAGCCGTCGGACACGAACGCGCCGCCCGGGACGAGCGCGGCCAGCTCGGCGGCCAGTTCCTGGCGTTCCGCCTCGACCTTGCTGGTCTCGCGCGCGTCGAAACGCACGTTCTCCAGCAGGGCCACCTGACCGTCGGTCAGGCCCGCGACGGTGGCCTTGGCGGACTCGCCGACCAGGTCACCCGCCAGCGGGACGTCGACGCCGAGCAGCTCGGTGAGCTTCGCGGCGACGGGCGCGAGCGAGAACTTCGGGTCCGGCTCGCCCTTGGGACGGCCGAGGTGCGCCGTGACGACCACCTTCGCGCCCGCCTCCGCGAGGCGCTTGAGGGTCGGCAAGGCCGCGCGGACGCGGCCGTCGTCGGTGATGGTCTCCCCGTCGAGGGGGACGTTCAGGTCGGAACGCACGAGTACGTACCGGCCCGAAACGTCCCCGCTCAGCAGGTCTTCGAGGTTCTTCAGCGCCATCGGTCAGGAAAGCTTGTTGCCGACGAGCTTGACGAGGTCGGCGAGGCGGTTGGAGTAGCCCCACTCGTTGTCGTACCAGCCGATGACCTTGACCTGGTTGCCGATGACCTTGGTCAGCGGCGCGTCGTAGATGCAGGACGCCGGGTCGGTGACGATGTCGGCCGAGACGATCGGGTCGTCGCTGTAGCGCAGGATGCCGGCCAGGGGGCCCTCGGCGGCGGCCTTGTACGCGGCGTTGATCTCCTCGAGGGTCGCGCTCTTGGTGAGCGTGACGGTGAGGTCGGTGGCCGAGCCGGTCGGGATCGGGACGCGCAGCGCGTAACCGTCCAGCTTGCCCTGCAGCTCCGGCAGGACCAGGCCGATGGCCTTGGCGGCACCGGTCGAGGTCGGGACGATGTTCAGCGCGGCGGCGCGGGCGCGGCGCAGGTCCTTGTGCGGCGCGTCCTGCAGGTTCTGGTCCTGCGTGTACGCGTGGATGGTGGTCATCAGGCCCTGCTCGATGCCGAACGAGTCCTGCAGGACCTTGGCCAGCGGGCCGAGGCAGTTCGTGGTGCAGGAGGCGTTCGAGATGATGTTCTGCGAGCCGTCGTACTTGTCGTCGTTGACGCCCAGCACCACGGTCAGGTCCTCGCCCTTGGCGGGCGCGGAGATGATGACCTTCTTCGCGCCGCCGGCCAGGTGCGCCTTGGCGGCGTCGGCGTTGGTGAAGAAGCCGGTCGACTCGACGACGACGTCCACGCCCAGGTCGCCCCAGGGGAGGTTGGCCGGGTCGCGCTCGGCGAGGGCCTTGATCGTCTTGCCGTCGACGACGATGCCCTCGTCGCTGACGCTGACCTCGCCCGGGAAGCGGCCGAGGATGGAGTCGTACTTCAGCAGGTGGGCCATGGTGGCGACGTCGCCGAGGTCGTTGAACGCGACCACCTCGATGTCGTGACCGGCGGCCTGCACGGCCCGGAAGAAGTTGCGGCCGATGCGGCCGAAGCCGTTGACACCTACGCGAACCGTCACTGCTGCCACTCCCTAGAGACTCGTCCGGGATCGCCCCGGTAAGACGTCCTTTACTCGGGCGCAACCCTAGCGTGCGTGCTCGGGTGACCCTCTTTGCCCTGACGAGACTTCCACCACTCGGTGGGTCAGGTCAAGAATCGATTAAGTGCGTCGCTACCAGGACGTCTTGGGAAAACTCTCAGGTTCGTTGTGCTAGCCGTCGCTCCAGCGGGGTCCGCATCCGTGGCGTGACTCGCACCTCTCCGAACCACTCGGCCAGGTGGTTCGCCTCCGTCTCGACAGCCCGTTCGACCTCCGCGCCGACGTCCTCCAGGAGGTGATGGACGACCTCGCCGTCCGGGCGTTGCGCCCAGCCGCCGACGATCCGGCCGTCGGCCCAGACGGTCGGGCCGATGTTGCCGGTGCCGTCGAACAGCGGCGCGCGGTGCGGGCCGAGGTACCAGTCCCGCTCGATCCAGCCCATCGCCGCCGGGTCGAGGGACGGGAGCAGCGCGACCCAGGGCGCGGGCTCCTCGACCGGCTCCAGATCGTCGGCGAGCACCACGCCGGGGACGCCGTCGAGGTCGACCTCGATCGGCTGAACCGCGGCGAGGGCCTTCTTCGTCTGTCCGACCGTCCAGCCCGTCCACCACCGCAGGTCCGCGACGGGCGCCGGCCCGTAGGCGAAGAGCCACCTGCGGGCGAGCTCGGCCCTGGCCTCGTCGGCGTCCCACTCGGCGAAGCCCTGGGGCAGCCAATCCCCCATCGTGGCCCAGTAGTGCTGGCTGCTGATCCAGCTCCCGCGCGGGCGGCCGCGGACGATGCGGCCGTCGACCGCGAGCTGGAACAGGACCCTGCTGGTGACGTTGGCGATCGCCTCGTACGGCTTCCCCTTCGCCATCAGAAGTTGCTGCCTGAGACGTGGCTCGTCCTGGGAGAGCTCTTGTGCCGTGGCGGAACCACGGGCCTTCAGCGCGCGCTCGGTCGCGTCCTCGACCTCGGCCAGCCAGCGGTCCGGCTCGGGCACGTTCTCCGGATGTCCCTGCGTGCCGAGATGCTGTTCGAGCAGGCGGCGCTGCTTCTTGGCGATGTCCGCCGAGCACGCCGCCTGGACCAGCGCCGCGTTCTCGTGGCCGACCACGAAAACGGTGCGGCGCATGCCAAGCATGCGGATCAGCGAACGCTCGTCGTAGAGCGCTCGCTCCACGTCCGCGACGCCTTCGCGCTTGAGCCGGGCCCACGTCGAGAGATGGACCGTCGCCGGGTCCGTGGCGTGCAGCGCGACGACCGCGTCCGCCACGGCGTGCACCGACTCGGCGGGCGTGGCCAGGTGATGGCGCGCGGCGAGGCGGGCGCGGCGCTGCCGGACGTCGATCTTCGGGGTCACGGATCGTTCCTACCACCGGGCCCCGACAAAACCGGTCCCGAGCGGCTGAAGGACGCTTTCCCCGCATGCGACGTGGGGAAAGCGTCCTTCACCGCGTGAGACGCGGGGAAAGTTCCCTTCAGCCCGCCCTGGACCTCACTGCCGCTCGAGCTCGAACACCGGGATGACCCGGCTGGTCTTGCTCTGGTACTCGGCGAACTGCGGCATGACCGCGGACTGCCGCGCGTAGACGTCTTCGCGCTCGGAGCCGGTGAGCACCCGCGCGCGGACCGGGAAGGTCTCGGTGCCGAGCTCGACCTTGGTGTCGGGGTGGGCCACGAGGTTGTGGAACCACGCCGGGTTGTCGTCGGCGCCGCCCTTGCTGGCGAAGATGTAGATCCGGTCGCCCTCCAGGAGCGGGACGAGCGGCGCGATCCGCTCTTTGCCGGACTTCGCGCCGGTGTGGTGGACGAGGACCAGCGGCATGCCCTCGAACATGCCGCCCGCCTTGCCGCCGGTCTCGCGGAACTCGGCGATCACGTTGCGGTTGATCTCGTCGAAGTCGAAATCGATCGTTTCTGCCATGGATCCGATCGTATGGCTCACCGGGTGACCGTATCGATGCCTGAAATAGCCATGGGCATACCCGTTTGTCGCACTATCATCGGTCTCATGGACCTCTTGGCCGAAACCCTCGCCGTGGGCGGTGTCCGGGGCACCGCCGGAGCCCGGATCGAGGGATCCGGGCCGTGGGGCATCCTCTGGCACCGCATCGCCGGCGCGGCCTTCTACGCCATCACCTGCGGGACGGCCTGGCTGGACCTGCCAGGCCATCCACCGCGGCAGCTCATGCCCGGCGACGTCGTCCTGCTGCCGAACGGCCAGGAGCACACTCTGCGCAGCGCCCCGGACGCCCCGGTCATTCCCCAGCTCTGCACGGTGGCGGAGCGGGCACGCAAATGCGGCGGCGTGCTGCGCCTCGGCTCCGGGGACGTGCAGACCCATGTCCTCGGCGCGTCCTACGACTACGACCCGGCGGTGTCCACCCAGGTGCTCGCCACCTTGCCGGACGTCGTGCACATCCGCGCGAACCGCGGCGGCGACGGGCTGGACGACACCGTCCGCCTGCTGTCGCGGGAACTGGCGGGCCCGCAGATCGCCACGGACTTCGTCCTCAACCGGCTCGTCGACATCCTCCTGGTCCAGCTGCTTCGCGTGTGGCGGACCGAGAAACCGGCCGAGGCGCGGGGAACCTGGCTCGGCGTCCTGGGCGACCCGTTGGTGAGCGTGGCGCTGGTCAAGATCCACGAGGATCCGGCGAGGCCGTGGACGACCGACCTGCTCGCGGCGGAACTGGCGACCTCGCGCAGCACGCTGACCCGCCGTTTCCGTGAAACGACCGGCCGGACTCCCGGCGACTACCTGACCCAGTGGCGGATGGACCTCGCCGCGGTCCGGCTCCGCGACACCGACGAAACGGTGGACAGCATCGCCCACTCGGTCGGCTACACGTCGGTGTTCGCGTTCAGCCGGGCTTTCCGGCGCGCCCGGAACGAAGCCCCCGGGCAATACCGCACCTCGGCCCGCGCGGGGCTCAGGACGGTCGGGTGACCGGAACGACGTCCAGAAGTTCTTTCAGACCTTCGAAATCCTGCGGATTGGTGGTGTACAGCGGCATCCGGTGCGCGATGGCCACGCTGGCGATCATCAGGTCGGCCACCCGGCGCCGGGGTGTCCTGCCCATCGCGAGCACGGACGCCGACACCCGGCCGAAGATCCGGGCCGCTTCGGTACCGAAGGGCAGCGGGTCGAACTCCGACTCCACCCGTTGCAGCAGATCCGTGCGCCGGGCCCGTTCGGCCGGGTCGGCGGCATAGTGCGGGCCCGCGGACAGTTCGGCGAGCGTGATCGTGCTGATCGACATCAGGTCCGGCAGCTGGGCATGATCGATCGTCCGGCGCAGGATCAGGATGTTCGTGTCGAGCAGGCCGTGGACCTCAGCGGCCATAGGGATCGTCCGCCTCCCCTTCGAGAGCGTCGTCGAGGTCCGCGCGGAACCTGTCCGGGTCGATGAGCGGAGCGTTCGCCGAGACGGCGGCGAACTGGTCACGGGAAACGGCGTGCCGCCGACACAGCGGGACCAGCTGGGCGATGGGCGAGCCGCTGCGGGTCACGGTGAAGCTTTCACCGTGCTCGACCGCGTCCATGATCTCGCCGGACCGGTTCCGGAGATCACGCTGGGAGATCTCGTGCTGAACGCTCATACGCACATCTTAGCGCCCTGTGCCCCACAGTGCCACTCTGTGCCACACCCCCCTCAGGCCAGCTCTTCCTCCGGCTCGGGCTCCTCGGTAGGCCGCGTGAACAGCCGTGTCGCCGAAAGCCGCGCTACGCCGTCCGGGTCCCCGAGTTCGTCGGTCGCGTTCCGGATCGTCGCGTCGACGGACAGGTACTTGCGGCCCGCCCGCAGATCCGCGTCGTTGCGCAGCCGCACGATCAGCGGGAACTCGCTCAGCGCGCCGGCGTCGAACAGGCCGGTGGTGTAGATCAGCTGGACACCCAGCGCCTCCGCGACCGCGCGCTGCAGCTCCAGCAGATACCCGGCCGACGCGCGGCCGATCGGGTTGTCGAGGAACAGCACGCCGGAATGCCGGTTACGTGCCTTGCCGCGGTTGTTCGCCCGCAGCGCCGCCAGGGTGCAGTACAGGATGATCGCCGCGGTCAGCTGCTGCCCGCCGGAGAACACGTCCCGGATCTCGGAAACCCGCTGCCGTTCGGTCCGCAGCACGGAGTCCGGTTTCAGCATGTCGACCCGGAATCCCTTGGGAGCGGCGGCCTGCACGCCGCGCAGCACGAGCGAAAGCCCGTCCCGCTTGACGTCCCGGCCGTCCGAGGTCTTCCCCACCGCGGCTTCGTCGACGACCTCTCCCAGCTTCTCGGCGAGCACGTTCTCTTCGAGTTCGGTGAAACGGATCCGCAGGAACTCCTGACCCGACCAGTCGCCGAGACCGTCCGGCAGCCGCGAAACCCGTTGCGCCGCGCGGAGAGTGCGCAGCGCGCCGTCGACCATGCCCTGCAGCCGGGTGATGATGCCGCCGCGGTGCCGGTCGATCTGCGCGAGGTCGTCGGTGAGCGTGCGCAGCCGCGGCCGCAGTGCCTCGGCCCATTCCGCGGCGTGGGCGGGCAGCTGGTCGCGGCGAACCGAGATCACCTGCTGGCGCACCGGCGTGGAGAGCTTCTCGAACCGCTTGTCCGTGGCGTACTGCGCGAGCTGATCGGCCGCGGCCCGCACCCGGCGGTCGCCCGCGTCGGCGGCGTCCTGCGCCTCGGTGAGCGCACTGTTGAGCCGGGAGTGCTTGGCCCGCGCGGATTCCACGTCGCCGTCGAACGCCACCTCGTCATCGTCTTTGGAAAGCAGGTGCGCCATGGACTCGGCCAGCAGCCCGAAGCCGGACGCGGACGTCTTCGCGGACTCCAGTGTCGCTTCGGCGGCGGCGCGGCGCTCCTGGAGCTCTTCCCATTTCCGCGCGGCGGCGGACACTTCGAGGCTGGCGTCGTCGATCAGCGCCAAGCCGTGCTCGATGTCCTTCGGCCGCGCGTCGGAGGAGATCGCGGCGAGGGCCGACGGCTGCTCCGGGAGCTGACTCAGCTCGGCCTTGCGGGTCGCGACGAGACCGACGATCTCGGTGCGCTCCTCCTCCAGGACCGCGACCGCGCGGTTCGCCCGCGCTTGCGCGGCCGCCCGCGCCGAAGCGTCGGAACCGTCCGGCGTCTCCAGCAACGTCGAGGCCCGTTCGCGGACGGCGTCGTCCAGCGCTTCGAGGGCCGCCCGCGCGGACGCCTCGACACTCTCGGCCTGATCGAGCTCGGCCCGGAGGTCGCTGCCGACCTCGACCTTCGCGTACGCCTCGGAAGCCGACGCGAAAGTACGCCGCAACGCGTCCACCGGTTCGGCGGGCGCGGGGTCGTCCTCGCTGACGTCACTCGATCCGGGCACCTCGGCCAGTTCCGACTTCGCCGTCGTCGCCGTACGCCGGTGCCCGTCCGCGGTGCGCTGTTCCTCACCGGCCTGCTCACGCAGCCTGGACGCCTTCACCGCGGCTTCGGACGCCGTCGCCTCGGCCCGTTCGGCGGTCTCCGTCGCGCGCTCGACGTCGTCCGTCCACTCGGGGATCTTCGTGGCGCGCGTGGCGAGTGTTTCCAGGCCGCGGGCGCGCTCCCCCGCCTCGGCCGAAGCCGTGCGCAGCTCGGGAACCCGCTCCCGCAACCCGGTCGCCTTCTCACCGAGCCGCTGGAACTCCTTTTCCGCCTGGTCCAGCGCGGTTCGCGCGGTCTCGTGCGCGGCGCGCGCGTTCTGCCGCTGCTCGGCCAGGGTCGCGATGCTGCCGGGCGGGTAGTCCTCGCGCCAGGTCTTGAGTTTCCACGAGAGCGCGCTGTCGTCGGCCAGCGCCGCCGTCAGCGCTTCCAGACGGCGCTGCCGTTCCGCGTGCCGGAGCGCGATCGCCTCGCGCTCGGCGTCGGCGGCCTCCTCGTCGTACATCGCCGGATTGGGCGGCACGAGGAACTCGATGCCCGCCTCACCCGGCAGGCGGTCGGTCGTGGTGGCCTCGGTCGTGGCCACCGGGATGATCGTGCTGGGCAGCAGCCGCCGCTCCGCCAAGACCTTCTCGGCGAGCCGGACCTGCTCCGGCTCGTTGAGCAGGATCCCCGAGACCAGCTGGGGCGCGCGGGCCAGCACGGCCGCCCGCCGCTTCTTGTCCAAAGTGGACAGATAGCGCCAGCCGGACCACGCGTTCATCCCGGCGGCTTCCAGCGCGTCCAGCGCGGCCTGGACCTCTTCGGGAGCGGGCAGGAGGCCGCCGGAACCGAGGGCGTTGAGCGCGCGCTCGTCGACGGATTCCTCCATCCGCAGCGTGGTCTGTTCCTTCTCTGCGGCCGAACCCGCCTCACGCAGGCGTTCCAGCAGCACCGGGAGGTCGGTCTCCAGCGCGACGTCGTCCGCGCCGAGGAGTTCGCTCAGCCGGGGTTCGACGGCGAGCGCGTCGGTGCGCCGGTTGGCCCTGTCGAGTTCCTCGGCCGCGCGCTCCAGCCTGTCCTTTGTGGACCCGGCGAGCCGGTGCGCGTCGTTGACGGTGGCCTGCGCGGACCGCAGATCCTCTGCCACACGTTCGAGTTCCTGCTCACGGCGGACGAGTTCCGCGGCGGTCGTCTCGGCCTCGGTCCGGGCCGCACGCGCCGCCTCGGCGACGTCGGCCCCGGCCTTGAGCGCGCCGGACCGGACGGTTTCCGCGATCTCCTCACGGATCTCGGCGATCCGCGCCCCCAGGCCGCGGGCTTCCGCCCGGCGCGAGGCCGCGAGGTTCGCCGACTCGTCCCGTTCGGCTTGGGCCTTCTCCGCTTCGGCGCGCAGGGCGCCGACGTGGGCTTCGGCCTTCGCGGCCTGCTCGGTCGCGTTCTTGGCCAGCGCCAGCAGACCCCTGGCGAGCGCGGCGGCCGCGGTGTTGCGCGCTTGGAGCGCGGGCTGCGCCTTCTGCTCGCGATTCCCTACTAGTTCCCGGAAATCACGGGCCTTGCGGGCGGCGTTGAGGTGGTTGAGCACGGTGGCGCATTCACGCCAGGCCTCGGCGGCGGTCTTGGCCTCGGCCAGTTCGCCGTCGATCCGCTTCTTGCTCTCCTGAGCCTCGTCGAGCCGCAGTTTCCCGACCAGGCGCCGGAGTTCGGTGACCCCGGCGGTGAGACGGCGATGATCGCCCTCGGCCAGCTTCTCGGCGGACTTCACCTCGTCGACGTGCTGCTCGAGACCGCTCAGCCGCTCGTTCTCCAGCTTGTCGCGGGCGGTGACCTGACCGGCGAGCGTCCGCATCTCGGCGCGGGCCGCGTCGGCGAGTTTCCGCGACGCGGCGGCGACGCCTTCCTCCTCCGCCAGCGGCGTGAGCAGGTCGAGCGCCCCCGCGACGAAATCCCGCTCCGACAACAGATCCCCGCGCTGGGCGAGGTTGTGCGCGTAGGTCGCGACGACCTCGGCGAGGTCCTTCGGCTCCTCTTCCGAGAGGACAGCGCGCAGCAGGAACTCGACGAACGCCTCGTCGGTGCTGAACGCGAAGGCGTCCGCCGCCTCGCCCTCACCGGCGTTCATCGCGCGCTGGTACCGGAAAAGCTCGGTGTCGAGGCCGAGGCCGTCGAGCCGGGACGTCCATTCGTGGTGGCGCCGGGTCCAGAACAGCTCCAGCTCCGGCTCGCCGCCGTGCACCTTGTCGAGCTGGTCGTGGAAGCCGGACATCGTCAGCAGCCTGCCGTCCGACGTCAGCGGCAGTGTGTCGAGATCGAGCGACGGGGTGGGGCGGAAGCAGTACCAGGAGTCGACGAGGTTTTCAGAGTCCGCCGACACGACGTGCCCGCGCCATTCCGACACCTTGCCGGTGATCACGCGGTGACCGGTCTCGACCTGGAGCCACTCCAGCACGACGTGCGAGACGTCCTTGGCGGCGACGAACTTCTCCAGCACCTTGGTGTTGGTCGTGCCGACGACCTGACGGCGGCCGGGCAGCATGACCGAGAAGATCAGCTTGATCAGGACGGATTTGCCACCGCCGTTCTCCAGGAACAGCACGCTCGCCGGCGACGGCCGCCGCGGCGGCCCCTCCCCCGCCAGGTGGATCCCGGCGCTGAACAGCGCGTCCTGCTTGGGCGCGGTGATGGCCGCGCCGACGCCACTGAAGTCCAGCACGACGTCCTGGTACCGCGCGCCCGCCGGACCCACCGAATGCAGGCGAACCCTCGAAAGCTCGTACATCGACTCCCCTTGTTTAAAGCGTGTCCGACGCGGCCGAGCGCAGCGTCCCGCCGCCATTGGCGACCGAGACCACGTTCAGCTCCAGCAGATCGTCGAAAGCCGCGTCGGCGGCGAGTTCGCGCACCTGCACCTGATAGCGCGGTGTCGTGCGGTAGGTCCCGCCCTGTTCCCCGCTGACCTGGACGAGAAAGCCTTGGTCGGCGAGGAAACGCAGCGCCCGCGCGACCATGCCGCGAGTGGTGTCCGACGCCAGCCTGCCGTCCTTGGTCGCCGCCGCGGCCGGACGACGGGCGTAGGCACGCCAGGCCTGTTCGAGTTCGGGCGCGTCGGCCAGCGGGTCGTTGTTCGCCTCGGCCTCCGCCGCGCGCTCGTCGAGGATCCGGCAGGCCTCGCGCACCATCGCGTCCACCTGCTCGACGCTGACGCGGCCGATGTAGGTGTCGTTGGCGAGGTCGTCCGGGCGCGGATAGCCGAGCGCGGCGGTGGCGAGGTGGACGAGCCCGTGCAGCACCTTTTCGGTCTCACGGCGTTCGCGGATCTTGCTCTGCCGCGCGTAACTGTCCATCTTGATCTCGAAGACGGACTCGTCGGTCGCGGCCAGCACGGCACCGGCCTGGAGGTTGACCTCCAGCACCATCAGCCCGAGCCCGGCCGCGACCGCGTGCGTGAGCTGCTTGAACGCCCTGTCCTCGCCGTAGCGCCGGACGAGGTCGCCGTAGACGACGTCCCGAGACGGCAACTGCTTCGGGCGCATGCCGAACGAGACGAGCCGGGCCGCGGATTCGACGTCCCCTGTAGAAATGCCCGTCGTCACGCGACCTCCTCCTCTTCTTCGTGGCGATCGACCCTGGCCGACGAAAGCAGCAGATCCGCTCCGCCGAACTCGGGGTCTTCGAGCAACGTGCCGTCGTCGACGGCCAGCAGCACCTGGCGCTCACCCAGCCGCAGCGCCGCGCCGACCTCGGGACTGTAGGCGTGCACCGCCCGCAACGCGACCAGAGCGGGCAGCCGGGGATCGATCAGCCGGGCCTCTTCGAGCAGCCCGGACAGCCGTCGCGGCACCTCCGGCAGGTCGAGCAGGTCGTCGGCGAGCCGCCACTGCTCGTCGCCGAACTTGTCGGTGACGTCGGCGGGCATCAGCTCGGGTTCGGGGATCTCGCCGACCAGCTGGTCGCGTTCCGGCGCCGGCCGCAGCAGCAGCGACACCAGCGAGGACAGCGACGGCACCGTCGGCGGGGAGATCCCGGCGCCGGCGTGGAAGAACGATTCGGCGGGCGCGACGGCTTGGGCGATCGGCAGGCCCAGCGTCGGCAGCAGGAGCTGGCCGAACAGGTCGATAGTCGCGCGCTGCGGCGGCCCGGAGAACTGCTGGCGGTCCTGTTCGGCGCGGAACACCGCACCGGCGTCGGCGAGCCTCGACTGGAGCCGCGTGTGGCGGCGGATGCAGTCGCCGACGATGTCGACGAGTTCGGCGGCGCGGCGTTTGCGATCGAGGTCCTCGGTCTCGTCCCTCGACGCGGTGATGTTCTTGAGGATCGCGTTCTCGGCGCGGAAACGGGACTCGATATGGGACAGCGCCTGGTCCAGCAGGTCCGGGACCTCGCGCTCCCAGTCGACCGCTCGCACGTCACGCCGGGTGGCGTCGAGTTTGGCGCGCAGGGTCTCGCCGTACTGGACTGTCCGGTAGCGGGCCTGTTCGGCGGCGAGCTTGGCGTCGGCGAGGCGGCCGCGGTTGATCAGGTTCTCCAGTTTGACCTCGGCCGCGATCTGGGCGGACTCGACGTCGGTGTCCAGCGCGCCGACGAGCACGTTGATCGCCTCGTCGGTGGCGCGCAGGTAGACCTCGCCGTCGGGCGCTGCCAGCTCGACCAGCAGCTTGAAGTCGAACTGACGGCGCTGGTAGCCACCACCGGGACCGATGGAGCCATAGACGCGCCGGAACCCGCGATCGGTGGTGCCGACGTTGATCAGGTTGTCCAGCACCCACCGGGCGACCTTGGCGTGCTCGTCCGGCGTCCGGCCCGGCGCCTGGAGCGCGACGAAGGGCAGCAACCGCGTGATCACCTGTTCGTGGTCGGCGCCGGTGTCGAAGTCCATCGACACGGTGACCTGGTCGATCGTGTGCAGGGCGATCTCGGCCATCTGGTAGATCGTGGCGTCCGCCCAGTCCAGCTTCGCCTTGCGCGCGTCGAGGTCGTGCAAGGGCGCGGTGCAGGCCAGCGCCTTGAGGCGGCGGGTCAGCCCCTCGTCGGCCAGCCCCATCCCGGTCAGCTCGTCGTCTCGCACAGCAGGCCAGGCTAGTCGCCGCCCCCGACACCCCGCACGGGTGACCGGGGTGCCCGGCCCTCCGGGCGGCGGTAGCGTCTGGTTCATGCGTGAAATGAGCCGGGACGAATGGTGGGCCTTCGCGAGCGAGGGCACGCGGACGGGCATGCTCGGCCTGGTCCGCGCGAACGGTGCGGCGATCGTGACGCCGGTGTGGTTCCTGCTGAACGAGGGCCCCGACGGGGACGAGCTGATCTTCACCACCGGTACCGACACCCTCAAGGGGAAAGCGCTGCGGCGCGACCCGCGGCTCTCGCTGGCCGTCGACGACCAGAAGCCGCCGTACTCGTATGTGCAGTTCACCGCCGAAGCCGTGTTGCACAGCGACTACGACGAGATGCTCGAATGGGCGACCAGGCTCGGTGGCCGGTACATGGGCGCGGATAAGGCCGAGGCCTACGGCAAGCGCAACGCCGTACCCGAGGAGTCCTTGGTGCGGGCCAAAATCGTGAAGGTGATCGCGCGGGCCGACATCGCCGGCTGACGCTCCCCTCTCTCCGTCGCATTCAGTCCTCTGGATGCGGTACTTGCGCGTGCAACTACCGCATCCAGAGGACTGAATGCGTTCTATTGAGAGGCAAGGCGAAGGTGGCGAGTTGTGAAAGCCACGTTCGCAACCTTGAACGTTGCGAACGTGGCTTTCACAACTCGCCACCTAGCCTCAGCTGATCACCCCGGGCGCCGGTCCGTGAAGGCCTCCTTGAGGGACCCTGGGTCCCTCAAGGAGGCCTTCACGGACTAGGACACGGTTGCCTTTCCCCTCAATAGAGCTGCCGCGTGTCCCGCTGATCGCGACGCCGGGCAACACGCTCCGTGAGTGTCTTCGTCGACTATTGACACGAAGCACCCGCTGGTGTGTGATCTGAACCATAGATAGGAAAGTTTCCTAACTAAAACATTCCCTCGCCGGGTCCAGCCCCGGTCCGCCGTTGCACCTCCCGTCCCCCACTTCACGCATGGAGGCTCCAGTGGCACCCCGACCACCGTGGCGCGCGCTTGTGACGTGTGCCGCCGCGACGGCGATGACCTTCGCCGTCCTGCCGGCCTTCCCCGCCGGCGCGGCACCGACAGACCACGAATCCGAAGCCGCGACGATCTCCCAGGGCGCCGTCGAGAAGAACCACGCGGGCTATTCCGGCACCGGGTTCGTGAACTTCGACAACGTCGTCGGCAGCTATGTCGAGTACACGGTGAACGCCGCGCAGGCCGGAACCCAGACACTGACTTTCCGCTATGCCAACGGAACCACGGTCGACAGGCCGGTCTCGCTGAGCGTCAACGGCACGTCCGCCGGGACACTGTCCTTCCCCGGCACCGGCGCGTGGACCACCTGGAAGACCGTCACCAAAGACGTCGCGCTCGCCGCCGGGGCCAACAAGATCCGCACCACCGCGACGACCGCGGAAGGCGGTCCCAACGCGGACAAGCTCACCGCGAGCGGAGTGTCCGACGCCGAAGCGCCGACCCCGCCCAAGAACCTGGCCGCCAAGGACGTCAAGGCCCGGAGCGCCACCTTCACCTGGGAGGCCGCGACCGACAACGTCGGCGTGGTCCGCTACGACGTCATGCGCGGCGGCAACGTCCTCAAGAGTGTCGACGGGAACACGCTCACCGCGACCGTCGACAACCTGCAGCCGAACACGGCCTACGACATCTCGGTCGGCGCCTTCGACACGGCCGGAAACCCTTCACAGCAAAGCAATGTCGTACAGTTCACGACGCCGTCCAGCGGGGACACCACCCCGCCGACCGTGCCGGGGAACCTGCGCTCGACGTCGGTGACCGCGAACAGCGTCTCCTTGGCGTGGAACGCTTCCACGGACGACAGCGGCACCATCGCCGGCTATGACGTCTATCAGGGCACCGCGAAGGTCGCCACGACGCCGTCGCTCGACGCCACGATCACCGGGCTGACGGCGAACACGTCGTACACGTTCACGGTGAAGGCCCGCGACCTCGACGGCAACGCCTCCGCCGCGAGCACCGCGTTGACCACCAAGACGAGCGGGAACGCGGGTGGCGGGATCCCGGAGTACGACAAGGACGTCACGAAGGTCGACCTCGCCTGGTCGGTCGGCTTCCTGCCGGACGGCAGCGCGCTGGCGACCGAACGGGACCGGTTCGAGATCCTGCGGATCACGCCGTCGGGCGAGAAGACCACGGTCGGCAAGGTTCCCGGCGCGGTCGGCACCAACGGCGAGGGCGGCCTGCTCGGTATCGCGATCTCACCGAACTACGCCACCGATCACGCGATCTACCTCTACCACACGGCTTCCGACGACAACCGGATCGTGAAGATGACCTACGACAACGGAAAACTGTCGTCGACGTCGACGCCGGTGCTCACCGGCATCGCGAAGAACCGTTACCACAACGGCGGACGGATCCGCTTCGGCCCGGACGGCAAGCTCTACGTCACCGCCGGCGACGGGCAGAACAAGGACACCGCGCAGAACAAGGGTTCGCTCAACGGGAAGATCCTGCGGGTCAACCCCGACGGTTCGGCGCCGAACGACAACCCGTTCTTCTCCACCGGCGGCAACGCCCGCTACGTCTGGAGCTTCGGGCACCGCAACCCGCAGGGGCTGGCGTGGGACTCGCGCGGCCAGCTGTGGGCCTCGGAGTTCGGCGACGGCAAGCTGGACGAGCTCAACCTGATCCAGAAGGGCGGCAACTTCGGCTGGCCCCAGTGCGAAGGCACCGACGGCAGCTGCGGCGGCACTGTCGCGCCGAAGAAGACCTGGCCGACCAGTTCCGGCGGGCCGAGCGGGATCGAGATCGTCAACGACTGGATCTACGTCGCGGCCGTCACGAGCGAGCAGCTCTTCGCCACCCAGATCAACGCGGCGGGCAACGGCGTCGGTTCGGTGCAGTCGCTGTTCTCCGGCCGTTGGGGCAGGCTCCGCTCGGTCACCAAAACCCCGGACGGCGGCCTGTGGGTCACCTCGACCAACGCGGACAAGAACGGCGGTACGCCGAGCGGGATCGACAACGTGGTGGTGCGGCTGAAGTTCCCCGGCGGAGCCCAGCCGGGAGCGTTCAAGCTGGCCAGTTCCGCGTTCGCCGACAACGCCTCCATCCCGGACAAGTACACCTGCGCCGGTGACGGCACCGCGGGTCAGGACACTTCCCCGCCGCTGGCGTGGGGTGCCGGGACCACCGGCGCCAAGGGATACGCGATCGTCTTCGCCGACGTGGCCGACAACGGCAACAAACTGCACTGGGCGATCTGGGACGTCCCGGCGTCCGCGGCGTCGCTGCCCGAAGGCCTGGGAACGGGCTACACCGTCCCGAACCAGAACGGCGCGAAGCAGAAGGCCATGGGCAGCGGGGCGAACACGCAGAAGTACTTCGGCCCCTGCCCCGGCGGTTCCAGCCATCCCTACACGTTCACGCTCTACGCGCTGAACACGGCGACCGTGCCGGGCTTGTCCTCGTCCTCGACGATGGCGCAGATCGAGACGGCGATCAAGAACGCCTCGACGGCCAACGTCAAACTGCGCGGCAACTCCAAAGCCGCGTCCTGAGTCACGGCCGGGGTGTCCGGAGCGGCGCCGGGCACCCCGACCGTATCCAGTGTGAACTGGAGAGACGCCACCTCGTCCGGGATTTCCCGGCGGGGTGGCGTTTTCAGTAGGCTTCACCGGGTGAAGGACTGGACGTTCTGCCCGCGCTGCGGCGACCGGACGAGGCTCGCCGGCGAAGGCGAGGACACGCACGCCGAGTGCCCCGCCTGTGGCTTCACCAAGTACGACAACCCGCTGCCGACCACGGTTGGTCTCATCCTCGACGGCGACCGGATCCTGTTGCTGCGCAGGGAACACGAACCCCGGAAGGGCAGCTGGGACACCGTCGGGGGCTTCCTCGCCGGCGCCGAGACAGCGGAGGAGAACCTCGTCCGCGAAGGACTCGAAGAGATCGGCTGCGAGCTCCGGAACCTGCGCTTCGCCGGGTCATACTCGTCGGTCTACGGCGACACCGGCCTGAAGACGATCGGCCTCGCCTTCACCTGCGAGCTCCCGCCGGACGCGGAAATCGTGCTGTCGGAAGAGAATTCCGAATACGCCTGGTTCCCGTTGGCCGAACGCCCGCCGCTCGCCTTCGCCGACTGCGAGGCCGCGGCCGCCGCGCTCACCAGCCGAACAGGTTCCGCATGATCCGCGAGCAGCGTTCGGTCATCGCCGCCGCGTCCTGATCCGGCTGGTCGATCCACCAGCTGATCAGCGAATCGACCACCCCGGTCCACACCTGCGCGATCGCCTCGATGTCGCGGTCGTCGTCCAGCCCTCGCGAGTGCATCAGCTGGGCGGCACCGACCAGCGCGAACCCGTCGAGCCGGTAGCGATAGTCGACCGCGACCCCGGCGATCTCCCCGGTCGAGGGCACCGTAGGGTCACGGAGCAGCTTCCACGCGTACCGGTCGTTGTCGAACGTCCGGAAAATCGCCGAGAGCACCGCGAGCGGCATCCGCTCGGGCGGTTCACCCTCCTCCGCCATCGTCTCGGCGACCCCTTCGGTCAGCCTGTCCCCCGCCCGGTGCAGGCACGCGAGGTACAGCCCGTCCTTCGAACCGAAGTACTGGTACAGCAAGGGTTTCGTGACGCCGACCCGGCGGGCGATCTCCACCATCGACGCCCCGGCGTACCCGTTCTTGCCGAATTCCTCCGTCCCGGCGCGCACGATCTGGGTTTCCCGCTCTTCGCGGGGCACCCCCTTCGTGCCGACGGCCCTTGCTTCTGTCACGGCCGGTATCTTACCCTGAGGTAAATGACCCTAGGGTAAGTTACCTGAAGGTCAGATAACCGGGGGCGAGACAGGGAGAGGTGCGGTGGCGGATTTTCTTGCCCATCTGAGTGACCCGGTGCTGATGGCGACGCCGGTGTTCCTGCTGTTCGTCGCGATCGAGATCCTCGCGCTGCACGTGCTGGGCCACGACGACAACGTCATCGGCTACAGCGTCAAGGACACCCGGACCAGCATGTCCATGGGCGCGGTGGCGGTGGTGATCAACGGGGTCTTCCGCATCGTGATGCTGTTCGTGTTCGCCACGCTCTACGAACTGGCGCCGGTGAAGTTCAGCCCGCACGACTGGTGGACCTGGGTCCTGATGCTGCTGGGTCAGGAGATCGTCTTCTACGCCTACCACCGGGCGAGTCACCGCGTCCGGCTCATGTGGGCAGGCCACCAGGTCCACCATTCGAGTGAGCACTACAACTTCTCGACAGCGTTGCGGCAGAAGTGGACCCCGTACTTCCAGCTGCCGTTCTGGTCGATCCTCGCCTTCGCCGGCATCCCGCCGTGGATGATCCTCACCGGACTGTCGATCGATCTCGTCTACCAGTTCTTCGTGCACACCGAGAAGATCCGGAAGCTGCCGCGCTGGTTCGAGTACGTGTTCAACACGCCTTCACACCATCGTGTGCACCACGGCAGCGACAAGGAATACCTGGACGCGAACTACGGCGGCATCCTGATCATCTGGGACCGGATGTTCGGCAGCTTCGTGCCCGAGGGCAAGCGCCCGACCTACGGGCTGACCAAGAACGTCGAGTCCCACAACCTGCTCAAGGTCGGCTTCCACGAATACGGCTCGATCCTGCGCGACGTCCGCGCGGCCGGGTCGTGGCGGGACAAACTCGGCTACGTGTTCGGGCCGCCGGGCTGGCAACCCGCGAAGGAGCTGAGCCTAAGCGGTCCTCCGCAACGAGGGTGAGTTGTCGGGCCGGAGGCTTTCCAGCGGCGGCCGCTGCGTAAGGGCGACGTCGGTGAGCACGAGTTCCCGCTCGACGGCCTCCCCCGCTCCACGCCGGAACTGGGCGAGCGATGTCGACGGCGGCGCCGCGGAGATCACCCGGCCGCCGCGTTCCAGCCGGTCCATCAGGGTCAGCATGATCTGTGCGGCCATCCGCCCCAGAGCCTGGGTGCCCTGGTGACGATGGGTCCGGTAGCCGAGGTCGACCTGCGCTAGCGCGTCGAGCCCGTGCAGGTCGAGCAGGTCGATCAAGTGACCGACCTCGACGCCGTAGTGGGTGACGAACGGGATGCCTTCGAGCACCGCACGCCGCCCTGCGTATTCACCGGCGAGCGGCTGGACGAACCCGGCGAGTTCCGGCCAGTACATGTTGAGCAGCGGTCGGGCGACGAGTTCGGTGACGCGGCCGCCGCCGTCGGGTTCGGTACCCGCCTTCCCGACGAGCGAGCGGTGGTAGAAGCCCTTGACGTAGGCGATCGCCGGGTCGGTCAGCAGCGGCCCCAGCAGGCCGGTCACGTAGTCGGCGGTGAAGTCGCGGAGATCGCCGTCGACGAAGACGACGAGGTCGCCGGTGGTCTCGGCGACCCCTTTCCAGAGCGCTTCTCCCTTGCCCGGCAGGCTTTCCAGCTCCGGGAACACCGCGTCCTGCGCGACGACGTCCGCTCCGGCCGCCAGGGCGACCTTGGCGGTGGCGTCGGTGGAATGGCTGTCCACCACCAGGATCTCGTCCACCAGGGGGAAGCGTTCGACGAGTTCGCGCCGGATGGTGCCGACGATCGCGCCGACGGTCTCTTCCTCGTCGCGGGCCGGGATCACCACCGAAACCCGCGTCCCCTGTTTGGCGGCGACCAGGTCCGCCGCCCACCAGTCGCCCGCCCGGCTGCTGCGCCGGGTGAGCCACGCGTCAACCTCCGCCGATACCCGCATGGCTTCCCCTTCCCTCGAAGATCACCTCATCGGTGAGCTTCGAGGGAGGCTGTTTCCATCCGTCGTCACCGCGGAAACCGCCGCGTTACGCCTGCGGGGCGCAGGTTAACGACCAGAGCGGGACAGTGCGGCGGAGAGGACCTCGCCGGTCCGGCGCTTGGCGAGGTAGAACGCCGCCTCGTGCGGTTTCGCCCCGTTGTCGACGGTGTAGCCACTGTCCAGGACGCCGTCGGCTCCGGGGAACAGCGGGCCGAGGTCCGGTTTCGCGGCGACGAGATCGTCCCGGTCGGCCAGGTTCACCCAGCTCGCGACGCCGGGCGGGACGGACGGCGGTTGCGGGCGGGTCCGTTCGTAGACCACCGTGCGCAGGCCCAGCGGCGAACCCAGGGTGAGCAACAGTGGCAGCGGGCGGCCGTGCAGATGGGCGGCTTCGTAGGCGACGACCGAGCCGAGCGAATGCCCGATGATCGCTTCGGTCTCCGGGCCGATGTGCTCGGCGACGCGGTCCTGCACCTGTTTCCGGATCGTCTCGTCGGTGAGGTACAGCGTCACCTGCTTGAGTGCCTTGACCACCACGCGCTCGGCGAACGCCACCCCGAGCCTGGCGAACGGCCGCAGCCGCATCAGCGCGTTCAGCACCGGCCGGGCGGCCGCGCGGACCCCTTGAACCTCGTCGGAAGTCCCGCCGAGGTGGACCAGATCGGTTCGCGCTCGTTCCCGATCGCTTTCGCGGGACGAACGGGAGGCCGCGTTCCGGAGCCACTCCCCCGCCAGCGCCTCCGCGAGCTCCCACTCTTCGACGGTCAGCTCGTCGGCACCACCCTGCTGGCCGTCGCGAAGGAAGAGGTCACCGTAGAAGGCCATGCGCGCGTCGCCGGGCCGGGAGTCGCGCCACAGGGTGTCGGCCAGCGCGGGATCACCGGCGAGCCGGACCCCGCCCGCCAGGCTCGGCAGCCATTCCGCCTCGAGGGTGTCCGCGGACTTCTGCTCCTGGGCGATGCCGTGCACGAGGACGATCCGGGCCATGGCGCACAGTATCGCCGAAGTGCTTGCCGGTGCACCGCCGATGAGACAAAGTGATCTCCGTGGGAGAGCGGAGGTCGTTGGTCGTCGCGTCGCAATGCGATTCGCTGAACCTTCTTTCGTTCCTCCCCGACGTCGGACACGACGTTTCGACGGCCTTGCTCGATCCCGGCATCGGCGGCTGTGTCCCCGCGCTCGCGGACGGCCGGGGACTGCTCGTCGACCCGACGATGGTGGAACTCGACGACGCGCTGGTGGAGGCGTTCGAACGCGCGTCGGAGGACGAGGCGACCCTTTTCCTGTCGCTCGTCGGGCACGGCGAGTACGCCGACGACGACTTCTACTTCCTCACCAAGGAAACCAGCCTGCCGGTGGACAGCCGGACGTCGTTCCTGTTCGCCCAGCGGATCAAGGAACTGCTCGGTCACTACTCGACGCTCGACGGTCTGGTCATCCTGCTCGACACCTGCCACGCGGGGATCGGCGCGGTCCAGGCGGGCAGACGCTGGTTGCGGATCGTCGGCGAAGCGGGCAGGCGGTTCGACCTGCTCACCGCGTCCGACGATCGGGTCGCCGCGAACGGCTGTTTCAGCCGTTCCCTGGTCACCGTGCTGCGTTCGGGGCACACGAGTTTCGGCGAGCACGTCCGCTGCGCGGATCTCAAACGGGTCATCACCGGGTTGTGCCCGGCACAGACCGCCGTCCATCTCGGCTTCGACGGCACCCGCGAGATCATCGGCGCGGATCAAGGCCTGTGGCTCGCGCTCAACTCCTCCCCCGCGTGGCGTCGTTCGCCGCTGGCCGGCAATCCCGCGGCTCCGGACATCGAGCGACTGACCGAGAACTACCGGCAGAAACCGGAACTCGGGGAGACCGTCGGGCATCTGCTCACCGGGGCCCGCCTGGTCGCGATCGCCGGAGAGGCCGGTGCCGGGAAATCGGCGACGCTGGCCGCGCTCGCCCGCCCTTCGGTGGCCGGATCCTATGTGCCGCCGGACTTCCTGCACGCCGTGCTGTTCGCCACCCGCGGGCAGACCGCCGAACAGCTCGCCCGGGAACTGGCCCGTCAGCTGCGGCACACGATCCCGTGGTTCGCCGAGTCCCGCGAGGCGTTCCTGAACGGTCTCGACGACAGCGCGCGGAACGGCGCAAGCGCTTTCGATCTGGCGATCCTCGGACCGCTTCGGACGGTCACTCCACAGTGGACGGACAGTCCGGTGCGGATCGCGGTGGACGGGCTCGACGAGCTCGACACGGTCGTCGCCTCGCGCCTGACCGGCTTCCTGCGCGGCCTGTCCGCCGATCCGGACCTGTCGTGGGTGAAGACGGTGGTGGCGACGCGGACTCCGGAGAAGCTGCCGTCCGCGACCGTGGTGCGCCTGATCTCCACGCCCGCCGTGGATCCGGCGATCCGGCCGATGGAACGAACCCGCCCCGGACCACGACCGTCGCACGACTTACCGGGCGGGGGTAACGGCGACTCACCGACGTCCCCGAAACTCACCCCGGCGACGCTGATCGTCGACGTCCCCGGCCGGGCTCCCGTCCACCACGAACTGTCCTACGGGTTCACGACGCTCGGCCGCAGCCGTCGCGCCACCCTCCAGCTCGGTGACTCGCGGGTTTCCCGGATGCACTGCGAAATCCGGTGGGACGGAACGACGGCGTGGCTGACCGACCTCGATTCCGCCAACGGCACCTTCGTCGACAAGCGACGGGTCCTGAACGCCGAGCTGGCGCATCGAGACGTGGTCCGGGTCGGCGACTCGACGGTCACCTTCATCAGCGTCGGCCAGGAAGAGGAATGGCCCGAGGCCGACGAGGACACCGGCTCGCTGCCCGCACCCCGGCCCGCACGGGCGGTCCTGCTGGACCTGCTGTGCCTCGCGGCCGGCCGCGGTCCGATCCCGATCTCAATCCTGACCGAGGCGAGCGCCCTGAGCGGCGGCCCGGACAAGGTGGTGCACGTCCGCGACGTCCTCGCCGGTCTCCGCACCGCCGTCCGCCGGACTCAGCCGGGTCTGCCGTCCGAAACCGTGCTGTGGACCGGCCCCCTGCCCGAGGTGACCCCGAACCTGCACGCCCGTCTGGCGGTCGCGATGTCGGAAATCGAACCGGCGACCGGGGACGACGAGCCGACGCCGGAACAGGCGTACGCGGCCACCAACGAAGCCGAGTTCCTCTGGCTCGCGGGTCTGCACGAGGACGCGCTCGCTTCCGTGGAGCGGCGGGCGTCCGGCATTCCGGTGGAGAACCGGGAGACCTGGGCGATGTGGGCGCGGCGGGCGGAGCGGGAACTCGGGGAGACGCATCGGATCACGCTGCGCTGCGAGGCCCGGCACGCGACTTGGACAGGCAAAGCGGGTGACCTGGCGGGAGCACTCGCACTGTTCGAGGCGCTGTCCCCGATCGCCGTCGACACGTTGGGCGCGGGTGACGAGGACGTACTGAGCATTCGCAACAACGTCGGTCATCTGCTCGGCGAACTGGGACGCCCGGAGGATTCTCGGGCCGCTTTCGAAGCCCTGGTCCGGGACGCGACCGGCGCGCTGGGCCCGAGCCATCGGGAGACCCTGCACGCCCGGCATCTCCTCGCGGTCGCGACCGGCAAGACCGGCGACGGCGCGGAATCCTTGCGGTTGAGCCGAGAGCTGCTGCCAAGAGCCAAGAACGCGCTGGGCGACGACGCGATCGTCATGCACGTCCGGCACAACATCGCTTTCTGGAGCGCACTGACCGAGGGCGCTCCTCCGGCGGTTCAGGAGTACGAACAGCTGTTGACCGAAGCCCGGGAACGGCTGGGCGACAGGCATCCCGACGTCCTCGATCTCCGATTCGGTCAGGCACTGGTTCGCGCCGAAGCGGGCCAGGTCACCGAAGCACTCTCGGAGTGGGCTCTGCTCTTGGAGGACTCCCTCGAGATCCGGGGCGAACGGCATCCGGAGACGGAGAAGGTCCGGGAACAGCTGGCGCACTGGCGTCCGCGGGAAGCTTGACCCACGCAATTAGTCCTCTGGATGCGGTACTTGCGCGTGCAACGACCGCATCCAGAGGACTAAATGC
>NZ_NMQT01000045.1 GCF_002234405.1 Amycolatopsis thailandensis | reverse complement strand
ACGCTGTACTCGCGGCGGTACCGCGCTTCGAACTCGGTCAGGGCGGTCTTCTCGTCCAGATCCCCGGCGAGGACGCTGTTGATCGACCGCGCCGCGAGCAGCCCGCTGTAGGTCGCCAGGTGCACGCCGGAAGAGAACACCGGGTCGACGAAGCAGGCGGCGTCGCCGACCAGGATCATCCCCGGCCGCCAGAACTCGGTCTGGTTGTAGGAATAGTCCTTGCGGACGCGGATCTCCCCGTACTTGCCGGTCGTCACCCGTTTGGCGTCCTTGAGGTACTCCGCGATCAACGGAGCCTCGGCGATCAAAGAACTGAGCGCCTTTTCCCGGTCGCCCTGGACCTTGTCCGCGTCCTCCCGGCGCACCACCGCGCCGACGCTGGTCAGCGTGTCGCTCAGCGGGATGTACCAGAACCAGCCGTTGTCGAACGCGACGCTCAGGATGTTGCCCGAGTACGGCTCGGACAGCCGCTTGCCGCCTTCGAAGTAGCCGAACAGCGCGAGGCTGCGGAAGAACTCGGAGTAGTTCCGCGAGCCGCCGACCTTGGAGTACAGCCGGCTCTTGTTGCCGGACGCGTCGATCACGAAGGTCGCCTTGACCTCGCGCTCGTTGCCGTCGCGGTCGGTGTACCGGACGCCGGTGACCCGCTCGCCCTCTTCGAGCACGTCGGTGACCGAGCACTCCTCCCGGACGTCGACGCCCTTGCGCTTGGCGTTGTTCAGCAGGATCTGGTCGAACTTCGCCCGCTCGACCTGGTAGGCGAACGACGACGGGCCGGTGATCCGCGGTGAGACGGAGAAGGAGAACGTCCACGGCTCCGGGCGGGCGCCCCACCGGAACGTGCCGCCGCGTTTGATCGGGAAACCGGCCGCCGCCAGTTCGTCGGTGACGCCGAGCATCTGGCACACGCCGTGGATCGTGGACGGAAGCAGCGACTCGCCGATCTGGTACCGGGGGAAGAGTTCCTTCTCCAGCAACAGCACTCGGTGGCCCTGCATGGCCACGAAGGTGGCCAAGGTCGACCCGGACGGGCCGCCACCCGCGACCACCACGTCGAATTCTTCGACCGACATTTCTCACCATTCCTCTGTCGACGTCATTGCACTACCAGGCGACCGGCAATTGGTCCGGGCAATCGATGAAGGCGTTCCGGAGCTTGATCTCCTCGTGCGGCACCGCGAGGCGCAGATCGGGGAACCGTGCCCAAAGGGCTTGATAGGCCATCCTCAGCAGCGACCTCGCCACCGCCGCGCCGATGCAGTAATGGATACCGTGCCCGAACCCGACATGAGAACCCGAAGCACGATTCGCGTCGAGGACGTTGGCGTTCGGCGTCAGCGCTTCGTCGCGGTTGGCCATCAGGATCGAGCACATCACGTACTCCCCCGCTTTGATCAGCTGACCGCCGACGACCACGTCCTTGATGGCCAGCCGCGGATTCGGCTGCTGCACGGGCGACAGATACCGCAGCAATTCGGCGACGACACGATCCGCTTCGTCCTTGCCGGCGAGCATCAAGTCCTTCTGTTCGGGATGATCCAGCAGGGCGAGCACCCCGAAGCCGATCATTCCCGCGACGGTCTCGACGCCGCCGAGGATGAGCGCGGTGAACACACCCCGCAGCTCTGCGTTCGTGACGTCGTCCCCGTGCTCGCGCACGATGGAACCGATGAACTCCTCGTCGGGATCCGCGCGCTGGCGGGCGATGAGACCGTCCAGATAGCGGTTGAACGCCGCACTGTCGTGGGCCCTCGCCTTGAATCCGCGGCTGAGCGCGACATTCTGCCGGACGCGCCGGATGAATTCGGTGCGATCGTCGCGCGGGATGCCGAGCAATTCGCACAAGGCCAATCCGCCGACCGGATCCGCGAACAATCCCTGGACGTCCGCGGGCGACCCTTCGGCCTCCATCACGTCGATGCGGTCCTCGATCAATTCCAGCATCGCGGGTTCCAGCCTGCGGATCCGCCGCGCGGTGAATTCCGGCGTCAGCATTCCGCGCAGGCGGGTGTGCTCGGGCGGGTCGTAGACCGACAACTGCCCGATGAGATCCGGCGGAATGGGTTCGTCGGCGGGTGATTCCGCCGAACTCCAGCGCGGCCGCGTCGTGAAATGCTCGTGGTCGCCGAGGATCTGCCGCACGACGTCGTATCCCATGGCCTGCCAGACGTATTCGGTCCGCAGTTGGGTGGACGCGCTTCCGACTATCCGGACCAGCGGGCCGTGCGCCCGGAGGTCGAACATGTCCTCGTGGGGATCGCAATGCGTCCTGAGCATGTAGTTCGCCGTCGGCTGCACGAGTGGCGCGACCTCATCGATATCCTGATCCATATCGAGTGGAAACTCCTTCACCGACCGCGTTTGGTGTTCCGGATTCCTCTTCGGACACTCGGGTTCCTCAATCTTCGCCCGTGCTCAGGAAATAAGTCCAGGGTGCCGCCGTGGACGAAGACCCAGCCCGCTCCGGTGGGCTCAGGATCGCCGGGCACACTCCCTGCCCGAAACAGCGTTGCGAAAGCCACTTTCGCAACCTTCAGCGTTGCGAAAGTGGCTTTCGCAACGCCACGTGGCCAAAGCGCGGGCGGTATCGGCCGGATCCGCGATCACGACCCAAGACGGGACTCGCGTGATCAGACGGCGAACATGCGTGCTTGGAGGCGGAACTCACGTGATCAGAGGCGGAACTCGCGTGTTTGGAGACGGAACTCGGGTGTGCGTCGTCCAAGCACGCGAGATCCGCCTCCAAGCACGCGAGATCGCTGTCCAAGCACGCGAGTTCCGCCTTTGATCACGCGTGATCGCCGCTCACCACTCGACCATCAGGCTCGTCAGCCCGTACGCCGGCGTCGTCAGCCGGTACGCGGTCTCACCCTCGGGGTCCGCCAGTCTCAGCTTCGGAAAGCGTTGCCACAGCGCGGAATACACGACCCGCAGTTCGAGGCGTGCGAGCGCCGCGCCCAGGCAGTGATGGACTCCGTGCCCGAACGCGACGTGCGGGACCGGATCCCGCGTGACGTCGAGACGGTCCGGGTCCGGCAGCAGGGCGGGGTCACGGTTGGCCATGGGGAGCGAGCAGGTGACCGTCTCGCCCTCCTTGATCGTCTGGCCCGCGATGGTCACGTCCTGCATGGCTGTCCGCGGTGTCGGGGCGTAAGGGACGGTCAGGTACCGGATCATCTCGTCGACAGCCCGGTCCGCCGCCTGATCCTCGCCCTGGAAAGCGGCGATCTGCTCGGGATGTCGCAGCAGTGCCAGCACGCCGAGCCCGATCATGCCGGAGATGTTGTCGTCCCCGGCCAGCATCACCTGCACGCAGAAACCGCGAAGTTCCTCGTCCGTCGCCGCGTCGCCGTGTTCGGCGACGACGGCGCCGATCAGCCCCTCGCCCGGTTCTTTGCGCTGCCTGGCGATCATGGTCAGCAGGTAGCGGGAGAACGCCTCGCCGGCGGCCGCCCGTTTCCGTTGGCTCAGCGAAGGATCGAGGTGCCGGTGGCACAGCTGGGTGAACGTGGCGCGATCATCGCGGGGCACCCCGATCAGCTCGCACAGCACGGCCCCGGGCACCTCGTCGGCGACGACCTCGATCAGATCCGCGGGTGAACCCTCGTCCTCCAGCGCGTCGAGACGCTCCTCGACGATCTGCTCGATGTACGGCCGCAGCCGCCGGATCCGGCGCAAAGTGAAGCCCGGCAACAGCTTCTGCCGCATCCGGGGGTGCTCGGGCAGGTCGTAGTCCATCAGGTTGCCGACCAGTTCCCGCGGCCGGAAGATGCCCTTCCCGCCGACCTCGTCCTGATCGTGCCAGCGCCGCCGGTTGCTGAACCGCTGGTGGTCGCCGAGGACCTGCCGGACGACGGCGTGGTTCGCGGCCAGCCAGCTGGTCTCGGCGCCCGCTCCCTCGCCGATGGTGATCTTCGTCAGCGGACCGGCGGAACGCAGGTCCTCCGCGGGGCCGAAACCGTCCCGCCGGATGTGCAGCGGCCGCGAGTCGTCACCACTCAACGGGAAGCTCCTCTACGGCGAAGGGAGCGGGCCTGCCCGGCTTGAACCGCAGCTCCTCCTCGGGGACGGCCAGCCGCAGCGTCGGGAAGCGGCGGACCAGCGCGGGCAGCGCCACCCGCAGCTGGAGCCTGGTCAGCGGCGCCCCGATGCAGTGGTGGATGCCGTGCCCGAACGCGATGTGCTCGGTGTTCTCCCTGGTGATGTCGAATCCTTCGCCCCGGGCGCGGTTCACCGCCAGCAGCGAACAGGTCAGGACGTCACCGGCGCGGATGGTGCGCCCACCGATCGACACGTCGACAAGGGCGGTCCGAGGCGAGGGAGTCTCCACGATGGACGCGTACCGGAGCACTTCCTCGGCCGCGGAGTTCGCGAGCTCCGGACGCTCGCGCAGCAGCGCCATCTGGGCGGGGTGGGTCACCAGGAGCAGCGCCGCGATCGCCAGCTGGGAGGCCAGCTGCTCGACCGCCCCGATCATGATCCCCTCGGCGAGACCCGCGAGTTCGTCGTCGGTGACGTCGTCCCCGTGGTCGCGCACGATGCCGCCGATCATCCCGTCGCCGGGTTCGACGCGGTTGCGGGCGGTCAGTTTCCGGGCGTAGTTGACGATGCCCAGTCCCGACAGGTTGCGCTGCCGGGGGATCCGGCTCTCCCGGCTTTCCCGGAACATCCGCGACAACTCGTACTGGTCGTCACGCGGGACGCCGAGGAGGTCGCAGGCGATCAGCGCGGGGATGGGCCAGGCGGCGTTGCGGACGAAGTCGACCGGCGACCCCATGTCCTCCAGATCGTCCAGGCATTCCTCGACGATCTCCTCGGCGACCGGCCGCAGGACCTCGATCCGCCGGACGGTGTTCGCCCTCGTCACGGTCCCCCGCAACCGGGTGTGGTCCGGCGGGTCGTAGGACTGGAGGATCCCCGGCAGCCAGGCCCGTTCCGACTCGTCGTCGACCGGGCGCATCGAACTGAACCGGGTGACGTCGGAAAGGATCTCCCGGATTTCGTCGTAGCCGGTGACCAGCCATTGCTTGCGGCCGTCCAGTCCCGGCTCGGTGTCGTATTCGTGCAGCGGCCCGTTCTTCTGCAGATCGCTGAGCTCCGGCACCGGATCGAGCCCGAACCGCTGATGTGGCAGCGGAACTACCATGATTCTCCTCAAAGCTTTCGCGGTGTCACCAGTCGAGCGGCAGGGCTTTCACGTCGAACGGCGGCGGCCCCAGTTTGATCTCGCGGTCCGGCTCGGCCAGCCGGAGTTTCGGGAAGCGGGTCGCCAGTGCCGGGATCGCCACCCGGAAGATCAGATCGGCCAGCGGCCTGCCGAGGCAGTGATGGATGCCGTGCCCCCACGCGACATGCGGCGTCTTCGGCCGGGTGATGTCGAACCGATCCTCCGGTGCGGGGAAGTCCCGGCGGTTCACACCGATCAAGGAGCAGGTGACGGTATCCCCTGCCTTGACGAGGGAATCGCCGATGCGAACGTCTTCGGTCGCGATGCGCGGGGTGAGTTTCTCGGAGGTGCTGAGATACCGGACCATCTCTTCGAGCCAGTCCGGGATGACGTCCGGCTTCTCCCGGAGCAGATCGAACTGCTCGGGCGCCTCGACCATCAGCCACGCGCCCGCCGCGAGGAACCGGGCCACCTGATCCCCGCCCGCGCCCATGACGAACGCGGCCAGCCCGGTCAGTTCCGAGTCGGTGATCTCGTCCCCGTGCTCGCGCACGACGACGCCGAGCATGTCGTCGCCGGGGTCGCGACGCGTGCGAGCCGTGTTCTGGCTCATGTACGTCATGTACCGGTTCCCGGCCGCCACGCGCCTGGTGCCCGACCGCTCGGCCCGGCTGGCGTGCAGGCTGCGGGACAACTCCGTCTGGTCGTCCCGGGGGATGCCGAGGAAGTCGCAGGTCGCCGTGGTCGCGATGGCCCAGCCGAAATGCGGGACGAAGTCCAGCGGGCCGCCGATGGAGTCGATGGCGTCCAGGGTGTCCTCGACGACCTGCTCGACCTGAGACCGGAACCGTTCCATCCGCCGGACGGAGAACGCGGGCGACAGCACCCGGCGCAGTCGCGTGTGCTCCGGCGGGTCGTACTGGGTGATGAAGCCGGGGAAGGTGATGCCGGACGCCGTCCCGCCGTAGAGGAGCCGGGAACTGAACTTGTCCGAGCCGAGCACGTGGCGGACCTCGTCGAAACCGGTGGCCAGCCAGGCTGTCCGGCCCTCACCGTCCTCCTCGGTGCCCAATTCGGTCATCGGGCCCTTGGCCATGAAATCCAGCAGCAGCTGAACCGGGTCGAACCGGTCCCGCCAGTGCATCTCCGTCGGCAGGACGACGTTGAGCTCCTCGAACGCTTCCACTGCACAGGTCCTTTCCCGGGGTCAGTCGGACGAGCGCGGGGCTCGTCCAACTGACCGCATCGAACGGCTGGACAGCGCCGCTCAGCTACCGACTTCCTGGATGAGGCTCTTCGGGCGGAGGTCCGTCCAGTTCTCCTCGACGTAGGCGAGGCATTCCTGCCGGGGCGCCTCGCCGTGCACGCGGGTCCAACCGGCGGGCACCTCGGCGAAGGTCGGCCACAGCGAGTGCTGGCCCTCGTCGTTGACGAGCACGAAGAAGGAGCCGTCTTCGTTGTCGAAGGGATTGCTCATCGTTGCGTCCTTTCGCGCTCCGGCCGGGGCCGGAGCTTCTCGGCGACGACGGCCCCGATCTGGGCCAGCGCCGCGGGTTGCAGCATTTCCATGTGACCGGTCGCGATCTCGTGTGGTTCGACGGTCCCGCTGGTGAGGGGCTTCCAGCTGGCGATCGCGACCTCGGTGGGCAGATGCGAGGGCCGGTTCTCCGTCGCGACGAACAGCAGGATGTCGCTGGTGAAGCTCCGGGCGGTGTGCTCCGGCCCGATCCGGCGGAGGTGCCCCATGACCTCCTCCAGGTTCGTCCGGGCGCCGGCGTCGCGGGCGACTCCGGCGGCGAGCGCCAGTTGCTGGTCCTGTTGCTTGTCGAAGGCGTCGGCCTCCTCGTCGGCTTCGGTGCCGCGCTGCGCGCGCGGCAGCCTTCCGACGTCGGTGGGGTAGGCGTCGAGGAGGGCGACCAGGCCGACTTCTTCCCCTTGCGCTTCAAGCAAAGTGGCCATCGCCTGCGAGATCCGGCCGCCGAGCGACCAGCCGAGCAGGTGGTACGGCCCGGACGGCTGCACGGTGCGGATCTGCTCGACGTAATCGGCCGCCATCTCCTCCACAGTGGACGGCAGCGGTTCGGTACGGGCCAGGCCGCGCGCCTGGAGGCCGTACACCGGCTGGTTCTGCGGAAGGCTCCGCAGCAGCGGCGCGTAGTTCCAGCTCAGCCCGCCACTCGCGTGGACGCAGAACAGCGGCGGCCGGTTTCCGCCTTCCCGCAACGGAAGCAGCACCTCGAAGTCACCCGTGCCGGTCGCCGCCGCGGCACCCGGCAGCCGCCGCTCGCCCACCACGGCCAGTGCGTCGGAGGCGTTCCAGCGGGCGAGCAGATCCGTGCGCACCATCCGCCTCCCCTCTGTACCGAACGGGCAGACGACAGTCTTCTCGGCGGGACTCGCGTCCACCACTGCCCCGGTGAGGTACAGATCGCCGACGGCGCCCGCGACGACGGGCCGCAGCTCGTCGTCGAGCACGAGCGCGCCGAGCGGGCCGCCCTCGGCCAGTTCGGCGGCCACCGCGGGCACGGCGCCTGCCCACTTCGCCGGTGCCTCGGCCGGACGGTCCCGTTCGGTGTCGTCGAGAGCGAGGTCGACTTCGCTGATGCGCAGCCGCGGGTCTTCCGCGACCTGTTCGAGGACGCGGACCAGCCGCCGTGCCAGCGATTCGGCCGTGGCCTCGTCGAAGAGATCGGTGGCGTAGTGCAGGGTGCCGTCGATGCCGTCCTGTTCGTCCTCCTCGTCGAGGCGCTCGGTGAGCTTGAACGACAGGTCGAGTTCGAACGCGTCCGGCCCGACCGGCTCGGCTTCGGTGCGCAGGGCGGGCAGTTCCGTCGCGTCCCACGCGCCGAGGTCCTCCTCGCCCACCTCCAGTGCCACCTGGAACACGGGATGGCGGGCGAGCGAACCCGGCAGGTCCAGCAGCTCGACGATCTTTTCGAACGGCAGGTCCAGGTACAGGCGCGCGGTCCGGGCCGCCTCCTGCGCCCGGGTGACGACCTCCAGGAAGGAGGGGTCGCCCGAGAGGTTCGTCCGCAGGGCGAGCGGCCGGGCGAACGGCCCGACCATCGGCTCGAGGTCGATGAGGTCGTCGTCCTTCGGCAGCGACGTGCCGATCACGACGTCGTCACTCGCGCCGGATTTGACCAGCAGGACCGCGAGCGCGGCCTGCACCACCTGGAGGACGTGCGCGCCGACCGGGGCGACCGCCTTGGTCAGCCGGGCGTGCGGCCCGGCCTCCAGCCGCACCGCGACCGTGCCGGCCCGCCGCGACGGGACGACCGGCCGGGGACGGTCGAGCGGGAGCACCGTCTCGCCGTCGATCCCGGCCAGATTGGCCTTCCAGAAGGTGATCTGCTCGTTGATGAGGCTGTCCTGCCCGCGCTCGTCGTCGAGCAGCCGCCGCTCCCAGATCGCGTAGTCCGCGAACTGCAGCGCCAGCGGCGCGCGCTCCGGGACGCGGCCCGAACGCCGCGCGCCGTACGCGGCGGCCAGGTCGCGGAAGAGCACGTCGAGCGACTCGTCGTCGGCCAGGATCCGGTGCACCTTGAGGTGCAGCACGTGCGCCTTTTCCGAGAGCTCGAAGAGGTCGCAGCGCCACGGCACTTCTTCGGTCAGGTCGAAGTGCCGCTCGCGAAGCTCCGCGAGAAGCCCGGGAAGCTCCTCCTCGGTCGCCGGGACCGGGGCCAGCTCGACCGCCAAGGCGTCGTGGATGTGCTGGTGAACGCTCTGCGCGTCACCGGGGAAGGTGGTCCGGAGGATCTCGTGCCGGGCCGCGACGTCGCCGAAAGCCTCCGCCAGCGCGGGCACGTTCAGCCTGCCGCGCAAGCGAAGCGCGACCGAGATGTGCAGTCCGGCGGCCTCGTCTCCCGGGCTGGCCAGCAGCCAGGCGCGGAGCTGACGCGCGGTCAGCGGCACGCGGTCCGGCCGCTCGACGGCTTCCAGCGGGGGACGGGACTTCGCGGCGAGCGCACGGGCGACACCGGCGGGCGTCGGCGACGAGAACAGCTGCCGGATGGGCAGATCCGCGCCGAGTTCCTCGCGGATGCGCGCGATGAGCCGCATGGCCAGCGCCGAACTGCCGCCCAGGTCGTGGAAAGCGTCGTCGACGCTCACCTGCGGGACACCGAGGATCTCGGAGAACAGCGCGCACAGGACCTTCTCGGTCTCGTTCTCCGGTGCCTTCTCCGCCGCCTGCCCCGCGAGATCCGGGGCGGGCAGGGCCCGGCGGTCCACCTTGCCGTTGGGCGTGACGGGCAGGCCGGGCAGGGCGATGACCGCGAGCGGGACCATGTACGCGGGCAGGACGAGCCCCATCTGCCGCCGGATCTCCTCCGGCCCCGCGTCCTTGCCGTCGGAGACGAAGTAGCCCACCAGGCGCTTTTCGCCCGGCTGGTCTTCCCGCGCCATGACGACCGCTTCGACCACGCCCGGCTGGGCAGCCAGCACGGCCTCCACCTCGCCCAGCTCGACCCGGTAGCCGCGGATCTTCACCTGCTCGTCGCCGCGGCCGAGGAACACGACCTCGCCGTCGCGGGTCCAGCGCGCCCGGTCCCCGGTGCGGTACATGCGCTCACCGGGGAGGAACGGGCAAGCCACGAACCGGTCGGACGTCAGGCCCGGGCTGTCGAGGTATCCGCGTGCCAGGCCGGTGCCCGCGATGTACAGCTCACCGGCCACTCCCGGCGCGACCGGGCGCAGGAAGGCGTCGAGGAGGTAGATCTTCCGGTTGGTCATCGGGTGACCGATCGGCAGTTCCCGGTCGATCACGTCACCGGGTTCGATCGGCAGCCACGTCGCGCACAGCGTGGTCTCGGTCGGCCCGTAGGTGTTCCGCACCCGCAGACCGGGCTGAGCGCGCCGCAGGTTCTCGACGGACTGCGCGGGGACGACGTCGCCGCCGGTGCCGATCTCGGTCAGGCCCGCGAAGCACTCCGGCGAGGTCTCCGCCAGGGCGCGGAAACTGCCGGCGGTGAGGTGGACGGCGGTCGCGCCGCGTGCCACCGCCTGGCGCACCCCGGCCGCGTCCAGTACGCCCGGTTCGGTGAGCAGGACCCGGCCGCCGGTGACGAGCGGGACCCACATCGCGTAGAGCGAAGGGTCGAAGACGTGCGTCGCGTGCATCAGCACGCCGTCGTCGGGACCGAGCTGCCAGCCCGCGTCGCCCGCCAGACCGGCGACGGCGCCGTGCGGGATCGCCACGCCCTTGGGCAGGCCGGTGGATCCCGAGGTGTACATGACGTACGCGAGATCGCTCGCGCTCGGCCGGAATTCCGGTGCCGTGGCGGGAAGAGCGTCGACGGCCGTCCGCGTTTCCGGGGCGTCGAGGACGATCGCGTCCTCCGGTGCGACCCCGCTGGTGGCCTGGGTGCACAGCACGGTCGAGACGCCGGAGTCGCCGAGGATGAACGCGATCCGCTCGGCCGGGTACTCCACGTCGACCGGGACGTACGCGGCGCCCGCCTTCCAGATCGCCAGGAACGCGATCAACAGTTCCGGCGACCGTTCCATGGCCACCCCGACCCGGTCGCCGCGACCGACGCCACGCTCGGCGAGGTACCGGGCCAGCCGGTTCGACGCCTGGTCGACCTCGGCGTAGGTCAGGTTCGTGCCCGCCGCGTCGGTGATCGCCACCGCGTCCGCCGCCGTGGCCACCCGCCGCGCGAACAGTTCGACCACGGACTCCCCCGGCACCGGGCCGTCGGTCGCATTGAAGGTGTCCACCACCAGGGCGCGCTCGGCCTCGCTCGCCAGCGTCAGACGGCCGACGAGGACCTCGGGTTCGGCGACGAGCCGCTCCAACACCCGCGACAGCGCGCCGACGACCGATGCGGCGGCCGCCTCGTCGAAGAGACCCTGGTCGTAGTCGAGGATCAGCGGCATCCGCTCGCCGGGACCGGTGATCAGCGTGAACGGGTAGTGCGACGAGTTCCGTCCGCGCTTCACCGGGATCAGGCTCAGGCCGCCGTCCGCCGACCGCCCGAGTCCCTTGCGGGGGAAGTTCTCGTAGATGACGAGCGTGTCGAAGACCGCGCCCGCCCCGACGACGGCCTGCACGTCCTGCAGGCCGAGGTGCTGGTGGGTCATGAGTGCCGCCTGGTCGCGCTGCAGGTCGCCGAACAGCTCGACGGCCGGTCGCGCACCGTCGAGCCGGACCCGCACCGGCAGGGTGTTGAGCAGCTGGCCGACCATCGACTCCACGCCGGCCAGATCGGCGGGCCGCCCCGAGGCTGTCGCGCCGAACACGACGTCGTCACGACCGGAGAGCTGCGAGAGCACGACGGCCCAGGCACCCTGCACGACGGTGTTCAACGTGAGGTCGTGGCCGCGCGCCAGCCGCGCGAGACCGTCCGTCAATTCCTCGGACAGCTCGACCACCGTCGTGTGGATGTCCGGCACGCGACCCGGATCGGCCGGGGCGACCGTGGTGGGCGTGTCCAGTCCGGAGAGCTCTTTCCGCCAGGCCGCCCGGGCGATTTCCTTGTCCTGCTTGCCGAGCCAGGCGAGATAGTCCCGATAGGACACAGTGGCGGGCAGGCCGGACGCGTCGCCCCCCGCGGCGTAGATAGCCGCGAGTTCGCGGTGCAGGATCGGCATCGACCAGCCGTCGACCAGGACGTGATGCAGCGTGTGCACGAGCCGGTGACGCTCCGGGCCGAGCCGGATCAGGTGCAGCTTCATCAGCGGCGCCGCGTCGATGCTCAGCCTTTCGGCCAGCTCGTCCGCGGCCAGCCTGTCCACCTCGCTGTCGAGGATGTCCTCGGGCAGTCCGGTGAGATCCGTTTCGCGCCAAGGGATCTCGGCGTCCCGCTTGATCACCTGGACCATCTGAGCGCCGCTGACGTAACGGAAACAGGCCCGCAGCGCGGCGTGGCGGTCGACAAGGGCCTGCCACGACGCCTTCAGCAGCCCGGCGTCCAGCGGTCCGTCGATGCCGTAGACGGTCTGCACGGTGTAGGTGTCGGGCCCGTCGTCGTCCAAGACGGTGTGGTAGAGCATTCCTTCCTGTAGCGGCGAAAGAGGCCAGACGTCCTCCACGCTCGAACGCGGCTTCGCGCGGGTGTCGTCAACGGTCACGATCTGCTCCTTAAAGCGTTAGTCGCCGGACAGTCCAGCCTCGAGTTGTTCCAACTGATCAAGGGAAAGCGCGACGAGCGTGCCCCCGTCCGGTTCCGGCTCCGGGGCGGTCTCGTCTTCGACAGGCAGCGGTTTGACCAGCGCCGCCAGCCGTTCCGGCGTCTTCTCGGCGAACACCTGGCCCGGGGTCAGCGCCAGCCCTTCCCGTCGGGCCATCGCGGACACCTGCATCGAGGTGATCGAGTCCCCGCCGAGTTCGAAGAAGCTGTCGTCGGCCCCCACCCGGTCCAGGCCGAGCACCTCCGCGAACAGCCCGCACACCAGGGCCTCCATCGGTGTGCTCGGCTCCCGTTTCGAAGCCATCGCGGCGAAATCGGGGGCTTGCAACGCCTTGTGGTCGAGCTTGCCGTTCGGGGTGAGCGGCATCTTGTCCAGCGTCACGAACGCGGCGGGCATCATGTACTCCGGCAGCCGTTCGGCCGCCAGTGCCCGCAGCGCGGCCGTCAGACCGTCCACATCGGACTCGGCGGGGACGACGTAGGCCACCAGACGTTTCTCACCCCGCCCGTCGGTGCGGACGGAGACCGCGACCTGACCGGCCCCCGGATGTTCCGAGAGCACGGCCTCGATCTCGGCGGGCTCGACCCGGTAGCCGCGCACCTTGACCTGCGCGTCGACCCGGCCGACGAACTTCAGCTGGCCGTCGGGGTCCCAGCGGAACAGGTCGCCGGAGCGGTACATGCGCTCGCCGGGCGCGAACGGACTGGCGACGAACCGTTCCGCCGTCAGGCCCGGACGCCCGAGGTAGCCGCGGGCGAGCCCGACGCCGGTGATGTAGAGCTCCCCCGTCACCCCGGGCGGCACCGGCTGCAGGAAAGCGTCGAGCAGGTAGTGCCGCACGTTGTGGATCGGGCCGCCGAGCGGGACGACGTCGTGCCCCGGGGACAACGGGGCGCTCATCGTCGAGCAGATGGTCGTCTCCGTCGGCCCGTAGGCCTGGATCACCCGGCGCCCCGGCGACCAGCGGTCCACCAGCGCGGCCGTCAGCGCCTCGCCGCCGGTCAGCACGGTCCGCAGGGTGTCGGGCAGGTCGTCCTCGCTCGCCAGCACACTCGGCGACACGGTCAGGTGCGTGATGCCCGCCCGGCGGATCGCGTCGCCCAGTGTCACCTTGGGCGGCATGTTCGCGGCGTCGGGCAGCACCAGGGTCGCGCCGGCCAGCAGCGCCATGTAGAGCTCGGAAACCATGGCGTCGAAACCGATCGCGGACAACTGCAGGATCCGCGAGGACGCCGTCACGGCCATCCGCTCGATATGCGCGTACCCCAGGTTGACGAGGCCGGAGTGGGTGACCTGGACGCCCTTCGGCACCCCCGTCGACCCCGACGTGTAGATCACGTACGCCGCGTCTTCCGGGGCCACCGGCGGCAGCACCACGTTCGGATCGGCGTCGGGCAGCTCGTCGAGCAGCAGCACCGTTCCCGCGAAGGCGGCGGGCACGAACGCCCGCGTCGTCTTCGTGCACACCAGCACCTCGGGTGCCGAGTTCGCGAGCATGAACTCGACGCGGTCACGCGGATAGTCCGGGTCGACCGGGACGAACGCCCCACCGGCGAACGTGACCCCGAGCAGGGTCACCGCCAGCTCGGCCGAACGCTCGACCAGCACGCCCACCCGGACCTCGCGCCGCACTCCCGCGCCGACGAGCAGCCGGGCCAGCGCCTCGACCTCGTCCACCAGCCCGCTGTAGGTCAGGCTCCGCGCCGAATCCTCGACCGCCACCGCGTCCGGCGTCCGGTCCGTCTGGGCGCGGACCAGCGACGGCAGCGTGTCCGTCACGAGTGGCGCGTCGGTCCGGTTCCATCCGTCCACGACCAGACGGCGGTGCTCCGGCCCGATCAGGCCGACCCGCCCGACCGGGACCAGCGGATCGGCGACCACCTGCTCCAGCGCCCGGACGATCGACGCGAGGAACTCCTCGGCGCGTGTCCGGTCGAACACGTCCGGCCGGTAGATGACCTCACCGTGGACGCCACCGCCTTCGGACGCGCGCAGGGACAGCGGATAGTGCCCGTTGTCGTCCGGGATCCCCGCCGGGCGCATGGCGAGGACACCGGGATCGTCCGACGGCTCTGGCGGCGGCGGGTAGTTCTCGAAGACGACGATCGTGTCGAACGCCGCGCCGGGCCCCGCGACCTGGGTGAGCTCGGTCAGCCCGAGATGCTGATGCGGCATCAGCGCGACCTGGCGTTCTTGCAGGTCCGCCAGCATGTCGGCGAACTTCTCGGCGCCGGTGAGGCGGGCCCGGACCGGCAGCATGTTCATGAACAGGCCGACCGCGGACTCGACGCCGGGGATCTCCAGGGGCCGCCCGGCCACCGTGGTGCCGAAGACGACGTCCTCACGCCCGGTCAGCCGCGCCAGCAACAGCGCCCAGACCCCTTGGAACAGCGTGTTCATCGTGACGCCGTGCCGCCGGGTGAACTCGGTCAGCCGCCCGCTCAGCTCGTCGTCGAGCGCGAACCGCACGCGGTCGGGCTCGATGGGGGTGGCGATCGACTCCGGCGGTACGACCCGGGTCGCCTCGTCGAGTCCCGCGAGCGCGGTCCGCCACGCCTCCCTCGCGGCCGCGTTGTCCTGGCGGGCGATCCACGCGAGGTACTCACGGTACGACGTCGGGACCGGCAGGGTCCGGCCGTCACCGCCGGACTCGTACGCCGCCATGACCTCGACCAGGAAGACCGGAAGCGACCAGCCGTCGGCCGAGATGTGGTGCGACGAAAGGATCAGCCGGTGCCGGCGTTCCGCGAAACGCACCAGGTGCAGGCGCAGCTGCGGAGCCTTGGTCAGGTCGAACCGGTCGGCGTGCGCCTCCGCCGCGAGGAGCTCGAACTCCGCCAGCGCCTCGGCCTCGGGCAGCTGGGACAGGTCGGTCTCCCGCCACGGCAGCGTCACCCGGCGGGCGACCGCCTGCACACCGGTGCCGGACCCGAGCTGATGGAAGCTCGCCCGCAAGGCGTCGTGCCTGTCGACCAGGGTCTGCCAGGACGAGCGGAAGCGGGCGGCGTCCAGCGGGCCGTCGAGGGTGAGGACCCGCATGCCCGCGTAGACGTCCGGGCCGCGCTCGTCGATGGAGTGGAACAGCAGGCCTTCCTGGAGCGGGGAGAACGGCCAGATGTCGAGCAGCTCCGGTACGGCGGCCTCGATCTCCTCGACTTCGTTCTGTGCCAGCGAAACGAGCGGGAAGTCGGACGGCGTGTGCCCGCCCGGGCCACCCGCGCCGACGTGCGTGGCCAGGCCGGTCAGCATGTCCAGCCACGTCTTCCCGAGTGACTCCGCCTCGGCCTCGGTGAGGATCCGCCCGGCCCACGTCACGGTCAGCGTGAGCTCGGGTCCGCCGTCGCCGTCCAGCACCGCCGCGTCGATCTCGACGACGTGCCGCAGCGGCAGGTCCTGCCCCGCCGCGCCGCCGATGGTCCCGACCATCTGCCAGGGCTCCGCGTCGCCCTCGGGCCGGGACGAGAAACGGCCGAGGTAGTTGAAGCCGATCTCCGCCTTCGGCAGCACCGACAGGGCCTTCCCCGTCTCCTCGTTGAGGTGACGCAGCATCCCGTAGCCGAGCCCGCCGTCCGGCACGGATCGCACGTTCTCCTTGACTCCCTTGAGAAGCCGTCCGGCCGCGGCGCCTCCCGCGATCGCTTCCGCCGGGTCGATCCCCGCGGTGTCCAACCGGAGCGGATGGACACCGGTGAACCAGCCGATCGTCCGCGACAGGTCGAGGTCTTCGAGGGCCTGGCGGCCGTGACCTTCGACGTCCACCACGACGGCGGTGCCGCCACGCCAACCGGCCACCGCGCCCGCCAGGGTCGCCAGCAGGACTTCGTGGACACCGCAATGGAACGCCGAGGTGGCCTTCTCCACGAGCACGCTCGCGCGTTCCCCCGGCAGGGTCCAGGTCTTGCGGCCCGACGTGGAAATGGTGTCGCGCTTCGGATCCAGCTCGCCCAGCCGCGTCTCCGCGCCGTCGAGGATCTCCGTCCAGGTCGCCAGTTCGGCGTCGCGGGCGGCCGCCTGCTCGGTCAAGGTCCGCGCCCAGCGCCGGAACGAGACGTCCACCGGGTCGAGTCCCGGTTCCCGGCCCGCCGCCACGGCTTCGGTGGCCGTCTGCAGGTCCGGCAGCAGGATCCGCCACGACACCACGTCGGCCACCAGGTGATGCGCCACCACGGCCAGCCGTCCGACGCGGCCCGGTCCCGCGTCGACCCACACCGCCCGGACCATCACCCCGCCGACGGGATCCAGGCGTGCGGCCGCCGCACCGGCGTGACGCTCCGCGACCTCGTCGAGGTCACCGGCACCCGCTTCGACCCGCTCGACCAGACCGGTCACGTCCACGGCCCCACGCTCGGACACCACCAGCCGGGGCTGCTCGCCCTCGGTCTCGACGATCCGGCTCCGCAGCAGGTCGTGCGTGTCGATCACGGCGGCCAGCCCGGCCGTCAGGGCGTCCACGGTCAGGTCACCGGGAGCGCCGACGGTCACCCACTGCGCGAGCGCGCCACCGTTCAGCGCACCGGAATCGTGTTCGATCAGTTCCCGCACCACCGGCGTCCACGGGACCTCGCCGACACCGTCCTCGGCGACGGCCGGGAGCCGTCCGCCGCGCTCGGCCACGGCCGCGATCCCCGCGGGCGTCTTCTGCTCGAAGACCTGCTTGGCACCGAAGACGAGGTCCTCGCGCCGCGCACGGGCGGCCAGCCGCATCGAAAGGATCGAGTCCCCGCCGAGTTCGAAGAAGCCGTCGTCGGCCCCGACCTCGTCCAGCCCGAGGATCTCGGCGAACAGTCCGCACAGCAGGCGCTCGGTCCCGGTGCGGGGCTCGCGGCCGGCGCGTTTGGCGGTGAACTCGGGGGCGGGCAGGGCCGCACGGTCGATCTTCCCGTTGAGCGTCAACGGGAAGGCGTCCATCACCAGCACCACCGCGGGCACCATGTACTCCGGCAGCCGCGCCGCGAGGTGCTCGCGGACCGCGCCGGAATCCAGGCCCTGCCCGTCTTCCGCGGTCACGTACGCGATCAGCCGCTTCTCGCCGGGTCGTTCTTCCCGCGCCACCACGATCGCCTGCGCGACCCGGGGGACGCAGGTCAGCGCGACCTCGATCTCCCCCGGCTCGACGCGGTAGCCGCGGATCTTCACCTGCGAATCGGCCCGGCCGCCGAACACCAGCTCACCCTGATCCGTCCAGCGCGCCAGGTCGCCCGTGCGGTACATCCGTTCCCCCGCGGTGAACGGATTCGCGACGAACCGTTCCGCGGTCAGCGCGTGCGCGCCCGCATAGCCGTGCGCCAGACCGGCCCCCGCGAGGTACAGCTCGCCGGTCACGTTCGGGGCCACCGGCTGGAGGAACGCGTCGAGCACGTAGGCCTGCCTGCCGTCCAACGGCCTGCCGATCGGCAACACGCCACCCGTCGCGACGCCCGGTTCGAGGACGAGCCAGGTGGCGCAGAGGGTGATCTCGGTGGGGCCGTAGAGCTGCCGGAACCGGACGTCCGGGCAGGCCTGGCGCATCCGCACGACGGACGCGAGCGGCACCGCGTCCCCGCCGGTCAGGATCTCGCGCAGCCCGAGGAAGGACTCCGGGGATTCCTCCGCCACGGCACGGAAAGCGCCCGCCGTCAGGTGGACGGTGGTCACGCCGCGGGCGATCGCTTCACGCAGCCTGCCCGCGTCGACCGTGCCCGGCTCCGCGACCACCACGCGGGCACCGCTGACCAGCGGCACCCAGAGCTCGACCAGCGACGCGTCGAAAGCGTGCGACGCGTGCAACAGCACGTGATTGTCCGGGCCTTGTGACCAGCCCGGGTCACTCGCCAGCGCCGCCACACTCGCGTGCGGGACGGCGACGCCCTTGGGCACCCCTGTCGATCCCGACGTGTACATCAGGTAGGCCACGTCCTGCGCCGCCACCGTGACCTCGGGCGCTTTCGCATCCCCGATCCCGGGTGCGCCGACGACCACCGGCTCGATCCCGTCCGGCACTCCGTCGCGGGTCGCTTCGGCGCAGAGCGCCACCGACACGCCGGCGTCGGTGAGCATCCGCTCGATCCGGTCCGCGGGATGGTCCACGTTCACCGGCACCTGCGCGGCTCCCGCCTTCCAGACCGCGAGCAGGGCGACCACCAGGTCCACGCCGCGTTCCAGCACGACACCGACGCGGTCACCGCGCCGCACGCCGATCCCGGCCAGGTACCCGGCGAGCCGATCCGATTCCCGGTCGAGTCCGGTGTAGGACAGGGTCCGCCCGCCCTCCTCGACCGCGACCGCCTCCGGGGAAAGGCTTGCCTGGCGGCGGAAGAGCTCCAGCACGGACGAATCGTCCGCCGGTTCGCCGGTCGCGTTCCAGCGCTCGACCACCGACGCGCGCGCCGGTTCGCTCGTCACGGTCAGGCGGCCGACGGGAAGCGACGGCTCGGCCACCACCTGCTCGATCACCCGGACGACCTGCCTGGCGATCTCGGCGGCGGTCTCCCCGGCGATCCGGTCCGGCCGGTAGGACAGGTGGATCTGAAGGCGTTCGCCGGGCATGACGCTCAGGGACAACGGGAAAGTGGTGCCGGTCCGGGTGCGGATCGAGCTGATCGAGACACCGCCGTCGTCACCGAGACCGGCGGCGTCCAGCGGGAAGTTGACGGTCATCAGGACGGTGTCGAAGACCGCGCCCGTCCCCGCCGCCTTCTGGATCTCCTGAAGCCCCATGTACTGGTGCTCCGTCAGCGCCGACTGACGCCGTTGCAGATCCTGGAGCAGGTCCAGCACCGGCACACCGCCGTCGAGCCGGACGCGGACCGGGACGGTGTTGATGAACATCCCCACCATCCGCTCGACGTCCGGCACCTCGGCCGGCCGCCCGGACACCACGGTCCCGAACACCACGTCCGTCCGGCGCGCCAGCCGGGCCAGCACCAGCGCCCACGCGCCCTGCACGATCGTGCTCAGCGTCAGGCCGTGTCCGCGGGCGAACTCCACGAGGGCCCTGGTCGGTTCCTCGGGCAGCCATTCGGAACACTCGTCCGGCAGCACCATCGTCTTGCCCGCGTCGGCGTCCACCAGGGTCGGTTCGTCCGCGCCCGCGAGTTCGGCCCGCCAAGCCGCACGGGTCGCTTCCTCGTCCTGGCGGCTCAGCCACGTCAGATAGTCCCGATAGGACGGTGCCGGCTTGGCCTGCCCGCCCGCGTAGCCGGTCGCCGTCTCGCCGAGGACGAGCGGCGTGGACCAGCCGTCGAGAAGCAGGTGGTGGGCAGTCAGCACGAGGCGGTGCCTGTCCGCGCCGAGCCGGATCAGCAGGAGCCGCAGCAAGGGAGGTTTGGTGACGTCGAAGCGTGCTGCCGAGTCCTCCGCGAGCAGGCGTTCGACCTCCGCGTTCGCGGCCGTCTCGCCGAGGTGCGACAGATCCTTTTCACGCCAAGGGATTTCGACCTCGTCGACGACGACCTGCACCGTCTCACCGGCACCGAGGTCGTGGAAGCTCGCCCGGAGCGACGCGTGCCGCTCGACCAGGTCGCTCCACGCCGCGCGCAGCCGTCCCGCGTCGAGGGGTCCGTCCAGGTCGAGGATCCGCTGGGTCTGATAGACGTCGACGCCGCCCTCTTCGAAAGCTCGTTCGAAGAGCATTCCTTCCTGCAACGGCGACAGCGACCAGATGTCCGCCAGCCCCGGCGCGGCGGCTTCCAGCTCCGACACGTCCCGCTGCGTCAGCTTCACGAGCCCGAAGTCGGACGGGGTGTGCCCGCCGGGACCGTCCGCCAGGGCCGCGAGCCCGGTCAACGTCTCCAGCCACGCCTCGCCGAGCCGCTCCACGGCGGCGGGTTCGAGATCCCGGCCGTCGATCACGAGCCGCAGGCGGGGACCTTCCGGCGTGTCCTGGACGTCCGCGCCGATCTCCAGCGCGTGGGCCTGGACCGCGTTCCGGCCGCCACCCAGCGCCCCTCCGACCGTCTGCCAGGCGCCGGTCTCGGTGCCGGCGCCCGCCCGACCGAGGTAGTTGAACCCGATCTGCGCGGACGGCAGCGCCGCCAGCCTCGCCCCGGTCTCGGGGTTGAGGTAACGGAGCAGCCCGAAGCCGAGCCCGTCGCCGGGAACGGCGCGGACCTGGTCCTTCACGGCTTTCAGCAGCTCCCCGGACGCCGGGTCGGCACCGGAGACGTCGAGGCGGACCGGATGAACGCCGGTGAACCAGCCGACGGTGCGCAACAGGTCTTCGTCGTCAGCGGCATGGCGGCCGTGGCCTTCCACGTCCACCAGGACAGCGGCGTCGTCACCGCGCCACCGCGCGACGGCCCCCGCGATGCCCGCCAGCAGGACTTCCTGGATCCCGCAATGGAACGCGCCCGGCACCCGGGCCACCAGATCGCGCGCCACGCCGCCGGACACCGTCCCCGACCACGAATGCGCTTGCCCGGTTCCCCGCTCCGGCAACGGTTCCACGCCGTCCAGCACGGCGGCCCAGTACTCGGTCTCGGCGACCGTGCTCGCGCTGAGCGCCTGCTCGGCCAGCCGCCGGGCCCACTGCCGGAACGACGTCGTCGCGGGTTCGAGCGCGGGAGTCTCGCCGGATTTCACGGCGTCGTACGCCGAGCGCAGATCGGGCAGCAGGATCGCCCACGAGACCGCGTCGACGACCAGGTGATGCGCCACCAGCACCAACCGGCCCGGCTCGGCCCCTGCGTCGAGCCAGACGGCCCGCACCATGGTCCCCGTCGAGGGATCCAGCGCGGCGGCCTCGCGTTCCGCGATCTCGTCGACGTCCCCGGCCGCCACGCGGGTCACCAAGGCGGCCGCGGATCCCTTTTCAGGCACGGTCAACCGGCCGACGGACTCCACTCGCGCCCGTAGGAGATCGTGCGTGTCCAGGACCGCGCGCAGGGCGGACACGAACGCGTCCTGATCGAAGCCCGCCGGGGTGACGACGACTCGCGCCTGCGCGAAGCCGGGTCGCAGAGCGTCTTCCCCGAGGGCGAGCATCACCGGCGTCCAAGGGACTTCGCCGATTCCCGTGTCCACTGTGGACTTCCGCGCTTCCGGGGCCAGCGCCGCGAGCCGCTCGGGAGTCCGGTGCTCGAACACGAGCCGCGGGGTGAGCGGGATCCCTTCGCGGCGGGCACGGGCGGCCACCTGCATCGACGAGATCGAGTCCCCGCCGAGCTCGAAGAAGCTGTCCTCCAGGCCGACCTCCTCCAGGCCGAGGACTTCGGCGAACACGCCGCGCAGGATCCGCTCGGCCTCGGTCGCGGGCTCCCGGCCCGCCGATTTCGAGGCGAAGTCCGGCTCCGGCAGCGCTTGACGGTCCACCTTCCCGTTGACCGTCAACGGCAGGACGTCCAGCACCAGCACCGCGGCGGGCACCATGAACTCGGGCAGCGTCTCGGAAAGCTCACCGCGCAGCCGTTCCGGGGCGAGCGTCTTTCCCGCTTCGGCGACCACGTAACCGATCAGGTGCCCGTCCCGCGGGACCACCACGGCCTGGCCGACCCCGGGGAGCTCGGCGAGCGCCACCTCGATCTCGCCGGGCTCCACCCGGTAGCCGCGGATCTTGACCTGGTCGTCGGCCCGTCCGGCGAACGCCAGCGCGCCCTGATCCGTCCAGCAGGCGAGGTCCCCGGTCCGGTACATGCGCTCGCCGGGGGCGAAGGGATCGGCGACGAATCGTTCGGCCGTCAGCACCGGACGGCCCAGATAGTCTTGCGCCACACCGGCTCCGGCGAGGTACAGCTCGCCGGCGATCCCCGGGGGCAGTGGCCGCAAGAACGCGTCGAGGACGTAGACCCGCCGCCCGGACAGGGGACGGCCGATCGGCAGCACGGAACCCGCCGGATCACCGGGTTCGAGCACCCACCACGTCGCGCACAGCGTGGCCTCCGTCGGGCCGTAGAGATGCCGCACCCGCACGTCCGGACAGGTTCGCCGGACCCGGTCCACCGCCGACGGCGGTACCGCGTCGCCACCGGTCAGCACCTCGCGCAGCCCGGCGACCGACTCCGGCGCCTCCTCGGCCAGCACCCGGAAGGCACCGGCGGTGAGGTGGGCGGCCGTGACCCCGTCGGCCACGTAGCCTGCCAGCGCCGCGCCGTCCACCACGCCCGATCCGGCGAGCCGCACCCGGGCGCCCGAGACCAGCGGCACCCACAGCTCGAACAGCGAGATGTCGAAAGCGTGCGAAGCGTGCATCAACACGGTGTCTTCGGGGCCCACGCGCCAGCCCGGCTCGCCGACCAGCGCGGCGACGTCGCCGTGCGAGACCGCGACCCCCTTCGGCGTCCCCGTGGAACCCGACGTGTACATCACGTAGGCGACGTCTGCGGCGGCGACACCGACAGAGAGTCGTGCCTGCTCCGACACCGCCTGCCGGGTCCGCGGATCGAGGACGATCGGGGCGATCCCGCCGTCCAGCACGGCCTCCCGGTACGCCTCCGCGCACACCACCGCCGCCGGTTCGGCGTCCGCCAGCATGAACTTCACGCGTTCCATCGGGTACGCGGGATCCACCGGCACGTACGCCGCGCCCGCCTTCCACACCGCGAGCAACGTCGCGATCAGGCCGGGGGATCGCTCCATCACGACGGCGACCCGGTCGCCGCGCCGGACCCCGCGGTCCCTCAGATACCCGGCGAGCCTTTCCGCGTACTCGGCCAGCTCGCCGTAGGACAACGCCGAGTCGCCGTCGTCGACCGCGATCCCGTCGCGACGGCGTTCCACCTGACCGTCGATCAGCTCCGGCGCGAGGCGGTTCGGCGCCACTTGGGTCGCCGTACCCCAGTCGTTCAGTACCGATCGCCGGTCGGCCGCGCTCGTCAGGTCGAGTTCGGCCACCGTGATCTCGCGCGCCTCGGTGAGTTGACGCAGCACCCCGGTGAACCGGTCGAGGATGGCCAGCGCGTCGTCCCGGCTGAACCGCTCGGTCACGTAGTCGAGGTTGAGCAGCATCGACTCGCCGGGGACGGCGACCAGCGTCAGTGGGTAGTGGGCGGCTTCCTTGCCTTGCGTGATGGTGATGCGGAAGGTCTCCCCGGAGTCCGCTTCGCCGAGCTCACGCGGGAAGTTCTGGACGACGAGCAAGGTGTCGAAGAGCGCGCCGGGACCGGCCGTCTTCTGGATGTCCGCCAGTCCGATGTAATGGTCGGAGATGAGCGCCGACTGCCGCTTTTGCAGCTCCGCCAACAGGCCGAGGACCGGCTTCGAGCCGTCCAGCCGCACGCGTACCGGGACGGTGTTGAGGAACAGTCCCACCATTGCCTCGACGCCGGGCAGATCCGGCGGACGCGCCGAGACCACCGCGCCGAACACGACGTCGGTCCGGCCGGACAGCTGTGCCAGTACGAATCCCCAGGCACCCTGCACCACCGTGTTGAGCGTCAATCCGTTGGCGCGGGCCAGTTCCGCCACCGATCGCGTGAGGTCTTCCGGCAGCTCGATCATGATGTTGTCGGGCAGGCTGGGCGCGCTTCCCTGTCCCGCGGGCGCGACCAGCGTCGGCTCCTCGGCGCCACGCAGCTCCGCGGACCACGCCGACAACGTCTTTTCCTTGTCCTGCCTGTCGAGCCACGCGAGATATTCCCGATAGGACCGCGCCTCGGGCAGGTCCAAGGGACCGCCGTCGGCCGCGTACAGCATCGACAGCTCGTCGAACACGATGGGCATCGACCAGCCGTCCATGATCGCGTGATGGCAGGTCACGACGAGGCGGTGGTCGTCTTCGGCGAGGCGGATCAACGTCAGCCGCAGCAACGGCGCGTTCGCGAGGTCGAATTTCGCCGTCCGATCCTCTTCGGCCAGCTCCCGCACGGCTTCCGCGGGGTCGTCGAGGTGGGAAAGGTCGGCCTCGCGCCACGGCAGTTCCACCTGCCGCGCGATGAGCTGCACCGTCTCGCCCGACTTGCGTTGCCGGAAACAGGCCCGCAGCGCGGCATGCCGGGCCAGCAGTGCCTCCCAGGCCGCGCGCAGCCTGGCGGCCTCCACCGCGCCGTCGAGCTCCAGGATCCAGTGGCCGACGTAAACGCCGGGCCCTTCGTCGTCGTAGACCGTGTGGAAGAGCAGCCCTTCCTGGAGCGGCGACAGCGGCCAGAAGTCCTCGATCCGCGACTGAGCCATCAATTTCCCCTCGATCATCTGCGGGATCCGCGAAAAGAATCATCCGCCGGGCGGGCGGGCCCGGACAATCCGTCCAACCGCATTTCGACCCTGTGGTTTTCCGCAGGTCGGCGAGGAACGGGCATGGGTTGGGATACAAGGAAAAGCGCTGTGCCTCGTGTCGCGAAAGCCACTTTCGCGACACCTGAAGTCCCGAAAGTGGCTTTCGCGACATCCGAAACCCGCGTGGCAGCGGGAGGCGGTGTTGCGAAAGCCACTTTCACAACGTTGAAGGTTGCGAAAGTGGCTTTCGCAACACCCCTGCCCCACCCGACCGCGCCGGGCCGGGTGGAGTGGTCGTGAGCGAAGGCGTGACTCGCGTGATCAGAGCCGTCACTCGCGTGATTGGAGCCGGAACTCACGTGATCAGGAACGGAACTCGCGTGATTGGAGCCGGAACTCACGTGATCAGAGGCGTGACTCGCGTGATCAGGAACGGAACTCACGTGTCAGACGGCGAACTTCGTGAACGTCATCTGATCACGCGAGTTCCGTCTTTAATCACGCGAGTTACGGCTCCAATCACGCGAGATCGCCGCCTGATCACGAATGATCGCCATCTGATCACGCGAGATCGCCGCCTGATCGCGCGAGAAGCCCCGTCAGACCTGCCGCACGTCGTCGAACTCGGCCTCGAATTCGTCGATTTCGTCCTGACCGAGATCGAGGAGTTCCGTGTCCGACGCGGGCTCGGCCGGGGCGACCGCGGGGTCACCCGGGGCGATGACCGCCGCGAGCCCGGCCGGCGTCCGGTGCTCGAACACGTCGGCCACGTCGAAGGTGATCCCGGCTCGCAGCGCACGCGCGGTCAGTTTCACCGAGTAGATCGAATCGCCGCCGATCTCGAAGAAGCTGTCGTCCACACCGACCCGGTCCAGGCCGAGCACCTCGGCGAAGAGTTCGCACAACGCCCGCTCGGGCTCCGTGCGCGGCTCCCGGTAGGTCACGCGTTCGCTGAAATCAGGGTCCGGCAAGGCTTCCCGGTCCACCTTGCCGTTCGCCGTCACCGGGAGGGCAGGCAGCACGATCACTTCCGCGGGCACCATGTACTCCGGGAGCACCTTGGCGATCCGGGTGCGCAGCCTGGTGGGATGCACCTCGCCCTCGGAAACGACGTAGCCGATCAGACGACCGTCGCGCGCCACCACCACGGCCTGGTCGACGCCCGGCTGTTCGGCCAGCACCGCCTCCACCTCGCCCGGCTCCACCCGGTGCCCGCGGATCTTGACCTGGTCGTCGGCCCGGCCGGCGAACACCAGCTCACCCTCGTCGCTCCAGTACGCCAGGTCGCCCGTCCGGTACATCCGCGCACCGGCGGCGAACGGATCGGCGACGAACCGCTCCGCCGTCAACCCCGTCTGCCCCTGGTAGCCGTGCGCCACCCCGGCGCCGGCGATGTACAGATCGCCCACGACGCCCTGCGGCAACGGACGCAGGAAGACGTCCAGCACGTACAGCCGCCGTCCCGGCAGCGGACGGCCGATCGGCAGCGTCGGCCCCACCTGATCACCGGGCTCGATCGCCTTCCACGTCGCGCACAGCGTGGTCTCCGTCGGACCGTAGGTGTGCCAGACCCGCAGCCCCGGGCACGCTTGGCGGACTCGCTCGACCTCTTCGAGCGGGACGACGTCGCCGCCCGCGGACACGTCGCGCAACCCCGCGAAGGATTCCGGCGACTCCTGGACGAGTGCCCGGAAGTGCCCGGCGGTGAAGTTCACCGCGGTGAGCCCGTCCGCGACATGGGCGGCGAGCCTGGCCGCGTCGACGACGCCCGGCTCGGTGATCATCACCCGCGCGCCCGAGGTGAGCGGCGCCCAGATGTCGTACAGCGACGCGTCGAAGGTGTGCGGGGCGTGCATCAGCACCGTCTCGCCTTCGCGCAGTTCCCAGCCCGGTTCCCCGGCCAGCGCCGCCACTCCGCCGTGCGGGATGGCCACGCCCTTCGGGGTCCCGGTCGATCCGGACGTGTACATCACGTACGCGGGATCGTCCGCGCCGACCGGGACGAGCGCGACCTCGCCGTGGTCGGTTTCCTCCATCAGGACCCGCTGGTGACCCGGCGGCACCGCGGCCGCGGTCCCAGCCCGGCACACCACCGCCGCGACCGCGGAATCGGTCAGCATGAACGCCACCCGGTCCTCCGGGTAGTCCGGATCGACAGGCACGAACACCGCTCCGGCCTTCCACACCCCGAGCCAGGCGGCGAGCACCTCGGCCGAGCGCTCCAGCAGCACGCCGACCCGGTCGCCGCGCCGCACACCACGCTCCACCAGCGCTCGCGCCACCCGGCCGGACCACCGGTCGAGTTCCGCGTACGACCACGACCGGCCCCCGGCCGTCACAGCCGGCGCGGAAGGCGCTTTTTCCACCTGCCGAAGGAAAAGCGTCACCGGTGAAGGCGCGGCGATCGCGTCGCCGACGTCGTTCCACCGCTCGACGACCAGCTCTCGTCCGGCGTCGCCCACCATGTCCAGGCTGCCGACCGGCGCCTCAGGGGCGGCGATCATTCCCTCCAGCACCCGGAAAAGCCCGTGCAGGACCTCCCGCGCGGTGTGGTGTTCGACCAGTTCCGGCAGGTACTCCACCTCGGTCCGCAGGCTCTCGCCCGGGATCACGCCCATCAGGATCGCGTACGGCGCCGACTGGTGGAACTCCTTCAGGCTCAGCTTGAGCTCGCGATCGGCGCCGCCTTTGGCCGCGGGGTCGACGTAGTTCTCGAACGAAAGGATCGTTTCGAAGCTCGCCCCCGGCAGCTTCTGGATCTCTTGCAGGCCGAGATGCTGGTGCGAGATGAGCCCGGCCTGCCGCTCCTGCAACTCCGTCAGCGTCCGCAGGACGGACTTCTCGCCGTCCAGCCGCACCCGCACCGGCACGGTGTTGATGAACAGGCCCACCACGTTCTCCACACCGGGGAGATCCGCCGGGCGCCCGGAGACCACCGCGCCGAACACCACGTCACGACGGCGCGCCAGGCGGGCGAGCACCAGCGCCCACGCGCCCTGCACCAGCGTGTTGAGCGTCAATCCGTTGCGGCGCGCGAAATCCACCAAGGCGGAGGTGAACTCCGGCGAATAGGCCAGCGCCTCCCTGGCCTGCTGCCCCGGGGACTTCCGCGCCTTTTCGGGGATGCCGAGCGCCGATCGCTCGGCACCGGCCAGCTCCTCTTTCCAGGCCGCCCGGGCGGATTCCTTGTCCTGCGCGTCGAGCCAGGCCAGGTAGTCCCGGTAGGAACGGGCGGACGGCAGCGAAGTGGCGACACCGCCCGCCGCGTAGATCTTCAGGAGTTCCGATTCGAGCAGCGCCCGCGACCAGCCGTCCATCACCAGGTGATGGCTGGTCGTGATCAGGCAGTGCTTCTCCGGGGCGAGCCGGATCAGCATGAGCCGCAGCAGCGGCGGCTTCGCCACGTCGAACTTCCTGGCGCGCTCCTGCTCCGCCAGCGCGTCGACCTCGGCCAGCGCCTCCCGCTCGTCGAGGTGGGACAGATCGCGCTCCTCCCAGGGGAGTTTCACCTCCCGGTGGATGAGCTGCACCATCTCACCGGACTTCCGCCGGACGAACCCCGCGCGCAGCGACGGGTGCCTGTCGACCAGCGCCTGCCAGGACGTCCGGAATCGTTCCGGGTCGAGGGGGCCGTCGATGATCAGCGTCTGCTGAATGCGGTAGGTGTCCGGAGCCTCGGCGTCGAGCGCGAGGTGATAAAGGATTCCCTCCTGCATCGGTGACGGCGGCCAGATTTCCGCAAGCGCCATTCCGGAGGACGGGGACGGAGTATTCACGAAGATCTAGCCTCCATTGCTTTACACCGCTATTGCCGGAGTTCGGCCGCCAATGCTTCGAATTCCTCGATCTCGTCCTGGTCCAGTTCGAGCAGGGCGAAGTCGGAAGCCGTATGTCCCCCGGCCGAAGGATCTTCCGCCTGCCGGGCCAGTCCTGACAACATGTCCAGCCATTCCTGGCCCAGCCGCGCGATCTCGGCCTCGCCGAAGACGTCGCCCGACCATTCCACCATGAGCGCCAATTCGGGACCATCCGGCAAATCCTGGACGATCGCGTTGACTTCGATCGGATGCGGCAGATTCATGTCCGGATCCATCGAACCGCCGATGTCACCGACGAGCTGCCACGCCTGCACGTCGCTTTGGTCGCCGGAGACGAACCGGCCCATGTAATTGAAGCCGATCCGCGGCGACGGGCTTTCCGCGAGAACCGGCGTCTTCCCGTCGTGGGGATACCGCAGCAAGCCGTATCCGAGGCCGTCGCCGGGTACGGCCCGCGACTGTTCCTTGACCGCCTTGAGCAGCCGTCCGGCCGCCGGGCCACCGGCGAGGACGTCCGCCAGATCGATCCCCGCCACGTCGAGGCGGATCGGATACGCGCTGGTGAACCAGCCCACCGTCCGGGACAGATCCATCCCGTCGACCGGATGACGGCCGTGGCTTTCCACCTCGACCACCACCGCGTCCCCGCCGCGCCATCGCGGCACCGCGCCCGCCAGTCCGGCCAGCAGCACGTCGTTCACCCCGCAGTGGAAGACCACCGGGGCCCGGCCCACCAGCACCGCCGTCTCGGCCTTCGGCACCGTCCACGACCGCGAGCGGATGTTCCCGGTCGACGTGGGTTCCGGCAGCGCCTCTCGCCCGAGGATCGCTTGCCACACCGGCAGTTCCGCGACCCGCGTCTGCTCCGCCAGCAGTCCGGTCCAGCGCCGGAACGACACTCCCACCGGCTCCAGCGCCGGCTCGCGGCCTTCGGACACCGCCTCGCAAGCGGCTCGCAGATCCGACGACAGGATCCGCCACGACACACCGTCCACCACCAAGTGATGCGCGACGACGACCAGGCGTCCCAGCCGATCCGGTCCGGCGTCGATCAGCACCGCCTGGACCATCACCCCCGCGAGCGGGTCGAGCCGTCCCACCGCGTCCCGCGCCGCGTTCTCCACGGCCTCGTCCACGGAACCGTCGACCCGCACGCACTTGACCATCGCGGCGACGTCGAGCGAACCGCGCTCGGCCACCACCAGACGTCCGTCTCCGACCCGCGCCCGCAGCATGTCGTGCGTGTCCACGACGGCCGTCAGCCCGGCGACCACCGTCTTCTCCGTCAGCGCCGGAGGCGTGCCCAGCACCATCCACTGCGCGAAGCCGGGCGCCGCGGCGTCCTCACCGAACATCCGCATCACCGGCGTCAGCTCGACGTCGCCGACGCCGTCGTCCGGCGCCGTCTCCTGCCGCGGCGCGGGGACTTCCGCCACCAGCTGCGCCAGCCGCTCGGGGGTGCGGTGTTCGAACACCTGCCGCGGGGTCAGCGAGATCCCGTCACGCCGCGCGCGGGCGGCCACCTGCATGGACGAGATCGAGTCCCCGCCCAGTTCGAAGAAGCTGTCCTCGACCCCGACCCGCGCCAGTCCGAGGACCTCGGCGAACATCTCGCACAACAGCCGCTCGACCTCGGTCGACGGTTCCCTGCCGACCGCCTTCGACGAGAAGTCCGGTTCGGGCAACGCCTTCCGGTCGATCTTCCCGTGCGGCGTCAGCGGCAGGACGTCCAGCGCCATCACCGCGGCGGGCACCATGTACGCGGGCATCCGCTCCGCGAGTTCCCGTCGCAGCGCCTCCGGATCGACGTCACCCGGCGACACATAGGCCACCAAGCGGCCTTCGCGGACGGTCACGGTGGCCTGAGTGACGTCGGGCCGGTTGGACAGCGCGAACTCGATCTCGCGGGGTTCGACCCGGAACCCGCGGATCTTGACCTGGTCGTCGGCCCGGCCGGCGGACACCAGTTCACCCTGATCCGTCCAGTACGCCAGGTCGCCCGTCCGGTACATCCGCTCACCGGCGACGAACGGATCGGCGACGAACCGCTCGGACGTCAGCGCCGAGCGGCCGAGATACCCGCGCGCCACCCCGATCCCGGCCAGGTACAGCTCACCGGTGACCCCCGGCGGCAGCGGGCGCAGGAACGCGTCCAGCAGATACCCGCGCACCCCGGCGATCGGCCCCCCGAACGGGATCACCGCCCCGTCCGGCGCCAGCGGCATGCTCACCGTCGCGCAGATCGTGGTCTCGGTCGGCCCGTAGGCGTTGATCATCCGGCGGTCGGCCGACAGGCGGTCCACCAGACCCGGCGGGCAGAGTTCCCCCGCCGCGGTCACCGTCTCCACCCGGTCCGGCAGCGCGTCCACGGTGGCCAGCACCGACGGCGGAGCCTTCACATGCGTGACGTCCCACCGCTCCAGCGTGTCGGTCAGCGAAGCATGCGGCGGCAGGTCCTCGTCCGGCGGCATCACCAACGTCGCCCCGGAAAGCAACGCCATCATCACCTCGGACACGATGGTGTCGAAGCCGAGCGCCGCGAACTGCAACACCCGCGAGGACGGCTTCACGGCGAGCCGTTCGATATGCGCCATCGCCAGATTGCCCAGGCCGGAGTACGTGACGACGACGCCCTTCGGCGTTCCGGTCGATCCCGACGTGTAGATCACGTACGCCGCGTCGCGCATCGCGATCCGCGGCAGGACCGCGCCCGGTGCCCGGGGCAGGTCGAGTTCGTCCAGCACCACGATCCGGTCCGCGAACTCCTCCGGCACCGCGTCGCGGGTCTTTCCCTGGCACACCACCAGCATCGGATCCGCGCTGCCGAAGATCAGCTTCACGCGCTCGGCCGGGTACAAGGGATCCACCGGGACGAAGACGCCGCCCGCCAGTGACACCCCCAGCATCCCGACCAGCCACCACGAGGACCGGCCCACCACGAGTCCGACACGGCGCTCGCGGCCGACCCCGCGTTCCCGCAGGACGGCGGCGAACCTGACCGCCCGATCCCACAGTTCCGCGTACGTGAGGTCGCCCTCGCCGTCCGCGACCGCCACCGCGTCCGGCCGCTCCGCCGCCATCCGCCCGATCAGCGACGGCAGCGGCTCGTCCGACACCAGCGCGGACTTCCAGCGGGGCAACGGGATCTCGCCCATGTCGGTGCGGCCGACGAGCCGGGACGGATCGGCGGACACCGCTTCGAGGGCACCGACGAACCACTCCAGCAGCGAGTCCGCGACGGCCCGGCCGATCTGCCCACGCCAGTAGGCGAGCTGGATCCGGAACCGTTCTCCCGGGATGACCCCGACGGTCACCGGGTAGTGGGTTCCCTCGATGGTGCCCAGATACGTGAACCGGTCGGCGAAGTCCCGCGGATAGTTCTCGAACACCAGCAGCGTGTCGAACATCGCGCCGGGCCCGGCCGTCTTCTGGATGTCCGTCAGCCCCAGGTGGTGATGCGGCATCAGGGCGACCTGACGGCGCTGCAACCCGGTCAGCATGTCCACAAGGGACTCGTCACCGTTCAGTGAGACCCGTACGGGGACCGTGTTCATCATGAGCCCCGGCATCGACTCCACCCCGGACAGTTCCGGGGGACGGCAAGCCACCGTGGTGCCGAACACGACGTCGGTCCGCCGCGCGAGCCGCGCCAGCACGATCGCCCACGCGCCCTGGACCACCGTGTTCAGCGTCAGCCCGTGGTCGCGGGCGAAGTCGGTCAACCGTGTGTGGAGCTCGGGGGAAAGATGGGTGACGCGGTAGTCGTATTCGGTCGCGTCGTCCGATTTGGCGACCAGCGCGGGCACGTCGATGTCCGACAGTTCCGCCTGCCAGGCCTCGCACGCCGCTTCCTTGTCCTGCCGCTCCAGCCAGGCAAGGTAGTCCCGGTAGGACGCGGCACCCGTCCGGTCCGGGAACCGGCCGCCGGAGGTGTACGCCTCGGCGACCTCGTTGAGGATGACCGCCACCGACCAGCCGTCGGTCAGGATGTGGTGGTTGACCACCAGCAGGCGATACCGGTCGTCGCCGACCCGGATCAGCACCAGCCGGAACAGCGGCGCCTTGGTGAGGTCGAACCTGTCCCGCTGCTCCGCGGCCGTCACGGCTTCGACGGCCGCTTCGACGTCGCTCGCGCCGGTCAGATCGACCTCGCGCCACGGCAGGTCGACGTGCCCGGCGACGGCCTGCACCGCCTTGCCCGACGAGAGCCGGTGGAAGGTCAGCCGCAGTTCGGCGTGCCGGGCGAAGACCGCTTCCCACACCGCCCGCAGCCGGACCGTGTCCAGCGGTCCGGTCAGCTCCACGATCCACTGGGTCTGGTAGATGTCGGGGCCCTGGTCGTCCAGGGTCGTTTGGAAGAGCAGGCCCGCCTGGAGCGGCGCCAGCGGCCAGACCTCCCGAGCCCCGGGAGCGGCGATCGCCAGCTCCGCCTCGTCTTCCTCGGTCAGGTCGATCAGGGGGCCGTCGGCGGTGGCGTCCGCCGGTACGGCACGCGCCACGGCGGCCAGCCGGCCAGGGGTCCGCTCCCCGAAGATCTCCGACGGCGTCACCAGCAGGCCCGCTTTGGCCGCACGCGCGGCGACGCGTACGGCGAGGATCGAATCCCCGCCCAGGTCGAAGAAACCGTCGTCGACACCGGCGCGTTCGATGCCGAGCACCTCGGCAAACAGTCCACAAAGGACACGTTCGGCCTCGGTGACGGGTTCCCGGCCGTCGGCCTTCGCGGTGAAGTCGGGGGCGGGCAAGGCCGCCCGGTCCACCTTCCCGTTGCCGGTCAGCGGAAGCGCGTCCACCGCGAGCACCGCCGCCGGGACCAGGTAGTCCGGCAGTACCGCGGCGAGCCGCTCGCGAACGAGAACGGGGTCCACCTCGGCCACCACGTACCCGATCAGGCGCCCGTCGATCGGCACCACCACGGCCTCGTGGACGTCCGGTTGCGCGGTCATCGCGGCCTCGACCTCGCCGGGTTCGACCCGGAACCCGCGGATCTTGACCTGGTCGTCGGCCCGGCCGGCGAACAGCAGTTCGCCGTCCGCGTTCCACTGGGCGAGGTCACCGGTCCGGTACATCCGCGCGCCCGGCGAGGACGGATCCGCCACGAACCGCTCGGCCGTCAGCGCCGTCCGGTCCAGGTAGCCGTCCGCCAGACCGGCGCCGGAGAGGTACAGATCGCCGACCACCTCCGGTTCCACCGGCCGCAGCGACGCGTCGAGCACCCGGGCGTGGCGGCCCGCGAGCGGACGGCCGATCGGCAGCACCGAACCCAGCTCGCCGCCCGGTTCGAGCACGTGCCAGGTCGCGCACAACGTCGTTTCCGTCGGGCCGTAGAGATGCCGGATCCGCGCGCCCGGCGCGGCTTTCCGAACACGCTCGACGGCGTGCGCGGGCACCAGGTCACCGCCGGTCAGGATCTCGTCGAGCCCCGCGAACGACTCCGGCGATTCCTCCGCCACCGCACGGAAACTGCCCGCGGTCAGATGCGCCCGCGTCACCCCGGACGCGACCGCTTCCCGCAGCCGCCGGGCGTCGACCTGCCCGGGCCCCGCGATCACCACCCTGGCGCCCGACACCAGCGGAACCCAGATCTCGCACAGGGACGCGTCGAAGGAATGCGGCGCGTGCATGAGGACCGCGTCGTCCGGGCCCATCGCCCAGCCCGGATCCCCCACCAGCTCCGCGACACTGCGATGCGGCACGGCCACGCCCTTCGGCGTACCCGTCGAGCCGGAGGTGTACATGATGTAGGCCAGGTCTTCCGGACGCGCCGTGCTCACCGGCGCCTCGCCCGGCTCGTCGGTGACGACGATCGAATCGATCCCCGACGGCGCCTTGCCGAGTGTCGCGGCCGAGCACAGCGTCAGGGACGCGCCCGAATCGGCCAGCAGGAAAGCGATCCGCGGCGTGGGATACGCGGCGTCCACCGGTACGTACGCCGCCCCCGCCTTCCAGACGGCGAGCAGCGCCACCAGCAGGTCCGCCGAACGGTCCAGCATGACCGCGACGCGACCGCCCCGGCGGACACCCTGTTCGGCCAGCCGTCCGGCCAACCGGCCCGCCAGCGCGTCGAGCTCGGCATAGGTGAGGACCCGGTCCCCGTCGACCACGGCCACCGCGCCGGGTGTCCGGGCCGCTTGACCGGTGAAAAGAGCAAGGCTCGTCTGCGCTGCGGAACTCATCGTCACCCTCCATGACCCATAAAGGTGGCCACCGGCTCAGGTTCTTCGTCGATCTCGGGCTCCGGCTCCGGCTTGGGGCCGAAGCGGTCGGGATTGGCGAACTGCGTCCGGTACAGCTCCGCGTACAGGCCGTCCTGCGCCAGCAGTTCGTCGTGCGTCCCGCGTTCCCGGACCGTTCCCCCGTCGATCACGAGGATCTGGTCAGCCTCGCGGATCGTGGACAACCGGTGGGCGATCACGATCGAGGTCCGGCTGCGCAGCGCGGTCTTGAGCGCCCGCTGGACGGCGGCCTCCGATTCGGAGTCCAGATGCGCGGTGGCTTCGTCGAGGACGACGACGGTGGGCGCCTTCAGCAGCAGCCGGGCGATGGCCAGCCGCTGCTTCTCACCGCCCGACATCCGGTAACCGCGGTCGCCGGTGACGGTGTCGAACCCGCGCGGCAGCGACTCGATGAGCTCCCAGATCTGGGCGCCCTTGCACGCCTCGATCAGTTCTTCTTCGGTGGCCGTGGGCCGCGCGTAGAGCAGGTTCTCCCGGATCGTGTCGTGGAAGAGGTACGCGTCCTGGCTGACCACGCCGATCGTTTCGCGGAGCGAATCGAAGGTGAGGTCCCGCAGATCGCTGCCGCCGACCCGGACGGTCCCGGAATTCGGGTCGTACAGGCGGGAGACGAGATGCGTGATGGTGCTCTTCCCCGCTCCGGACGGGCCGACGAGCGCGGTGAGCGTCCCGGCGGGAGCCTGGAAGCTGATGCCGCGCAGGACGTCCGCCGACAGTTCCTCGTTCTCCCGCTTGGTCCGCAGGTGTTCGAGCGACGCCAGCGAGACCTCGTTCGCGGTCGGATAGCGGAAGGTCACGTCGTCGAACTCGATGTCCGGCGCGACGTCCTTCTCGAGTTCACCCGCGCCGGGGCGTTCCTGGATCAGCGGCTTCAGGTCGAGCAGCTCGAAGATCCGGGAGAAGCTCACCACCACGGTCTGCGCGGTCTCCTGCAACCCGGACAGCTGGGTGATCGGCCCGAGCAGCCGCCCGAGCAGGGTGGCGATGGCGATCAGCGTGCCGAGCTGGAAGGCACCGTCGATGACGAGCCCGCCGCCGATCCCGTAGACGACCGCCGTCGCGATCGAGGCCATCAGCGCCATCATCGCGAAGGACATCCGGCCCCAGATCGAGATGCTCACGCCGATGTCGCGGATCTTCCCGGACCGGTCCCGGTAGTCGGCCATCTCCTCGTCCGGACGGCCGAAGAGCTTGGAGAGCATCGCGCCCTGGACGTTGAACCGCTCGTGGAGCAGCCCGCCGAGACCGGCGTTCGCCTCCATCAGCCGTCCGGTGCGCTTCTGGATCATCCGCCCCACGTAGACCCAGGGCACGACGAACAGCGGGATCAGCACCAGCGTGACGACGGCGACGAGCCACGACAGGTAGAACATCTCGGCCAGCACCAGCAGGACCGTGACCGCGCTGGTGGCCGACATCAGCAGGTGGCCGAACGACTGCTGGGCCATGATCAGTTCCGTGTGCAGCCGCCCGACCAGCACGCCGGTCTGGGTGCGGGTGAAGAACGCGACCGGCAGGCTCCGGACGTGGTCGATCGCCTGGACCCGGAGGTCGTAGGTGACCCCCTCCCCCATGCGCGCGGAGACGTAGGCCGAGAACAACGACAGCAACGCGCCGACGACGGCGAGCGCGGCGGTCAGGACGGCCATCAGGATCACGACGCCGAAGTCGTTCTTGAGGATCCCGCCGTCGATGAGCTCCTTCATCAGCAAGGGGGTCGCGATGACGACGGCCGCCTCCAGCGCGGCGATGGCGATGAAGAGCGCGACCAGGCCGAGGTGCGGGCGGAAGTAGGCGAGCACGCGGCGCACCGTCCCCGGACGGACCCTGTTCCCCCAGGGATCGGGATCGTCGTCGCTCTTGGTCGGTGCCCCGAAGTTCAACACCACGTCCATACGGTCATTCCTCCCACGCGCGAAGTCCGCGATCTCAATCGTGCTGAATCGTGTCGATGTCCACGAGGGGGTTCAAGCGAACTTCGCCGTACTCCCACTGTCCACAAGCGACACCGTTCAGGCTCCCGGTACCGAGATCCTCGCCTGACCGTCCACTCCGCGTCGCAGCAGATCCGTCAAATCGTCGAGCTCACCGGACCGCAGGGCCGTGGCCGCCGCGGCGAGGTCGGCCGCGACACGGTCGAGCACCTCGGCCACCGCCACGGCGTTCCCGGCAAGAATCCGCTGCCACAGCAAGGGACTCCCGGCGGCGATCCGGGTCACGTCACGCAGCCCCTGCCCGGCGAGGCTGATCGCGACGTCGTCGCCGCTCGCCAGGCTCGCGGCCACCGCCGAGGCCGCGACGTGCGGGGCGTGCGACACCAGCGCCACCGCCGAGTCGTGCTCGTCCGCACCGACGGTGACGGCCTTCGCTCCGCACAGCGACACCAGTTCCCTCACCAGCCTCATCGCGTCCGCGCCGGTCCCGGGACCGGGACAGAGCGCCCAGGCACGGCCGTCGAACAGCTCCGCGCGGGCGGCAGACGGGCCGGACCGCTCCCGGCCGGCGAGCGGATGCCCCGGCACGTAGGAGGTCAGGTCGCAGCCGAGCCGCTCCGCGTCGGCGATCGGGCCTGCCTTCACGCTGGCCACATCGGTGTAAACCCGCGCCACTCCTTGTTTCTGGAGTTCGGCCAGCCGCTCCCCGACGAGGTGCGGCGGCACGGCGAGCAACGCCAGATCCACTTCCTCGCCCGACCATTCCCGGCCGGCGCCGAGCTCCCGGGCCAGCGCCACGGCCTGCTCGTCGATGTCGGAGAGGCACACCTCCACGCCCTTCGCGCGCAGAGCCAGCGCCGCCGACGTGCCGACCAGTCCGGTACCCACGACAAGCGCCTTCTCGATGCTCACTCGTCCTTCTTAAGCCGCTCCCCCGGCCGTGTCGAGACGCGGGAATTGGGCACCGCCTGGAAAAACGCCGGGGCGAAGGGGACAGTCCCCTTCGCCCCGGATACCGCCGAACGCTCCTACCCGATGTCGTCCGTGATCATCGTGCGGCCAGATCGGTGGCGCGGTGCTCCAGGTGATCCGCGAATCCCGCCCAGACCCTCGCGTGTTCCCTGGCGAATCCGGCGACCACGCCGTACAGATGCGGCGGGACGCCGTGCAGGATCCGTTCCCACTCCTGTCCGTCCATGGAGTGCATGGCGAGCATGCGCAACAGGATCCTGCCGACTTCGCTCAGCCGCAGCGCGGGGTCGGCCTTGAGGCGTTCCAGTACGACGATCCGTTCCTGGTCCAGCTCGTGACCGAGATCGGGCTCCGTCAGGGTCAGCGGATGCTGTTTGGTCCGCAGTCTCCGGTTGCCGTCCGGGGTCGGGCTCTCGCCGCGCTCCAGCCTGCCCCGCACGTCCCGGACCGTTTCCGGGGAGATGCCGACCTGCTTGGCCACCTGCCGGAGCGAGAGGCCGGGGTCGTTGCGGATGAGGTCGGCCGCGAGTTTCCGCCTTTCCGAACTGTCGACGGGCCGGATCCGCCCGTCCCGCCCGATCCTGGCTTCGTTTCCGCCCTCGCCGCCGCGTCTTCGAAGATCCGCCACCGTGCCCGCGGAGATACCGGTCGCCGAGGCCACCCGCCGGTCGGACCACTGTGGATGGGTCCCGATGATCTGGACGGCCGCCCGTTTGCGATCGGCCAGCGAAAGCGGCAGGCCGTGCCGGATGTTCGCTTCCACGGCCAGGACGAAGGCATCGGATTCGGTGCCGTCGATGAACCTTGCCTGAATTTTCGTGTCGCCTCTGACTCTCGCCGCCTTGAGCCGATGCAGGCCATCGATCACCCGCATCGTCGGTCGGTGAACGAGAATGGGCGGAAGGTCCCATTCTGCCGACAGCAGTGTCTCGACGTGGTCCGGATCCTCGCCCGAAGTGCGCGGCGAGCATACGGACGACAGCCGCGACAGCTCGATTTCGACGACCGGGAGAGCGGACAGGTCAACTCTCGTCGGATCCACCTAGCCCCCACAGAATCTGTTGTTCGTCAACTTTTGGACATGGCACTGAATCCACCGTCCAACTGCTCGGACTCGGTGGTTGGACACCACGATTCCCGTCCAGCGCGGATCTCGGCCGCGCGGAGGGCGTCCTCGACGGTGAGGACTTTTGAACGCCGCCGGCGGGCCGCGTACTCGCGGCCGCCCCTCGGTCTCCCAGATGACCGCTGGCAGCGGGCACTTCGACGAACCACCGCGGCGTAAGGACATTCGTTCCTTCGCCCCGGATCGTGCTCCCTTCAAGACATTCGCTCAGCGGCTTCGGTCCGGCAAGGGCCTACACCCGGTCAGCCCGGAGAAGCCGGACCTGCCGCAGGCGAGGTCTCGGAGATTTCTTCATCGTTCTCGTCACCGGTTCGGATCAGTGGTTCACCGGCCGGAATCTATGACTTCCTCGCGGTCGCGAGACACCGTCGCACCCCCCTCAAAGCCCCAGTAAGTGCGCGCCCTGTCAACCCCAGCAAGAGTCGCGCACCGCTTCAGCATGGCACGGTCAATCGTTGTCGGCAATTGACGAACAGGGTAATTCCGCAGCCGAAGGGCCGTTCAAGATCGATATTCGAAACTTCGACTTCGGTATTGACGCGCTCGCCGAGCGTAAGTACAGAGCGGCCGCCCAAGCAGCTCACGGGCGTAACGGGTTAGCCTGTTTGCACGCATTGCTAGGCCGTTCGTGGACGTCCAATTCCCGTGCGGGATCGCCACGGCTCCCGGCCGCACTGTTCCGCCCTTCGACACTTATTCACACGAACGGTCGAGCGACGTCTCCCACTGGATGGTCGTCACCTTCGCGCGGGACACCCCGGACGGCCGAACGGGCTTCACGGGTTGGACAGCGGGCGAAACCCGGCCGCCGACGCGACGGGAGCAAAGTGAGGGGTGCCAAGGTTGACGGGTCCGCCACCTCCTTCACCCGGGAGGGGGAGCACCCCGTCGATCCCGGAGGAGGTTTCCGTGGGCACCGACAAGCCCGGCTGAGATCGACGATTCCCCCTGCGGGGTGAGCTTTTTTCGCCGCCGGACGGCTAACGTGGTCCGGAGACGGCGATGCCGCGGGGCCCACTCGGGGGCACCCGCGGCATCATCGTCACCGACCGGACGGACACCGGTCTTCTTTTCGTCGCCTAAGCGACGGGAAAGTCGAAATAGGTGTCCGGATACGGTTCGTTCTTCAGGTTGTAGTGCCACCACTCGCATTCGTACGAGCTGAAGCCGCTGTCCTCCATGATCGAACAGAGGTGCGCGCGGTTCTTCTCCTGCTCGTCCGTTATGCCCGCCGCGCCGTGATGCGAGACGACGTCCATCACGTCGTGATCGCCACCCATGTCGGCGAGCTCACCGGTGTCCAAGTGGTAGAGCGTCAGGTCCACCGTGCTGCCCCGGCTGTGGCCGGACTTGGTGGCGACGTAGCCCTGCTCGAACATCTGGGGACGGTCGATGTTCGGGTAGTGCCTTGCCTTCTTCCGGCCGTCTTCGGGCTCTTCCGCCCAGCGCATGAAGCGATCCACGGCGCGCTGTGGACGGTAGACGTCCCAGAGAAGGAGGCCGAAGCCGAGCGACTCGGCCTTGTCCCGTGCCTTCTCCAGCGCCGCGCAGAACGCGCGCGTGCCGACGACGCGGTTCACCAGGTAGCCGTCCACCGGCTTGCCGGTGAAGTTGTCCCAGGTGGCGTACTTGGCGTCCCAGCGGATTCCGGACACAACCTCGTCTACGAAGACGAAATCGTCTTTCATCCGTCGCGACCCGCCAGGGTCAGCGTCACCAGCCGGTCGATCACTTCACCGAGCGGGATACCGGCGGCCGCCATCATCCGCGGGTACCGGCTGTAGGAGGTCAGGCCCGGCAGGGTGTTGACCTCGTTGAGGACGACGCTTCCGTCTTCCTTGAGGAAGAGGTCGACCCGCGCGAGCCCGCTGCAGCCCAGGGCACGGTAGATGACCTTCGCGGTCTCCTTGACGAGCTTGCTCGACTCCTCCGGGATGTCCGCGGGAACGATGAAGCTCGAGTTCTCGGAGCCGGTCTCGGGGCTCTCTTCCTGGTGGATCTTGAAGAACCCGTGGGTCAGCGCGACCCGGTCGACCTCACCGGTCAGCAGGTCGTCGCCGCTGCCGAGGACGGAACAGCCGATCTCGCTGCCGATGACGGCTTCCTCGATGAGGATCTTGCCGTCGTACTGACGCGCCTCCGCCAGGGCGGCGGGCAGCTCTTCCTTCGAGGAGACCTTGCTGACGCCGAAGGACGAACCCGAACGGGCCGGCTTCACGAAGACGGGGTACGTGAGCTTGTCGGCGTCGATCTCGTTGTCCGCCGTGACGATGTGGAAGTTCGGCGTCGCGATGCCCGCCTCGCGGACGACGGCGTAGGTGAGGGACTTGTCGATGCACATGACCGAGCTCGGGAGGTCGCAGCCGACGTAGGGGATGCCGGAGAACTCCAGCAGGCCCTGCACCGTGCCGTCTTCGCCGAACTTGCCGTGCAGGACCGGCAGCACCACGTCGAGGGCGATCGTCTCGTACTTGCCCTCGTCCAGGACCAGCAGGCCGTGCACGCCGCGGTCCGGCGACAGGACGGCGGGGCGGGGGTTCGCGGTCTGCTCCCAGTCGGCGGAGGGGCCGTCGCACAGCATCCAGGAACCACTCAGGGTGATCCCGATGTAGTAAGGCTCGTACTTTTCGAGGTCGAGGTTCTTCGCGACCTCGGTCGCAGACTTGATGGAGATAGGATGCTCTTCGGAAAGCCCGCCGAACAGAATTCCGATTTTCAGCCTACCCATGCTACTTCCCGCTTTCGAATTGGAGACAATTGATGATGCTGTTTTCAACAGTGTCACTCAGCGCGTGGTCGGTGTAATAGGCGGTATGCGGACTGACGATCACGTTCGGCAGATTCTGCAACCGCAGGAGCGGCTTGCCGTCGATGGCCTTGTTCCGGCAGTCGGCGTAGAATATCCCTTCCTCGCCTTCGAGGACGTCCAGCGCCGCGCCACCCAGTTTCCCGCTTTCCAGGGCCGCGATGAGGGCCTCGGTCTCGATGAGCGGACCACGTCCGGTGTTGATGATGTACGCGCCGTGCTTCATCCGCTCGATGGCCTGCTGATCGAGCAGGTGATAGGTATCCGTGGTGAGCGGCACATGGAGCGACACGATATCGCTCTGCTGGAGCAATTCCTCCAGCGGAACGTAATCGGCCGCGGCGGTCAGGATGGTGTCGTAGGCCAGCACCTTGCAGCCGAACCCGCGCAGCCGCTCCAGTACCGCGACCCCGATCCGCCCTGTTCCGACCACCCCGACGGTCAGATCGCGCAGCTCTTTTCCGCGCACCTCGTTCAGCCGGTAGTCGTGCTCGTCGGTGCGGCGGATGATGGATTTGGCGTCACGGACCGCCATCAGCATCAGCATCAGCGTGAAGTCGGCCACGCTGTCGGGCGAGTAGGCGACGTTGCCGACGGTGATACCGACGCTCGCCGCGTAGTCCACATCGATGTGGTTGAAGCCGATGCTCCTGGTGGAGATGTACTCGACACCGATCTTGCTCAGCGCGAGAAGAATCGAGTTCGTGATCGGGGTTTTATGACCGATACTGATGCATCGATTTCCGACGGCCAGTTCGATATTGGTCTCGGATACCGGTTCCTCAGCGATTGTCGGCGTGATACCGAAACGCGGTGCCATCTCGCGGAACAAGGCGGCCTCGTCCTGTCCGCAACCGTAAATGGTGATTCCCCTCGCCAAGACGGCCGAGGAGGACGCGGACGCCAGCGATCCGGTGCTGGGGGCAGCTGATCGCGCTGGTTCGCTGTAGGTCATGCCGGACATTGTAGGCAGCGCGATATCCCCGGCTCGGATGGGGTTTTCGAGGCGCCGACAATATGTTACCGCTTGGTAGCGGCGTGTGCACGGCGTGTCGATCGTCCGTGGTGAGCCCCTGCTCCACGAGGCTCCCCACCTGCTCCCGGGCTCCTGTCACCGATCTTGCCCGCCCGGCCGCCGCGCCGGAACCGGCCCGTGACCGGTGCCACAAACCCTCGCCACCAGGTGATCAACGCCTCAGCCCCGGACCGGGGGATGCGACGGGGCTCACGCTATCCGGATCGCGGCCCGTCCAGAGCGAAAACAAAGGAATTGCCGCTCTTATTCACTCTGCGTATTCAATCCACGGTGCGCTCAAGCCCGATATGGGCCTTGGTGCCCGATATCCGGGCTCACCCGCGGGGCCCGGCCCTCCTGCCCCGGTACCGGGGTGACCGTCGGCTGCTCGGCGACGTCGGGCCGGTCGGGCTCGCGCTCCCGATAGCGGGACTCGACGACGTGGTCCTGACGACGACGGGCGAGCACCGCCAAGGTGAGCACGTGGGCCACCGCCATGAGCAGCAGAAAGACGCCCAGCCTGCCGACGAACGCGGCGGTCGAACCGGACCAGTCCGGCGCGACGACCGCCAGCAGCGCCAGCACCCCGATCGCGGCCAGGTGGAAGACCGTCACCATCATCCAGGCCACCGATCCGCCGCCCTCGCGGCCGTCCGGTCCGTTCAGGTAGCGGCGGGCGCCCCGGTACAGGATCTGGCCGTCGGCCACGACGAAGATCAGGCCGATGATCAGGAACCCTGGGAGCTCGTTGTCGGGCATCGTTGCCTCCTCCGTTTCCCGGGGGATACCCACGGGAGACGGGGTGACGAGCCCAATGCCTCGATCGTGTGACCACACAGCCGGGTGCGGAGGGTTCGAGACGTCGACGTCCCGGATCCTCCGCACCCGGCCGGGCCCGGCCGCGACCGGTCACCGAACGGTCAGCGAATGCCCTGCGAAATGAGCTCCCCCAGGCCTTCGACGTCGCCGAGCGCTGCTCGCAGCTCGGCGGCGTACTCTTCAGCCCCGGCCCGCAGGCCCCGTTCGATGACGCCCGCCGCGTCGAACGCCTCGACGTCCCCGCCGCTCAGCGCGGCGACGGACTCCTTGATCACGGCGCCCAGCAGCAGCTCTTCCGGCACCACGGGCGCCCCTTCCAGCGGCCAGACGAGGTCGTCGAGCACTCCCTGCCCGCAGACCTCGCGGACCAGGCCCGCCGCGGTGATTCCCGGCACCCGGACGCCCTCCGGCAGCACCGCGCGGACGCTCAAGCTGTGCGAAAGCCAGTGCAACAGCTGCGCGTTCACCTCCAGCTTGACCGGCCTCGGCGTCAACCACAGCGTGAGGTTCACGTAGTACTCGGTGAGGCGGTCGAGCACCTCGCCGCCCTTCTGGAAGCCCCACAGGTTGAGGTCGAAGTAGTGGTGCCAGGTGGCGTCGGCCACGATCCGCCCGACCCCGGCGGCCGCGCCGTCGTACACACTGGACACGCCGTAGACCTGGCCGTTGCGTTTGTCGGTGCCCTGCGCGACGATCTCGGGCTTCGGCTGCCCCAGGCGCCCCGCCGGCCACACGTCCGTCGGGAACCGCTCGGGGATGAGCAGCTGCCCCTCGTGCATGTGGTCCGGGAAGACGGTGATCGGACCGCGCCTGCCCTGGAACAACGGATGCGGCCTGCCGAACCGCTTCCGCAGGATCAGCTCCTGCGGATACGGGTCGAGGTCGTTCGGGATCGGCTGGTTGACGTCGTTGCCCCACGGGTCCGGCTGGTGGGTGTTGTGGCTGAACTCGATACTCGCGTCCGGCCGGTCGTTCCACACCCGCAGCTCACCCGCGCGCGGCACCCGGTGCCCCAGCGCCCGCCCCAGGTTCAGATAGTCGGCCAGCGACGGATCCGCTCCCGGCAGACGCGGGTTCGAGTGGTCGCCGGTGATGAGCACGCCGCCACCGGCGTCCATCCAGGACCGCAGCGCCGCGACCTCGGCGTCCACGAGTTCGTTCTCCGGCTCCCCCGGCATGTTGGACTGCAACAGGCCGAAGAACCACACCTGCTCATATCTTCCGAGCACGTCGGACGTGAGTTTCTTGGCGGCGTGCCCGCCGTCGTGCCGATTGATCAAATCGATCTCGAACTCGGCGAAGAACGGTTGGTTCGCCAAGATCACATCACGAAGAATACCCAGCGAGAAACCGCCGTTCCCGGTGAAGCCGAAAGCGTCGGTGTAGAAAAGAATCCTGATCTTGGGTTTGGCGGCCGGACTGACCTGATCCGCGACGATACTTGCGTCGAACATCGATGAATCCCCCTTGCCTGAGGCGCAGTGCCGTCCTCCCCGGCAGCGCTCTCCCTTCCACGTATACCGGAATTCCCGGCGGGCGGTGCGGCATCCGGACTCGGCTGAGAAATTCGGTGGGATCAAGCGCCGGAGCGGACGGAATCCCTTTTTTCAGGTCACGATGCTTTGGCTTCCCCGTTATCGGCCGGTCGGGTTGGGTCGGCGTGCCACTTCCTGCCGCAACGGTGCGGGGCAGGTAGTTGTGATCCGAGCGTGGAGGATTCGGGACGCTCAACTTCCGAAATCTTCCCCGTCACACACGCTCACCCAGCGGACAGACCGAGACGAACCCAAGCCTTGAGAGCGGGGGCGGGCCGGTCGCGGCCCGAGTGTCCACTTGGGACAGCTAGCGGCGATTGAGCATCCGATTCATGCCCGTATGGGCTGTTCCGCGTGGGGTCGTGAGTGATAAAGAGGGTTCTAACCCTCTTTATCACTCACGACC
>NZ_NMQT01000044.1 GCF_002234405.1 Amycolatopsis thailandensis | reverse complement strand
GACGTCGAGGCGGACCGGATGAGGGCGAGCCGGACGGGGGCGATCACGTCGGCCGGATTCACCCGTTTGGTGGCATCCATCGTCATCGCCGACGACAGACCCAGCGTCTCGTTGTCGATCTGGGACATCTTCGCGGTGACGTCGCCGCTGGTCGCGGCCGTCAGATCCTGCGGGTCGTAGTTGACCGACGCCGTCCCGGACGGGCTTTCCCCGAGCAGTTCGGGCAGCGGTGTCGACTTGGCGAGACCGGCGGCGTAGAAGTCGCCCATCCGCTCCAGGAACGTGGTGAGTTCGGTGCCGGTCGCGGCCCAGTGCCGCGGCGGCGCGATCAGCAGCCGCGAGCGCTGCTGTCCCTCACTCTGCCCGCCGAGCCCGGCCCGGAAGGCGATCGCGCCCAGCCCGTTCTGGGTGGATCCCGAGCCGTTCAACGCGGTCGAGATCAGCGTGTCGATCGGCTGCGCGCGGAGATCCGTCCCTTCGATCGACACCCCGCCCGAAAGCGGGGCGTCGGACTGGAGCCTGCGCGAATCGGTCAGCACGGTCTTGACGCCCGCCTTGCCGATCGCTTCGACGGTCTGCGAATCGAGGACACCGCCGGGCCAGAGCACGCCGTCCTGCGGCTGGATGCCGAGCAGGTTCTTGATCGTCGTCGCGCCACCGATCGCGCTCGCCAGGAGCGCGGTGTCGGTGGCGTCGCCGGCGCGGACCTTCGTCAGCGCGGTGAGGTCGGCGTCGGCGAACGGGAGGGTGACCACGCAGCGGCCCGCGACCAGCGCCTTCAGCTGGCCGAGCCAGTTCTTGGCGGTGACGGCGCCCTTGCCGGGGACGGGCCCGCCGCCACCGGCGACCTGGTAGCCGCGGGACATCCCGTCCACGGTCGCGACCAAGTCGGGGTCGATGGCCAGGCAAAGCGACGACGAGACCTTCGTGTCGGCTTCGGCCGCGCGCGCCGCCGCGACCAGCGAGTCCAGCCGCCCGCCGGTGGACAGCTCGTCGGCCAGCCGCTCGTCGGCCAGGGTCAGCGGACCGCCGAGCGGGGCCGAGACGACGTGCACGGTGCTGTTCGCGATCGGCCACAGCAGGCTCGTCGACGGCGCCGAGGGCGGACGCGTCGCGGGGGCCCTGCCGGGAACGCCGAGCACCGGCATCAGCAGGCTGACCGCCGCGAGCCGTTCCGGGCCGCCGAAGTCCGGGGTGCCGTTGACGTTGACCAGCAGCGGATACACGCCGGGCTTCGGGAACTGGAGCTTCGAGGACTGGCCGAGCGGGACGGCCAGGTTCAGCGTGGCGCTCTGCCCCGCCTCCAGGGTGTCCGGTTCGAGGTCGACGAACTCGGTCGCCCCCAGGTCCTTGAACTTGCCGCCCGCGAGCACGTCGCCGATCTGCTGCTCGCTCTGCAACCGGGAGCCCAGTTGAAGCCGGACGCCCAGTTTGCTGATCGGCCGGTCGCCGATGTTGGTGACGCGTCCGGTGACGGTGATCGACGTCGAGGTCGTGGTGATCACGCGGGGGTTCAGCTGATCGAGGTCCACGCGCAGCCGGGGCTGTTCCTGCGCCTGCGCGACCGCGCCGAACAACGCGGGCAGGGCCAGGAACAGGATCGACAGGACAGTGGCGGCAAGCCGCTTCACTCAGGTGCTCCCTCGGCGGTGTGCTGTTGCTGCGCGAAGAGTTCTTTGGCCTTCCGGACCAGCTTGCGCTCGTCGGAGTAGGCGAGGGTGGTCTCCAGGTCGGCCAGCGGCACCCAGGCGACTTCGGTCACCTCGACATCTTCGTCCGAAAGCTCGCCGCCGGTGGATTCCAGGATGAAATGGTGCACCGTCTTGTGCACCCGGCGTCGCTCGGCCACGAACCAGTAGTCGATGGTGCCGAGGGGCTCGAGAACCCGCGCGGAGATGCCGGTCTCTTCCTTCACCTCGCGCACCGCTGTCTGCTCCACCGTCTCACCGTCCTCGATGTGGCCCTTCGGCAGCGACCACAGCAGTCTGCCGTGCCGGTCGAGCCGCCCGATCAGCGCGGCGTGCGCCCGCTCGGCGTCGACGACGAGACCGCCGGCCGACGTTTCGTCGACCGTGGTCAGCCGCCTTCCCCGCCTGCGCCTCCGCCGGCGGCCCGGCTTCGAAGCGCCGGAGCGGCCGGCTGATCCAGACATGCTGCGATGCTAGAGCAAACGGCGGTACGGGTACGCTGGCTCTCCGTGCCCGTGTTGGGCCGAACCGTAGTAAGTACATCCAAATCGTGGTGGGATTGTCGTGAACAAGGTGGTCGCCGGGCAGGCGATTGCGGGGAAGAGCACTGCGATGCAGAACGCCGTGACCGAGCTGATGCGCATCTCCCCGCTGGCGGACGAGCTCGCGAAGCTCTTCGCGAAGGCGGGGTACCGCCTGTACCTGGTCGGCGGAAGCGTCCGGGACATGATGCTCGGCAGGCTGTCGAGCGACCTCGACTTCACCACCGACGCCCGGCCGGACCAGGTGCTCAAGATCGTCAACGCCTGGGGCGACGCGGTGTGGGACGTCGGCATCGCCTTCGGCACGGTCGGTGTGACGAAGCAGGGCATGACCCTGGAGATCACGACGTTCCGCGCCGACAGCTACGACCGCGTTGGCCGCAATCCCGAGGTCACCTTCGGCGACAGCATCGAGGGAGATCTGCTTCGCCGCGACTTCACGGTCAACGCGATGGCCATCGACCTGGCGAACCAGACCTTCGTCGACCCGTACGACGGGCTCCAGGCGTTGCAGGACCGGGTGCTCGACACGCCCGCGACCCCGCAGGAGTCCTTCGCCGACGACCCGCTGCGCATGCTGCGGGCCGCGCGGTTCTCCGCGCAGCTCGGGTTCGTCGCGGCGCCGCGGGTGATCGACGCGATGACGTCGATGGCCGAGGAGATCGACCGGATCACCGCCGAACGCGTCCAGACCGAGCTGTCGAAGCTGCTGCTGGCGGCCGACCCGCGGCCCGGTATCGAGCTGCTGGTCGACACCCGGCTCGCCGATCGCGTGCTGCCCGAGGTGCCCGGCATGCGGCTGGCGATCGACGAGCACCACCAGCACAAGGACGTCTACCAGCACTCGCTGACCGTGCTCGCGCAGGCGATCGACCTGGAGTCCTCGCACGAACCGACCTCGGAGCCGGATCTGATCCTGCGGCTCGCGGCGCTGCTGCACGACGTCGGCAAGCCCGCGACGCGCGAGTTCCAGCCCGGTGGCGGCGTGAGCTTCCACCACCACGAGGTCGTCGGCGCGAAGATGGCCCGCAAGCGTTTGCGTGCCCTGAAGTTCTCGAAGGAGATCGTCCAGGACGTCAGCCAGCTCGTGTTCCTGCACCTGCGGTTCCACGGGTACGGCAAGGGCGAGTGGACGGACTCGGCGGTGCGGCGCTACGTCACCGACGCCGGCGACCTGCTGCCCCGGCTGCACAAGCTGGTGCGCGCCGACTGCACCACGCGCAACCGTAAGAAGGCGGCCGCGTTGCAAGCGACCTACGACGACCTCGAGCGGCGGATCGAAGCGATCCAGGCGCAGGAGGACCTCGACCGGGTCCGGCCGGATCTCAACGGCGAGGAGATCATGCGGATCCTCGGGCTCAAGCCGGGGCCGGACGTCGGCAAGGCGTGGAAGCACCTGAAGGAACTGCGGCTCGACCGCGGTCCGCTGGAGCACGACGACGCGGTGGCCGAGTTGAAGAAGTGGGCCACCGAAAACGGCGTCGGCGGCTAGCGTTCGCCCGTTTCGTCACGGATTCCGGCGTCATCAGCTGAGATAAACCCCGATGGTCTCTGGATCCATACGGCGTAACCGGAGATACTCCTGCCGGTGCTCCGGGCAGGGGGAAATTCCATGGCGAAGCGGCCGTCCAGTTTTCTGGTGACGCTGCTGCGTCGTGGCGCGCCCGCGCTGGCCACCGCGACGAGCGAGCTGTCCGACGAGGTCGGCGATCCGACGCCGATGCGGGCGCTCCGCCGGATCCAGCAGATGAACGGCCCCGTCGACACGGCCTACCGCGACAACCTGCTGCTCAGGGCCGCCCGCTACGTCGCCCTCATCCCCCTGGTCTACCGGCTCTTCGCGGTGCCGGGCACCTTCGGCGTCTACGTCTCCACGCACGGCATGGTCGGGATCGGGCCGGTCGGGCTGGTGGCTCTCGGCTCGGTCGCGCTCTCGCTGTACGGGATCCGGTGGATGCTGCGTTCGGCGCCGTTCCGGCCGCAGCACGCCGTCCGTTTGCTGGCGATCGATCTCGCGTTCACGCTGCTCGCGCCGCTGGCCGTCGGCGCGCTCGTGCCGGCTTCGGTGTTCACCGAGGCGATGGCGGTGCCGGGCAAACATCTGCTCGGCGAGGTCGCGTTGCTGGCGCTGGCGCTGGGGATGCCCGCCGCCGCGGCGCTGGCCGTCGTCAGCTTCCCGGTGCGGATGCTCGCGTCCCTGTTCGGCACCGGTCACGCCGCGCCCGGCGACGCGATGGCCGGCTTCCCGTCGATGCTCGGCGTCCTCTTCACCGCGAGCGGCGCCCTCGTCCTGATCGGGCTCGGCACACGGCTCGCGCTCGCGTACGGCATCCGCAACGGCCGGATCGCCGAACGCGCCCGCCAGCACCGGATGCTGCACGATTCCGTGCTGCAGACCTTGGAAGCGATCGCGCTCGCCAACAAGGGCGACCCGGCCGCGCGGCTCGACGAGGTGCAGCGCCTGGCGCGGGCACAGTCGATGGAGCTGCGGCGGACGATCGAGAACGAGGCTTCGGAACGGTCGGAGGCCGGGTCGCGGCCGCTGGGCGAGAAGCTCGCGTCGCTGGCGGCGGAGATGGCGCGAGACGGGCTGCGCGCCCAGCTCGTGATCGCCGAGCTCGACGACGACACACTCTCGGAGGTCCGGCAGATCGCCATCCGCGACGCCGTCCGCGAGTCCCTGCGCAACACGCTCAAGCACGCCGGGACCGACAAGGTCGTCGTGCGCGTCGAGGAGCAGGAAGGCGGCGTCGCGGTGATCACCCGCGATCACGGCGCCGGGTTCAGCCTCGACTCCCGGCCGGCCGGTTTCGGGATCAGCGAGTCCATCACCGCCCGGCTGAACGAGGTCGGCGGGACCGCCAGGGTGGAGTCGGCTCCGGGCAATGGCACCAGAGTCACCCTCTGGGTGCCGTTCTGACGGTAAACAGGAGAACATGAAGAAAACGGACGTCCTGGTCAAAGCGCTCACCGCGTACCGCGACGGTGACCAGGCCAAGGCAGCGGACCTCGCCGGGCGTGCCGGATCCACGCTCGGCATCGAACTTCACCGATACCTGACCGAAGGCGGGGGCGGGGACGTCTACGACCGGCCCGCCGCGTTCACCGCGTTCATCCGCGGGGGCGGGAACGTCAAGCTCTACCGGCAGCTCAGCGTCATGCTCGCCCGGCGCTACGGCAGCGTCGGTTCCCTGCTCGACCTCGGCTGCGGCGACGGGCTCGCCGTCGTCCCCGCCCTGGAGCAGGCGGACCGGCAGCCCGGCCGGATCGACCTCGTCGAGCCGTCGAGCGCGCTGCTCGCCGAGACGCGCAAGCACCTCGACGGCACCCACGGCCTCCACACCTGGGACGACACCGCGCAGGAGTTCCTCGCCCGCGAAGACGACAGGCAGTGGCAGCTGACGCAGTCGACCTTCGCGCTCCAGTCGATCCCGACCGCGGAGCGCACCGAGGTCCTGCGGGCGCTCCGGCCCCGGACCTCCTGCCTGGTGCTCGCCGAGTTCGACGTGCCCGAGTACGACGAAGACTCCGACGAGTACCTGTTCTCCCTGGTCACGCGCTACGAACGCGGGATCTCGGAGTACGGCAAGGAGGCGTCGCTGGTCGCGCAGGGGTTCCTGCTGCCGGTCCTGCTGGGCCTGGTCAAACCGGGGGCCGACCGGACGAACTGGGAACAGCCCGCCACCGATTGGGCCTCGCAGCTGAAGGAAGCAGGCTTCACCGGAATCCGGATCGAGCCGCTCGCGGACTACTGGTGGTCTCCCGCGGTGCTCATCACCGCTTCCTGAGTCGCCGCGTTCAGTCCTCTGGATGCGGTAGTTGCGCGTGCAAGAACCGCATCCAGAGGACTAAATGCGGCTCACTGGACGCGGGACAGCGCGCCGGATTCGAGATGCTGGGCGAGCGGCCGGGGCAGCACATAAGCCACGGCACCGCCCGGTGTCCCGTTCCACGGCGCGGTGATGCCGGTGACCACACGCAGCGGCCGCAGGACGCGGTACAGGCGGCGCTCGCGTTCGCGCTCCGCGGCCAGCGACGTCTCGACGAACCGAGCCGTCTCCGCGTGCACGAGGTTGCCGGTCTCGTTCCCGAACCGCTGCACCGTGGTGCCCGCCGGTAGCACGATGATCCGCTTGCGGCGGAAGAAGTTCAGCGGCGGCTCGCCCCGCAGCGGCAGGATCGGCCAGTCGGCCGGGTTGTCGGCCTCCTCGCTCGCGCCCACGGCGGCCCGCGCCGGGTACAGCAGCAGGGTGCCGAGGAAGAACCGTGCCGCCTCTTCGAGTTTGGCGAACGCCACCGGCTCGTCCGAAGGCGGCCGCGAGACCTCCCAGCCGTTCTCGGCGCGGCGCAGGGTCCAGAGACCCGGCTCCGGCACCGCGTTCGCGCCGATCCGGTAGGACGTCGGCGCGACGCCGTGCTCGGCGAGGCGCTGGTACAGGACTTCCAGCACCTCGGCGGCCCGGATGTCGCGGACCGGTTCGCCGTCGCGTTCGACGCGGGTGCGGACGCTTTCGTCCGGCAGGTCCGCGGCGGTCTGCGGCGGCCGCGGCTTGCCGACGATCTCCGCCTCGGCGGTCGCCCGCACCAGCTCGCCGACCAGCGGCGGCCGGAACCCGGCGGCCCGGATGTGCTCGACCAGCTCCGGCTCCGGCGGCACCCCGTATTTCCGCAGGTAGTGCGGGACGGCCGCGGGCCAGATCCAGACGCCGTCGGTGTGGAAGGCGTTCGGCACGTCCGGCGGGCCGTTCGGGGTGAAGATGTCGGGCTGCGGACCCGGCCGGGACACCGCCACCGGCGAGCGGAAGAGGTAGTCCAGCACGCCGCGCATCAGGTCCGGCGGCACCGGCGGCCGGTTGACGACCGGGCGTTCGCCCTCGTTGTGCGCGTCGGCGACCTTCGCGTGCCGGAACGCGACGTCCAGCGGGAGACCGGCCTTGGCCGAGAGCCATGCCGGGACGTGCTGCTTGTCGCGCGGGAAGATCGCGAGTTCGGTCGCGTACGCGCGCGGCGACGGCTTCCCGCCCTCGTTCGGCGAGAGCCGCCAGGTCGGTTCCTGTTCGGCGTCGAAGTCGAAGTCGAAGTGCGACTCCGAGTCCAGCGTGAAGGTGCCCTGGAACCAGGTGCCGGTCTCGGGCTGGTGCATCGCCGCGCGCAGCCGCGCGAACAGCGAGCCGAGCTCCGGCGGGGCCGCGAGGGACACCGACACCGGGCCGTTGCCCTCGTCGCCGACCGAGCGGACCTCCAGCTCGGAGTAGTCGCCGACCTGCCGGAACTGGGCGCCCACCCGCTGCCAGCCCGGCGGCAGCACCCGCAGCAGCGTCCGCCCGATGGCGCGCAGCAGCGGCGGCTGGTCGCCCGTGCCGATCTCGGGGCGGGCTTCCGGCGACTCGACGAAGTCGTGCCTGGTCTGCCACAACGCCGTCAGCCGCGAGGGCGCGGCCGTGGTCGAGAAGTCCGTGAGCCCCAGTTCGGCCGCGCGGGCCGCGTCCTCGCCCGCCCAGCGCAAGGTCAGGTCGCCGCCGCCGGTGTGCGGCGCGATCTGGAAGTGCTCGTCGTCGAACCGGCCGTACGACTGGAGGCTGAAGGTCACGCCGACCTCGCCGTTCAGCACGACGCGGGCGGGCCGCCCGTTCCAGTCGCGGTCGAAGCCCTCGGGCGCCGCTTCCCCCGGCGGCGCGATGAGCAGCAACGTGCCGTCCTCGGTCGACCGCTGGGCCGCGAAGACGGTGTCCCCCCAGACGGCGTACAGGCCATCCGGCCGCTCCGCCGCTTGAACCCGGTAACGCACTTTGTGTCCCCTCCCCAAGATCCCCAGACCGGAGGTCAATCTAGTGGGCCGGATAGCGGGCGTACCACCGGTCGTCACCCGGGGCGTTCCCGCCGAACTCCGCGAGCGCGTCGTCCGCCAGCTCTCCGATGACCTCGGCCAGTTCCAGCTTCACGAGCCAGTCCGTGTCGAGCTCTTCCTCGCCGTACATGGCACCCACGAGGTTCCCGCAGACCGATCCGGTCGAGTCGCTGTCACCGCTGTGGTTCACCGACGCGAGCAGCGCGACGTTCGGGTCCGCGGTGGCCAGTGCGACGTAGACCGACATGGAGAGCGCGGTTTCGCCGACGTTCCCCTGGCCGAGCGTTTCGAGCTTCTCCGGCGTCGGAGCCCCTTCGTGGGCCAGCGCGAGCGCCTGGTCCAGCGCGACGCTCTGCTCCTCGTGCCCCGGGTACTTCTCCAGTTCGGCACGGGCGATCGCGACAGCGTCGAGCAGCGGTTTCCCGGTCAGCAGCTCGTGCACGATCACGGCGAAAGCTCCCGACGAGAGATACCCGCTCGGGTGACCGTGCGTCAGCGCCGCGCTCTCGGCGCCGAGCCGGAACACCTCGGCGAGGTCGTCCGACCACAGCGCGACCGGCGCCGCGCGCATGACGCCGCCGCAGCCCTTCGAGTTGTTCACCGGCTTGTCCATGCCCGCGCGCACGCCGGTCTTGCCGTACGCCTCCAGCTCGCTGAAGCAGGTGAGGCCGGGCGCGCGACGGCTGAACAGCTCGCGGTTCGTGATCAGCCAGCCGTCCGGATCCGTGCTCGTGTTCTCCGGGCCGCGCGCCCGCTCCCACGAGACGCCCTGGGTGTGCAGCCAGCGCTGGTAGGCCAGCTGGAGCGACTGCACGACGGGTTCTCCGGGGGCGGCGATAGCAAAGGTCCCTTGCTCCCGCCGGGCGGCGGCATGGGCTCTGATCAGGCCTTCCAGGGTGAACAGCGTCATCTGGGTGTCGTCGGTGATCCGCCCGACCCCGCCGTACGCGGGGATGAGGTCGGTGATCCCGGCGGGCCCGGCGATCTCCCGGATGCGGTCGATCGAGTCGAATTCGGTCTTCGCGCCGAGCGCGTCGCCGATCGCCCCGGCGTACAGGCTGCCGCGCAGCCGCGACCTGGTCGCCGGTCCCTGAAGCCACTCGCGCATTTCTCTACTGTTCTCCTCGTGGGTACCGTTTCGCGTCCCAGCGCCGCCGCTCCTCGGGTTCGCGGGGCAGACCGAACCGGTTGAAGTAGTAATAGGCGTCGCCCGCCATGGCGTCGACGACGCCGAGGTCGGCGTACGCCGCGAGCCAGGACTCCGGCAGGCCGGGCACGGTGACCCTGGCGCCGACCATCGCCCCGGTCAGCGCCGCGGTCACCGAGCCGCCGCGGGCGGCCAGTGTCAGCGCCGCCTCGGGGTCGTGGCCCCGTTTGGCGGCGGCGAACAGCGCCCTGCCGAGCACCGAAAGCGGCGTGCGGCCGTCCCCGATGCTGTCGAACTGTTCGACGTCTTCGCCGTCGACGTCGTTCCGGAGACCGAGCACGGTCTCGACCAGGTCGCCGACCTCGCCGCTGTACTCGTCGAAGCCTTCGAGGAAGTTCGCCACCGCGGGTTCGCCGTTCCGGGCCGCCAGCTGCGCGCGGAACACGTTCACCAGCAGTTCGGCGCCATGGACGACCTCGTGGCCTGCCGCGGAACCGACCAGCTCACGGACGACCTTCATCGCGTAGAAGGCACTGTCGGCGGGACCCTGCGTCCCGCCGGTCACCGTCGCGGCGAGCGCCGTCGCGAACATGGCCGAGAACTCGGCGGGAGGCGGTCCGGCGGACGCGGTGGCCTTGGCGACCCAGCCGTCCGGCCGTCCGCCCGCGGGGAGCGACGCGGGGATCTCGGGTTTGTCCGGAGTCGCGTCCAGGCCGCGGATCACCGATTCGGTGTGGAACAGCAGCTGCCGGGTCAGTCCGCCGAGCGGCAGGCCGTCGGCGGGATCCGCGCCCGAGCCGAGCGCGTCCCCGAGCGCGAAGCCGACGTACGCGCCGAGAAGCCGCGGGTACGCGAAGCTGCCGACGGGGATCGTCGGGTCGTAGAACTTCCCGAACGTCCAGGCGCTCGGACGCGGCTCGCCGTCGTCGTAGAAGTGCGTCACGAGTCCGGCCGCGAAGAGGTCTTCGGGCAGTTCCGGCAGCGGGCGGCCGTCGTACTTCGCCCGCGAGCGCTCGAACGACAGCGTCGCGGCCCGCGTGTAGCGGGCGAGTTCGCCGGAGCTCAGGGGGTAGCCGTTGTCCCTGGCCTGGTCGACCAGGCTTCGCAGGTTCGCGACGGCGGCGCCGTCGTACTCACCGGTGAAGTACGCGGGACGTCCGACGGATTCCGGGCGTTCGGTTCCCGCGGGAAGGTCGAGGTCGGCGACCTGCCGCAGCGTCTCCGGGTAGACGTTGAAGGTCTCCGGACGTCCCGGGTTGACCAGCAGGCCGACACCGGGGGTGTCCTTGGCCCGCCGCAGGAGCACGCGGGGCTGGATTCGCTGCCACACCGTGTACTCGGACGGGACCTGCGCCTCGGAGGTGTAGACGACGAACCGCAGGCCGGCGTCACCGAAGTCGCGGACCTGCAGGTGGCCGTCCTTGGCCGGGGCCAGGACATCGAGGTCCAGCATCCAGTGGACGAACTCCTCCGGCGTGATCCATTCGACGCGGAGGTAGCCGAGCAGTGTCTCGACCTCGCTTTCCGGCGCCGGGCGACCGGAGAACCGCGGCCCCGGCCGGTGATCCGGGTTCGCGCGGACCGCGCCGGTCGGCTCGCCGTAGAGCGTGTACTGCTCCCAGCGCGCGATCGCCGCCTTCGGCACGGGCATCCCGGGGGCCACGGAAGGGTCGAACTCGGGGTCGACGACTTCCGCCCAGCGGGTGAACGCGTCGCTGTCGTCGCCGGCCGCCGAAACCGCCATCAGCTCCAGGTCGAGCCGGATCTCGCCGCCGTCGTCCGGGACGAACGCGACCGGGCTGGGGAACAGGCCCGCGCCGGGATCGGTCCCGTCGAGCCAGCCGACGGTGTTGTAGGTGACGTTCCAGCCGTCGGTCGCGCGTACGACGTACTCGCGGCGGACCCGCAGCGCGCCGGTCCCCTCCCCGCCCCTGTCCGTCAGCCACTCTTCGACGCGGCTGACGGCTTCCTCTTCGTTCATCGTCCCCATTCCAGTCACCAGCGCGGATACCGCCGGTCCCAGCCGTCGACCTCGTGCAGCGCCGAGTGGCGGTCGAAGTGCCAGAACGCGTCCGTGGCGATGTTCTCCACCAGGTAACGCAGCTCCAGCTGATCGACCCACTTCTGCGGCAGACCGGGAATGCCGGTGCGGGCGCCGAGCAGGGCACCGGCGATGGCACCGGTGATCGCGCTGCGGCCCGAGTGGTTGACCGCCCGCAGCAGCGCCTGCTCCGGGTAGTTCTCGAATCCGGACAGCGCCGCGAACGCGCGGCCCAGCACCGAAAGCGTGCCCTTGCCGTCGCCGATCAGCTCCGGGACACGCAGATCCGGCAGGCCGTGCTTGCCGAAGAACGGCACCGATTCCGCGACCATCGCCTTGAGATCCGCCCAGACCGGCCCCCGCTGGTGCGGGTTCTGGTCGCTGAAGATCTCCCGGGAGATGTTCCAGACCGGGTAGCTGAACGCCTCCGACGTCAGCGCGGGCTCGAACAGCCAGGTCAGATAGGTCGCCGCCTCGACGTCGATCTCGCCGGGATGGGTTACCGAGACGAGGTCGCGCACCGCCTGGCGGACGCCGCCGCTCATCGCGCTCCCCGGGCCCGCCGCGGTCATCGCCGCCGGCAGCGCCGCGACCAGCGCGTCCGGTCCGCTCATCGGCATCGCGGTCGGCGAGACCGTCGCCAGCGCGTGGTAGGCGTTGAGTTCGGCGTCGTCGGGAGTGCGGCGGACGCGGAGCTCCGGCACCTTCACCAGCCAGCCGTCGGCGTTGTCCAGCGGCGCGCCCTGGGTGTGCAGCCAGCGCATCAGCGAGTTGCGGGCGACGGTCCCGAGCGCCTGTTCGGCGTCGCGGTTCTCCGGCTGCTCGCGATGCGGGCTGCGGATCACGGCCTCGGTGTAGAACAGCAGCCGCTGGGTGAGCGGCCCGACCCGGCCGGGCAGGTCGAACGCGACCGGCAGGTCGGTGACCCCGTCCGGGCCGTAGGTGTCGTGGATCTCGCCGAGCCGCATCCGGTCGACGGCCGCCCCGAGCGCCTCGCCGAGCGCGAAGCCCACGAAGGCGCCCGTGACGCGCTGCCAGCCGTAGCGCGAGCTGGAGCGGTCGCGTTCGAAGTACTTGCCGAAGGTGTCCAGGCGCGGCTCGATCTGACCCTCGTTGTCGTAGCCGGGCGCCAGCCCGTTCGCCCGCAGGTCGTTCGGACGGCCGCGCGGCGGCTCCGGCCGCTTGAGCCGCGCCAGCCACGACTGGCCGAGGACGGTCTTCTGGCATTCCTCGACGGTCAGTTCGAAGCCTCGACGTCGAGCCCGTTCGGCGGCGGCGAGCGGGGCTTTCACCGGCTCGGGCAGGCCCATCTTCGCGGCGGTGTCGGCGGCGAGGATCTCCAGCTCCGGGTCCGCTTCCGGGCAGCGTTCGTTGACGTCGACGGACGCGTCCCGGCGCGGGAACCGCTGGGCGGTCTCGGCGAGTTCGGCGCCGCTGACGTCCTCGAACGTCGCGGGCCCGCCGTTGATCACGAGGTTCGGCGGGCTCTCGTACCCGGCCAGGGTCGCGATGTCGACCTTCCAGTACCCGTGCTCGCGGGACGGGAGGTTCCTGGTCGAGCTGAACACCCTCAGCTCGGCGCGTTCCTCGTTGAAGTAGAACCGCTCGGTCTTGCCCGACGCCAGGTCCAGCGGGACGTAGACCTCGCAGCGCAGCAGCCCGATGAGCAGCTGTTCCCTGGTCAGCCAGCCGACGCTGGCGAACGACAGCAGCGTTTCGAGCTTGTTCTCCGGCTTCGGGTAGCCCCGGCGGACGGGACCGGCCCGGTACTCGGGGTTCTCGCGCTCTTCCCCGGTCTGCACGCCTTCCGCGTTGACCTTGACCCAGCCCGCGACGACCGGCGGCGGGACCCCGAGGTCACCGAGCCCGGCCTTCGCGTACTCGGGATCGACGACCTCGCGCCACGCCTCCTGGCCGGGGAACGCGACCGGGACGCTGAGCCCGCCGGGCTGTGGATGCGCCTGGCGCAGTTCGCCGTCCGGTTCGCGGACGGTCACCGACGGCGGCGGGAAGATCTCCTTCTCGGCATGACCCTCGTCGAGGAAGGCGATCGTGTTGTAGGGGACCGACCAGCCCTCGGGGATTCGCAGGACCTTTTCGTGGTTCACGCGCAGGCCGGCGCCGCCCGGTTCGGACACGTCCGGACCGTGGACCGCGCGCAGCCACTCTTCGACCTTGGCTACCGCTTCCGCCGATTCCACCTACTCGATCCTCTCCAGGCTGCCGTCGGACACGTGCTCGGCGATGGTCCTCGGGAGCACGTAGGCCACCGCCCCGCCGGGCATGTTCGCCCAAGGGACGGTGACACCGATGATCACGTGGAGCGGGCGTCGCAGCCGGTAGGTCCCACCGACACGCTCCCGTTCCAGCGGCAGGGACGTCGTGGCGAACCGTACCCCTCCGTGGTGAACCAGATTGCCGGTTTCCTCGCCGAACCGCAGTACGACCGTACCGGCGACCATCCGGCTGACGCGCTTGTTGCGGAGCAAGGTGAGGGGAGGCTCACCCGGGGCGGCGCGCACCGGCCAGTCGGCGAGTTCCTTCGCGGTCTCCAGCGGTGTCTCGTGTCCGGCGGTCATCCGCGCCGGATGCAGCAGGACCGCGCCGAGGAGCTGATGAGCCGCGTCTTCGAGCTTCTCGAAGTACTTCGGCGACACCGGGGAGCTCTTGGCGTAGGCCGCGACCTCCCACCCCTTCTCGGTGAAGTTGAGGCACCAGGCGCCGTCCGCGCGGTCCCCGATGCGATACGCCTCCGGCCAGACGGCGTGCTCGCCGAGCCTGCTGACCAATACGACCAGGAGTTCTTCGTCGGTCAGCGACGGGTTCGGCGACGTCTCCAGCTCCGCGGCGATGTCGCCTTCGGTCTTCTTGACGTCGGAGCGGCCCGGTTTCGGTCTCGGCTTGCCGAGCAGATCCGCTTCCGCGGTCCGCCGCACGAGATGCTCGACGTACGGCGGCTGGAACCGCTGGCCCCGGATGTGCTCGACCAGCTCCGGCTCCGGCGGGATGCCGTATTTCCGCAGGTAGTGCGGGACGGACGCGTGCCAGATCCAGGTGCCGTCGGTGTGGTAACTCTCCGGGACGTCCCCGGCGGCGTCGGGCTCGAAGATGTCCTTGCCGAGACCGCTGCCGGAGAGGATCGCCGGTTCGCGCTCCAGGTACTGCGCGACCAGCGGCGCCTCGGACTCGTCGAGCTCCGGTCTGTCCACCACCGGAGGCTCACCCTCGGTGTAGGCGTCGACGATCCGGGCGTGCCGGAACCCGACCCGCAACGGCAGCTGCGCGCGCAGCCGCCACCAGTCCGGGATGTGCTCGTCCTCGCGCGGGAACGCGGCCAGCTCGTCCGGGTACGCCGAAGCCGCCGGTGCCTCGGTCCACGCGGGCTCGTCGTCGAGGATGAAGTCGAAGTCGAAGGTGCCGTCGGGTTTGAGCGTGAACCGCGACTGCAACCAGGTGCCCCGGCCGATGGCGTACATGCCGGTGCGCAGCTTGCCGAAGAGCTCGTTCAGCTCGGCGGCGGGCGTGACGTTGTGGCCTTCGAGTTCGGAGTGCCCCCCGGCCTGCCGGAAATCGGCGGCCGCGGCGTGGGCGGGGTCGGTGATCCCCGCCAGGATGAGCCTGCCGATCCGGACCAGCAGCCCGCGCTGTTGTTCGGGAGTGAGTTGTTCCACGTGAATCATCGCGCCCGGTCCGGCCGGCTGGGCAGGCTCATTCCGAGGCCCCTTCCTCCGGTGGTTCGTATTCGGGGAAGCGCGGCTCCGCCCGGAACGACGGCGGTTCACCGGCGGCGCGGCGGGCCAGCTCGTCCTCCCACATCTTGAAGGTGCGTTCGCGCAGCGACCGGATCAAGGCCGATTCCTGCGGCTGTATCCGGCGGTTCTCGCGCTTGGCCTGCTCGTACAGGCCGTCGATGGTCTCGTAGAGGGCGAAGATCGGCCCGGCGCCCTTGAGCGAGTACTCGCGGGCGCGCTCGGTCTCCTGGACGAACTTCTCCTCGGGCACCTTGCTGATGTCCGAACTCGCCATCGCCCACATGACCTCGCGCACGTGCTCCGGCTTTTCGTCGAACTCCCCGGTGCGTGGGTTGAGGAGGAAACCGGTCAGGCCCCCGTCGGGCGTCGACTCGACCCGGTAGGTCTTCCCGAAGTAGGTGTAGAAGGACGGTGTCTGGATCACGTGTTCTCCTCAGGCGGCAGGCCCTTGCGGAGACCGGCCATGAACTTCTCCCGGACCCGGTCCATCAAGGCGGCTTCCAGCAGTGCCTGTTCCGGGGACAACTTCTTCTTGTTGTCCCCGTCCAGTGTCCGGTTGTAGGTCGGGAAGTCGCGGCGGACCTCGTACAAGGCGTGTTCGTAGGCCGAGACGGTGTCGATGTGCCTCAGGTGCAGCCGCAGTTCGGCGACGTGCCCGTTCGGCAGCCGGACGTTCATCTGCAGATCGCGGTACCCGCTGTCCTGCGGATTCGCGAACCGGTCGTCGAAGCTGACGATCCTGAGATCCGGATCGGCCATCACCGCGTTCAGCGCGTTGTAGACGTCGGCCAGCGTGTCGAACTGGATCTTCGCTCCCACCAGGTCGGTGAGTTTCGACGCGTCGCCGTCGTAGCCGGCGATCTTCGCCAGGGCGCGGTCGTCGTCCTTCGGGCCGGGGCGGCCGGACGATTCCCCGTTGTTCTCCGCCGCGATCCGTTCGGCGATCCGGTTGAGGTCGCCCTGGTTCTGCGGCCACGCCTGCCGTTCGGCGTCCAGGAACTCCTGGATCTTCACGGGATCGCCGGTGTCCGCGCGATCGAATCCGGCGTGGAACTGATCGCGCGGTCCCACGTCGGCGGCGATGTCCGCGGCCTCGTTCGCGAGGTCCCGCTGCTCCTGGGTCAGCGGAGTGTCGCCGGGTCCTGCCTGGTGGACGTCGTCGATCAGCTGGTGGCCGCGCTCCTCGACGTCGCGCAGAGCGTCTTCGAGGAGCGGGATGGCCTCCGGGTGCAGCAGCAGGCTGCCGATGGTCATCGGGTTGTTCAGCAGTGAGGCCCGCAGGTACGCGTTCTCCGGGTGCTCCATCAGCCGGACGAGTTCCGGATGCGACGGCAGGTGCTCGCGGATGAAGTCCCGCATCGGCCCGACGTCGTGCTTGACCCCGTTCTCGTCCTCGTGCACGGCCCGTTTCTTGTCCGGGTCCAGTCCGTCCACCGCGGCCGCGACCTCGGGGTCGTTCAGGAACCGTTCTCCGTCGGCCCTGTTCCCCTGAGGCGGCTCGTCGTGCGCCATGCCGTAGCCCGCGTCGTGCGGCGGCGTCACGATCGGACGGCCGTCCGGGCCGATCCGCGACGGCTGCACGTCAGGGGTGTCTTCCCTGGCGAACGCGATGCGCGGGTCCACCGGCTGATCCGGCCGCGCGAACGCGATCCGCGGGTCGACGGGCCTCGTCGCGGCCGCTTCCGTCCGCGTCGTGTGCCCGTCGGTGTGCTGGGCACTGGGGCCTTCCGGCACGCCGACGTGCATCAGCTTCACGCCCAGCGGCGGATGCGGCAGGTTCATCAGCGCGCCCGACTGCGGGTCGATGAACGCGACACCGTCCCGCGTGTTCGCGACCATGGCGACGTGGCCGCGCTCGACGCCGTTCTCGTCGAGGTACTTCACCGCCACGACCGCGTGGTGATCGGCCGGCATGTCCCGCATCTCGCGGATGACGGTGTCGTAGTCGGCGCGGTCGGAGAACTGCCCGCCGAACCGTTCCTCGACGTGCTCCAGCGTGCCCCGGCTGTCCATCTCGTGCAGGTGCAGCGGGTCGGCCGTCGAATCGATGCCGTTCATCCGGTCCATGTAGGCGCCCGGGGTGCGGGTGCAGTTGGACCGGTAGCCGTTCGCCAGCGCGTCGGGATCGTTGAAATGCGGGTTGACCTCGCCGAGCCGCGGGTGCCTGTCGGCGACGTACGCGGCCTGCTGCTCGGGGCTCGCCGAACCGGCGTGGATGGCCGGTTCGCTCGGCGGGTTCGTCGCGACCGCCATCGACGAGTAGTCCCGCTCCGGGATCGGCAACTCCGCCGTGTCGTCGGTGGCGTTGTGGTCCTGAGCGGGCTGCTCGCCGTACTCGGGGCCCTTGTCGGCGTCCGCGACCCCGTGGTCGGCCGGGTTCTCCGTGGTGATGGGCGGGGTCTGCGGCTCGTCGAAGCCGCCGAGGCGCGCCATCGACCGTTCCTGGGCGAGGCGGGCGAGCTCGGGTGCCTCCGCCGCGTGCCGGGCCCGCCGCTCGTCCATCTTCTGCTTGGCGGTCTCGGGGTCGAGGTAGCGCGGGTCGCCGGGAGTGACCTCTTCGGCGTGGATGACCCACTTCGGCCGGTCGACCAGCGGCGGAGTCTTGAACTCCTTGCTGTGGACGTAAAGCTGGGTCTTCGGCTTGTTGATGGACTCGTTCTCGCCCGGATTCTCGGCGAGCGACGAAACGTCCTTGCCCGTCTTCGAGACGATGTGGATCTCGACGTCTTCGCCGAACTTCGACTTCGTGTCCGGCGACGTCTTGATGGTGGAGCTGGTCATCGTCGGTTCGGGGACGGTCTGGCCGGGCTCGTAATGCGCCGCCATGATCGCGGCGGCGCGCATGTCGCCCTTGGTGTCTATGCCGCGGATGGACTCGCCGTGGAAGTCCGGCAGCTCGTTCAGCGCGCCGACGATCGCCCGGGTGCTGCGCTGGGCGTTCTCGAAGCCGGGGTGCGACTCGCCGAGGCGGTTCGCCTCGTTGATCGCGTAGGCGTGTTCACGCGAGTACGAGTAGATCGCCTCCGCCGCTTCGGGCGAGACGCGGTCCTTCAGCGGGCTTGCTTCGAGGCGCCGGACCGCCTTTTCACGGGCTTGCTCGGCGAGGTCCGCGCTGTCGTAGCGGTCACGAAGGCTCTTGTGATCCTCGGGCGAACCACGGAAGTCCCCGTCGTCGACGTAGCTCTCGTCGTGCCGCGCGGGAGCCTCATCGGTGCCCTTGAGCCGCTCGCTGATGTCGAGTTCGGTCTTGGGCGCCTCGTGCTCGCCGGGCCGGTCCACCGGTGGCGGTTCGTCGTCGCCGCGAAGCCGGTCGGCCGTCGACTGGGGCGGCGCCTCCGCACGGGTCTCCGGCCGCGTCTCGGTGTGGGTTCCCGTCTGTGTTTCGGTGTGGGCGTGCGGTGCGTCGCCGCCGCCCATCGGCATCGCCTTGATCGACGTCGGGTTGTCGGGCAGCGTCGCGAGCCGCCCGGTCATCGGGTCGGCGAAGACCACGCCGTGCGGCGTGTTCACCGCGGCGACGATCCGGGTCTCGATCCGGTCCTTGGACCGCGGCGAGCCTTCCGGCGCGTTCGGATCGGCGGCGGCGTGATGCTCGAACGCCACTGCGGTCCGCGCGCCGACCGGGCGTTCGCCCAGCTCACGGGCGACGTCGCCGAAGCCGTTCCGATCCGACCACTGCCCGCCCAGCCGGTCGCTGACGTGCTGCAACGGCGAGCCACCGGTCGACGGCCCGGCGACGGCGTCGCCACCGTCCATCCGGTTCTCGAACGCGACCAGCGCCTCGGCCGAGTTGGTCTGGTAGCCGTCCTTCCACGACTCGGGCGCGTAGTAGTTGCGGGTGTTGGCCTCGCCGATCGCCGGGAGTTCGTCCATGACCAGCCGGACCTGCTGGTGCGGGGTCTCGGTCGAACCCGCGTGGATGACCGGCGTCCCGCCCTCTTCCAGGGGCTTCGCCAGCTCGGACCAGCCGCCGTCGGGAACGTGTTGCCTCGGCGGCGTGGGGGCTTCCCGCTCCGGGAGGTCGGCGGCGTCGATCCAGCCGCCCTTGCCGTCGGAGATCTTGGTGTCGAGGCTGGCGAAACCCTTGTTCTGGAACAGTTCCGGGTGATCGCGGCGCAGCTGGGCGTCGCTTTCGGCCGCTTCCCGGTCCAGCCGGTCCTGCTCGGCGTTGTTGTATTCGCGCCGCTCGGCGACCTTCTGGTGGACCTCGTCGGGGCTCAGGTGGCCGTCGTCACCGGCGACGACCTCCTCGCATTCGACGACCCACTTCGGCAGGCCCGCGGCCGTGCCGTCCTTGATCCGCGCCTGGTAGTCGGGGTGCTCGGGATGCCCCGGGCCGATCTTGACGTCGGTGACGCGCAACTGCGTCGCCGACTTCAGCAGCACTTCGCGCTCTTCCGGTTTGGAAGCGAGGTCTTCGATGTGGCGTCCGGTCTTCGACTGGATGCGCATCTCGACTTCGCCGGGGAAGATGCTGCGCGGATGATCGGCGGTGACCCGCGACGTGCTCAGCATCTGCGGGTCGACGATGACCTGACCCTTGCCGTGCGCCTCCAGGAAGCCGCGGATCGCGCTTTCGTTGCCGTTGAAGTTCACCCGCCGCGAGACGACGCCTTCGTAAGTGGGCATCTCGTTGAGGCCGGAGGTGATCGCTTCGATGTGCGGCCGGAGCGCGTCCAGCTCCGCGCCACCATGACGCTGGGCGTGGGTGATCCGCTCGGCCATGTCGGTCCGCGTGTAGCTGTGCACCGCGTACGCGCCCTGATCCGACATGTCCTTGACGCGCTGGTCCGGATGCGCGTCGCGCTTGGCGAGGCCTTCGCGACGGACCTGTTCGCTCCGGGCTTCCCCGGTGTCGGCGTCGAAACCACGCTTGTCGATCTGCGTTTCGGCGAGCGCGCGGTAGGCCGCCGGGTCGTCCGTGTGGAAGCCCGGATCCGTCAGGTACGGCTCGTCGAACGTCGAACCGATGTCGTCGGTGGTCTTGTCGTCCGGCGTGACGTCCTGGGGCGCCTCGGTGTCGTGGTGAGTGTCGGTGTCCTTGGGCGCCTCGACGTCCTTGGGCAGGTCGGTGTCCTTGGGCGGGTTCGCGCCGTGGTCCTGGGGTGCCTGCTGAGGCACGGGCTCCGCCGGCCGCACCGGGGCGGGAGGCGCGGGCTGCGGTGCCGGACGCTGCGGTTGCTGCGTCCGGTCCTGGGGCGTGCGGTCCGGCGGACCCGCGTGCCCGTCCTGGCCGGGACGCGGCGCCGGGACCTGCGGCGGACGTGGCGGCTGCTGGCCACCGAACCGCGGCGGCCCGTCGCCGGGCGGCATCGGACGGCCAGGCCCCGGGCGCCCTGGCTGACTCCCCTGACCCGGGTGGTGTCCGGGCGGAGGCGGCGGCACGGGGCCACGGTTGCCCGGGAACGGGCCGGGACCAGGCTGCTGGGGCCGCGGCGGAGGCGGCGGATAGCCCGCCGGACCGCGCTGGCCGGGGTGCTGCCCGGGCGGCGGAGGTGTTTGCGGACGCGGCGGGACACCGCCGTTCGGACCGGGACCCTGCCCCGGCCTCCCCTGGTACCCC
>NZ_NMQT01000043.1 GCF_002234405.1 Amycolatopsis thailandensis | reverse complement strand
CGGCCGGGGTGTCGTGCTCGGCCGTCCGGGTGGGATCGCGCGGTAGCGCGACCGAGCGCAGCGAGGCCCTGTCTCACCCGGACGGCCGGGCGAACGGCACTTCGGGCGCAGCCACGACCGTCGATCAGCGTCGGTGAGCCCTCAACACGGGAGCGGCAGCCGCAGCGTGCTCGTGACGACGCCTCGACACGGGCATCTCACGATTCAGGACCGGAACTGACGTCCGCAGGTGCGCCCGAGGTCGGCGCAGCCCGGCAGTGAAGTGGCGTCTGCGGCAACTCTGGAGCGGATCAGGGTCACAGCCTCACCAGGTTGATCTGGTTCAACCGCACGGCACGTTCACGCGTGCTGACGCCAGTGGCTGGCGTCTGCTGGCGGTCGCGTCGCGGCCAGGTTGCTGCCGATCGAGGCCGGCGTGCGCATTCATCGTGGCGATCGGCATGCTCGATGCGGGACCGCCAGGCGTCGTAACCGGGCTATTCGACGGGCGTCGACATCGCGACCTGCGGTCCAGTCTGGCCACGGGCCAGAGGGGGCATCATCGCGTGTCGCACGAGCGCGTCGCCGCATCCAGACGTGGCAACTTGCTCGGTCAGTCCGGGTCGATCACCCGCAGAGAGAGTGGTCGGCTCGCTGTAGCGGCGTCTCCCGCTCGGAAGCCGGCGCGAGCGCAGGTGCGAGCTCCTGTCGACGCAGTGCGGAATCGAAGACGCTGCTGCACAGACGATAAAGGCACGACAGGCCGGCCGAGACATACGAACGGGCGATCTTGTCCAGGTAGTCCCTGGCTATCAGAGATTTCCACGGTGTCTGACGACGTCAACCTCCGGGCGGCTGGCTGAGTATCGCGTTCGGGTGCTGTCTTCGGTTTTTCTCAGTCCCGATGAGACGGCGATACGTCTCCGCCCGAACTACGTGTAGCGCTCGCAGGGCTCGCGTCGCGTCGATCTGCCGGTCGAGGTTGTCGATGTGCTGGAGCTCGACGTCGAGTTGGAGCGGGGCACGACAGCGAGCGTTGACTTCCAGAGCCGCATCAAGTCGGCCGGGCACGCCAGTATTGGAGACCTGTCCGTGTGACGGCAGGTAGCAGCCCTTGGGCTGGCTCCGGCAGCCGTTCCAGGTCGGGAGCGCGATGTGGGTCGGCGCGGAACGTGTCAGTGTCGAGCTGTGCCTGGGATGCGGTCACGGCGGTCATCACGGTGGTGTTGTCGACGATGAGTGGACGTCAGTGCACAGCAGTCCATTCGGTGGAGTAGCCGTCGTGGATAGGATCGCGGCGGAGCACGTCGTCGAACTTGACAACGATCAAACGCTCGATGCGAGCCGGGTCAGCATAGACGTACGGATGGAGCGTGATGGTCTCCGCGACGTGCGGAGCCACGATCTCGTACGGCGTGCGCGCGAAGTCCCAGCTGGTGACTAACGCCGTGCCGAACGACTCTCCCAGAGGGAGCGTGTCGCTTCTGTCGACGCGATTGTCTGCCTCGCGGCTGGCAGAAGTGGACTCCTCAGAATTGTGGACGGGCTGTGCCTGGGGCGCGTCTCGATTGCGGGCCGCCCAGCGTTGTGTGCTTGGCGGCCCGCAATCGAGGTCGCAGCCACGTGACACTCCCGTCCGCTGCCGCCTCCGCGGGACTGGCATGGAGACATGGGTCGTCTGGGTCAGCCAGACATGCTCGCCGCCCAGGCGCGAATCTGGTCGAGATGGCTGTCCAGCAGGCCGGTCCGCGGGTCACAGTGGCAGAGCAGCGTCGGTGTGTCCGCTCGGTCGTGGTCGAAGGACGTTCGCGGCCGCAGGTAGTGGCTCGCACCGTGTTCGTCATCGAGCCACGCCAGCGGACGTCCAGCGGCGAATCGACTCGCCGCCGCCCACTTCCAGCTGCCGTCTCGCCGCCAGTGGTGCCCACCGGCGCCGTCGGGTTCAAGATCCTGGTGCGGGAACTCGATCACCGGCAGCTCCGGCAGGCCGATGGCCGGGCCGATGCGGGTGTTGGCTTCGTGTAGCCACGTGGTGCACCAGATCAGCTGGAGACCGGTGTCCGCGGCGAGGTCGAGCAGCGCCCGTCCGTGTGCGGGGTTGAGCCACACGCGGAGTCCTTTGCGTTTTCTGGCCTGGCGTCCGGAAAGCCAGGAGCCGCCGGGGGTGCGCCGGAAGGTCTCGTAGCCCGGAGGCCGGCGATGCGGCTTGGCCGCGTAGGGGTTGAGTGGTCCGTCGACGTCGATCAGTAGCAGTCCATTGTGGCTCATGGGTTTCTCCGGTTTGGTGAGGTGATGAGCTCGAAGTGGCTGGCGGGAGGCCATGACGTCATGTGGCGTCATGGCCTCCCGCCAGGACCGCTGCTGGTGGCTACGCGCCTTTGCGGCACTTCAGGACGGCCGTGTAGCAGTTGCTTTTGTGCTTGTGCCGGTACTTCGGGCAGTCCTGGGGTACGCACCGCGAGGTGTGCGTGTGCGACGACAACGTGCAGGTCAGGCTCGGCTGATAACACTTCTCGACGTGCGTGTGGCTCACTGTCTCTGTCCACTTCGGTCGCGCTGGAGATGGAACGAGCGCGCCGGAGCACGGTGGGCGGGGACCGCAGGGCGGGCAAGCGCCGCCCGCTCGGCCGTCCGGGTGGGATCGCCGCAGGCGACCGAGCGCAGCGAGGCCTGTCTCACCTGGACGGCGCGGGTTGGCGGCGCTTGCCGCGAATCCCCGTCCTCTGTGCTGGTGTCACCCGTTCCGCCTCTGCGCTGAAGTGAGCGGGGTGGGGCCGCGGTACCTGCGAAGTAGGTAAGCCGCGCCGGGAGGCCGAAGGGCTGCGATCGATCGATCAACTCGGGTACGAGACCAGCACGCGACCTAAGGTCAGGCGGGGGCTACGGGAGGTCGTAGATGGTGGTGGTGATCGCGCGAGTGGTGAGCTGTCGGTCGAGAAGTGCGGCGATCTGGTCCCAGCTGCCGCCGGCAAGACCGGTCCCGATCCGCGGAAGGTGCACCGTCGCGTCGAGTTCGACGGCGTGGTCGGCGAGAGTGGCCAGGCAGGTGTCGAGAGCGTCGTAGCGCAGCGGAACCGGGTTCGCTCGGGTGCGGTAGCCGTGCTGGGCGACGAGGTTCGCGACCCAGGTGTCCGTCTCGACCTGCACCAGCTGCACCGCGCCGAGCGCGAAGCCGGGCGTGTGGCTCCACTTGCGGTAGCTGTGTTCGGGCTGCGGCCATCGTCGTGACACCGCGAGGACGAAGCCCCGTCCCCATCCGCCGCGGTCGTTGCAGACGTGCCCGATCACCTTGTTACCCGGTGTGCCAGGGCGGGTCGCGTCGCCGGTCGCGTACTGCAAGGGCATGAGCCGATCCTTTCAGAATTCAGGGGTCCCGCGCTTCTGCGGGCGGGTGCCACGGGTGTCCTGCCTGGTAAATCCCGCTCGGCGCGGAATAGGAGATGCGAGGGTGGTGGCCGCTCCCGTCTAGAGGGCAGAGGCCAACCCAGCAGCCGGCAGGAGAGCGTCCGAGTCGAGGTCGAACGGCTTCCCGTCCATCGTGAAGGGCATCACGCCTTGGCGGGCGAGCCGGCGGGCCTCCTCGTCGTCGTCGGCGTAGTCCCAGCGTTCGCGGTGGCGAACTTCGGCGTAGATGTGGGAGTGACCGAACTCGCAGGTAGTACCGCGGCCATCGGCCAGGTGCCAGGACAAACCGCCGCATTCCACGGTGTAGGTCTCAGCGTCTTCGGGATGGGTGCGGGCCAGGAGCCAGTCGCAGGCCCAGGTAAGTCCGGCGGTGCAGCAGGCACGGACGGCATCGATCGTGGCGTGGATGGCGGGTTGCCCATCGCTGTGGCCGGCGCGGTTTCCGCAGGTGATCGACACGGGTTCTCCTGTTCGGGTTGATGCTCGGGGACGAGCGTGGCCCGAGCGGAGCCACGGGTGGCGCGGAAAGGGTGGGCCGGAGGCCCATCGCGTGCGACGCCGAAGGCGCCCTTGAAGCACCACCCGTGGCTCCGCTGGCATCGGCTTGTCCTCCGGCTCAGCACCGCCGCAGCAGGGACCGGGCCACCGCCCGACCGCCGGCTCCAGCTCGGCTGCCGCGCGCACCACGAGACGACATCCCCAAGTGGATCCGTCCCCTGACGCCCCGCGGCCGTGGCCGAGATGACGCCTCACGCCGGGTGGGAGGACGGTGTGCCCGCGACGCGTCCCGGCTGTCGTAGAGTGGTCAACGCTCGTTCCCCGCGGTGGCGGGGTTGGTTCGACGCCACCAGTACGCGTGAGGAACGAGATGAATTCCGAGAATCGACAGTCATTCGACGCCTTCATGGCGTCCGTGGGCGCCCAGGCACAGACCTACCTCGAGGCCTTCGCCACAGCCCAGCGCGAAGGTCATCCCCGGTTCGGCGACTACCTGACACCGGGCGCCGGAGCGGCTGAAACGCCCGCCACCTACCGCACTAGTCATCTGACGACGTTCTGGGACGATCAGAGCTGCGGGCGTCTCGGCGAGTTCCTCGCCGGCTGGCTGGAGTCTCCAGTCTCCTCCGACGACGCCGCAAGTAGGTGGGGCATGCTGCACCGCAGGTTGAACGATCCACTCCATCTGGCGGCTTTCGTGGAACGGATCCACCGGTCTCCCCCGCACCGGGGAGCGAGCTTCGATGCGGCACTGGACAACGCCCTGGCACAGCTGCGCAGCAGTCGCGCCCAGGAGGGCGCCGAGTTCCTGGCGCCAGTGATCACGAGGCTCTACGCGAGGGCAGGCACTCTCGGTCTGCTGGGGTGAGCCGAATGGTCGTTGCGGAAGGACGGCAGCTGCCACAGCGGAGCAGACATCGGGGGCGAGGCCCGTCCGGGAGTCGAACCCGGTAGAACGACGGTTTGCAGGCCGCCTCACGACCGTCGCGGCACGCGCCGAGCTAGTGCGGGGCTGCCAGACAACGCCTGGCAGCCCCTATCCACACGAGACCGCGGCCTTCGTTGATCGAACCGGGTTGCGGGAGGGGGGTACCGCGCACCGGTCCGTCTCCGCCGGCCTTCCTTGTCGGTGGTCTGGCGTGTGGACGGGCGCAGCCCAGCAGGCCGAGGGTCAGGTCCGCGCTTGCGCGGATCGGCGGGGGTTCCGGCTCGGCCACCTGGTGTGTGATCGCCGGAGGCGACCCCGCAGGGGCGTGTCTCACCCAGGTGGCCGGGCCGGGTTCATCGTCGACGTGCCTGGCCCCGGTCTGCTGCCGTCCGGCGTCCACATCCCAGATCGCCGCGAGGAGAGCCGCGCGACGGGCCGGTGCGCAGTACCAGCCTCCTACCGGTCATCGACGGCAGGAGGACTGATGTCGGCTCCCCTGCCAGGGCTCGAACCTGGTCCAACCCGGTAACAGCGGGCCGTGCAGCCAGTCACACCTCAGGGGAATGCACTGCGTGCCCTCGGCAGGAGTCGAACCCGCTTCTCCGGCTTCGGACGCCGGTGTCGTGTCCGGTGGACCACGAGGACGTGATCGTGTGAGTGGGCCGCCAGGGACTCGAACCCTGAACCCGCCGGGTAAAAGCCGGCTGCTCTGCCCGATTGAGCTAACGGCCCTTCAGCATCGGAGGATGCTGGTGGAGTAGGTCGCCGGGGACTCGAACCCCGTACCCGCCGAGTAAGAGTCGGCTGCTCTGGCCTGGTGAGCTAGCGACCTGCAGCACCCGCGTTGCGGGTGCTGGTGCGGAGGATGCAGGATTTGAACCCGCGCGGCGCTCATCACGCCGACCACCGTTTTCGAGACGGCTGCCTTACCAGACTCGGCCAATCCTCCCCTTCACAGCAACGACTCTCCGGGCTGCTGTGGTAGTCGAGGTGCCTGGAGTCGAACCTGAGCCAAGCGCTTCATCAGAGCGCCGGACGAACCATCGTCACCTCGGTGGTGCTGTGCGGAGGGCGCGCGACTCGAACGCGCGCCGGAACGCGATGTTCCGGACCTCGGATTAGCAATCCGGTGCCTTGCCCGGCTCGGCCAGCCCTCCAAGCTTTCGTGTGCCCCTGGCAGGAGTCGAACCTGCATGCCCTCTCGGGCGCGCGGGTTTGAGCCGCGTGCGTCTGCCGTTCCGCCACAGGGGCCGCGGATTGCCCGCCGAAGCCTCGAACCGCCGGCGTCGCGGACAGAACGCGATGCCCTCCGTTCCAGCCTGGCTGAATGGCATCGCCGCGAGTTCCTGCTCCCGGTCCAGGGATCGAACCTGAGCCTGCGGATCCAAAGTCCGCTGTGCTGCCGATTACACCAACCGGGATCGTGTGTGGTGCCCCTGCCAGGATTCGAACCTGGACTGAACGCGACCTGAGCGCGTTGCCTCTTCCGTTGGGCTACAGGGGCGTCGGCCGCCGCGACATATCACGGCGCCGGGGGTGAGCCTCTCCTGGGAATCGAACCCAGTCCTCCCGTTTACGAAACGGGTGCTCGGGCCGATCGAGCTAAGAGGATGCCTTAGCCGCTCGGCCACGTGAGCTTGCGCAGTCGGCATCGGTGAGGACGCCGACCAGTGCCCCTACCAGGATTCGAACCTGGGACATCCGCATCCGTAGTGCGGCGCTCTGGGTCCGGCTGAGCTACAGGGACATGATGACGAACAACGGCGCACTGACCGAGTGCTCGTCTGGTAGCGCGCACGGGACTCGAACCCGTACCAGCCGGAGTGAAAGTCCGGTGTCCTGCCATTAGACCAGCGCGCCGCAGACAAATAGGAGCGGTTGGCGGGAGTCCATTACGACCGCATGTCGCCGTCGGCCTTGTGGCCGGATGACGAGCGTGCCCCCAGCAGGATTCGAACCTGCGACCGTCGGCTTAGAAGGCCGCTGCTCTTCGTTCCGCTGAGCTATAGGGGCGAGGTGGTGGAGGTGGGAGTCGAACCCACTGCGCCGCAAGGACGTCCGGTTTACAGCCAGCTGGGGCTCCGCAGCCCCGTCTCCACCCGGAGGGTCCGGCCGCTGTCGAGGACGGCCGGACCCCGTTGCTCAACTTTCACCCCGCGGCAGGCGGGGTGAAAGTTGAGCATGGGAAATGTCTGCTCCGCTGTGTAGATATCAATGAGCCACGCCACCGCAAATGGGCGGTGTTACGCACCGGCGGAGGGAGTCGAGCCCCCGGCAAACGGTTTTGGAGACCGCAGCGCTACCCAAGCTCGCCGGCAAGAATTAAGGGATTCAGGGTGTACGAAATAGAGAAAGCCGCCCGGATCGGTTTCCCGATGGGCGGCTCCCTGGTGTCACGCGGTACACGTCACAGTAGGGAGCTCAGCTTGCTCAGCAGGCGCTTTTCCTGCGAGGAGGCCGGTTTGAGGCAATCGCGCAACGAGGACAGGGCGACGATCGCGACGACCGGATACCGGCGCAGCGTCCCTTGCTCCCACTCGTTCCTCACGACAACTCCCTTAATTGGTTCCTGTGTGAGTATCTTCGCTGATCTTCCCCTTTGCCGTCAATCGTATTTCGCACAAGGTTGGGCGATTTCAGAGTTCGCGGTGCTGTTGTCACCCGGGAGCCGGGTCGTCCTGGCTTCGCCACGTTAGGTGTCAGGACGACCCGGCTGGTGTCAGTACCCGGCTCCGGGTTCGTAGTTCGGGTCGTCGGTGCTGCCCGCGGCGACGTAGCCCCAGAAGGCTGAAATCGGGAAGGCTGTGCGTAGCGGCGCGACGAGGGCTTGTTCAGTGGGGTTCGCGCCGGGATACGCGGTCGCCCAGGCGTGGTAGGCGCTCAGCGGGAAGCGGCGGCGGAGTTCATCCCAGGTGTGGTCGCTGGCGAGGATGCCGTCCTGGTTGATGCCGTTCTCGGGGTCCTCGGCATCGTCGGGGGCCAGAAATCCGGAGACAACGGCGTGTGCGGCCGCGGAAAGGGTGACCGTCGTGACGGGGTCTCCTGCCGGCCCCGCGTTCTCGGGGATCACTGCCTGCCGTTGTTTGGTGGAGGCGACAAGGTAGGCGATGACGGCGGCCTGGTCGCGTGTGAGGGTCAGGTCCAGTGGCTGTGAGGACCGGTTGGAGACCGCGAGTGCGGTTCGGTAGGCCTGGGCGATCGACCAGGGTGGTGCGTTGAAGCAGCGGCGGCACAGCTTGCTGGGTGCGATGTTGAGGCGCAGGAGTTCGGTGACGATGTCGACGTTGGCGGTGACCTCGACACGCGCGACGATGGAGTCGACCGTCTTGGCGAAGGAGGTGGTGCAGTGCAGCATCCGTGCCAGTTCGAGATCTTTGGAGGGGTAGCTGCGATGCAAGGTCTTGTTGTGCTGCAGCCTGCCCTTCTTCTGTGGGCCGCTGGTGTATCCGAGCTGAATCGGGATGGCTGGCGGATGGGCGATGAGGTCAGGTGTCATTGCGGTGTCCTTGGCTGTGGGCGGGCAGGGACCCGGCACCTGTCGAGTGCGCCCGACAGCGGAATCTGTCGTCGGCGCGGGGGCCGGGTTCGCGTCCTTGCGCGGCCCCAGCGCGGTGTCCCCCTGTGCCGCTCGCCGCAGGCCCTGATCGTGGTGTGCGCGGGACACCGCATTGGGCCGCGAGGCTGGCGCGTGCCCGGCCCCGCGTCGCGCCAGACGCGGCCACAGGCGTGACGGCTCTGTGTTCCGCGACCGGGCGTGGTGTGTCAGGCGGCGTGAGTGGTGTGACGTTCCGACACTCGTTCGTGCCACTCCTCCGCGTAGATAAGGCAGCTGTTGCAGACGCGATGCCACGCCGTGCAGTTCGGGTGTTTGGCGCGCCGGACCCGTGCAGCCTTGCTCCAGCTCATCGAGTCGACATGATCGAAGAGCGGGACAGCGTCAGCATGGACGCCGAATCCGTGTAGCTGGGTCTGCGTGCGCTCGCGCAGTGCGGCGACGATGTCGACGACCTTCGGCAGGTCGGTCTTCTCGAGCTTGCAGATGGATCCGACTCCGACGAGGTCAGCTGCCGCGAGGTCGACGCCTTGTTCACCGAACATTTCCCAGCACCGCAGGTACGCCTCGACGGTGTCGCCCTGCACGACCGGCCGGAACGGAGAGGGGCGGTTCGGTGCGAGTCGCTGCCACCAGGCGGTGACGTCCATGTAGGACTGGACGGAAAGGACCTGGTGATCCGGTACGGTCAGTCCCGTCTTCGCGAGCGCTTCGGGTTCACAGGGATAGTCCTGTGTGGACGCCCAGGCAAGGTTGCGGATCTGCATGTCGTAGGTCCGGACCGCGCGAACGTAGGTCTGCGCGTCATCGGGGAAGCCGCCGTGGCGGGTGACGACGTCATAAGCTCCGGAGTCGAGAATCCACGCTGCACGGTCAGCGATGGGCAGGTTGTAGGCGTTCTTGATGCGGCGCAACCTGTTGTGCGACACCATCAGCGGCCGGTCTGTGATGCCGATCCATTGCGGTTCAGGGGTGCTTAAGTGAGCGCGCGACATGTTCAGCGGGTTCGTGTCGCTGCGAACCTGCGCGCTGGCCTGCAGAGGGCTCTACTGGTGTTCGGCGCCGGGTGTCGCGAATGAAACGTCCCAATTGTGATGGAGGTCGCAGAGTCCTCGTGGTCATCAAGGCGAGGACTTTGGTGCGGCCGGCAGCGCAGCGAGTGGGTTTGTCGGTCGGATGCGACCACGTTTCTCGGCGACAACCGACCGCACCCGGTTCGGTACGGAGGCTTTTGCTCGTGGGGTCTGACCGCACTCGATCTCAGACTTTGCTAGGCCAGCACACTCCACCCTTCCTTGATCCGCACCGCCACCCTTGGCCGTAGCGAAGGCGCAGATCCATGTGGTGCCGTTGCCACCTGTTGCGAGATCACCACGTTGCCAGTCGGTGGACCACCAATGGCAGCTGATCCACCGAGAGAACGTGTTCCAGGGTCTGCCGTGGAGGCCGATCACGACGACGGCTATCGAACGCGCGCCTCATGCCGACGAGCGGTCATGGACTGTTCGCATCGGAAATGATTCGTAGAGCGGTTCTCTACTTCCTCACTTCGTGGTTAGAACAATCACGTCCCATCCTGCCCGGAAGGCGAGCGTGGATCCTGGTCCTAGGCACAGGTCGCTGGTCGGGTATCCGGAGTAGTCGATGACTTCAATTTCAGCGTTGCTGAGCAAGTCCCACACCCGCACCGTCTCATCGTCGCTGGTGGTGAGGGCGACCGGCTGGCCGTCGACCTCGGCTACCGCCACCGCGGTCACTGAGTTGGTGTGGCCGGTGAGGGTGGCGCGGAGCGACCCGTCACGCAGGTCCCACACCCGCACTGTGTTGTCGTAGCTGGTGGTGACGGCGACCGGCCGGCCGTCGACCTCGGCTACCGCCACCGCATTTACCCAGCTGGTGTGGCCGGTGAGGGTGGCGCGTTCCGTGCCGTCGCCCAGATTCCACACCCGCACTGTGTTGTCGTGGCTGGTGGTGACGGCGACCGGCCGGCCGTCGACCTCGGCTACCGCCACCGCATTTACCCAGCTGGTGTGGCCGATGAGGGTGGCGCGTTCCGTGCCGTCGCCCACGTTCCACACCCGCACTGTGATGTCGTGGCCGGTGGTGACGGCGACCGGCTGGCCGTCGACCTCGGCTACCGCCACCGCATTTATCCAGTTGGTGTGGCCGGTGAGGGTGGCGCGTTCCGTGCCGTCACGCAGGTCCCACACCCGCGCCGTCTCATCGTCGCTGGTGGTGACGGCGACCGGCCGGCCGTCGACCTCGGCTACCGCCACCGCATTCACTGAGTTGGTGTGGCCGGTGAGGGTGGCGCGGAGCGACCCGTCGCCCAGGTTCCACACCCGAGCCGTCTCATCGTCGCTGGTGGTGACGGCGACCGGCTGGCCGTCGACCTCGGCTACCGCCACCGCGGTCACTGAGTTGGTGTGGCCGATGAGGGTGGCGCGGAGCGACCCGTCACGCAGGTCCCACACCCGAGCCGTATGATCCTCGCTAGCAGTAATTAGAACTGCCAGGTTTGGCTTCGATATAGCGATGATCTGCTTAATGTCGGCTGTATGACCTTTCCGCTCGCGTTCTTCGGCCAAAATAGCTAAGTCCCACACCCGCACTGTGTTGTCGTGGCTGGTGGTGAGGGCGACCGGCTGGCCGTCGACCTCGGCTACCGCCACCGCGGTCACTGAGTTGGTGTGGCCGGTGAGGGTGGCGCGGAGCGACCCGTCACGCAGGTCCCACACCCGCACCGTCTTATCGTCGTTGGTGGTGACGGCGACCGGCTGGCCGTCGACCTCGGCTACCGCCACCGCATTTATCCAGCTGGTGTGGCCGGTGAGGGTGGCGCGTTCCGTGCCGTCACGCAGGTCCCACACCCGCACTGTGTTGTCGTAGCTGATGGTGACGGCGACCGGCTGGCCGTCGACCTCGGCTACCGCCACCGCGGTCACTGAGTTGGTGTGGCCGGTGAGGGTGGCGCGGAGCGACCCGTCGCCCAGGTTCCACACCCGAGCCGTATGATCCTCGCTGGTGGTGACGGCGACCGGCTGGCCGTCGACCTCGGCTACCGCCACCGCGGTCACTGAGTTGGTGTGGCCGGTGAGGGTGGCGCGTTCCGTGCCGTCGCCCAGGTTCCACACCCGAGCCGTCTCATCGTCGCTGGTGGTGACGGCGACCGGCTGGCCGTCGACCTCGGCTACCGCCACCGCGGTCACTGAGTTGGTGTGGCCGATGAGAGTGGCGCGGAGCGACCCGTCACGCAGGTCCCACACCCGCACCGTCTCATCGCGGCTGGTGGTGAGGGCGACCAGCTGGCCGTCGACCTCGGCTACCGCCACCGCATTTACCCAGCTGGTGTGGCCGGTGAGGGTGGCGCGGAGTGCGATAGCGGTTTGTTGGCCAGTTGCCCAGCGGGGGACCCAGGTGAGGCCCTGGCTGAGCACGGTCTGGTGGTGGGGTGCGTTGAATCGGGCGGCGTCGATGGCGAGCAGTCGTTGTCGGCGACGGGTGGTGAGGTGGCGGTGGGTGGTGGCGGAATGCCGGTAGATCGCTGCGGTGATCCTGCCCTGGTTGGTGGTCACCGTGTGGAGGGCGACGAGGAGCTGGTCGGGGTTGGCGTGGACGAGGTAGAGAAGGTCGGTGATGAGGTCGTCGAGTTGTGATGCTGCGGCGGCGTGGGTGGCGAGGTGGTCGCGGATGTAGGGGTGGGCGTTGGCCCAGTCGCGGCGGCTGGTGACCGGGTCGATGGGGACTTGGCCGAGGAGCGCTGTGGTGATGGAGTGATGCGCTTGGCGGTCGTGGCCGGAGGAGCGGAGGTGTTCGGCCATGGTTTCGTGGAAGAGCCGGAACACCGAGTCGTGGTGTGCGGTGTTTTCCAGCAGATAGGCGCCAGCGTGTTCCTGTAGCCAGCGTAGGTCGTCGCGGGGGCAGGGGATGCCGGAGAGGGCTTCAGCGAGCGGGCCCCATAGTGTCGACCAAGGTAAGCCCGCGCCTTGGGCGTAGGCGAGAGGGCGAAGCAGCCGTTCAACTTTCGGGCGGTTGGGGCCGAACCGGGCGAGGTAGGCGGCGAAGGCTTCCGTGGCGTCTCTGGGGAGCGTGTTACGCCAGCCTGGTGTGGTGGTGTCGATGGTGATCTGGCCGTGGACCAGGGCGGTCGCGGTCATGCGGGCGACCAGGAACGATGTTCCGGCTCGGTCGGCGATCGCGTGCCCGATGGTGGCGGCCAGCGAAGCGTTGCCGCGGTAAGGGGAACGACTGTCGGGGTCGTGGACGTCCAGCAGGACGTCGCGGGCGTAGGCCGCTACATCACCCCTGTCGATGTAGGTAGGGTCGTCGAGGTCCAGAACCTCGATGGCGCGGCCAAAGGTGCGGATAAGGGGGGCCCGGGTGCCGATGATCAACCGCACTGTGGGCATGGAGGTCATCGGGCGCAGTAGTTCACGACCGATCCGCATGCCCTCGTTCGGGTCGCCGGCGGTGCCGGCTTCGTCGAGGGCGTCCACAACGATCACGAGCGGCGCCGGACGTTCGGCGAGGATCTGCAGGAGCTCGTCCAGGTCAGCCTCGGGAGCGCCGAGCGTGGTGGCTAGGTCTCGGGTGAGCGAATCACGGGTAGCGCGGCGGGCGTGCAGCGGCACGATCTGCAGCCCTGCCGGGGGCAACGCGTCTGGGTCGGTGCGGGCACGGGCGGGTTCGTCCGGTTCGGTCAGCAGTATCAGCCTCCCTAGCAACGCCGACTTACCCGACCCCGGCTGGCCAGTCACAACCCGGGCCCGGCGATCGTGCCGCTCGGCGTGTAGCCATGCGGCCAGTTCACGCAATGCGGTGGTGCGGGCAGTGAAGTAGTCGCCGACGTCACCGGCGTGCTCGACGCCCCGCGCGCGAGGCACGAAATGCCTATCGACACGCTTGCGCAGCAAGGCCAGCGTCGCGACGTCAAGATCCCCCGCGGGCAGGTCGGGGATGTGGGCAGGGTTGGAGAAGAAGGGAACCTGCCCGTCACTGTCCACTACCGAGTGCGACGCCCGCTGTGGTATTTCCTTGTCTTTGAAGTAGGCGTTGATTCTGGTGGTGACCTCACGCACCGACAGGAACTCCTGGCGAGCACCAGCCTGGGGATGGGCCAGCGTGTCGGCCAGCGCGTCGACGAAAGCGTTGTCGCGGGCCGTCTGCTTACCGCGAGCCGCAGCCAACGTCCATCGCCCCGCTGCCTTGGGCTGGCTGCGGATCAGCTCGCCGGCAAGACGGGCAATATCGTTGGTTCCCGCTCCGGCGTAGCACGTGTCCAATATGACCAGCAAGTGTCCCAACTGCACCTGACCGCCCATGAACGGCCGGGCCAGATCCTCACTCGCCAACGCCGTGGCGGTCAGGGCAGCCTCAGCGTCACTGAGCTGCAGATAGTGACGATCTACCTCCGCCACGCCGTGACCGGCGAAGTACACCACCACCACATCCTGAGCGCCCAGCTTCTCCCTTACCGCCCATCGCTGCACCTCAACCGGTACATCCCGGGCCGACATTGCCGCCAGACCGGGCAGTACAACCTCGTACCCCATCGGCGCCAGCAAGCGCCGCACCCGCTCCGCGTCCTCAACCGCGCCGGGCAGATCCGGGATCTGGTCATCTCGGTACGCACTCACACCGACCGTGATCAAGAACTTGCGCTGGGCACTAGCCGACCTCTGCTCATCAATCACGTCGGTGCCCCGTCTCACCGGCATCGTTCGCCTCAGGTAATCCACGGGCGACCGCAGTGCCCACACTCGGCGCGGTCAGATATCTGAGCAGGTCATGCATCCGTGCACCGTTCGTGATCGGCACATCCACCACCCGATCGCCGAATCGGTCCGCCAGCACCCCGGCCAACGCTACGACGTCGCCCGGATCTGCGATATTCGTCCACCGCCGCACACCCGCAGGCCACACCCCAGCCCCGTCCACCGGTGCAGGGTCGAGACGGTCGAAGATCACCGACCGCAAACCCAGCGGCGACCCCACCGTCACGAAATCCGTCACCGGCCACCGCGGGTTCGCGCACAACGCTTCGTACGCCACCACCGACCCCAGCGAATGTGCCACCACCACCCGTGTCTCCGCACCGACCGCCGCAGCAACACGTTCCCGCGCGGCCACCCGCACACTCGGCTCCGTCATATACCGGCGGACCTGCTTCAACGCGAAGACCAGCATCCGGTCTGACACTTTCTCGAAGAACGGTAACCCGGTCAGCGCGTTCAACGCCGCCCGCACCCGACGAATCAGCAACGGGCGCGACAGCGCATACCCCACTGCCCCGCGAGTCCCCTGCTCATCAGGCCCTGCCACCGCAGGGTCAACCGACGCGGCGTATTCCCACCACGCTTCAAGCAGCTCGGCCTCGAAACCGGTTTCTACATCGAACTCATCCCACGGCGGCACATCTCCCGTTCGAGAACCCGGCTCGAAAAACACGTCACCGTAAAACACGCATGCCACATCGCCGGCACTCAACGCAGGCCCGCCGGACAGGCGAACCCCATCACGCAATGCTGGCCCCACCGACTGACACATCAGCTCTGGTCCGCGAAACTCCTGCCCCACCCCATGGACCACCATCACACGCCCAAACACAGCTCTCCCCAAGTCCAGCACAGGCACCCGACGCCGACGCCCACAAGTCGTCACAGCCAGCATCCGTGTTACCTCAACACACGCTCATGCCGCATGTCGGGTGTTCGAGTACGCAGCCCTCGCCAAACGCCCGCGCGATAACAGGTGCCACTTCTGATGCTGTCTGTGACCCCGCACCTGGCAACGTGGGGTCCAGTAACGGGCAAGCGGCATGTGGAGCGCCCGGTGCTAAGCGGAGGGCGAACGACCTGGAGGCGCGTCGAGTAGCGGCCCGACTTGATCATGGGGAACGCCATGGTGCGGTCGAAACTCAGCGACATTGCTCACGGCAGGTGATCAACATGTGCGTTCAGAATTCACGAACAAGTGCGGTCGAAATTCGCGGACATACTCACGTGACGGAGTCGGAGCAGTTCCTCGTGCTGTGCGGCGAGTTGAGAGATCGCGCTGGTCTGTCCAGCTTTGAGCTCGCCGACCTGCTGTGTCAGCTCGCTGAGACGGGCCTTGAGGCGGACGTTCTCGTCTTTGAGCCGGGTGATCTGGGCTTCGCGCGGGTCTGGTTGGTGGTTGTTGTCGCGCAGCCGGTTCATGCGCTGGTCGAACTCGACCTTGAGGTGGAGGTAGGTGCGGTAGAGCGCGGCGCGGGAGACCCGTGCTTCGCGGGCGAGCGTCTTGATGTCGCATCGGCCGCCTGGAGGGATGTCGCCGCTGAGCAGCCGGTCTATGGCTGCTCGGATGCGTGCTTCGGTCTGCGTGCGTTGGGCGTCGTTGATCGTCATGGGCGGTTGTCCCTGGTTGCGTTCGCGTCGATCGCGTCGACGACCTGTCGTGCGCGCTCGTGTTCAGCGGTAAGCCGGAGCTTCTCCCCGTTGGGGATGCGCGGATTGCCGAGGAAGGTCTTGGTGGTGCGGGCGTTGCTGGCCCAGACGTCGCGGTGGTGCTGGTGGAAGGTCGCTTGTGGGCATCGAGCGGCATCGCAGAGGCCGGCGAGTGGCTGTGTGGCGTCGGGTGTGCCTGCGAGCCGGAGGCAGAGCGCTTTTCGTGGATCGGTGAACCAGCAGTAGTTCGCGGCCTGAATGTGCAGGGCGTTGGCGAGCTTCTTCAGTAGCATTTCGACGTGCCGGTCGGAGGCGACCACGGTGGGTTGGGCGGCCTGATCCTTGCGCAGCTGCGCGTCGACGTGGTCGAACGCCGAGATCAGGGAACGCGCGCCGGGCCCGGTGGGCATGGCGCCGGCCTGGTAGTCGCGGAAAGCCGCGACGGTGAGGTTCTCCCGATGCTTGCGCTCCTCGATGACCGTCTCCGCCCGGAACCGTGCCTGGGACCCACCTGGGCGTGCGGCGTATCCCTCCGTTGTGGCGACGGAGATGTGCTTGAGGTGCAGTTTCGCCGCGAAGAGGCCATTGGGTCGGTGCGCGAGCTCCAAGGACAGGGTCCGGCGCAGCATGGGGGCCGTGACGCGACCGTCTGGGATGGCGGCGAAGCCGAGTCTGGCGCCCTCGGAGCTGTTGACCCAGTTGCGGAAGGTGTTGAACCGGGAAGTGAAGGTGAAGCGTCCGAAGACGGACTCGCCGGGTTCGGTGCCGGCGAGGCGGGCTGCCAGCTTGACGGCTCGATGGGCGGCTTCGATGACGACCCATTCGTCGTCAACCCCGCCGAACTGTTCGCCCTTGATTCGCGTGCTACCCAGGGCGAAGCGGAATAGGTCCGCGGCGAGCTCGCGCGGTGGCAGCGGGGATGCTGCGGTGATCTCCATCAGTTCGCCGGACCGCATGCCGCTGACCGCGGTGGTGACCATCAGGCAGGCGTTGAACACGTGGTTTCGCAGGTAGTGCAGGCGCATCGGTGTCAGCGGGAGCGTCCATGGCACGCGTCCTTGTCCGTCGGCGCGTTCGATCAGTATGGCGTCACGTGCGATGGCCGGTGCGATGCCGAGCTGGGCGACGGCGTCTTCGAGCAGGTTCCGGTGGCGTTCGACTGCTGGTCGACTGAACTCGACGCCGAGGTCGTGGGCCATGTCCCCGAACGCCAGCCAGAGCAGTGGATCGGTGTGGCGCCAGCCGTTCTTCAGCCTGGCCGCGACCCTGTGTTCGTCGGCCTGAGGAAGTGCCTTCGCCCCTGCGATGCGCCGAGCGAGATAGGTCGCGACCTCGTCCGGCCGGGAGCTCGCCGCGGTCTGCGGTTGCTGTTTGCCGGAGCGTCGTTGCTCAATGAGGACGGCCAGGTGAGGAGCGACCGTCTCGACGACGTGCAGTGCGGCCTGGAGTGCCGGGTGCAGGATCTCCGGCGGAACCGGCTGAGTGACGTTCTCGCCGCTGCGCTGATAGCCGCTCACCTCGGCCAGCGACTTGCCATTCCAAGGGACCAACGCGTCTGGATATCGGTCCGTGGTGAACAGGGCGCCGTATCGGGCGACGTCCTTGATCACCACCGCGGCGGCCAGAATGGTCGAGTCGGCGAGCCCGCGTTCCCGTTCGTGCTGGAGGAAACGGTCGCAGTGCAGTTGGGTGACGTCGCCGAGGTCGGTCACGTCCTGTTCGGACAACCAGTTGAACCACCGGGTCAGGAAGTCGAGCCGGTTGCCGCAGGTGATCGGGTGCAGCGCGCGGCGGTGGGCCAGCGGCAGCGCCGCGACCTGGTCGTGGCCAGGGGCAAGCAGCGCCAGGAGGAGTTCGCGCGCGACCCATTGCCAGCGCGGGTGGGTGATCGAGGTGAAGTCCCAGATCAGGACGGTGCCTGACAGCTGCACCGGCTTGCCTGCCAAGTCGTTGAGGTCCCAGATCGTGTCCTCGAAGCAGGGCCCCGTGGACCCGGAAGAAAGGGCGAGCCCTGCGATCTCGCAGACCCTCTGGCCCGCGAACGGCGACTGCGCCGGATCGCCCGGCAGGTGCGTGACCGGGGTGGTCATGAGGTCGTCTCCTCGGGTCGTAGCGGTAGTTCGTGGTCGCGGTCGCTGACTTCGGTCCGTGCCGCGGCCAAGATCGCTGGGGAGAAACGCGGCAGGATCTCGTCCAGGCGCTGGGCGTAGGGGCCGAACACGGCCATAAAGTGCGCTGCGGGCATCTGTCGGAAGCTGCGTGCGAAGAACGCCTTGAGCCGAAGCAGGTTGGGCGCGTGACGCGGGGCGAACACCGCGAGCGGGCACAACAGGCAAACCCAGGGGCGGGCCGGACATGGTTTGCCCGCGGGGCCGTGCAGTCCGGCGAGTTGGTCTGCGCAGGCGGCGGTGAACACGTCGCGCTGCCCGCCCACCAGCTCGACGATGACCCGGTCGGTGACCTGCAGGCCGGCCAGCTCGGTGGGCAATCGAGCAGCTGCGTGCTCGACGTCGTCTTTGGTCAGGACCGACGGTGTTGTCGCCTTGCGGATCAGGTCGGTCTGTGCCTGCTCGATCACTGCTTCGAGGGAGTCCTTCTGGGCGGGTGTCGGGGCCGACAGGTAGTGGTCGCCCTCGACTCGTGCGCTGTGGTTCGGGTCGATCGTGACGCGCCCGGTCCAGCGGCTCTTGTCGCGACGCTGGTGGAACGTGGTGCGAATCCGCGCCTTGTGCAGGTGCAGGGGCTGGCCGTCGTCGCCGAGCAGGTTGTAGCGGGCGACCCAGGACTGGACGGTGACGTATTGGAAGACCGGAGCGAGCACGCGCTTGTGTCCGGGTCCGGCCGGGTAGTAGCTCAGCCAGAGGTTCGCCCGGATGTCCTCGCGGGCGAAGCTGCGAATCGGAGCCGAATGTCGCAGCCACTGCCGCAGGATGCGGACCGCCGGTGCCGGCAGGTTCAGGCTCTCGGGTCCCGTGCGCTGTTTGAGGTAGCTCAGCACGACCGTCTCGTTGCCTGCCCAGTCCACGTCGGACAGTTCCAGGTCGTCGAGGCCGTCCGGGACGATCCCGCTGGCCGTGCCCAGCAGCAGCCGGTAGGCCAGCGCGACGTCGGTGGTGACGAAGAGTTTCGAGCCCGCGGTGGCGACGCCGCCGCGCTTCACGACGCCGCCGCGGTCCTGGTATCCCATGTGCGCCGCGACATCGAGCTGCCCGAGCGGTCCTCGATTGTGCAGTAACCACAGCAGGTTCTGTTCAGACCAGCCGGCCGCGGCCGGGTCCCGCCCCGCTGTCGCCGTCTTGATCGCCTCGTTGTGCTCGGACCACGATGTCGAGATGATGTCGGTGCAGCAGCGCACCAGACGCTGCCATTCGCCGTCGCTGTAGGGCCGATAGGCCTGGCGGTCGCGGTTGTGTGTCACCCGGAACGGTGGCCCGTCCAAGTGCTTCCGGACGTCCTCGCGCAGGGGCTCGACGTGGGCGTCCACCGAGCGCAGGAGCCGCCGGGACATTCCTTCGATGACGGCGTCCGTGCTGCGCCAGAACCCGACTAAGTGTGCCGCCGTCACGTCCGCCGCGGTCCCGGAGAAACCTGCCAGGTCGAGCCACCGGACGATGTGGCCGATGCATCGGGTGTAGTCCTTGGCGGTTCCCTTCGCGTTCACGTCACCGTGCGGGTGCGTCAGGTTCTTCAGTCCCAGCGCGAGCTGCCGGACCAGCGATGGGTTGGGATAGCGATCAAGTCGGGAGACGTGAGTGCGGCCGCTGCTGAAGGCGAACGTCAGCCGCAGTGGCGAGTCCGTGAGGTCTGCGGGCATCAGCCAGCCACCTCCGCCACTCCGACGTCGTCGTTGAACTCGTCGTCAACCTCGTCCAGGACCGTGCGCGTCAGCCCAGCCCGCGTGCCGACGGCCTCGTAGGCATCCCGGAAGACTCGGGTGGTGTCCAGCCGCCGCAGGTAGAGCTCTGTCGTGGCGACCGAGGAGTGCCCCAGCAGGTCCCGCAGGATCATCAGCGGGTCTGACATCGTCAGAAACAGCGCGAGTGCCGGGTCTGTGCCGGTGTCGGTCACGAGCGCGGCAGCTTGCTGGTAGTAGCCCGTCACGAGTTGCTCCAATGTGGACTTCGCGAACGAGTGCCGGAGTCGGTGCGGGTTGACGTGCGGGAACCGCGGATCGAAGTCGGTACGGATCCGGTCTGAGGCTCGCCGGAAGACAGTGGCCCAGTCCAGGAACGGACTGCCGTCCCGCTGCAACGCGAGCAGCGGTGATCCCCCGGCTGCGTCGACCAGCCGCAGCCGCTCAGCCGGTCCCAAACGGGACCAGCTCATCCTGCGCCCGTTGATCGTGCCGCCCCTTCCGTCAGCATCGGTCACCACCAGCGGCGGCCCCAGCTTCTGGTCCGGGTGCCATGAGGAGCCTGCTTCCGCCAGGGGTCGCTCGAGCGCGATGTAGCGGTGCAGCGCGGACAACGCCTCGTAGGACACCCATGTTGTCCGCTGCTTGCGGCCCTTGGCGATCGCCGCTGCAACCGGCAACGGAATCGGCACCGTCGTCGGATCCGGCGGCAACGGAGGCACCTCATGGACGAGCAGATACGTGAACTCCTGACGCCTCAAGCCGCTGCTGAGCACCAACTGCGCCACGCCTGTGTTGCGGCCTGGCTCGAGCCCCCGGAACCGGGGGTCCGCTGTCCCGTCGGGCCGTAAACCTTCCAGCGCCCGGACGAACAGCTCAGCGAAGTCCGATTCGAGGTGCTTGACCGTCACGTGCGCCTTCGGCGCACGGACCTTGGCCAGATTTCGTTCGACCCGCCGGGTCATGTCCCGGACCACACGCAGCGCGGTCGCGTAGCTGAACGGCTCGGCCGATGTCAGTCCTTCGACGACTGCCCACCGATAGAAGGCCGCCACCACGCCGACATGCAGGTTCCAGGTCGCCGGCGCAAACCGCGCCGCCAGCTCCCCGGTAAACCTGTGTTCCGCATAGGAACTCAACGCAGCACGCAGACGCGGCCGGCCTTCGAACACACCCACCCCGCGGTCAGCAAGGAATTCCATCCATGCGCGCAACGCCCGCGCATAGACCTCCCAGCTGTTCGGCGAATGCACCCCGGCCGACGGTAGTTCCCGTAGCCACCGATTCACCGTCACAGTCGGACGCTGATCGACGCCGTCCTCGAACTGAAGGTCCTCATCGATCAGGATTGGCACGCCCTCGGGCACGACAGGACGATGCTCCAGGCACCACGTCTCCCAACCCGAGGACGAATAAAAGATCAACTTCATAGGCGGAGAAGCTAGAACCGCGACACGCCCTGCCGCAAACGACAAGCACTGGCCGAAGCCCAGCTCCAGCCTCCATGCGAGACACGCAGATTGTGCAGACACAAGGGCTCCAAGGTAGAAGGTCATCGATGGGGTCCTCGGTTGAAGTCTGAAGGGATCGACGAACTGGGGGGTCACGGTCCGGAGGAGCAGAGCGCACGTGATCGGCGCTCAGCGACGGCCGACGCGCAGCGAGGCCGTGATGCAGAGCGCCGAGCGAGCGGCGACGACAATGCGATCGCGCTGCCGCGGCTTCGCTCCAGCGCAGCGGAAGGCGGTGGATGGCCCGCCTCGGGAGGGCGGGCCGGCGCACCGGGTCAGAACGGCGGGTCCTCGCTGCACCCCTCGTGCCGCTTGCCGGACATCGCGTCGCGTGCTCGTGCCTGGCGGACCTCATCCTGACGGTTCGCTGAGATGCGCGCGGCGTCCGCGATCCTCACGAGCTGGCCCGCCAGCCGCGCCGCGCAGAGAGAGGCCGCCGCGAACTCGCCGTGCTGGAGGTAGGACGCCAGCATGTCGAGATCGGTCTTGGCTGCGCGCGGTTCGTCGGCGTCGAGTTTCAGCCAGCGAACGTCGACGGCTTGGTCGTGAGCAGCGGCGACCTGGCGCATGACCTCAGGCGAAGAGACGTCGATGTGGCGGTCGAGGATCGAGTTCAGCATCTCGCGGAGCTGTTTGATATCGGATGCACTGGGGGTCATGCGTGCTCCAGAACGTCGGTGGTGTGCGTGGACGAGCGCGCAGCGTGCAGTGCCAGCAGGACAGGTCAGGGTCCGGCGCAGCCGGCCGCGAAGCGGGTGCCTTGACCTGTCCTGCTGGCACTGCTGGGCTTTCGCGGATTCACGCACGCCGACGTTCTGGAGCGCGCAGACCGGGAGAGCGCCTGATTCGGCACGGGGACGCAGGTTGTCCACCGTGGAGCGAGCGCGTCTCGTCATCGCACTATCCGCCTCGCCGTCACCATGGATGACTTCACGGTCTCCGCAGTCCTGGCGTCGGCGTGCTTCCAGGCACGAAGAACTTGGCTCCGCGAGCCTGCCGACACCGTTGTTGCTGGGCACGGCCGTGGCGCCGGAGGGCTTCGACGCACACGTCGACCGCGGCACCAGGAATCCCAGGATGGGCGGATCCAGCTGAACGACCTGCCTCAGAACGAGTCTCGAGCGGAACCGGTCGAATCAGCCTGCCGCCTTCACCACGGTCGAGGGCTGGTTCATGCGCTGCTGCACTGTGGTTGCGCCGCGCCTGTCGGCACGCATGGTCAGCCGGTTCCGCGCGGTGATGTCCTTGGCCGTCAAACGCCTTGATGAAGCCTGCCTCCTACAGGCCGGGAAGATGTCGTCGACCTTGGAGTCGAACGTGCCCAGTGTTCGGAGCCCCGCGATGTGTCCCGTCGAGGAAGTGTGGTGACTTCCTCGACGGGCCACTGTGGCTTGTCTAGAAGTCGAGTGACCTCGCGCGGGCACGGCTCAGGGTTACCGAGACGGCGGTCTGCTCGCTGGTGGTCGTTCCCTTCTCGTCGAAAGGGCCACCGACATCGGTCAGTTCGTAGGCCCCGTCAGGGAAGTCGAAGCCTGTCGCGGTCGGTACCGCATCGCACATACGGAATCGCAGGGCGAGTTCGAGATTGTGGTCGGTGACCGTTTGCCAGCTGTCGAGGTCGAACAGGTCCGCGGTGCCCGAGATGACGTCGGACCCACCGTCGTGCCAGGTGATGCGGGCTTCGACCTTGGTTTCGGAGCGCCGGGGACGCTTGATGTTGAGGTCGCCGACCACGTCCTTGAATTTCTCTCCTCCGTCCAGTTCGAACGCGATGGCCCTCAGGTGGTCGAAATTCGTGTCGTATTTGCGGGAGAATTCGACGACTTCGTCGACCTGAGTCTGGGTGATTCCCGGAACCTGGTCCCGCAGGTAGGTCGCGACGGTGTCCGGATCGGGATAGGTGAACCTGAGGTGGTAGTGGAATCGCCCGGGCCTGTTGAGCATGAATTCGTTGACCCGGTTGAGGTTGTTGACCGAGACGATGTAGAGGCGCTTGGTGGTGCTCACACCGTCGAACAGACTCAGGAACTGTGTCTGGGATGACTCGTCGTCCGCGCTGAGCGGAAAGATCTTCTCGAACTCATCGAAGATGACTGCGACCTCGCCGAGTTCATCCAAAAAGGACGCCAGACCTGGTGTCGAATCCTGGACGAGAATTGTGGGAAGATCCAGTTGGTGACGGGCCTTTTCGGCGAGCATCCTGAGCATGAGTGATTTGCCCATTCCTTTGTCGCCAGACAGGATCGCTCCCACGGACCGGTTCATCCGTTCGTAGCCGCGGAGGATGCGGTCCACGCGCCGAGCGTGGGATCCGTAGACGGTTTCATCGCCGGGAGCGAGCGGATCGGTTTGCCGGAGGCTGTGGCCGCTCAGCTTGTCGAAAACGACGGAGTAGGTCGCCACCGGCAGTCGCGTGTAGGTCTGTACGGAGTCGTCGAAGAACCTGTACAGGCCGCCGGAGGAGACGATGGTGGAAGCAGGCATGAGGGCTCGCTTTCGCAGATAGGAGTTGATGAGGCGCGGCGGTGTCACCGCCGCCCGGCCTGCCGCCGTCGTCGGGCGAGCGCGGCGCGGGCGCTGGGTGATCTGCGTGCCGAACATCAGGCCGTCGACGGGCCCGCAGGGGCGCGATGGCCCGGGCCATGGGTTTCGGGCCGGGCCATCGCGCGAACCCGGCGATGGTCTGATCGGCTCTACGCAGATCACCCGGGTCCGGTCGCTGCCGCTGGGCGTTGGAGTGGTCGGCCGCGGTCGCGAGATGACGGGCGTCTGGGCGGGTGACCGGGCCCAGCTGTGTCGATTTCGTGTCCGAGGCGGACATGCAGGGCATCGGAGACTCGTGTGGATCCGACCGTGCTCGCCGGCCTCGATCTTCTGGTCGGATGTGTCGGAGGCCAGGGCTGTCGTTGTGGCATGACGGCGTGGCTCGCTCGTGTCGCTCGCGGTCGGCGGAGGTGCCCGGATATGCCCTGTCCGAACGTCGGCTGCCCGACTGGGATCCCGCGCTGCGCCGGTTAGTCGGGCCAGCCCTGCCGCGTTGTTCGACGAGGATGAGCCGATGGCAGCGGCAGGGATCCGACTCGTCGGTCTACGGCTGGGGCGATGCGGTGCTGGTGGGTGTGCCGGAGGGGCGGAGAGTCGACGAGCAGTGGGCGCGGCCGCGCGTTCCTCGGGCGGGGATACCGCTGAGCATCGACATCAGTGAGACCGGCAGCGAGCCAACCGCACGCGCCTGACTTGCTGGGGTGCGCCGATAGGGCGGCCCCCCACGACACCGAAGCAGGTCTTCCGGAAGACTGGCGGTGCCAGGCCGGGGCGAACACAGTTCGGCGAACAGGGTTACTGCGTCGAGCCCACCTCTGTGAGAGAGGGGCGAACACCCGGGCGAGTGCAGAGCCCGGCCATGACCCGCCCCGCCTGGCGCTCACCAAGCCTTCGAACGGCGCACCAAGGAACATCACGGTCGAGCGCTCGAAGCCTTCTCCTCGATCGCTTGGCAACTCACAGGACCGGTGGCATTCGGCCGCTCGCCTTATCGGTCACGTCGTCCACGGGAAAGCCTGCCTTCCCCGCTCCCGAGACCACAGAACATGAACGAGCGAGAGCACGATCCACAGGCGATGCCACGAATGCCTTCCGGTTGCACAGCCGGTCAGACTGCTGAACGTTCGCCTGCCGAACCTGAGGCAACTACTCCCAGCGCCGCGATCGGCAGGTCACACAGCCTGCTACGACTGCTCCGCCGGGCACGGATGCCCTCGCTCGCGAGCGATACAAGCACGCGAGCGAGGAAGCACTCCAGGGCTTAGGACTCTGACTCGTACTCGAGCGAGACTGGGATCGTGCCGTGCCGGGCTTCGTAGTCCGACAGGCGCTCAAACACCACGGCCCAGTCCCGTTCATCGTCGCCGCGACGTACCTGGACGTACACATAGGAGAGGTCTGTGCTCAGAACAGGGCATACCTTTCGTGCGAGGGCAAGGCATCGACGGTGCATGGCGCCGCCCGCGGCGACGTCACCGGCGGAGACCGCGACCCAGGCATCGGCGTTGGTGAGCGGCTCTCCGCAGACCTGGCACAGCCACGATCGTTGAGCTTCGAGCACGCGCTGGTCGTTGAGAGCCGTCCATGCGACCCGGTCGCCGATGACGGGCGCCAGCCACGGGACGGGGCGGCCCTCCAGGACCGGCCGCGGCAAACCGCGCCCCGGCTGGTCCTGGAGAGCGACTTCCCCGGCTGGAACTCCGTCGCACGAGCAGTCGGTGTTGAGGCAGTAGACGTACCGGGTGTCGTCGTCCAGCAGCGTCACCGGCTCCCGGCATCCCGGACACGGGGGAAGCCGGAAGCCGGGGACCTTCACAGATTCGCCCGGCACCGCTCCCGCCAGCGCAATGCCTTCTGGTTCGTGGTGTCGCTCAGCGCGTTCAAAATAAAGGCGGGCGCCTTGAACTCGCCGGGGCCATCGACCTCCTCGATGTCGCGGTACTCGATCGTCTTGCCGCCCGACCGGCGCAGGAGAACCACCAGCGCCCATACCTTCTTGGTGCCCCTCGTGCGCACGGCGGCGTAGAAGACGTTGTCGACGACGGCGGACTCGACGATCGTGTGGTTCGTGTACTCGAACAGCTGACGTTCGAAGTGGTCGCGGAGGCCTTCGTTCGGCAGACGGTCGGATTTGGCCCAGCCCATAGCTTTCTCCTGTTCGGCGTGTTGTGCGTGGACCAGGAGGTCAAGGGCGGAGCTCGGCCGGGCCGTCCAGGCTCGGCGAAGCCGACCGCGTAGCGGCGTGGCTTGGACGGCCCGGCCGGGGTCTGCTGACATCGCGGGTCCCTGCACACCGCGCGGAACGGGGTGCGGCCTGGCCACTCGATTCCGCCGGGTTTCGACGGATCAGGAGAGCCTGCGAGTTCGCGGCCTCGTCACCGCCAGGAAGCGGCGCGCTCTCCGAGCGCTGCGGCACGCGGACCGCATGCGCGTGAGGACGTCGCCGTAGGGGTCTCGCGGGGCACTCCAGCACCACAACGTGTTCCTGCTCGGCTCAGGGCGCTGCCGGGAGCCGCGGCCGCGGAAGCAGCGCTGTCCGCAGCGGGCGATCAGCGTGCTCCTTTCCCTGCGGGCTCGTGATCGCGCGGCCGGGCGAGGCCTTCGGCGGCGAGATCAGCCGAGCGGCTGTCGGCCTGCGAGCAGCGAATCCGGCCAGGGAGCGGGCAGGCGCGGGGTTCCGGCCCTGTGTTGTGCGGGCCCGGGTTCATCGCTGCGGATTCGGTCCCTGCCTGATCGGTGCGCCAGCGGGGTCGACGCCCTCGGACGCCATCGACGAGACGGATCGGCCCCGGGTGGTCTGCGCCGTCGCGATGTCCGAACTGGGCTGCGACTGGCGGCAGCGGCGAAGCCGCGCGGGCACGGGGCAGGAAGGCCGGCCCAGATGCCCAGGGCCCCTGCTCAACGCATCGCCGCCCTCGACGCCCTGACCGCTCAAGAAGCGGCGACACGCGTTGCCAACGAGGGGGCTCCCCCGGTCGGTCGGCTCCGGGAAGGGACCTCGCAGCCGACGACGGAGCCGCGCCGCGGCTTAGGAGCCGCCGCTGCCGGACTTGCCGGCAACGCCGAAGCCCCCGCGAGTAATAGGTCCGCCTTCGCGCGGAGCGCCGCCCCGCTGAACGGAAGGCGCAGCACCGACTGAGGACTCCGGGGTCGCGTAGCTGCCCGCACCGCTAACGACGCGCTGGCCAACGGGCGGGGCCGTGTGGTTGGCACCGGCGGGCATGTAGAACCACAGCAACGTCGTCGCCCCGGAACCGTCAGGCGCTCCGTCGAAGTCATCGGGCGCACTGGCGCACTGGTCGTCCTCGACGCGCTCGCCAGTGCGCGGATCCGTGCAGACCGCGACGTAGTCGTAGTCACCGCTGGGCTCGGCCGGTGTGTCCAGACCGCACGCGGACGCGAAGTAGAAGGCGCCGAGCGCGGGAACCAGCACGAGGCGAGGAACGCGCAGCGAGCTGTGACGCCGACGAGCGGCAGCCTGATCCCGTTCGACCGCAGAGGATGTTTCGGGGTGACGCATCGGGTTCTCCTGCGCTGGTGTTGGTGTCGTGGACGGACACATGCCCAGCGGGACAGTCCAGACAGGACAAGGGTTTCCGCGTCAGCGGCGCGTAGCGCCCTTGTCCTGTCTGGACTGGTGTGCTGTCGTCGTCAGTCCGCGCGAAACCCGCGCTGGAACCGGCCGATCGGCTGCCTGGCTCCGATGGTTATGCGGTGATGTCGGCGCGATGTGCGTGAAGCAGCACGGTGCGCGCGCCGGTGCCGGACTCGGCGAAGGCACCCTCCGGCAGGTCTTCGTAGCCGCCGTAGGTCGTGATCAGCTGCCGGATGCTTTCGTGGTTCTTGTCGCGGCGAAAGGTGAATCCGCTTGGGACGACCGCGATGAGCTGCGCCTGAGCGGCGAGCATGTTCCAGACGGCCAGGACGTGACTGATCCAGATCGTGGGCTGTCCCGGCAGCGCGAACGGCGGGTTCATCACGGCCGCCGCGTAGTGCTGGCGCGGCGCGGTTTCTGCGAAGTCCTCCAGAGTGCTGGTGACGACCGTCAGGCGGGGGTCGTCGCCCAGCTGGGCCGCGCGAACGGGATTGGGTTCGATCGCCGTGACCCGAACGCCAGGGTTGGCGTCGAGGATCGCCCGCACAAGCGCACCGTCACCGGCTGAGGGTTCCAGTACTTCGGCTCCGGCCTCGAGGTCGGGGATGTCGGACTCGGTGACGATCTTCTCGGCGAGCCATGCCGGGGTGGCGAAGTAGCCTTCGGTCACCGTCGCCGGCGGAGCGACCGTACCTCCCGCGACGACGTTCGCGATGGCCGTGCTGGGATCACTGGTGAACAGGTGTGCCTTGGCCCTGCGGTTCCAGGTTCCGCCCAGCGCTTCGAGAACCGTGTTGACTCCTTTGTAGAGCTTGCGGTCGAGCTGACGATCTGGCAGGTAGAGCCGGTTATCGTCGATGCGGCATTCGGCGAGGATCCGGCGGACGGTGTCATCAACGGGAATGGTGGTGCGCACTGTGTTTCCTCCTGGTCGGCGCGATGCGTGGACCAGGGCGGAGCAGCGGGGCGGCGAGACGGGCGGTCCAGGCTCGGCGGAGCCGGACCGAGTAGCGGCGCGGGCCTGGACCGCCCTCGCCGGTCTGCTGGCGTGGCCGGTCCACGCGCGCCGGGCGCAGGAGGAGCTGGTTCTCAGTGCTGAGACACCAGTCCGGCTGTTCCCGTGCGGGAACAGCCGGACTGGTGTCGCTCAGGGCCGGGTGTCGTTCAGTTCTGGACTTCGGTGACGGCGATCTGGATGGCGAAGCGTTGTGTCGGCCGTTCCCAACCGTCGGGCGGGTAGGGCGTCGGCTCGAAGATCCAGGTGTCGTCTGCCTGCGGCTGCATCCGGTACTGGAGAGGTACGTCGTCCCCTGCCATGGTCCAGCCCTCCAACCCGTCCTCGAGGGTTCCCCGTGCCCAGTCGGCGACGTGGGCGGCAGTGAGTTTGTCGAAGTGGATGCTCATCGGGCTGGGTCCTTCGGGCAGAGGAGGTGTGTGGCGCGGACGAGCGGGGCGTAGCGCGGCGGCGGTGAGGTCCGCAGGACGGCGGGGGTTCCGGCTCCACCCGGGGACGTCGCGGCCGTGACCAGGTCGCGGTCCGTCCGGGTGGAGCCGGGTTCATCGCCGCGTGCCTCGCCGCCGTTGTGCTCGGGTTCGCCGGTTTCCGCGTCACAGCGACGACCGCTCGGTGAGGGCCCGAGCGGGGCGGCCGCGACACTGCGCGGCCGCCCCGCGGCGGGAGTCAGCGCTGGAATGCCGCGGCGTGCCGCATCGCCGGGAGCCCCTGCCGTTCCAGGGCGTAGGCCTCGTCCGCGTCGTCGATGGTCTGCGCGGCGCTGGTGACCGCGTGCAGCACACCGCCGGAGGTCCGGTCGCCGGCGTCGAAAAAGTGGCTGAGGATCGTCTTGCGCTCGGCTTCGGTGAACCGCAGCTGCTTGCCGACGTAGGTGATCGTCTCCTCGAGGTCCTCCACCCGCACGCCGGCGTCGGCCTCCACCTCGGCGATCTTGGCCTGCACGTAGGCCGGGTTGAGGAAGGTGTTCACCGCGTCGCGTGCCTGCTTGACCAGCACGTCCAGCGCAGCGGCCTGGGTGTCGGCGCTCCAGCGGACGACGCCGTCGGCGAGCTTGCCGCCCAGGTGTACTTCGCGCATGACGTCCTGGGTGACGGTCATGCCGTTGTCGCAGACCTGGACGACGATCCGCGGGGTGATGGAGAAGGATCCGTGCCCGACCTCGGAGTTGCTGAAGACGAACCCGGCGAACACGATCGGGTTGTCCGCGCCGCGGTTGCCGGTGAACGGGCTGGTGTAGTTGCGCAGCAGAGCGGGAGCGTAGGCGAAGACCTCCGGGCATCGGATCTGGACATACATCCGGGTTTCGGTCAGGTCGCATTGGGACACGTCGACGTGCACGCCGGCCATCCGGATCCCCTCAAGAACCGCCATCAGCACATCGAGGTTGTCGACGAACCGGTACTGTTCGGACAGCAGTGCGCGGGAAATGCCCGGGGTGCCGCCGACTCCTCGGAAGTTGCGGGTGAGGAACCGCTTGGCTGGATCCTCGGCGAGCCACTCGTTGATGTTGTGGTCGAGCAGGTCCAGGTGCCCGGTCTCGCGCATCCGCCGCAGGTACCTCACGGGGATGCCGAGCTTGTCGGCGAAGCCCCCGTCGCACGTCGCTGTCGGCACGAAAATGCCGGTGGTCGACGTGACGCCATCGAGAGTGATCGTCGGCTCGCCGATCCCGTCGATCGCCAAGCGCCCTCCGACCATGCGCAGATCGCGGGCGGGCACGACAACGTCGAGTTTGCTGTCATGCTGGCGTTGCAACAATTCGACCATGTCGGGCAGGCGCGCGTCGCGCCGAGTGAGTACGGACTCCATAGTGGTCATCGCGTGGTGCTCCTTCGAAATTTGTGAGGAAATGGCATTGGCGATCGCCGAGAGGAAGAGCTGAGTTGCTTCTGTGGCCGTGCCCACTGGTTTTCGGCGCGGGGGCGGACATCAAGCGCGGCCGGGCACCGGTGGCGTGCGGCAACGACCCGCACAGGCGCGCCCGGCGAGACCCGCAGCAAGGCACGGCCGGGAGGGGTACCGCGCTTTTCACAGACGTTTGGCAGTCGCGGTGCCCTGCGTAGTCAGCTACGCAGGGGCACCGCGAACATCTAGATCGGGGTCGCTACACAGGAGGCACCGCTATCAGCGGTTGCAGCGAGGGCACGCACCGGACTCCGAATCGAAGGCTCCGTGGTAGATGCACGTTCCCGACGCGGACGGCACACCCATGTCCATCACGAGAGCCAGGTCCTGGATGCACTTCGACTTGGCCAGCGTCGTCAGCTTCATTTCTCTCCTACGGATTAGTGGCTGCCAGGGACTCACTGGAGTTCCGCCCCGATCGATGACCGACGCGGGAACTCGGGCAGCCGCTGTGGGTTGAGGGCGACGGCCGCAGAGCAGGCTCCGGCGGACCGGCCGGGACCCCGCGGCTCGCCCGACCGGGGTGGGATCGCGCGTCAGCGCGACCGAGCGCAGCGAGGCTCGTCTCCCCCGGTCGGTGCGGGCTGGCAGGGGTTCGGGCGCAGCCGCCGGAGCCTGCCAGCGTCGGCAAGCCCTCGGGCCGCGGTGGGTGTCCAGATCGCCGAGCGATATCGTCGTAGCCGGAGAACGGTGGACAGGTCATCGCTGAACGCTCAGGCCACAGCTTGAGGGGCGCAGCCGGGCCGCGTCGACGACGTCCGCGTCATACGCCGACAGGCGCTCCTAGCGGAGGACATGGTGTCGGGTACACCTTCGGACGCGATCGACCAGCAGAACTTGTGAGGACCAGGCGATGCGCAGGACCACGGCGCCGATCTACAGCAAGAGTGGTGACGTCCTCGGTCACCTCGACCTGAGCAACGCGCATTGGCAGGGCGGCGAAGATGTCGAGGCCGGCGTCGAAGTCGTCGAGGTGGCGTTTGTGCGCCATACGGATGGTGTCATCTACACCGCGGTCCGGCGGACTCCGCCCCGCACGGATGAGGACCTGGTCATCACTTACACCCCGACAGAGTGGGAACTCTTCGCTGCTCGGGCGTCCACCGGGTACTTCGATCCCGAAGCCGTGCTGGAACGACGCCGCAGCCGTGAGGAGCGCGGCGGCTCAGCACCTGGATGACTGATTGCCCGGTCGACGGCGTGGATCGGTCTGCGCTTCGGTCTGACCGGCGGCCTGCGGGGCCGATCTGGAGCAGCCGGGCCTGGAGTTGCGCTCGCTCAACGGGTGGCGCCGGGGCAGTTCCGGGACAGCCTGCTGCGCGTAGATCGGGACCCCGACTGTCGCGGCTACCGTCGTGACAGATCGGCCCTCCGCAGAGCACTCGCGGGAAGACACTTTTCGTTGGGTAGTTGTCCTTATGGACAGTTTTTCGCCATTAGCTCGATATCGCTGGCCTCAATAGGCAGGCTCCTGTCAGCGTGTAGGGAGTCAGTCGCCGCCGCGGAAGGATCAGAGTGTCCATCGCGGAGGTCACTCCGAGTACGAAGCCCTCAGATTCCTTGAACTTGCTGCCTCGATTACGTGGAGCTTTGCGGCGCTCTTTTCTTCAGAACTCCCCTATGCGAGTGACAGGGCAATCGCCAGCGCCTTCGATAGATGTTGCCGATCGCGAATCCCATTGCAGCGAAAGAGAACCCATGCGTGTCGTTCAAATCATCCCTGGCCTGGCCGTGGATGAAGAGATCTTCGGTGCAGCTGTCGATTGCCTGGCTTCTCATGCACCCGCCCACTGCGCGCTCGCCTGGGAAGCGTTCGCCGACCCGGCACGCTGGTGGCTCATCCCGAGTCCGGATGACGATGACGCTGGCGACCCGCTGGCCTATAAGGCCGAGTTCGTCGTGGTTCAGACCCTTGAGCTGACCATCAAAATCAATATCTGGTATCGCCCCGATCTGCGAGCTGGCGAGACTTCCAAGCCACACACTCATCCGTGGGTGGTCATGGAAGCCCATCCAGCCCTGAGCGCTTACGAAGATGAACATTGGTATCGCTCGGCCACCGGATTGTTGGTGTATAGAGGAAGCGTGCTCAACGTCCCTGGCTCGGTGAACCGGATCGTCGACCGCGACTACCACCAAGTGAAGCACGTTGAATCGCCAGGCCGCACCGTCTCGGTCATCATCTGCGGCCGCTGGCTCCATGACGAGGCCAACCAGGGGATCTGGGGGCACCTGGATCTCGACACCGGCTGCCACGTTCCTGTGCAGCGCGACCCCGTCGAGCAGGAACGATTCCGATCGCGGATGTACCGGATCAATCCACAGCACGCTCTTCACAGGCGGGTAGCGCGACTTCCGCAGTAGGCCCGGCCAACGCCGAGCCAGACACCCTGCCTCGGCCTGGCCTTCAGCGACCGGCTGCGTCGGTGATTCTCGCCCTGGTCTGGCGAGCCAGGAATGTCCATGCTCGAGGTGGTGCTGCGTGACCGGCGCCGGGTCTGGCCCGCCGCGTGCTGTTAGACGGCGACGAGGCGGCGCTCATCGCCAGGCTGGCTGTCTTTACCGGCCTCGCGGGCCGGTGCCCCGACGGGGGACCGGCCCGCGAACCGCGGCGGGATCAGAACGGGGGCTGGTCGTCCGGCCCCGCAGAGGCGCCGTTGCCCCACGGGTCGCCGGCGGGCGGGGTGCCCTGGTCACCGCCACCTCCACCGAAGCCGCCGCCACCGCCACCGGTGCCACGGCTGACCTTGTTCACCTTGGCGGTGGCGTAGCGCAGCGACGGGCCGATCTCATCGACCTCGAGCTCGACGACAGTGCGCTTCTCGCCTTCCTTGGTCTCGAAAGACCGCTGCTTCAGCCTGCCGTACGCTATGACACGGGCTCCCCGGGTCACCGACTCGGCGACGTTCTCGGCCGCCTGACGCCAGAGGCTGCAACGCAGGAACAGGGCCTCGCCGTCCTTCCACTCACCGGACTGACGGTCCAGCGTGCGCGGGGTGGACGCGATCGTGAAGTTCGCGACCGCCGCACCCGACGGGGTGAAGCGAAGCTCCGGGTCGGACGTGACGTTGCCGATCACCGTGATGTAGGTGTCTCCAGCCATGGGATCTCTCCTGGTTCTGCGGGACACGTGTCGTGTCCTGTGTGGTCGGTGGGTGTGGTGCGTGAACACGCGTCTCGCAGCGGGCCGGGACGGGCGAGGTGCAAGGCTCGGCGCTTGCGACGACCGCGAAGCGGTTTGCCTTGACCCGCCCAGCCAGGTCTGCTGACGTGCTGCGAGTTCTCGTTCCACCACCGGCCAGCAACAACGACAGTAGCTGCGGAACAGGGAGATGTCCGGGAGGACACCGAGGCGTTTCGTCGGGAGCGGCGCCGCGCCCGGGCGGCCGGGCGTCGTGCCGGACGGGTGTTCGTTGGCTGGTCACTGTCTCGACCGTCGAGCGCTACTGGTCCGGGCCTGCGGGGCCGAGGACCGCGGCTACGACGGCCGCGCTGTCGAACGGTGGCACGGCCCAGCTCGAGTCGACGAGCTGATCAGCTGCTCGATGCAGGTCGCTGCCCGGTTCATGACCGAGCGATTCGGCGATCGCGCGCAGTCGTTGTGCCGCAGCGGCTTCGAGACTCAGCACGTTCCACTTCCTCGCCAGGTCAAGCCCGGCGATGGTGAGCTGGACGTAGCGACGCGGCGTTCCGTGGGCGCCCGGTTCTTGGCGTGTCCTCCGGGCGAACCCTCGTTCGATGAGACTTTCCAGTGCTCTGTAGACAGAGCTGGAGGTTATCCCCGCTTCGCGGGCGATCTTCTCACCGTAGGACTCGTTGTCCGGAGCGTGCGCGAGGGAGCGGACGATGAACTGCAATGAGATCGAGCGGTTGATCCTGGGCATGCTGGGCTGCCTCCGATGATTGCGGGGATAGGTCTGAACCGCGGCACGGCCCGGGAGATTCGGGCCGTGCCGGTGCCGAAAGCAGGCTGGCTACGAGGTGGCAGCCTGGGCATGCAGGGCCAGGAAGTCCTCGGCGGACATCGTGGGGACACCGAGTTTGTTCGCTTTGGCGAGCTTGCTGCGGGCGGAGGAGCCCGCACCGACGACGAGCAGGTCCGTCCTGGCGGTGACCGAGCCGGACACGGTGGCATCGAGTCGTTCGGCGGCTTCCTGTGCCTGTGTCCGGGACATGGTCGGGATCGCGCCGGTGATGACGACGCGCTTCCCTGCCAGCGCACCCTGCGCCGCCGCCGGCGTGGTCTCGTGGACGGTCGTGATGCCTACAGCTGTCAGCCGGTCGAGGATGCCGGCGAGGTCGCGCAGGCCGGTGTGGATCGAGAAGGCTTTCGTCGCCCCGATGCCGTCGACGACGGCGAGCTCCTCGACGGTGGCGGCTCGCAGCGCGTCGAGGGTTCCGAAGTGCTGGGCCAGCGTGCGGCCCATGCGGCGTCCGGTCATGCGGATCCCGAGCGAGGTGATGTGCCGGGCCAGCGGTCGTTCCTTCGCCGCGGCGATGCCCGCGACCAGGTTGAGAGCGGTTGCCGCGCCGATGCGGCGCCCGCCCGTGGTACCGGCGCGCACGTACGATGCCTGGGCGATCCGGTCGGATGTCAGCGTGTACAGGTCGGCCAGGTCCCGGACCAGTTCAGCCTCCACGAGCGCGGCCGCGACCTCCTCCCCCAGTCCGTCGATGTCGAGGACGTCGCGGCTGGCCGCGTAGGTCAGCAAGGACACCAGCGAACAGGCCGGGGTGGTGCAGCGCCAGAGCTGCCCCGTGCGTTCCCAGGGCTGATCACATTGCGGGCACCTGGCGGGCGGGATCCACGGCACCACATCCGCGGGCTGCTCCCCGACGGCGGCGGTGACGCGAGGAATCACGTCATTGGCCCGAACCACCGACACGCGGGATCCGATGCCGAGGCCCTGCTGGGCGATCCAGTCTACGTTGTGCAGGCTCGCGTAGCGGATCGTGGTCCCGGCCACCGTCACCGGATCGATGACCGCGCGGAAGCCCGCGCGGCCGGTCCTGCCGACAGAGACCTCGATGCCGCGCAGGATCGAGTAAACGGTGTCCGGCGGGTACTTGTAGGCCACGGCCCAGCGTGGCGCGCTGCTGTGGCTGCCCAGCCGTGTCCGCACGGCGCGTGAATCGGCCTTGATCACGGCGCCGTCGATCGGAAACCCGAGACTCGGCCGCAGGTCGCCGAGAGCGTCGACGGCACGCTGCAGATCCTCGGCCCGGTGGCCGTAGCCCAGTGTGCCGACCGGTAGTGCTCCGGCGGTGAGCATGGTCGCGGTGGTGATCCCGGACAGGCGGGCGTGGGCCATGCGTTCCAGGTGGCTGTCGACGTCCTCGAGTCCGTCACCGCTGATGGCGTAGGCGGCGAAGCTCATCGGCACGCTGTGGATGCGTTCGATCTTGCGGATCGAGCCGGCGACCGCGTTGCGCGGGTTGACGAACGGCGGCTTCCCGGCGGCGACACGAGCGGCGTTGGCGGTCTCGAAGTCGGTGTTGGTCATGAAGATCTCGCCGCGGACCGACCCGCTCCACGGGTGCGGGAGGCTCTTGGGCAGCCCGGCGACGCCGGGCTCGCGGGTGACCTGGTGTGTGATGTCGTCGCCGGCCATGCCGTCGCCGCGGCTTACGGCGCGGACCAGGCGGCCGTCGTGATAGTCGACGTGGCAGGCCATGCCGTCGAACTTGGCCTCGACCACCGCTGTGCCGGCGTTCAGCGTGTTCGTGAACTGCTCAAGTTCGGCGGCGGTGGTGATTTTGTCGAGGCTGAGCATCGGCGTCTCGTGCCGCACCTCTCCGGCGGAGATTCCGGCGGCCACCGCGGTGGTGACACCGCGATCGTCCCACTGCGGATTCGCGGCCATGCTCGTGGCGATGCGTGCGACCAGGTGGTCGTAGTCGCCGTCCGGCATGGTTGGTGTTTCGCCGCCGAAGTAGGCCTGTGCGGCGGTGTGTGCTCGCTCGACGGCCTGTTCGAAGGAGGCCAGATCGTCGAACGGGGTCGCTGGTGCGGGGATGGAGTCCATGAGTACGTGCTCCTCGCTGGTGGTGACGTGGACCCCGTGCGGGGCAGCACGACGCGCCCGGCCCCGGCGAGGGCGCTCGGTGCTGAGCCGAGCGCCCGTACCCCCGGACCGGGGGCCGGGCGCGTCGTGCTTCAGTCGCCGGGGTGCGTCACCAGCCGGGAGTCACGCTGTCTCGGGTGTCACCGGGAGGTAGGGCCAGGAATCGGAGAGGCCCAGCTTCTGCAAAGCCGCCGGGAACACCGGATACAGCAGCGGGCTGTTGGCTGCGCACGGAACAGGAGTCCAGCCGGCCGCGGAGATCCCCCAGCCAGATTCGGCGCCAAGGCCGCGGGCCAGGCGGGAGAGCGCGCCGGCCAGCAGCGAGGTCCCGCCCAGCCCTGGACCGGCGGTCACCTCGAGCCCGACCTGGAACCCACCTTGCGGCAGAGAGGTGACCTGCATGATGGGCACCAGTGCACGGTAGGTGTCCTGGTCCAGCCGAAGACGTTCCCGCAGCTCATTGCGAAGCGACCGCACCTCGTCCTGGTAACGCAGCGCGGGGTGTCCTGTGTCGATGGGCTCCTCACTCCAGCCGATCGCCGACGTCATTTCCGGGTGCTCAGGTGCTGCGCCCGCGAACGAGAGCGCATTGGCCGCGGGCAGAACAGCTGTCCGAACTGAAGGTCCGGTCGCGGCGTTGCCGGCTGCGTAGTCGACGATGTGCAGTTCGTCGGCGTTCCGCTCGTCCCGTCGCACCCACGTTCGTGCGGTGGTGACCTCGATGTAGCCGGGTCCAGGCGACCAGGTGTTGATTCGGCGAGTCGCTGACTCCGGCAGCCGCAGAACCGCGTGCGCGGTCGGTCGCGGCAGTTCAGGGTCGAGCTGGTCGTTCAAGCGCGAGGCCAGGGCCCCGGGGAGATATACAGGCAATCCTCGCCGCTGCGCGTACTTCCGTAGCCGATACGCCAACCTGGCGGGCGACTCCGGCCACCCGAAGGATCGGCCACAGTGGCGGTACAAGAACTCGTCAACCGAGTCCAAGGTGTTGAGCGCGGCATCGATCGAGCGGGCAGTCACATCCGCGACGTAAAAGGAACAACACGCGGCGACGTTCGCGAGGATCACGAGGTTCTCCCCCTGGTGGCAAGTTATGTGGGACGCAAGTCCAACCAGCGGGCGCGCAGGGGTAAGGCAAGCGCTCTTTGCCTTACCCCTGCGCGTCTGCTGTGGTCGCCGAGTACCGCCATCGCACTCAGAGGCAGAACGCACGAGGCCCTAGTGGAGGTCACAGGCCGTTCACGAACCGCCGGCTCGACGGTGCGCCTGCGAGTGAGTCGAGGTCGATCGCATCGCTGGCAACTCGATCCGAAAGCAGCCTGAAACCGCCACCGTCTTCACACGCGCCGAGCTGGAACGCGCACGGCAGAGTTGACGCCTAACGGTCCATGGAGGCTGGGGTTCGCCGGAACCAGTGAACGCCAGCCCGGTGCAGCCGCTTGCTCGGTATCCTCGCTGAGGTCGGGAGATCGCTACCTGTTTTCCCGCCGTCGTGCGGCTCGCCGGACGAGGTCGCCCACGTGCGGATCGGCCAGCTCGGCCACGACCTCAGTGGCTGCTGCCCGGCAGGTGCGCCGAGTGCCGAGGAACCGGCGTCGTCGGTGGAACTGGTTGAGTTGGCGATGGAATTGGCTGCAAGCGCGGAACGTTCGCCCCATAAGTCATCCTCCGGATCGGGACAGCTCGGCTGGATGCCGTGCAGTCGATAACCGGAGATCCGATGTTCTGGCCGAACCCTGTCCTTTCGCGAGTACGAGGTCCAGAGCCGGAGCCACAGCGCCTACGATTGCGCAGGCGTGATGCTGGGCCACCATGCTTTGTCAGTGAAGCGTGGCAGCCCAGCGGGCACGGTTCCGGGCCTCAACATGGACCCCATTTCAGCCCGTGCGTTGCACACCGGTGCTGGTGGTCGGGCCACCACAGAGAGCGGTCCGACCACCAGGAGGCCCGTAAACCGACGCGTGTAGGGCCTACCTGGGGTCGCTGAGTAGTCCGAGACGCGTGGCGAGCACGATCGCGTGCGCGTTGCTGCTCGCGTTCAGCTTCTTGCGCGCTCGGCGCGCCAGGGTCTGGACAGTGTTGACGGTGCGGTTGGTCAAGAACCCGATCTCTGGCTCGGTGAGTCCCTTGGCGACCAACGACAGGACGTCAGCTTCGGCTTCGGTCAGCTTTGCCGGCTTCGGCTTGCGGCCCTTGAGCAAACCCAGCTCCAGAGCCTTACTCACCGCTTCCGAACGGGTCGCTGCGCCCAACCTCAGCAGCAGGCTTTTCACCTGCTTGTCAACGGTGTGCTTGGATAGCGCGAGCGCACTGGCGGCCTCCTGGTTGGTGCATCCCTCGGCGATCTTCTCAAGGACCTTGTACTCCGCAGGAGTGATAGCGGTCTGATTCATCGGTGTGCGCTCCCTCGTCGGCTGTGTACGCGTCGGCAGGAGCGGGCCACCGGTTCGGGCGGGCCACGCGCTGACCGTGACGTGATCGGGAAAGCCCCGCCCGAACCGGTGGTCTGCTGTGCTGGGAGCGCCGCACGCGGCGAGAGGAACGAGGCACCGAAAGGACGGCACCCTGCTGGGGAGGAGCCGGGCCGCTGAGGCGTGGCAAACTGTGGCCCAGCAACCCAGCTGGCCCCCGCGGAAGGAAGGTGCTCGGATGTGGCCGTTCAGGCGTAGGCCGACCACCCCCTGCGGGGGCACCGGTCAACGGTTCGTTCGGTCTCCGGGCCTTGCTCGCTATGACGACAGCGGACGTCCGCTGGCTGAGTGGGCGACTGCGACGTGGATCGCGTGGGAAGCGGGAAGCAGGACATTCCGAGACAACCTGGAGGACCCTCGCGACCTGTGCCCGGCCTGCTACTCCGTCCTGCAGGCGGAGTCCCAGCGCTTCGTGGCCGATAGGCAGTCGAAAGCCGCTGCCCGCAGACGGTGGATGCGCCGTGTGACCGGCGCCGAACAGAGGCTTGCCCATCTGGGCCCCTGCCGATGCGAGTACCGACTCACTCCCGGACAAGCCGCTGCGGATGCGGCCAAGACCCTGGCGAAGTACTCGCTCTAGCGAACCAGTAGCGCATGCGCAGTCGGCTGCGATGCCGTCGCAATCCGCACGAGCCAGCGATTCGCTGGACTCCACGGACGACGAACGTGCCGGTTCTCCCGGTCGCCCGCAGCAGCGCCCACGGTAAAAATTCAATCGATATCGATAGAATTGCCGTCTCGCTATGGCGGCGCGCTGCCAGAAGCATGCCTATCCGGTGGTCTGGCGCGCGTCCTCGGGCTGGGGTCCGGGGCGTTCCGGGTCGAGGTTCTGCCGGGGCAGCTGGTTGAGGATTGCGCCGTCGGTGCGCTGCATGAGGATCGCGATGACCGAGATGAGCCTCGCGGGATCCCTGGTCGACTCGGGTCCTTCGAACCGGGACTTCACATGTTCGACTGGGACATCGAGGGCCGCCGCTACGCCCTCCACGACCTGTAGCGCCGGAACGCTGGGGTCGGCCGCGGTCCACGCGGCGTGCAGCGCGGCCCTGAGTTCATCGGTCCAGGGGTGGTAGGACTGCGTGGGTTTGCCGTAGCCACGTCGGCGTGGCTTGCGGGTCGTCGATCGCTGTCCGCTGGAAAGGGCTTCGCTCAGAAGTGGCCCTAGGTGTTCCAACGCGGTTCGGCTTGCAGTCAGGTGGCCCTCGAGGGTGACTTCGGCATCGGCGCCTGCCCCGAGTAGGTCGATGACGACCGTGTCGGGCCGGGCGGGATCGGCACTGGTCGTCAGGACATAGCGGCTTCCGTCGATCTCGACTTCGCGGATGGACTCGAGGTGGCCGCTGTCATTGGTCGGCGTGCTGGACATTGGGCGGGTCTCCTACTTGGGGATTGGATGATGTTGGCGTGTGACGGTTCAGGGCGGGCAGCCCCGGAAGCCTGGCGATGGCAGGCGCAGGTGGCCGGCGGCAAATACGACCGCAGGACGAGGTTGCTCCGGGGCTCTTGCCGCCGGCCACCGAGTCTGCTGCGCTCGGCTTCCGGGCTCCTCGCCCGATAGCCGGACATTCCGTTCCCAGTGTCGCCCGTGCCTGGCCGCGCTGGCACCCCGCGGACAGTTGAGGTCGTCACCGTTCCGCTACAGCCGGGACCGTGGCGCAATACTCGTCCGAGCAGCGATTACATGCTAAAAGACACGTGTACTTTAGACTGTTTTCATGCGAGGGCAGGCGAGTTTCGATCGCGTGGCGATGAAGTCCACGCGCACGGCCTTTCCCCGTCCCGACCGCGGTCGGGACGGACTGTCTCTGGACGAGCTCGCTGACCGTGTCGGGACCTCCCGTCGTCAGCTCGTGAGGTACGAGATGGGCGAGGCGACACCCGAGCCGGCGCGTATCGCTGCGTTGGCCGCTGCCTTGGAGTGCGATGTTCGCGAGCTGAGTGGCGTGGCGCCGGATGCCGACACGCTAAGGACGCTCCGGCGGAATGCCGGGTTGACTCTGCGTGTCGCCGCCACCCGGGTACGTCCCCATCTGGTCCGGCCGAGGTTGCGATCGTCGGTCTGGCTCCTCGGTGAGGTCGAAGCCGGACGGCTTCCGGCCGCCTGGTGCTCGCCGCAGAATCACGCCCGGGTCATCGCTGCCATGGCTGCGGTCTATAAGCAATCCGCATCCAGGGTTGAGGCTGCCATGCCCGCTTGCCTGCCGACGAATGTGGTGCAGCAGGCACCGCGTGCGGAAGTGGTCCCGTCCTGTCCGCTCGTCACCCCCGCTCCGGACACCTGGTACGCGCGGAGCCCGTCCTGCGAGCTGGTTGCCTCGCCGAGTTCGATCTCCCATCAAGTGCACGCCGACGACAGTGTGGACTGGAGCGTGCCGGCCGTCCTGGGCTGTTCCCAGTGCGGCACAACGCACGAGGTGACGCCGTTCGACTTGTTGCCACATGACAGTGTCATCACCTGCCCGAGGTCGACCTGCGGAAAGGTGACGCAGGTGCCAGCAGAAGCTGTCGAGGTTGTCTGCGTGCACTGCGGCCTGCACCCGCCCGGGCCAGCTGCGTTACTCGACCCCGCACGGAGCAACGTCGCCAAGGCTGTTCGTTATGGCCATACCCTAAAATGCAGGCGGCGCTCTCGGCGGAAAAGGCCCGGAAAGCCTCTCTCGGCAACTTTGCGCCGTTCATGCTCGATTCCGGAGACTGACTGATATGACGGCCGCTTCCGCACTCGACAAGTTGCCTGCCGCACGCCGCGCTAATCTGCTGCGCCGCTACGCGGTCAAGTGGGGTTTCTCGCCGGATCAGGTCGAGCAAGTTGTTCAGGCCAGTGGCGATCAACCGTGCCCGCTCGACGATCGCGCGCTCCCTGATGTTTCGGCGATCTTGGCAGACGATGGACGCTATCATCTGGCCACGAACGGCAAACCTGCCTGCGCTGGCACGAAGGTCCGCAGATCGCAGCGAAGCTACCGTCACACCATGACCTGCCACTGGTGGCTACAGGACGGGGTCCGTCGATTTGGCAACTCCATGCCGATGGACGCCGAGAGATTCGAGATTCACACGGCGTGGGTGGTTGAACTCGGCACCGAGCGGATTCCTGCTGGCTCAGTGGCTCCGCATCTGAGATGCCCGCTTCCTGTCTCGTTGATGTGGCCGCGATACTTAGGCGGAGATACGCCGATATCGCGGATCCGAGGTCAGCTCATCGCCGTTTTCGGTGAAGCTTGCGCAATTTGTGGCCGTGCCGCGCAATATGTTGATCACGATCACGACTCCGGGCTTGTCCGCGGAATGTTATGTGAGTATTGCAATGTTTCCGTCGAATGGTGTCCACACCTTACTGGGTGCGCCTTCGGCGACTACCTCGCCTCTCCGCCTGCTCACTCGCTGGCTATCCGCTACCCGAACCGTGGCCGTCGGCGTCTGGCGCCGTTGCCCAGCCCTGCACAACGCATGGCCCGTCGTGCCGAGATCGAAGAGGCTGCAAAGCGCGCTCGACAACCGCTGTAGCGGGCTTACCCTGTGCGTGCCCGTCGCGATGGTCTCTCGCGACACCAGTGCCTGGCCCACTGATCCACGCCATCCGAAGCTCGCCGTGGGCGTTTTCAGATCCGTCGTGCGAGCAGAACTGCGGCTGCCGTGGTCCCGACCGGCGGCGATGTGCGGCGCCAGCCGGGACCTCAAGCAGGTCGAGCTGATGGCGACGTGCTCGAACCATCGCTCAGGTGGTCACGGGCGGCCGGGAAGAGCAAGCAGCCCAATGTGCTGCGGGCAGTAATTGTGGATCGCGGCCACGATGATCACGCTGGCCTCATCGGGGTAGAAGGTGCCAGCCAGTGACCTCGTCGCCGATGGCACGCTCTTGCTCTTGTCCAGGGCGGCGCAGGCGGCCCTGCCGGGACGCGTGTAGTCGACGGACGCTGCGGGCGTCCTTAGCTCGATGTCGGCGTTGCGCAGCTCGGTGAGGTACAGGACGTCGGGGACGGTGAGGTCCGGGCCTGGTTCCGGCTTGGGAGACAGCAGCGAACAGCCGGACAGGACGATGCTGGACACCGCGGCCACGGCCGCGACGGTGAGAGCTCGGGAACGAGAGGGCACTGGCTGCCTCCTGGGTGCTGGCGGTGCGTGGACGGGCGCACGCCCAGCGGGACCGTTCAGGACTGGTCAGAGGCTCGGCGGAGCCGACCGCGTAGCGGCCCGGCCTTGACCCGCCCTGGAACGGTTCTGCTGCCCTTCGGGCGTCCACGCGGTCGGCACCCAGGTAGCCCCAACGGCGGTCAGGACACTTGCCGTGCCGTGCCCGCGGACTCACTGCGCAGTCGTTGAATGACGGCAGCAGGACTGCGCAGGGCATCGCGGAAGAATTGAACGTCGGTGGTCCAGACGTCTCGGCAAACCTCGCAATCGACTCGGGTCCGCGATCCGAGGTCGACGTAGCTGCGGTGGCCCTGACACCGGTCACAGAAGGCGCGCCAGAATCTGCACACCGGCGAGGACGCGTACCAGCCCTCGCTAGCGCAGCCCGGGCAACGGCACCGATTGCCCGCAGGCGGTGGTGTAGCCGGCAGCGGTCCGCAGTAGTTGGTGGCGCGTGGGTCGAAGAACTGGGCGTGGGTCCAGCCTCCGAAACTGACCTGCCGCTCGAAGTGGTCCTTGGCCAGCTCGGCGGCCGGTGGGGTGAACATGGTCTCGCTCCCTTCGGGCGGAAACGGGGACGGCCGGACCGTGGTGTCCGGCCGATGCGACGGGCGGTGGACGACGAGGTGCTCAAGTTCATGGGTCACCGCGGCGCGAGCAGGGACGTGGTACCCGAGCCCCAGAGAGCGCCGGGTCCGGGGTGCCCAGGCGCTCAGTCCCACCAGATGCGGATCCGGTAGGGGTGCTCGCCGGGCTGGCCGACCACCGGGTACTCGGTGACGGGGTTCTGCTGCACCGTGATCTCGTCGGCGCGCATCCGGCGGGCCCAGTCGATGACACGACGGGCGTAGTCCTGCCGCTGGTCGGCGGTGTACTTCTCCCCCGAGTCGACGGAGGTGCTGTCGAGACGCTGACTGCTGAAGTAGGGCACCTCGATGTAGAGCACCGCAGAACCCTCGGCCCCGAAGAGGACCTCCATCGATTCGTCGTACAGCGTGCCGATCGTGCTGGCGACCAGGTCAGGATCGAAGTTGTTGCCGCCTTGGGCTGTGGCCATGACCCGGTCGAAGGTCGGGCGGTTGCGCAGGGGCACGGTGAAGTTCAATGAGACGCGGTGGCCGAGGCGAACGAACTCGACGACGTCCGTGTCGACGACATGCCGGTTGCGGGTCACGTGGCTTCCTTCTGGTCGCGGTGTGCGTGGACACCGCGACCAGAAGCAGTGCACCGGGCGACGGTCAGAGGCTCGGCGGAGCCGACCGCGCAGCGGCTCGGGCTTGACCGGCGGGCCTGGTGCCCTGCTGCGGTGCGCGGGTTCACGGCCCACGCGACGAGGAGCTAACGCCGTAGGGGCAAGACTGAAGGCTCTCTACACAGGCCCTTCCGCTTCGCGGCGATTCAGCCGTCTGACCGCGCAGTGGGTGTTGCGGGTACGTTCATCTCGGGTGGTCGGCGGTCGCGGTTCCCATCGTGCGGGCGGGGCGCGCAAGATCGCGAAAGTGTTCTTGCAGGTGAGGATGTGGCCTGTCGGTGCGGCTGGCTCACTGTGGTGAGACGTCGACGTAATTGGCGCTGCGGTGGTGCAGGGTGAGGAACTGGTGTTGGTCGTAGGTCTCCCGTGGCCATCAGGTTGCGGGATGCCGCGCCCTTGCCAACCCACGCCGCTCTGCTGCCCAGCGGGAGTCCACGGGGCACACCCGACAGGAGGTGGGCTAAGTACGTCATGGCAGGCCGTAACGACTGCCCAGACCGCGTAAGGCAGCTTGCGTAGCGGCGCCGCTCGGTCGATGGCATCGGCCGCAGCACGCGGCCGCGCTGGTTCTTGAGGATCGCGCCATCACCAAGCTCGGCGCAGGAACACAGCGCGTTCTGTCAAATACTGGCTGCTCCACGGTGGACCGACGGTTTCAGAAAGGGCGCGCCCGGGCGTCGCAAGGGGATCCGACGTAAGTGCCATGGCGGCGTCTGTTTGGTCTCTTCTCGCGACGCCCGGGGTTGTTGCCGATATCGCTGCGCCCGCAACCGGATCTGGCGTGAGGTGGCGTGAAAGCCACAGTGGTACTGCCCTGGCTTCACAGCTAAGGGCAGTAAGTGTGGCTCGTCGTCCGAGCTACGGGCGTTGCTGGTCAGCCGCGGCTGGCTATCGCTTCCGCAGCCAGGGTGTCCGCGAGGCGTTTGAGTGTGACGATCCCGGGATCGGGGTGGGTGTCGGTGCCTTTGCTGCTGTGGGGAGACGTGGTGCTGTGCCATTTCGACGCGTCTTTGCTGACGATGCGCGTCCACCTTTCGTCCGGGTTCTGGACATCTACGTGCGCTGAGGAGCGATCCGTGCGCAATGTGCGCTCGATTGTGACCCGGTAGGTGTCGGTGACGGCAGAGTCGCCGGTGTCGCGCCGGTATCGGTAGAACCGGATCACGCCATAGCGGTCGTCGGCTTCTTCTGAGACCTCGTAGTAGCAGTGGGCTCCGTAGGGCAACGGAGTGCTCGGTTTGGGCATTGGTACCTCCTGGCCGGTGCAGGTGAGCAGGACCGGAAGACATCCGCGGTCTTCACCGGACCGGTCCGGACTCGGCGAAGCCGACCGCGTAGCGGCTGGGTCTGGACGGGTCCGGTGAAGACCGCGGGAATCACCGGCCCCAGTTCGGCACACCGGCGACTAGCCGAATCACGATCGGCATCACAGGCGAGGATCGCCGGTGGAGCCTGTCCAGTCCACCCGCGATTCCCGACGATCGGCAGCACACACGTGCGCGTCGACATTCGCGTTCCCGTGTGCCGGACAGGTAGGGACGCTGGGGAAAGTCCGTGGCCGCGGTCGCTGGCTGGATTCGCTGGAACAGTCGAGGCCGCACCGGAGCGTGGATTCCCTGCCAGCCAGGTGGTGTCGCGGAACTGCTGGGGAAGCCCACTGTCGTCAAGATGCAACGAATCCGCGGACCGCGCACCGGATCGCAATGACCGAGGCGTCGCCTCCCAGAACTGGTGAAGCCCAGATTCTACAGGGCTTCGCTGCACGACGTGGTCAACGTCAACGAACGGTTCCCGAGCCCGGCTGCGTGAGCTGACGCATGCCCAGCTGCACCTGCCCGTCGGCTTCATCAGTAGTGACGCTGGGTCCGGGGCTCGCTTGTGCTTGGGGTCTCCCGCAGTTCGTCTGATGCCAGCACTGTGTGGCGTCAGTACACGATCTCGATCAACCACACCTCAGGATTGCTGGTCTTGACGAAGACAACCTCGACGACGCCCAGAGTTTCAGCTGCCCAGGTTGCAATGTCAGGTCCGGGTTCTGTCGACGTTGCAGCTATCGTCGCCTCAGCGGTGTAGCCGATCCCGTCGTGTTCGGCCCCTACCACCCATTCGCTGGGCTGTCCCGCGTGCGTGCGGTTGACTCGCAGGTCCCATCCCGATGGGATGGTCTCGGGTTTTTGTTCGCTCATGGGTGTCGTTCTTCCCCTGGATGGTCGCTGTCCCGTGCCCGGGCAGCCGTCGTGATGCTACGGCGCCTCGTCCAGCTGCGTGGCCGAGCCCGTGTAGTGCCCATACCCGCCCTGCCGGACCGCTGCGCATGCCTGTCCAGTACCTCCTGGTGCCGCGGAAGACTCAGAGATGGGCTGTCCAGGCTTTGGTGTCCCGCCTTCGGTCATCGTGCTCCCGGTGGGCCGGGGTTGTCGGTCGGCGCGCGGGTTGCTTCTTGCTCGATCGCGGCGATTGCGTGGTCCAGGTCTTCCAGGTAGAAGCCCTTGGGGTTCTTACCTGGGGCAAGGTTGGTATCCCGGCTTCGGTCGATCAGGCCGCGGGAGGCACTGCGGAGCTCGCCAAGCAGGTTCTTCTTGTCGACGGCGAATCCTCGTTGCCGCAGGCGAGGGAGTAGCTCCTCCCCCGATGCCCGTTCCGGGCGGCGTCCCTCCGAGCTGGAGATCGCGAGGATGGCCGAGCGGACCGCCAGCAGAAGCGCGGCCGTCCCGTCATGCTCATCCGCATCGAGGATCTCGGTGCGCGCAGCATCGAGGTGTGGGCGATACGGCGCCCTTTCGCTGGCACGTCGTACGGCTGCCAGGCGCCCGAGTCGGTAGAACCGCACGAGGATCGGGATGGTTTCGACGTCGACGACGAACGCCTTGCCCGCGTCATGAGGTGAGGTTTGCGTGGCCTGCCGGAACAGGTGCGGTCGGACGCCGAGCTCGCGGAGGTGTTTGGGCAAGCCTTGCGCGTCTTCGGCGGACATGCCCAGGAACACCTTGATGTGGACCTGACTCGCAAGGCGCGAGGTGCCCATCATGTCGTTGACGGCGCGCTGGTTGGCCAGGACGACCCACACTCCTGCTTTGGCCCCGTAGGTCACGATGAACTCGACGAGGACTCTCAAGGTGTCGATCGCCGCGACCATCCCGTATTCGTCGATGACGACAACGTGACCGGGGCCGTCGACGGCGGGGGCGAAGTTGCGGGAGCCGAGGTTAGCGGTGTTGTGCCGGACCAGCCTGACCGCGGCGGCGAGAATCTTCTCGGCTTTGTCGATGTTCGGCCCGAACGCGTGGTCGCGCATCGAGGCTTTCCAGGATTTGAGGTCTGGGCCATCGCTGAGATCGATCCCGACGATGTCGACGTCTTGGTCTGCGGTCAAGGCGTCGAGGAAGCCGTGAAGTACTCCGGACTTACCGGAGCCGGTGCGTCCGATGATCAGGACGTGCCGCGCGAACAGCTCGAGGCTCAGGCGACCGCCATCGAAGCGGGTAGCGATCGCGACGTGGTCGCGTACCGAGCCGAACGCGCGCTCCGGTGCGTCGATGGGGTCGGTGAGGAGATCCTTCATGACGATGCGCAGCACCATGACCCGAGCGGCTTGCGGAACGCGGGAGAAGACGAGGCCTCCTGCCGGCGTGTTGAGATGCCGCTCGAGTGCCTCGAGTTTCGGCTCGGTGATCCCGTCGAGAAGTTGCAGCGTGACTGTCCATCCCCAACCGCCGGGCTCGGCGCGGATACCGCCTTCGCTGACCTCGGCACGGATCTTGCTGTTGACGAACGCCTCGCTGAGTGTGCGGGCAACTCCCCGCGCCGAGTCGCTGAGTGCGAGTCCCCGAGGCATGCCGTGCGGGGCCTCGGTCTCGTCCCGGTCCTCGCGCTGAGGGCGACCGACGAAGGTCAGCAGCGGCACCGTGATCGCCACGATGGTGACGAGCACCCACGACGGGGTCGCGAGCCACAGCTCGGCCCCCCAGTATTTGACGGCGAAGTACGCGGCGGCGACGACGATGAGACAGAAGGCGATCGCGTTGCGGCGGTCCCGCCGCAACTTCATCCTGGCGCGATGGGCCTTGTCCGGCACATTGGCGTCGACCATGGCGTTGATGTCGTCGACGGTGTCTGGTTGCCACAGTGCTCGCCAGAGTCCGCGCACGGTGATGCCAACGCCGCGCAAGGTCCACCACGTGGTCGTGCTCGCGTTCCTCACCGCCGCACGCGCGAGGCGGCGCCGACGAGCGCGACGTTCTTCTTTTCGCGCGACCTCAACGCCTGGCTGCGCGCGCCGGGTGCGCACGATGGCGGCGACACGACGCGCAATGTGGTGACGCAGGCCCGGCTCGGTCTGCGCGGCGGCAGGAGGCCGAGTGGCACTTCGCGAGCCGTCCTCATCCCCGGCGGCGATAGTCGTGGACGGCACTGACTTGTCGTCTGAGGACATCTCCTGCCCCGGCGTGTGATGCGGGTTCTGCTCAACGTAGGCACCATCGCCGCCGGCGGGAACGATAATCCGCCGGGAGGTGTCTCGCTGGGGCGTTGTCGGGTGGCCTGCGTTGTCGTTCATCGTGCCTCGGTTCGGCGTGGCGGGTCTGGGCGGCCGGGGTGGAGCGCGGCCACCGGGACACGGTGTGGCGGGACCCGGCCTGTTGCTGTCGGCAGCAGTGACGGCTATCTGGGGCGGCCAGGTCCCGCCGCATCGTGTGTCGCTGGATGTGCTTGCCTCCGCGACCTCAGACCCGCGGAGCAGCAGCCCAGGGATCCCGTCCGTCGCGCATCGGTCCATGGCAGCCGGTCGGCCTGTCGAGCGGCAGGTCATCCCTCGCTGTCCACGTCCCGGGTTTGATCGGGTAAGGCGTTGATCTCGTTTCGCAGGATCCGGGCTCGGTTCGGGCTGCATCGGAGGCGTTTCTGGAGCCAGATGGCCTTGACGTCTCGAGGTAGCCATCCTTCGCGTTCGACTAGGGCGTGCGCTTCGACGCGGAGTTGCTCCAAGGTGCGGTACGACGATCTGGTGTCAGGTGTTCGATCGTGCGACTGATCCGGTGATCGGCTACTGCGCACGCTCGACTCCTTGCCCTCATCGCTGTTGCCCTGGAGGTCGCCGTCGCCGAGCGTCTTGCCCACTACGTCTAGTCCCGATTTCCCTGCTGGGAAACGACCTGGCTTACGTTGGCTCGCCGGCCGATCGGTCGCCCGTCCCGTGGCGATGCCAGTCGCGGCTTGGTGATCGTTCGAATCGATCTCATCCACGATCAGGGGCCCCAACCGCAGTTCACGCGGGCGACCGGTCCGCGTGAACACCCTGCGAAGCCGCCTCGGCTTCGCAGGCGTCTTGACTACCTGGCAGTCACTGGATCCGGGTTCTCGCTCCGCCAGCCGATCATTGGTGATCCGGCGGATGTCGATCGGCACGACTTCGATCGACATACTGCCGGGCTCCGATCGGTCCGCCAGTGGCAGGCGGACCAGCCGATCGCTCCTGTGTTCGATCGACGCCTCGTGCCGATCGATCGACCGCCGAACCGACTTCGCCCACGATCGCCTCGTCGATCGGTTCAGCCATCGCTGCGCCGCGCGTTCCCGAGCAGCGATCGCCAGCGCCTGGCCGACGTCCTCGATCCGATCCCGCACCGCGATCCGGTACGCGCTGTAGGTCCACAGCGGGAACAGCACGACCTGATCGATCGGGAACCGCGGCCGAACCGGTCGCACGGGCAACTTGCCGTCGTCGTGCAGTACCACCCGCTGCTGCCACCATTCATGGATCTCCCACGCGACCGGCCCGGCAACGGACAGCGCGGCGAGAAGCACACCGTTGTGCACCCAGTTACTGAACGCCGAGAAGCCGATCACAGCCCAGCCGACCAGCCGAGCGCGGATCGCTCGATCGCGGTAGCGGCGTGCGCTCCTGGCGATGCTGAACATCCCGAGCCCCAGCAGCTCAAGAGCTGTGGCCCCAGCTGCGGGAAACGGATGCGCCAGGTTCATGACCTCGTGCAGGTATCGGTACTGGCCGTACCATGCAGTTGCGGCGGCCATCGCGACGAGCAGTAAAATCAGCCGGCCGGCGAGAGCCTGTTCGAACTGCAGCCGCAGGGACGCCCGCAGTTCCCGCCAGGCACGCCACTTGAGAGCCCTCTGCCGCTTTCGCGTCGTCCTCCGGAGACGAGCAGCCCTTTGCTCACGCCGAACTCGCCGATCATGGGCGAGTTCGCGAGAGAGGCGTTCCTTCTCCTTCAGCTCGAGATCGGCGTTCTTGGCCGCGATCGTGCGCTGCAGGTCAGCGTCGGCGGCGCGGATCTCGGCATCGACACGGCCTTCGATCACCGAAGCCGGCGCCGGAGGCTCGTCGACGCCGACGGCACGGTGTACTGCCCGCTTGGCCCGCTTCACTCGTCGGTCCGATCGCGCACGAGGTCAACGGCGGGATTCTCCGAGACCCACCACACGCACCACTTCATGAGCTCTTCCGGTTCGTTGGGTGCTGCATACCCCTGGCGTTGGTGTTGTGAGAACGCGGCCGCAAGCTGGGCGGCGGCATCCTGATTGCGGCAGACGACCGGGAGTGTGACCCCGATCGGATCGTCCTCCTCCGCGTAGGTAACGTGCCAGGCACGCACATCAAGCCGGACTGCCTCGAGCACGTTGGCGCCGTCGATCTGCACTGTGGGGCGGGGCCAGACGGTCATGCGATCGTCGCCGGTGCACAACGCAGGCACTGAGATCTTGAACCGATCGACGATCGGCTCGATCAGGACATTCGATCGGTAGCCGATCGGGCCCGATTCCTCCCGTGCCTCGGCACGCCCACGGAGATCGGTGGTGTTGTCGTCGGGATCGGCGATCGGTGCTGAACCTGCGGCGATCCGATCGGTGTGCTGGACGCCCATCAGATGCACACCCCCGCGTAGCGATCCGCCGCACGCTTGGCCGACTCGTCGCGCTGCCTAGCGATCTCGTCGGCGACGGACGCGGTGATTCTGTTTGCTGCCTGCCCGAGGCGATCGGCACCGTCGTCGAGGAGACTCGCGATGTGTGTGAGGGTGGGGCCTGTGTGAGTTGCCTGACCGATCAGCAGGCCTACCACGGCGCCTATGGGGCCGGCGACCGCATAACCGATCGCTGTTCCGATCATCGGACCGCTTGCTTTGGCAGTGAGGCGCAGCAGGCTGGTGGTCAGATAGGCGAGGACATAGAAGCCCGCCCATCGCCAGGACGGCAGTACCGCCAGCGCTTCACGGACACCGGTGGCCGTCACTGGATCTCACCACCGCGGGGAATCTGGACGCGCTGCCGAGATGCGTCGACGACGCGACCGGTCAGGCGTGTCCGTCCCCTCAGGTGTATCCCTGTTCGGTACAGGTCCGCACCCACCGGCACCTCGCAGTGCACAGGCCGCTTGCCTACTGAGAACATGTCAAACACGGGGACCGTCCTCCTCATCGTGTGTCGGTCTCCTATGCCTCTGGCCTGGGGTTGCGCCCCCAGGCCAGAGGTGCTCGAACGTCAACAGGAGTGATTGTCAACGTCTATGTGCAGCATATACTGTCCGAAAGTGTCTCGCTTAGTCAATATGCTGCACATAGCGTGTGCGGAGGGCCACTGTCACGTCCATGGCGGGCACCTAAGGAGTAGTCGAGATGGGAAGTGACCTCCGGCGAGCGGTTGCCGATGAGCTGCGGCGGGCGATCGGGGTCGGCGAGCTTCCTCCCGGAGCCACCTTGCCTACAGCTGAGGACCTGGCGGCGACATGGAACACAAGCCGATGGCTGATCACGAATGTCTACAACGATCTCCAGGACGAAGGCCTTGTGCGCGTCGTGAAGCGCGTGGGCACGATCGTGATCGATCAGCGACGCGAGAATCTGCCCAGGTCATCGATGGTTTCACGCGACGTTTCCGGCTACGTCTTCGAGTCGACCCCCTGGAAACAGTTGGGGGAGATTGAGCTCAGAAGGGCGCCCGTCCGCACAACCATGGCAGACCTGCTCGACCTCAAACTCGGCGACGAGGTTGTGAGCAGGAAACAGGTCCTCGGATTGGCAGCAGATCGCTCAGCCGGCCGCACACAACCCGATCCGATGCAGATTGTGACGAGCACGCTCCCCAACTGGATCGTCGCGCAACTACCAGTTCTGGCCGAGTCCACTACCGCACCCGGCAGTGTGCTCGATCGGATCGAGGAGTCTTTTGGCGGCCCGCTGACGTGGACCAATCTTGTTGGCGCGGAACGCGCGAATCGAGTCGAGGCTCACTGTCTGAACGTGCGGGCGGGATCCCCTGTCCTCCACGTTCACACGACCACCAGGCTGCGCGACGGCAGACCAGTCGAGGTGACGACCCGCACCGTCAGCGGCGACCGCCTACGGCTTGGCCCAACTCCTCTCCCCCGCGGCGAATCCGCTGTCTGGCCACCACCCTCTGCGCCGTAACCCCAGCTCAGAGGTTCGACTCGCTGCAGCCTCCCAACGGCGAAGGCAACTCGGCGATCCACCAGCTGTGAAGGACTGACGAGTTTCCTGCCCGGCGGACCAGCATGTTGAAAGAGCGACCCGGAGCAAGCTGAGACCGACGTTCAAAAGCACGCACGCGAGACTAAACGCCCACTGAGAGGCACAAACCGGCACGTTTCGCATCGATGCCACTGGGCGTCCAAGCGCGTGCTTGAACGCTTAGCCGCAGGTGCGAGCGGGTTTGACCCGCAAGACCATCGCTTGCGACCGCGTGCCTCAGACAGCGCATGGAGCGCCCCCAGGTACCGTCGATGGCAGCTCCTGGCGCCGACTCCGCTCACTCCAAACGATGCGGTCGCAGTCAAGCCTCGAGTTCGGATAGTTTGGCAGCCGGTGCGCCAAGACCGGCCAAGACCCATGAGGGGTTGCCCAATTCGAGATCGCATCGGTTAGCGCCAGAGGAGGCTCAAGCGTGACGTCGTACGGGTCGCGAAGAACGGCGGGTCCACATTCTGCTGGGAGCACCGGTTGGGTCGACGCGTTGAGCAAGTACAACGCCAGGATGGACCGCGCACGGAAGAGCTCCACCACCGCGGCCACGGCACCTGACTCCGACGTTGAAGTCGCCGCTGATCTACAAGCGTTGATGCCGCACCTGACGGCAACCATGCTTCAGCGCTTGGCCGTGCGGATTTCCTCTGCGCGCTGACTAGACGCGGTTAGGCCTTGTCTGCGCCGACGGGCGAGTCGTCGTCACCTTCGGGCAACGGTTCAAGAAAGACCGGTCCGACGCTTGAAGGTGACCGCTCGCGTTCCACCGGTACGATGCCTGAATCGTCAGAGCCATCGAGGTATCGTTGACGTGTATCAAGTAGCCGAGCTATCAGGGCGGGCGGCTCGGCACTCGGTGCTCGAAGAAGCTGTTTCGCTTCAGCTAACGGCAGATCCTGTTCGATGAGGGCCGAGTACAGGTCCAATTGAGCCCTGACGTACTCACGCAGCCTAGGATCATTGTCAACCAGCACAGCTCCGGAGACCTCGAAAAAAGCCGCGATACCTTGGATCAGACCCAGCGGCGGGTTGGCACCGCCTTTGCGCAGTTTTGAGACATAGGCGTCGCTGACCCCCAGCGCTGCTGCGAGTTCTGTAGCTCTCCACTTACGGTGGCGGCCGTCACGCCCTAGTTCGACGGGATGCCTGACGTGCTCAAAGAGCATGTCGAGGCCCTCCATAAAGGGGTCAGACACGTCTAGGTCTGGCTGCACGTCGCACTCCACTACTAGCTGAGGCGGCCAACGAACTGCGATGAACACGTTAGCACCGCATAGTTAACTGTCATGCAACTTCACCCAACGACGCCCTCGGTGCCTCCACAGGTTGCCGAACATTCGCGAGATGTTGAGGAAGGCGAGGCGCAGCTCGCGCTTGCCGAAGACGCCTCCGTCCGTCGGCCCCGGTGAAGACGGTGAACCTCAGGCTTAATATTCGAGCTCTGCGCCTTCGACCTGCACTAGTGAGCGCGCCCTCAGCCAGACTGCGGCAGCGCATCGCTTGAGACCATGAAGTGACCAACGGCGGAGAACACCGTCGACTGAGCATCGCGTAGCCGCCGCCAGTCCTCGAACGTCTCACCGCCGGCGATGGTCCGGAGTGCTCAAGCCACCAGTTCGCGCCTTAACGCGAGCCAGGCTACCCATCGATGACGAGCGTCGACGGGTAGCTCCTTTATCCTCTCCCGCCTGATGGCGCGCCGAGCGGCGCAGTCTGAAGCTGACAGCGACCGCCACCATCGTTGTTGCTGCAGAACTGCATGCGCTTTCCTGCTGGTTGAGCTGGAGAGAAGGCGGAAGTGTCGCTGCCTGGTCTCAAGGTGAGCTCGCCACATCGACCGCTCAGCGGCGTGCTGCTTGCGTAAGCGGTCACGACTGGCGTCCCCCTGCACGCCGCGGTAGGGGGCGTACCGCCCAGTGGGGGAATCAGCCTGCGCGGCGATCCAATCAAGATCGACTTTCAACGCGGGAGTTGGGAGCCAGGCGTCGCAGTCCTCGGCCTGGCCGTCGTAGCGATGCGTTTGCTCAATGAGGCCAAGAGCCTGCGCTGCGTTACGCGCACGCCGAATTGTCTTCGGATCGAGCCCTGCTTGTTCGGACCACGCGCGAACAGATATAGATCCTTCGCGGGCCACAATCGCCCGCGCCAATACTCGAAGTGCGATGCATAGCGTCTTCACCCGAACACCACCGAGCAAGCGCCCCGTGAGCGACGCGGCAGCCAAGGCCACCTCGGCAAGCCGATCCGCCGTCGCCTCTACGCGCGACTCTCCAAAAAGAGCAAGCGCAAGCTGTCCGCCGCCCGGCCGGCTGCGAACCGGCCCCCGCTCAGTTCGTGTCCGCCGCGGCCTTGAGCATCGCGCTTCCTCCACTGCTGGCTGCCAACGTGAGCGAACCCAGCCGTCGTAACCCAGATGAGCGGCCTGTTCTGGCGACGCTGTTCGAAAGTTGTTCCAAGCAACTGAAACATCGACGTGTCGTTCAGCGTCCACGGTGGTTACCGCAGGTGCCCAAACCCAACGGCGCCAAGCAATCAGGCCGATCTCCACCGCTTTGGTGCCTGGCTGACGAGCAGCGTCCCAAGCTTGGCTGGATGTCCATCTTGCACGGATCCGCGCAAGCGTTTCCCCGAACTCCATTTCAGATCGGCTCTGAGCACGTTCAGGAGAAGCACGGCGTCTGATCATGGTTCGGGGTTTGCCTTCACGTACCTTTTCGACGATGACCGGCTCAGTTCCCAGCGCACGCTCGAGGTCGTCCAGGCCGATCGCAGTCAAGTTTCCCGACACAGCGGTCGCCTTGATACCAGATCGGTGAGGTGCGCTGAGCGGACGGAGTGTCGTTCTGACCGTGGCCGAAACCGAGTGATGGTGAGCGAGCGATCGAACAACGCCTCTGAAGTCGTTCCGGAGATTGTCTGGTACGTGAACTACGAGATGCTGGTGACCTGGGCGTCCCGATGCTCGCCTCATCCATGCGAGACCTAGCCGCTCGCACCACAACTCGATCAACCCAGCGATCGCTTCGCCAGATTCGGGTTCGGCCGCTGTGTCGGTCGGGTCGATATCAACTGCTAGCAGCGAGTTCCGGAGAGTACCCACGAACGTAGCCACCGTAACGTCGCGCGTCACAGACTCACGTGCGATCTCAAGCGATGGCGTCGAACGGACAGCCGTGTTGTCGTGCGCAATCAGGATGTACGGACCGGTGAAGGCAATCTCGTCAAACTTTTCGGGTTCACAGGTGTCCGAACCTGTCCCCCACACTCCACTACCCGTGAGTACAGAGACGTCTGCTATCAACCTGGACCCTTACGTAGTCGGCAAGATTCGAGGGGCGCGGACCTGCTCCACAGGTCAAGCCAGGTACAGAACCCTGGGTTTGACGTCTCCGTCCGACTGCCCGGAGACGCCTACCGCCAGTGGACCAGCCTGATTCCAGCAGCAGAACCGCCATGTCAAGGGACTGAACACCGCCACCCTGAGGTGTGACCCAGTACATCGCTCAACGCGACCCATGTCAACTCAAAGTTGCCTGACAGTTGACTAGTTCGCAAGTAGTACTACTCTGGCGAGCAGCAGAGTTAACTGTCAAGCAACTTCCACCAGCACTGGTGCAGCCGGGGATGCGCCAGGAGCGACAACTGCACGACAACGCGGCACAGCCAGCACCATCCACGTAGCTGACACTCCTCCAGCGCAGGAGTCACACCGAACTGCGGATGCTTGCTATCGCCATGGCCCACACCCAAAGGAGAGGCGCACCGCCACACGACTCGTAGGCGGTCGCCTCCGATCCTAGTACCCCTGAACTACGGAGCGGCGATGCCCGAGACAGACAAGCCGGATTCACTGTGGTCTCCTGAACACCTATCCGATTACCTCCGCATTCCTGTCAAGACATTGGCAAGATGGCGCAGACGCGGGACCGGACCTCCCTTTACAAGGATGGGACGACACGTCCGCTACCAGAGAGGCGAGGTCGACACCTGGCTCGACCTGAAGAAAAACAGCACAGCGACTGAGACGAAGGGGACATGAAGGGACACGTCCAAGACCGTTGGTATCGCGACCGCGAGGATTCCGACGGAAACCTGATTCTAGGAAAGAACAAGCGACCACTCCGAGAGAAGACAGACCTCTACGGGGTGGGGCTTCGCTACAAGGCCCGATACTACGATGCGACCGGGAGAGAACGATCAAAATCCTTCGCCGACAAGGAGAAGGAGAAGGCGGATAACTTCCTCATCGCCATGCAGCACGATGTCCTTGCAGGACGTTTCATCGACATCAAGGCCGGCGAGATGTCGCTCTTGGAGTATGGCGAGATCTGGAAAAAGGGCCAGTCGCAAGATGGCGCGACCCAACAAATGCTCACCCGACGCATGAAGAAGAGGATCTACCCAATTTTAGGAAGATACTCTCTGAAAGAAATATCCACAGATCGCATCCGCGATTGGCTTGATTGGCTAAAGAAAGAGGGCCTGAAGGGATCTTATAGGGCAGGATTGTTCGATATTGTATCCGCGATACTAGAATCCGCAAAGGCCGATAAGCGAATTTCGGACAATCCTTGCAAGGCAAAGAGCGTCAAGCGCCCCCAGAAAGATCGAGCAAAAATTCGACCATGGACCGAACGGAAGGTTCACGCCGTCGAAGAAGCGCTGCCCGAAAGTTACAAGATCATCGTCCCGCTGGGCGCAGGCGCAGCATTGCGACAGATGGAAATCTTTGGCCTCAGCCCCGATGACATCGACCGAGACGAGATGGAGCTGCACATTGAGCGACAGATCAAATGGATTGGAAGTACGCCAGTGTTCGCACTTCCGAAGGGGAAAAAGACTCGAACGATTCCCATCGGCGAAGGCGTCCTCGATGAACTCGATGCATACATGGAGCGGTTCGAACCACAAGCCGTAACACTGCCCTGGGAAGATCCAGACGGCGACCCCATCACGGTCAACCTCCTAATAGATCGTCGACAAGACGACATGAACACCCGGTCGTGGGGGAACTGCAACGTCTGGTGGGGAGGAAAGTTCACCCAGGTTGTCTGGAAGCCTGCGCTCGGCGCGGCAGGCTTCCAGATCAACAAGAACCGTGACGGGATGCACGCCCTCCGTCACTTCTGCGCCTCCACCTGGCTCGCAAACGGCGTCACAATCCGTGAGGTCGCGGAGTACCTGGGGCACAGCGACCCTGGTTACACACTGAGGATCTACACGCATTTGGTACCGTCCAGTCACCGGCGTGCACGCGCAGCCACGAACACGATTTTTGTTCCGAAGCTTGCGGCCGCAGCCTAAGACGGCCTGACGACGGCCTACAACCCTTCTCAACCCCGAATCCCCTGGTCACAGCCTCGCCAGCAAAGTGGTACGACTACTTCGTCTTCGGGATCGCGGCCGCCCTGGTGTTCGGGAAGACCTTCTTCCCCACCACCAACGCCGCGGCCGGCGTCCTCGCCTCGTTCGCCACCTTCGCGGTCGGGTTCCTCGCCCGGCCGCTCGGCGGGATCATCGCGGGCAGCCTCGGCGACAAACGCGGCCGGAAACCCGTGCTGGTGCTGGCGATCGCGGTGATGGGCGTGGCGACCACGCTGATCGGCGTGCTTCCCACCTACGACACGATCGGCATCGCCGCGCCGATCCTCCTGGTGCTGCTGCGGCTCGTGCAGGGTGTCGCGGTCGGCGCGCAGTGGGGTGGCGCGATGCTGCTCGCCACCGAGTACGCGCCGCCCGGCAAACGCGGGCTCTACGGCAGCCTCGTCCAGCTCGGCGTCCCGATCGGCGTGGTGCTGGCGAACACCGTGTTCCTGATCGCCGCGCAGGTCGCCCCGCCGTCGGACTTCCTCACCTGGGCGTGGCGGATCCCGTTCCTGGTCGGCATCCTCGTGCTCGGGCTGGCCTGGTACATGCACGTCAAGATCGACGAGACGCCGGAATACCGTCGTGCGGAAGCGAAACTCTCCGCCGAGGAACGCGGCCGCGCCAAGTCGCCGCTGCGGGACGTCCTGCGCCACCACAAGGGCACCGTCCTGCTGGCAGGCGGTTCGTTCATGGTCAACACCGCCACCTTCTACATCCTGCTCAACGGCGTCCTCGACTACGCCACCCGTCACCTGGGCATGTCGCGGACCACCGTGCTCGTCGCGACCCTGCTGATCAGCACGCTGCAGCTGGCGATCATCCCGCTGTCGGCGAAACTGTCCGACCGGATCGGCAGGCTCAAGATCTACACCTTCGGCGCCGCCGGTATCGCGCTCTGGGCGATCCCGATGTTCCTGCTGATCGACACGGCTTCGCTGCCGCTGTTCGTGGTCGCCTCGTTCGTCGGGTCGCTGTTCCTCGGCATCATGTACGGCCCGCAGGCGGCACTGTTCGCGGAGCTGTTCACCGCCGAGATGCGCTACACCGGCGCGTCTCTCGGCTACCAGATCAGCGCGGTCGTCGGCGGCGGGCTCGCGCCGTTCATCATGGTGCTGCTGCTGGAATCCACCGGGACCTCGATGTCGGTCTCGCTCTACATCATCGTGCTGGCACTGATCTCGCTCGGCTCGATCGGCCTGCTGGCCAAGCGCGCCGCACAGTCCACTTCGGACTCACTCGACCGCTCGCGCGAAGCGGTCGGCGACCAGCCTTAGCCGATCCTTGACCTCGTCCGGTGCCTCCTCCACCACGAAGTCGACGTCCCAATGGGCGAGGTAGTAGGGCATCACGGAAAGGTCGTTGGAGCCGACCCTGACCCGGCAGGTGCGCTCGTCGATGGCTTCGATCGTCCCGGCGGTCGGCGCCACGTGCTCGGCGAGCGCTTCCGCCGAGGCGTGCACCCGCAGCACCAGCTGGTACGGATACGGCGACGACGTGATCCCGCGGGAAACGTAGGCCGCGAGGTCTTCGGCGGGCGGTTCCCTCGGTGTGAAGCGGAAACTGGTGTCCGGGACGCCGTCGATCCGGTCGAGGCGGAAGGTCCGCCAAGCGTCGCGGTCGAGGTCGAACGCGATGAGGTACCAGCGACGTCCGGTGTGCACCAGGCGCAGCGGCTCGACGCGGCGCTCGCCGAGGTCGCCGTTGTAGCCGCTGTAGCCGAACCGGAGCCGCTGATGGTCGCGGCACGCGGACGCGATGACCGTCAGCGCCTCCGCGTCGACGATCGGGCCGGCGCCGCCGAGCGGGATCATCGCGGTGTTCAGCGCCGCGACCCGGTGCCGCAGCCGGGCGGGCAGCACCTGCTCCAGTTTCGTGAGCGCGCGGACCGAGGTCTCCTCGATCCCCGAGACCGTCCCGTTCGCGGCCGTGCGGAGCCCGACGGCGACCGCGACGGCCTCGTCGTCGTCCAGCAGCAGCGGCGGCAGCGCGGCCCCCGCACCGAGCCGGTAGCCGCCCGCGACGCCGGGGGTGGCGTGCACCGGGTAGCCCAGCTCCCGCAGCCGCTCGACGTCGCGCCGGACCGTGCGGACGTCCACCTGAAGCCGGTCCGCCAGGTCCGCGCCCGGCCAGTCACGCCGCGCCTGGAGCAGGGAGAGCAGCCTCAGCAGCCGTGCCGACGTGCCCGTGGTCATCGGTTCGCTCGCTTCATGGGGACGAGTGTGGCAGAGATCGAGGACAGATCCGGTCCGCATTGACCTCGTGAGTGGCTAGGACGGTTAGAACCGTCCTAGCCACTCACGAGGCCGTAAGGTGACTCGCGTGATCGATCCCGCGCATCTGCTGTCCGTCGCCCGCGAAGAGGCCGAACTCGGCAAGGCCGAGGGCGGGGTCCCGATCGGCGCCGCGCTCTTCGACACCGACGGCGTCCTGCTCGGCCGCGGCCACAACCGCCGCGTCCAGGACGGCGACCCGTCGATGCACGCCGAGACCTCGGCGTTCCGGAACGCGGGCAGGCGGCCGCACTACCGGGACACCATCATGGTCACCACGCTCTCCCCCTGCTGGTACTGCAGCGGGCTGGTACGTCAGTTCGGCATCAGCCGGGTGATCATCGGCGAGGCCGCCACGTTCGAGGGCGGGCACGGCTGGCTCGAGGAGCACGGCGTCGAGATCACCCTGCTCGACGACCCGGCGTGCACCGCGCTGATGACCGGGTTCGTCCGCGACCATCCGGAACTGTGGTTCGAGGACATCGGGGTCCCTGCCGAGGGCTAGGGCTCCTCGGTCTCGAAGACGACGGTCCGGTTGCGCCCGGCCGCCTTGGCCGCGCGCAGCGCCTGATCCGCCGCGCCGACGAGCCTGTCGAGCGTCTCGCCGCCGGCGGGATGCGACGAGACCCCGATCGAGACGGTCGCCCCGGCGAACGTCCCACCCAGTGAGACGAACGTCGACGCTATCCGCTGCCGGATCCGTTCGGCGATCGCGTGCGCGTCGAACCTGCTCGTGCCGGGCAGCAGGACGACGAATTCCTCGCCGCCGAACCGGCCGACCAGGTCCGCCGCCCGGACCTCCGCGCGCAAAGTGTCCGCCACGGCGCGAAGGACGTCGTCACCGACGTGCCTGCCGTGCCGGTCGTTGAGCCGGGCGAAATGGTCGAGGTCGAGCATCAGCAGCGAAAGATCGGCGCCACGGCCGCGCAGCAGATCGAATTGGGTGCGCGCACCGTCCATCCAGGACGACGCCGTCAGCAGGCCGGTCCCGGCGTCCGTATCCGCGTGACCGCGCAAAGCCCGCATCGTCCCGGCCCGGTGCAGCACCACGAGCGCCCCGGCGAGTACCACGGTGACGAGCGGCCAGTCCACCGCCGACCACGCGAGCAGCAATCCGAACGCGACCATCGCCGCGTCGAAAGCGAATCCCGACGGCTCGGCCCCGAATTCCGCCGCCGGCGCGGCCAACGCGGCGTCGACGGACAAGAAGACCAGCCCGGTCGCGAAAACCAGGGCGAAACTTTCGAAATCCCTTGTCGCGTCGGCGAACGGCGGCGCACCCAGCAGTACCGGGAGGATCGAGGCACCCAGCGCCGACAACATGGTCGCGGACGCCGCGAACACCTGGCGATGCGGGATTCCACGCCGGATCCGGAACCAGCGGTATCCCGCCGAAGCGACGACGAGGACCGCGGCCGGCGCGGGCGGCAACAGCAACGCGCCCGCGAAGATCCAGGCGGAGTCGAGTCCGGCACCGAGCCGGGTGTCGGCGCGGGACCGCTCGACGGTCCGCGAAAGCTCCGAACTGAGGATCATTCCGGCCAGCAGAGCGGAAAACGGGAGCAAGGACGACGGCGCGGGCGGCCGCAACACGAAGAGATAGGCAGTGGCGGCGAAGGCGGCGGCGTCGACGAGGAGCAGGTACCCGATGAGGCCCCGCCTGGGTAGTTCCCACAGGCTCCAGGACCCCAGCAGTCGACGTGGCGCGGCGAGCCGGTCTCTCCGGCCGCGGCTTCCGGTCGCCATCAGGGAGTCCCCCACCATTTCGGCAAAGTAGCCGGTTCCGGCGGTGGTGTCGATCCTCTTTCCGGGTCATGACCCCCCTACTAAGGTCGGTCGTTTCCGCCCGGAATCCTGGTGAATTCTTGACAGTCCTCAATGGTCTAGTCCACTGTGAGTGAGCACACAGTGACCTCCCGGTTGATACGCCGCGTCAAGACGGAGGTGCTCCACACCTGCGCGCCTCACCGCGCGCGTACCAGTTGGAGGACCTATGAAATCCCTACGACGCTGGGCAACACTGGCCACCACCGTCGGCGCCGCTCTCGCCACGGCCGTCGGCCTCGCCCCCGTCGCCTCGGCGGCCCCGGACGCGGTGCTCGCCTCGCCGTATCTGTACCAGTGGTCGGGACAGACGGACCCGATCGCCGCGATGAACGCCACCGGGGTCAAGGCCTTCACCCTCGCGTTCATCCTCTCCGACGGCGGCTGCAACCCGAAATGGGACGGCAGCCGTTCGCTCACCGGCTCCGACGCCACGATGATCAACAACATCCGGGCCAAGGGCGGCGACGTCATCCCGTCGTTCGGCGGCTGGTCCGGCACGAAGCTCGGCCCGAAGTGCTCCACCCCCGCGGCACTCGCCGGCGCGTACCAGAAGGTCATCGACGCCTACAAACTCAAGGCGATCGACCTCGACATCGAGAACACCGACGAATTCGAGAACTACACCGTCCAGGACCGGATCCTGAACGCCGTCAAGATCACGAAGCAGAAGAACCCCGGCCTGCGCGTGGTCATCACCATCCCGACCGAGGTCGGCGGCCCCAACGCCACCGGAAAGCGGCTGATCAACCAGTCGAAGGTGCTCGGCGCGGGCGTCGACGCGTGGTCGGTCATGCCGTTCGACTTCTCCAGCGGCGGTGACATGGCCGGCAAGACCCGCAGTGCGGTGGACGGGCTGAAGAACGTCGTGAAGTCCACCTTCGGCCTGAGCGACGACGCGGCGTACCGGCGCAGCGGGCTCTCGTCGATGAACGGGAAGACCGACGTGGCGGGCGAGACCGTCAGCGTCGCCGACTTCCGCGCGATCCGCGACTACGCGGCGAGCAAACATCTCGCCCGGCTGTCGTTCTGGGCGGTGAACCGCGACTGCAACAACTGCGCGGGGATCTCGCAGGGCAAGTACGACTACACCAAGATCGTGGCGGGTTACACCGGCTGACTTCCGTTCCCCACCGGTGTCAGCGCTTCGCGAATCCTCCTTTCGCGAAGTACGTGAAGGCCTCCTTCCCTACTCTCAAGGTAGGGAAGGAGGCCTTCACGGCTTACCGGCCCGAAGCCTCAGCGACCGCAGTCCGGTTTGGTGTCCAGCGGCCGTCCCCGCGACCACACGAGGTCGACCGGATGCACCGAACCGTCCGCGTCGATGGACAGGATCGGCAGCGCCTTGTCGAGCTGGTTCCCCGTCACCTGGTCGAACGCGACGAACCCGGTGGCACCGGGCACCGCGGAGTTGCAGTCGATGGTGCGCACCATGTCCGGCATCGAGACCGGATCCGCCGACACGTTCCGCGTCGCGGCCTCGACCGCCGCCGCGACGGCGTCGTGTTCGATCATCGCGGCGCCGTCCCACAGCTCCCCCTTGGGAAAACCGTGGGTGCCGGTGAATTCGGCGACGAAGTTGTCGTAGTTCTTCTTGTACGTCGGATAGGCCGGATCGGCGGTGAACATATCCCACTGGTCGGGATAGGCCAGCGCCGTGTAGCGAAGGCGGACACCGATGTCCTTGTTCAGTTCCAAGGGATTCCCGGCGAGCGTGCTCGCGTCGTCACCGGTCATCACGGTCAGGGAATCGAGCCCTTCGCAAGCGCCGTCGCCCGCCAACGCCGCCACGAGGGCGCCGAGATCGAGCCCGCGGCCCGCGAAGTAGATCAGGTCGGGTTTCGCTCCGCAGATGTCGTTGTGCCAGCTCCTGAACAGCCCCCGCAGATACGCCTCACGTGAGGTGTCGGCGAGCGGTTTGGGGGTGTAGGCCTTGGTGAAGAGCACCGGCACCTTCGACGAGCTCTTGAAGGCCTCGGCGAGCGTCGTCGCGTAGGTGTCCTCCTTGCTGTTGCCCTGGATCATCATCACCCGCTGGAAACCGTGCGTGGCGATGTACCCGGCCGCGGCGCGGGCCTCGTCGGTGTTGGTCGGGCCCACCCGGAAGAAGTTCTCGGTCCGCGCGCCCTTCAGATCGGTGTTCATGTTGTCCGCGGTGACCGTCGCGCCGATCGTGGCGATGCCGCGCGCGGACAGTTCGGCCACCAGGGCCCGGCTGTTCTCCGAACTGACGCCGACATCGGTGACCGCCACGACCCGCTGGGCGGCGGCCGCGGCGATGATCTCGTCGGCGACGACGCGCCAATGGTCGGCATTGCTCCCGTAGTTGGCCAGCAGCAGCTTGAACCCCGCGGGCCCGTTCTTCGGCCAAGCGGCGGTGATCGCACCCTGGACCTCGCGCCGCACGAACGGGAACGGCTGGCTGTCGACCTTCCGATCGGGCGTCAGGTTCTCCAGCACCACGATGGTCCTGAAGTTGTCGCCCGCCGCGTCGTTACGGCCCTTGACGAGCTTTTCGAGCGGGCCGAGCGGATCGTCTTCCCGCATCGGGCCGGAGTCGAGGTTCAGCCCGACGCACACGTACGACGAGCCGACCGAATCCTCGTCCGCGTCCACCGCGTGCAACCCCGCACCGCAGGACTCCCAGGGTCTGATGCCGGTCAGCGCGGCGGCCGCCAGCAGGACCACGACGACGATCAGCAACGCCCGATGGCGGCGCGCCCAGCCGCGGGGCCGCACCGGCGGGCCGGTCGCCGCGCGATCACGGGCCTCGGACATACGTGTTCTCAACGAATCGAGCCAGGACATGACGGGTTTCCGTTCAGGTTCAGGGGAATTCGCCGCGACGGGCGGCTTCTTTTGCCGAGACGAGAGCGCCGACGTCGGGCTGGTGCGACGTCGTGGCCAGCGCGGCGAAGGCGTTCGCGATCACCTGGTGCTGGGCCTGCCCGCGGACGGCGAAGGGACTGGCGGTCAGCCGGCCCGCCGCGATGAGCCGGGCGACGTTGTTCCGGATCTCGGAACGGCCGGTGGGACACCACGCGTTGTCCAGGTTCACCAGTTCGTCGTACAGCTCCGCGTGGTCCCGTTCGGGCGGCAGGTCGTCCGGCGCGTTCAGGACCAGCTCGAGTTTCGCGATCCATTCCGCGTGCGGGATCCGGTTGAACTCGCGCTCGAAGAAGGTGACCACCTCACCGATGTCACCCAGCGCGAGATTGCAGTAGGCCAGGCGCACCGGGTCCTGCGCGGTGTCCGGATCGTCGCGCAGGGCCGTGAACTGGTCGGTGTAGGTCGGCCCGTCACCGTGGCCCCGCCGGGCGAGCGCGGACACCAGATTCGCGGCGATCCACGGATGCAGGGCGGCCTGGTCCTCCGTGGTGCCCGCCGAGTTCTTCGCCGTCACCCACAACGAGGTGCGGAGCTCGGTCAGGATCCGCCCGACGTGCGGCTGGTCGATCCGGCTCTGCGCGGCGTCCGGGATCAGCCAGGGCGCGGTCGCGAACGGGGCCGCGGTCACGAAGTCGTCGAGCTGGACGTCGTCGAGGTGCTCGGTCAACCCGAGCCCGGCGAGCCTGCGGTAGCAGGGATCCTGCCCGCCACGAGGGTCGGTGGTGAGCAGGTCGCGGTCACCCTCGCGCACATCGCTCGCCCGCAGGCGTTCCGCGAGTTGCTCGACCGCCGACGGCAGTCCGCCGGTCGCCCGGTGCGCGAGCGTGACCTTCGGGGTCCGCGCGCCGGAATCGAGGACGCGCGCGATGCGCCCGATCGGCTGGGGCGAGATCCGGACGGGGTAGTAGGGCGAATCGAGCGCGCCGTTGCCCGGGTTCGCCCAGTCGTCGTACGAGGCCTCCTCGCAGTCCACCATCGACCGGACGGCGGGCGGGGCGCCGGACGTGGGTTTCCACGGCGCCAGCCAGGCGGTGCCCCACTCGTCGTGCCAACGACCGCTGGTCGCGATGACCAGCAGCGCGTCGTGGGCGTCGCGATCGTTCGGATGCTGGACGGCGTAGCGTTCCCGCGCGGCGACCAGGTCGGCGAGGAACTCGGTCCCGCCGGCGTGGTCGACGTCGTCGAGGACCACCACCCAGTTGTGCCAGTGCCTGCGCTGCTGCGAGACATCGCAGGCGCAGGGGCTTTTCTCCTCCGGTCTGGCCAGCCGTGGATGGCTCTCCCGGACGTCGCCGAGGAAGGCCGCCATCAGCCATTCGGTGACCGCCTTGCCGTCACGGGCGCTGCCGTGGGCGAGCCGGTTGAGTTCGAGCAGCGCGTCGAACGGGGACCGCCCCTCCGCGTTGGGGAAGTCGGCCAGCGACCGCAGCGCCTTTCCGAGCCTCGGCCGGATGTTCCGGACCAGATGCGGGAACGACTGACGGAACAGATCCGCGTACGGAGGTTCGACGAGTCCGGTCACCTTCGCCGTTTCGGTCAGCGTGTCGAGCGCTTTGTCCAGCGCCGGCGTCCAGATGATTCCGTGAAAGCTGTTGATCAGCGACCTCAGTTGCGCCAGATCCTCGTCACGATTTCGGCCGGGTAGCTCCGCCTGGACCGCGATCAACGCAATGGTGAAGCGAACGAACTGCGGTTTCGGCCGATTTCGCCATTTACTCGACAATCCGTAGGCCAGTTTTGCGAGCACGTCGATCGTGCCCGCTCTGCCGCCTTGCCCGAAATCGAATCCGGCGTGCACGACACCCCAGCCCAGGTCGCGACGGATCGCTTCCAGTGCCGTGGTCTTCCCCGAACCCACCGGCCCGAGCAGCAGCGTCACCGGCTGTCGGCGGGACGGATTCCCCGTCTCGCGGTTGATCAGCATTCTCCGGGCGAGCTGCACCGCGGGAGAATGTCGGTCCACACTCATTGTTCCTGTTCAGCCCCTAGCTGTGCTCCGGGAGGGAATGGAGAGTGCGAACCATCGTAGGTACCCGGCCGAGCCCGAGGGACAGGAATAATGACACCAGACACGAAAGGACGAAATCTGGTGTGAATCGTAATTTTCGTTCGACGGTGAGCGATACCGTCGATCACCCGATCGGCGCTACCCGCCCCATTGCGGGTGGCGGCCGCCCCCGGGATATCCGCCGTAATACCAGTCGTAGTACCAATCGTGGTCACGGTGACCGGCACGCGGATCGGGCCGTTCTCCAGGCGTCGGCGTGGGCGTGGGGGACGGCGTTTCCGAGCCGTGCAGCGACGCGGTCATCGGCGGCGGGGGTGCGACACTGCCGCCCGGCGGTCCCGACGGGACGGGCGGGGGCATCGCGTCGTCCGGGACCTCGATCGCCTGCGGGGCGATGGTCAGCGACGGCGGCGGGAGCGGCATCCCGGGGGTGACCTCGGCCGGGTCCGCCGGGGTGAGCAGTACGGCGAGCAGTCCACCGACGACGACGCCACCGGCCGAAAGCGCCGAAATCCGCCAGAGCTTCCCGCTACCGGGGACGACGGCGATCGGAGCCCGGTGCTTCGGCCCGCGCGGTCCCGGGCGACGCGGTACGGCTCCGGCCGCCCGCATCAACTCGCTCAGGGCGTCCCCACCGGCTTCACGGCGAGCCGTCCGTGCCATCGGCACCTCCAAACCCCGGTCCGCCGATCGACGCGGCGGCCTCAACCCGGGGTGGATCCTAGGAACGCGGGAGGCGCTTGTAAACGGCCGTCGTCCACTACGGACAGACGGTGCGGCGAAAGGTCGCGCGGCAGCGGTGACCGCGATCGCGTGTCGTCCGTTCCATCACGCGTGTCGTCCATCTGATCACACGTGCCGTCCATCCGATCACGGGTGATCGCCATGATGCGCACGTGCTCGGACGGCGCGGATACGTGACTGGAGGGACGACACACGTGATCAGGCGGACGACACGTGTGACTGGGCGGACGACTCGTGGGTGGGTCAGGCGGCGGCGGTGACCGCGATCGCGGCCTCGCCCGCCTCGGTCAGTTCGGCGGGCACCCGGCCGGTCACCGCGGAGAGCCCGGTGGACCCGGCGGGACGGATGTAGCCGCCGTGGGCCAGGGCGTGCGCGGTCATCTGGTCGCAACAGGCGAACCCGTCGATGAAGAGGTCGGGCTCGCAGCTGCACGACATCTCGGCACGGCGGGCCGCGACCGCTCGCAGCATCGCCATCGCTCGATGGGACAGTTCGACCTCTGAACCGGACACCGGACTGGACCTCTCTCGATCAGCTACCCGAATCAGCAGCACTTACACCGTGTTATCGGCCGCTGCTCCATCAGTGTTAACAAGATCTCAGACGTTCTCGGGATTATCCAGGTTCCGTTCGATCTTCTGGCTTTTTGCCACTGCCAGTGTGGGCTCCAGGACCCGCGCCCACTGGGCGACGATCTGCTTGCGGCGCTTCGTGTCGTCGGTCAGCAGATTCGCCAGGCCCAGGCCGCGGGCAAGATCGAGAGTGGCCTGGACCAGCTCGCGGACACCGGGGTGCGACTCGTCGACGCCGAGCAGTTCGACGGTTACTCGGTGTGCCTCCCGGCCGACCCGGGCTTCCAGCGGCACGAGGGTCGCGCGCAGGGCTTCATCGGTCGACGCCGCGACCCACAGATGGAGAGCGGCGCGGAACATCGGCCCGCTGTAGAGGTTGAGCACCATGTCGACGGCCCGTTCGATCCGGGACCGCCCGGACGGCAGCTCGGCCGCGCGGGCGCGCAGTTCCACGATCTGGATCTCGCCGACGTGCTCGACCGCGGCCGCGACCAGGTCCTCCCTGGTCGGGAAGTGGTGCTGGGCGGCGCCACGCGAGACCCCGGCGCGTTCGGCGATCACCGCGACCGTGGTCCCGTTCCAGCCCAGCTCCCCGATCGTCTCGACGGCGGCCTCGACCAGCCGCCGCCGAGTCGTCCGGCTTCGCTCCTGCTGTGGTTCGCGGATCATCGCCGCTCTTCGTCGAGCGTGCTCATGGACGCCTCCTCAGTAGGACCTGGGCAGGCCCAGGCTGTGCTGGCCGACGAAGTTGAGCACCATCTCGCGGCTCACCGGCGCGATCCGGCCCAGCCGGACGGCCGTGACCAGCGTGCCCAGCCCGTATTCGCTGGCGAGGCCGTTGCCGCCGTGGGTCTGCACGGCCTGGTCGACGGCGCGGATGGCGACCTCGGCGGCCGCGTACTTCGCCATGTTCGCCGACTCGCCCGCGCCGAAGTCGTCGCCGGAGTCGTAGAGCGACGCCGCCTTCTGCGTCATGAGTTTGGCCAGTTCCAGCTCGATCTTGATCTCGGCCAGCGGATGCGCGAGTCCCTGGTGGGTGCCGATCGGCGCGCCCCACACCTTGCGTTCGTTGGCGTAGGCGACGCCCTTGCCCAGCGCGTACCGCGCGATGCCGAGCGAGAACGACGCGCCCATGATGCGTTCGGGGTTGAGCCCGGCGAACAACTGCGCGATCGCCGCGTCCTCCTCGCCGACCAGCGCGTCGGCGGGCAGGTGGACGTCGTCGAGGAACAGGCCGAACTGCTTCTCCGGCGAGACGATGTCCATGTCGATCTGTTTGTACTCGAAGCCGGGCGCGTCGGTCGGGACGATGAACAGCGCGGGCTTGAGCTTGCCGGTCTTCGAATCCTCGGTGCGGCCGACGACCAGGACGGCGTCCGCTTCGTCGACCCCGGAGATGTAGACCTTCCGTCCACTGAGGACCCAATCACCGCCGTCGCGTTTCGCGGTGGTGGTGATCTTGTGCGAGTTCGACCCGGCGTCCGGCTCGGTGATCGCGAAGACCATCCGCCTGCTGCCGTCGGCGATGCCGGGCAGCCAGCGCTTCTTCTGCTCGTCGGTGCCGAACCGCGAGATGACCGTGCCGCAGATCGCCGGCGAGACGACCATGAGCAGCAGCGGACAGCCCGCCGCGGCGAGCTCTTCCAGCACCGCGGCGAGATCCGCGATGCCCGCTCCCCCGCCGCCGTACTCCTCGGGCAGGTTCACGCCGAGGTAGCCCAGCCGTCCGGCCTCGGCCCACAGTTCTTCGGTCTTGAGCCCGGCACGGGCCTGCTTGGCGTAGTACTCGTGCCCGTACTTCTTGCCCAGTTCGGCGACCGCGGCCCGCAGCGCGACGCGCTCCTGCGGCTCGGTGAAGTTCATCGCGTTCATTCGTCGTCTCCTACCACCGCGAGGATCATGCCCACTTCGACCTGTTGTCCGACCACCACCGGGAGTTCGGTCACGACGCCGTCGGCGGGCGCCGCGATCCGGTGTTCCATCTTCATCGCTTCCAGCCACAGCAGCGGATCGCCGGTCTTGACGGTGTCGCCCGCCTCGACCGCGAGCCGGACGACCGTGCCCGGCATCGGCGCCACGAGCGAACCGGCGGCGAGTGCCGCGTCGGGATCGGTGTACCTCGGCACCACATTCAGTTCGACGGTGCCGTCCGGCGAATCGACATACACCGCGTCGCCGTACCGGGCGACACCGAACTTCCGCCGCACCCCGGAGACTTCCAGGACCACACTGCCGGACTCGGCCGAAACCAGTTCGACGCCTTCGAATCCGTCCGCGCGCAGACCGTCGCGGGTGAGCGTGTAGACGACCTCGATCTCGTCTTCGCCTTGACGAAAACGTTTGCGCTGCCCTTGCGAGCGAACATTCCGCCAGCCACTCGGCAGCCGTCCCTGCACCTGGGCGCCCGCCCGGTTCACCGCGGCACCCGCCAACGCGGCGGCCAGCGCGGAAATCCGTACAGTGTCCACAGTGGCCAGTGGCCGGGCCAGCGTTTCGAGACCGTGCCGGTCGAAGAACGCCGTATCCGTCTCGCCCGTGAGGAAAGCCTCGTGGCGCAGCACGTTCACCAGCAGGTCGCGGTTGGTCACCACGCCGTGGATCTCCGCGCCTGCCAGCGCCCCTGCCAAGGCCCGTGCAGCGCTCCGACGGTTCGGGGCGAACGCGATGACCTTGGCGAGCATCGGGTCGTAGTGCACGCCGACGGTCTGCCCGCTGACGAAACCGGAGTCGAGCCGGACGCCCGGGCCGACTTCGAATTCCCGCTGTGCGGCGGGAAGCTCGAAGCGGTGCAGGGTTCCGCTCTGCGGCTGCCAGCCCGCGGCCGGGTCTTCGGCGTAGAGCCGGACCTCGATCGCGTGGCCTCGTGTCTCCGGCTCGTCGATCGGCAGGTGCTCGCCCTCCGCGATCCGCAGTTGCAGCGAGACGAGGTCGAGTCCGGTCGTGGCCTCGGTGACGGGGTGCTCGACTTGGAGCCGGGTGTTCATCTCCAGGAAGTAGAACCGCCCGTCCGGGCCGGCGAGGAACTCGACCGTCCCGGCGCCGACGTAGTCGATCGCCTGCGCGGCCTTGCGCGCGGCGTCGAACAGCGCCTCCCGCATGGTGTCGTCCACGAACGGCGACGGCGCCTCTTCGACGACCTTCTGGTGACGGCGCTGGATCGAGCATTCCCGCTCCCCCACCGCCCACACCGTGCCGTGGGTGTCGGCGAGCACCTGGACCTCGATGTGCCGCCCGGTCTCCAGGTACCGCTCGCAGAACACGGTCGCGTCGCCGAACGCCGACGCGGCCTCCGCGCTCGCCCCTTCGACGGCCTCGGCGAGTTCGCCGAGCGAGCGCACCACGCGCATCCCTCGTCCGCCACCACCGGCGGAAGCCTTGACCAGCAAAGGAAGGTCGGCCTCGGTCACCTCAGCCGGGTCCAATTCGGACAGGATCGGGACACCGGCGTCGGCCATCATCCGCTTGGACTCGACCTTGGAGCCCATGCTCTCGATGGCCTCCGGCGGCGGCCCGACCCAGGTCAGTCCCGCGTCGATCACGGCGCGGGCGAACCCGGCGTTCTCGGACAGGAACCCGTAACCGGGGTGGATCGCGTCGGCGCCGGTCTCGACGGCCGCCTTGATCAGCAGTTCGGCCCTCAGGTAGGTGTCGGACGGCGCGTTGCCCGGCAGCCGGACGGCGACGTCCGCCTCGGCGGTGTGCGGCGCGTCGGCGTCCGCGTCGGAGAACACCGCGACCGTGCCGATCCCGGCGTCGCGACAGGTGCGGAACACGCGGCGGGCGATCTCGCCGCGGTTGGCGACCAGGAGTTTCTCGATCATGCCGCTCACATCCTGAAGACGCCGAAGCCCTCGGCGCCCTTCACTGGTCCATTGTGGATCACGGACAGGCTGAGCCCGAGCACCGTGCGGGTGTCGCGGGGGTCGATGATCCCGTCGTCGTAGAGCATCCCGGAGAGGAACATCGGCATCGACTCCGCCTCGATCTGCCCCTCCACCATGGCGCGCATGGCGGCGTCGTGCTCCTCGTTGTAGTCCTGGCCCCGCGACGCGGCGGCGGCGCGGGCCACGATCGACAGCACACCCGCCAATTGCTGCGGCCCCATGACCGCGGATTTCGCGCTGGGCCAGGCGAACAGGAAGCGGGGGTCGTACGCGCGGCCGCACATGCCGTAGTGCCCGGCGCCGTACGAGGCGCCCATGAGCACCGACAGATGCGGGACCTTCGAGTTCGACACGGCGTTGATCATCATCGCGCCGTGCTTGATGATGCCGCTCTGCTCGTACTCCTTGCCGACCATGTAGCCGGTGGTGTTGTGCAGGAAGACCAGCGGCGTGTCGATCTGGTTGGCCAGCTGGATGAACTGCGCCGCCTTCTGCGACTCCTCACCGAAGAGCACGCCCTGCGCGTTGGCGAGGATGCCGACCGGGTAGCCGTGGATGCTAGCCCAGCCGGTGACGAGGCTGCTGCCGTACAAGGGTTTGAACTCGTCGAAGTCCGAACCGTCGGCGACCCTGGCGATCACCTCGCGCGGGTCGAACGGCACCTTGAGATCGGTGGGCACGATGCCGAGCAGGTCTTCGGCGGAGTACAGCGGCTCGGCGTAGTCCGGCTTCGGCGTCGGCCCCTGTTTGGTCCAGTTGAGCCGTTTGACGATGCTGCGGCCGAGCCGGATCGCGTCCTCTTCGTCGGCCGCGAGGTAGTCGGCGAGGCCCGAGGTGCGGGCGTGCATTTCGGCGCCGCCGAGCGATTCGTCGTCGGACTCCTCACCGGTCGCCATCTTGACCAGCGGCGGCCCGCCGAGGAACACCTTCGCGCGTTCCTTGACCATGACGACGTAGTCCGACATGCCGGGCAGGTACGCGCCGCCCGCGGTCGAGTTGCCGAACACCAGCGCGATCGTGGGCACCTTCGCCGCCGAAGACCGCGTGATGTCGCGGAAGATCCGGCCGCCGGGGATGAAGATCTCCTTCTGCGTCGGCAGATCCGCACCGCCGGACTCGACGAGGTTGATCACCGGCAGGCGGTTCTGCGCGGCGATGTCCGCGGCGCGATAGCTCTTCTTGGCCGTCCACGGGTTGCTCGCCCCGCCTTTGACCGTGGGATCGCTCGCCGAGATCATGCATTCGACGCCCTCGACCACACCGATGCCGGTGATCACGCTGGCGCCGACCTGATAGTCCGAACCCCAGGCCGCGAGCGGCGAGAGCTCCAGGAACGGCGAGTCCTCGTCGAGGAGGAGTTCGATCCGCTCGCGGGCGAGCAGCTTGCCGCGTTTGCGATGCCGGGTGACGTACTTCTCGCCGCCACCCGCGATCGCCTTGGCCTGCTCGCCGTCGATCTCGGCGAGCTTGCCGAGCATGGACTCGCGGTTGGCCGCGAACTCCTCGCTCTTCGAGTCCACTGTGGACCTGATCGTGCTCATGCGGTGTATCCCAATCGCTTCGCGGCCAAGCCGGTGAGGATCTCGTTGGTCCCGCCGCCGATGCCGAGGATGCGCACGTCACGGTAGTGACGCTCCACTTCGGACTCCCGCATGTAGCCGAGTCCGCCGTGCAGCTGCACGGCCTCGTTGACCACCCATTCGGCGGTCTCGACGGCGGTGTTCTTCGCGAAACAGGCTTCGGCGATGACCTCTTCGCCCGCGACGTGCCGCTGCGCGACCTGCCGGGTGTAGGCGCGGGCGACGTCGATCTTGCGGGCCATCTCGGTGAGCTTGTGCTGCACCAGCTGCCGGGAGATCAACGGGCGGCCGAACGTCTCCCGCAGGCGGCACCAGTCCAGCGTCAGGTCCAGCGCCCGCTGCGCGTGCGCGTAACCCTGCACCGCCAGTGAGACCCGCTCGGTGACGAACTGCGTGGCGACCTGCGCGAACCCGCTGTTCTCCGCGCCGATCAGGTTCTCCGCGGGCACCCGGACATCCACATAGGACAGCTCGGCGGTGTCCGAGCAGAGCCAGCCCATCTTCTCCAGCTTGCGCGAGACGGTGAAACCCGGCGTACCCCGCTCGACGACGATCAGCGAGATGCCGTGGGCGCCGGATTCGCCGGTGCGGACGACCGTGGTCACGAAGTCGGCGCGACAGCCCGAGGTGATGAAGGTCTTGGCGCCGTTGATGACGTATTCGTCGCCTTCGCGGACGGCCGTGGTGCGGATCCCGGCGACGTCCGAGCCGCCGTCGGGTTCGGTGACCGCGAGCGAGCCGATCTTGGCGCCTTCCAGCGTCGGCCGCACCCAGCGCTCGATCTGCACCGGATCGCCGGCCGCCGCGATGTGCGGGACGGCGATGCCGCAGGTGAACAGCGACGCGAAGAGCCCGCCGGAACCGCCCGCGTAATGCAGTTCCTCGGCGATGACGACGGCGTCGAGGTAGTCACCGCCTCCGCCGCCGACCTCCTCGGGAAAGCCGACACCGAGGAGGCCGAGTTCCCCCGCCTTGCGATGCAGGTCGCGCGGCAGCTCGCCTTCGCGCTCCCACTCGTCGAGGTACGGCAGGATCTCGGCTTCGGCGAACCGCCGGACGGTCTTGCGCAGCTCGACGCGTTCCGGCGTGGAGAAGGGGTCGGTCACAGGAGAGCCTCCGGGATGTCGATCTCGCGGGAGCGCAGCCATTCCCCGAGCGCCTTCGCCTGCGGGTCGAACCGCGCTTGCGACGCGACGCCCTCGCCGAGGATGCCTTCGACGACGAAGTTGAGTGCCCGCAGGTTCGGCAGGAGATACCGCCGGACTTCGAGGTCCGCGGTCTCGGGGAGCAGCAGTTTGAACTCGGTGACGGTGAGCCGGTGCGCGAGCCAGCGCCACGCCTCGTCCGATCGGGCCCAGACGCCGACGTTCGCGTTGCCGCCCTTGTCGCCGCTGCGCGCGCCGATCACCCTGCCGAGTGGCGCCCGGCGAACCTCGGCCTGTGTGAACGGGGCAGGCAGGGTTTCGTTGTCCACTTCGGACAGAGGGAGGGTTTCGGCGGCGGGCGCGATGTCACGGCGCGTTCCGTCCGGCAGGACGGCGACATGCGGAACCTCTCGCGCGTCGACGAAAGCGGCTCGGTAGACGCCGTAGGGCGACGCGGCCGCGGGTGGCGCGGTGACGTGGAAACCGGGGTAGCTCGCCAGCGCGAGTTCGATCGCCGCGCCGCTGAACGCTCGTCCGGCGACCTCAGGATCGGCGTCCTTCACCGCGACGTGCAGCAGCGCGCTCGCCTGCTGCTCGGTTTCGGCGTCGGGACGCTCGGTGCGGGCGAGGGTCCACTTGACGTCGGCAGGCGGCCGGGCCTTGAGCGCGCCTTCGAGTTGTTCCTTGACCAGCGCGGCTTTCGCTTCGATGTCGAGTCCGGTGAGGACGAACGTCGTCTCGTTGCGGAAGCCGCCGAGGCCGTTCAGGCACACCTTGAGCGTCGGCGGTGGCGGTTCGCCGGTGACGCCGCTGATCCGGACGCGGTCCGGACCGTCTTCGGCCAGGGTCAGCGTGTCGAACCGGGTCGTGACGTCCGGCCCGGCGTACCGAGCGCCGGTGATTTCGTAGAGCAGTTGCGCGGTAACGGTTCCGGCGTTCACGATGCCGCCGGTGCCGGGGTGTTTGGTGATCACGCTGGAGCCGTCGGCGGAGATCTCGGCGATCGGGAAGCCCGGGACGCCGATCTCGTGCTCGGTGAAGAAGGCGTAGTTGCCGCCGGTGGCCTGCGTGCCGCATTCGATCACGTGCCCGGCCACGACAGCGCCCGCCAGCGCGTCGTAGTCGTCGCGCGCCCAGCCGAAGTGCGCGGCCGCGGGCCCGACGATCACCGAAGCGTCGGTGACGCGCCCGGTCACCACGATGTCGGCGCCCGCGTTCAGGCAGTCCGCGATCCCCCACGCGCCGAGGTAGGCGTTGGCGGTCAGCGTCTTGCCGAACCCGAGTTCTTCCGCGCGCTGGATCAGGTCGTCGCCCTCGACGTGCGCGATGGCGACGTCGACGCCGAGTTTCGTGGCCAGTTCGCGGAGCGCGTCCGCGAGCCCGGCGGGGTTGAGCCCGCCGGCGTTGGCGACGATCTTGACGCCCTTTTCCTTGGCCAGCGCGAGGTTCGCCTCCATCTGGCGGAGGAACGTCTTGGCGTAGCCGCGGTTCGGATCTTTCATCCGGTCGCGGCCGAGGATGAGCATGGTCAGCTCGGCCAGGTAATCGCCGGTCAGCACGTCGAGCGGGCCGCCGGTGAGCATCTCGTGGACCGCGGAGAACCGGTCGCCGTAGAACCCGGACGCGTTGCCGATCCTGATCGGGGCGGGGGTCATGCGAACTGCCCCGGCCGCCGTCCCGCACCGGGAGGCCCGGCGAAGGCCTGCGCGATCCCGAGCCATTCCTCGACGTCGGCGCCGGTCGCGACCAAGTCGGTGTCGTCGGGATGACGGCGCTGGGTGATGACGAGACAGAAGTCGACCGCGCTCCCGGTGAGCCGCTGCCCGGCGTCCTTGGGCCCGAAAGCCCAGGTGGTGCCATCCGGCGCGGCCAGCTCGACGCGGAACTCCTCGGCGGGCGGGGCGAGCGAGTTGAGCTTGTAGGCGAAGTCGCGGGTGCGGGTCCCGAAGCGGGCGATATGCCAGATCCTGGCCGAGTTCTCGCGCGGGACGCCGAGCGCGTCGAAGATGTCCTGACCGTGGGCCCAGGTCTCCATGAGCCGCGCGGTCACCATGGACGCGGCGCTCATCGGCGGCCCGTACCAGGGGATTTTCTGCCCGTCGGGCACCGCGGCGAGTGCTTCGGCGAGTTCCGCGCGACCGGCGCGCCACTCGGCCAGTAGTTGACGGGGCGGCGTTTTCGCGCCCTCGGCCGCTCCGTCGTCGACGTAGCTCTCCCCGGTCGCGAGGAGCCCTTCGATCTCGGCCTGCCACTCGGCCTCGGAGCCGCGCGCCGCGATCAGCGCCTTCTTGTCGGTCCAGGCCAGATGAGCGATCTGATGGGCGATCGTCCAGCCTTCGGCCGGGGTCCGCCGCGCCCAGTCCGACGCGGGCAGATCCGCCACCACGTCGTCGATGGCCTGCGATTCCGCCGCGAGATCCCCAAGGATCACGCCCAGGTCAGCCATGCCCGCCTCCTCGCGTCCCCCTCAGGCTGGCACCCCTCGCCAGAAAAATCAAGCACGCCTGATTGTTTTGACGCCGGGCTGAAGGGCAAGGCAAAAGATGACTTGTCACTGACTGTGTGGTTTTGGTGCGTTGGAGGAGCAGATCCACCCAGTCCCGCGTGACCGGTCCGGTCGCGACGCATTCAGAGGACGAAACGCGGTGGTCCAGGTGGTCGTGAGTGGTAAGTGTCGTTAGAACGACACTTACCACTCACGACCAACCCGGCCCAGCACTCACTCAGGGCCGCTCGAACTCCCGGATCAGCACCGGGTACTGCTCCCCGCCGTGCCCCGCCGCGATCGCCCGGTCGGCCATCGCCTTGATCAGCTTCGGCAGTTCGGCGTTCACGCCCAGCGCCTCGCTCTCCTCGACCATGTGAGCCATCGCCCGCACGTCGGTCTCCAGCGCCGACACCTCCGCGGGGAAGGAACCCTTGTCGACCTGCTCCGCGTAGCCGGGCAGCCAGCCGGCCACCCCGGCGGCGATCTGCTGCGCGAACGGCGCGTACGTCGCGGCGTCTACGCCGGCGGTCTTGAGCATCGCGGTGCCCTGGAGCCACGCGTTCAGGACGCTCCACATCATCGTCAGGCCGGCGACGTCGTACAGCGACGCGAGCCCGGGGTCCTCGCCGAGGTGACTGACCGTGCCGAGCGCGCCGAGGTCGAAGTCCGGCAGCGGCCCGCTCAGCAGGATCACCGCCTCGTCGGTCCCGATCGACGACGGGATGGCCATGATCGCGCCGTCCAGGTAGCGGGCGCCCCGTTTTTCCGCCCAGGCGGCGGTTTCCCGCGCTTGACCGGAATCGCCCGAGGTCAGGTTGACCAAGGTCGCGCCTTCCAGCGCGGCATCGTCGAGCAGGTCGCGCACGGCCGGGTAGTCGGTGAGACACACGATCGTCGTGCCGCCCGCCGCGAGCGCGTCACCGATCGTGGGTGCGAGCCGCGCCCCCTCGGCCACCAAAGCCGAAGCTTTGGCGGCGGTCCGGTTCCAGACGGTGGTGGGATGCCCGGCCGCGAGGAACGCGCGGGCGAGCGCGGTGCCCATCAGGCCGAGGCCGAGAACTGTCACAGGTGCGGTGGTTTCGTTGTCCATGGCTGCATCGTCGACGTTGAGACCGGTATGAAGGTCAAGTGGGAAACACGATGAAAATCGGGGAACTGAGCCGCCGCACGGGAGTCAACACTCACCAGCTGCGCTACTACGAAGCACAAGGACTCCTGGAGGCGGAGCGCGCCACGAACGGCTACCGCGAGTACGACGAAACCGCCGTCCTGCGGGTGAAGCAGATCCGGCACCTGCTCGCCGCGGGCCTGTCGTCCGAAGACATCGCGTACCTGCTCCCTTGCGCGATCGGCGAGGAGCCCGAGCTGATCGGCTGCCCCGAGCTGCTGGCCGCGATGCGCGAACGACTCGGCAAGCTCGACGAACAGCTGGACAGGATCATGCGATCCCGCACCGCGCTCGCCGGGTACATCGAAGCGGCCGAGCAAACCGGCAAGAAGACCTACGAGCTCTTCGCCTGAGCCTTTATTGACACCTTGTCAACATAGTCTTACTTTCACGTTATGAGCGCGTACGCCGAAATCACCTACGAGGTCGCCGACCGCATCGCGACGGTCACGCTCAACCGGCCCGAGGCCCGCAACGGATACACCATCCGCATGGCCGACGAACTCGGCGACGCGATGGACCGGGCCGACAGCGACGAAGACGTCCGAGTGGTGATCCTGACCGGCAACGGCAAGGACTTCTCGGTGGGCGCCGACCTCTCGCAGGGCGGTTTCGACTTCGACCCGGAATCCGGGCCGGACGCGGCGTGGCAGGAACCGGCGGGACGCTGCTCGAAACGGATCTTCACGATGAACAAGCCGGTGATCGCCGCCCTGCGGGGCGCGGCTGTCGGCGGCGGCGTCACGATCACGCTGTCGTGCGACTACCGTCTGGCGTCCACCGACTCCCGGTTCGGTTTCGTGTTCGTCCGCCGCGGCATCTATCCCGAAGGCGCGTCCGCGTGGTTCCTCCCCCGGCTCGTCGGGATGGGAACGGCACTCGACTGGATGATCAGCGGCCGCGTCTTCGGCGCCGAGGAAGCGAAGAGCGCCGGTCTGGTCCACAGTGTCCACGAGCCCGGCGAAGTGCTCGGCAAGGCCCGCGAACTGGCAGTGGAGATCGCCTCGACCACGTCACCGGTTTCGGTCGCGGTGACCCGTCAGCTGCTGTACCGGATGGCGAGCGCCGAATCACCGTTCCCCGTGCACGAACTGGACTCACGGCTGATCGGCGGCCTGGGCTCCAGCCCGGACGCCGTCGAAGGGGTCATGTCCTTCCTCCAGAAACGACCACCGGAGTTCTCCATGCGCGTCGACACCGACCAGCCCGCCTACCTGCCGTGGCGGAACGCGTGACCGCCCATCCCCCCGAACCGTGGAACCTGGCGGGCCAGGCGTACCTGTCGATCTGGCGTGTCCCGGTGAGCGAACTGCCGGAGCTGCCGGACGGTGTCGAGCCGATCGTGGTGGGCGGCCGCGCGCAGGTGTTCACCGCCTGGATCGACTACCAGGAACCCGGGCAGCTCCAGTATCACGAGCTGCTGGCGACGGTCGCCGTCCGCGGCGAACGCCTGTCCAGCTCCATCACGGACATCTGGGTCGACAGCGAGGTCTCGCTCGCCGGCGGCCGCGCGCTGTGGGGCATCCCCAAGGATCTCGCCGCGCTCGGCTTCACCCACGGGCGGACGTTCACCGCTTCGGCGGCCACCCACGAGGACTGGATCGCGACGGCCGCCTTCACCGCCCGCCCGAGCCTTCCGGTGCGGATGCCCGCGGCCTTCGACGTCGTCCAGATGCTGGACGGACGTCTCAAAAGAAGCCCCGTCCGAGCGAAGGCGAAGCCTCGCCCGGCCGCCGCGGACTGGCGGATCAACGAGCACGGACCGCTGGGCTTCCTGGCCGGTCAGCGGCCCGTCCTGAGTGCCTGTCTGCGCGATTTCACGATCGTTTTCGGCGGCTGACCAGCCGCTCAGCGTGATCGTCTAACCCGCCAGGGTGAGACCACGACACGCCACCCATTGGGGCACGTGCAGCCTCCGACCCCTACATGTAGTCTCTGGGAACCGGCACCGCCCAGCGACGGGGAGACCGCTCAGGAGCGGTGGTCGGACAGCTTTGTGAACGTGCAGCGCACGGCCTTGTGAGGCCTTGTGGTGCTTCAACGCGCCCTTTGGAGTGACGATGTCAGTCGATACCGGTCAGCGGCCACCCTCGTCTTCGGACACCACCCCCGCGACCGTGCGAGTCATCCGGCGGGACGGCAGCGTGTCCCCCTTCGACGCGAACAAGATCTCGGTCGCCGTGACCAAGGCCTTCCTCGCCGTCGAGGGCGGTGACGCGGCCGCTTCGTCGCGGATCCACCACCTGGTCCAGGAATTGACCGAGCAGATCGAGTCCTCGCTGCTCCGCCACGCCGGTCCCGAGACCGCGCTGCACATCGAGCAGATCCAGGACATCGTCGAGCTCGCGCTGATGCGCGGCGAGCACCACAAGGTCGCCCGCGCGTACGTCCTCTACCGCGACGAGCGCGCCAAGGCCCGCGAGTCCGAGAAGCCCGCGTCGTCCGACGTCGCGATCAGCGTCAAGGCGGCCGACGGCACGCTCCGCCCGCTCGACTGGGCCCGCGTCTCGCACGTGGTCGGCGAGGCCGTCGCCGGTCTCGAGGACGTCTCGGCCGAGCCGGTGCTGGCCGAGGCCAAGCGCAACCTCTACGACGGCATCAGCGCCGACGAGCTCGCCCTCGCCCAGATCATGGCCGCGCGCGTGCTCGTCGAGCAGGAGCCGAACTACTCCTACGTCAGCGCCCGGCTGCTGGCGGACAAGCTCCGCGGCGAGGCGCTCAGCTACCTCGCGGGCGTCCCGCAGCAGGCCAGCCAGGACGAGATGACCACCCGGTACCCGCAGTACTTCCGGGACTACCTCAAGCGCGCCATCGAGCTGGAGCTGGTCAACGCCGAGCTGCAGACCTTCGACCTGGACAAGATCACCGCGGCGATCCACGCCGAGCGTGACCTCGACTTCGGCTTCCTCGGCCTGCAGACCCTGTACGACCGGTACTTCCAGCACCACAACGGCGTCCGCTTCGAACTGCCGCAGGCGTTCTTCATGCGCGTCGCCATGGGTCTCGCGATCCGCGAGGACGACCGCGAAGCCCGCGCCATCGAGTTTTACGAGCTGCTCTCGTCGTTCCACTTCATGGCGTCCACCCCGACGCTGTTCAACTCGGGCACCACGCGCCCGCAGCTGTCGTCCTGCTTCCTGACCACTGTGGACGACGACCTGGACTCGATCTTCCAGGCGTACAAGAACAACGCGCTGCTGGCGAAGTACTCGGGCGGTCTCGGCAACGACTGGACCCCGGTCCGCGGCCTCGGCGCGCACATCAAGGGCACCAACGGCCAGTCGCAGGGTGTCGTGCCGTTCCTCAAGATCGCCAACGACACGGCGGTCGCGGTGAACCAGGGCGGCAAGCGCAAGGGCGCGGCCTGCGCGTACCTCGAGACCTGGCACGTGGACATCGAGGAATTCCTCGACCTGCGCAAGAACACCGGTGACGACCGTCGTCGCACGCACGACATGAACACCGCGAACTGGGTGCCGGACGAGTTCCTCCGCCGGGTCGAGGCCGACGCGCAGTGGACGCTGTTCTCGCCGAACGAGACCCCGGACCTGCACGACCTCTACGGCAACGCGTTCGCCGAGCGCTACCGCGAGTACGAGGCCGCCGCCGAACGCGGTGAGCTGAAGGTGTTCCGCAAGATCCGCGCGGTCGACCTGTGGCGCCGCATGCTGACCATGCTGTTCGAGACCGGCCACCCGTGGATCACCTTCAAGGACCCGTGCAACCTGCGCTCGCCGCAGCAGCACGTGGGTGTCGTGCACTCGTCCAACCTCTGCACCGAGATCACCCTGAACACCACCACCGACGAGGTCGCGGTCTGCAACCTCGGCTCGGTGAACCTGCTCAAGCACGTCACCCCCGAGGGCATCGACGCGAAGCGCCTCGAGAAGACCGTGCGCACCGCCGTCCGCATGCTCGACAACGTGATCGACATCAACTTCTACACCATCCCGGAAGCACGCCGGTCCAACCTGCGGCACCGCCCGATCGGGCTCGGCCTGATGGGCTTCCAGGACGCGCTGTTCGAGATCGGTGTCCCGCTGTCCTCGGAAGAGGCCGTCCAGTTCGCGGACACCAGCATGGAGCACATCAGCTACTACGCGATCTCGGCCTCGACCGACCTCGCCGAGGAGCGCGGCCAGTACCAGACGTTCGAGGGTTCCTTGTGGAGCAAGGGAATCCTGCCGATCGACTCGATGCAGCTGCTGATCGACGCCCGCCAGGGCGACGCCCTCGACGTCGACACCTCGTCCACTTTGGACTGGGCGCCGCTGCGCGAGCGGGTCAAGACCGTCGGTATGCGCAACTCCAACGTGATGGCGATCGCGCCGACCGCGACGATCTCCAACATCGTGGGCGTCGGGCAGTCGATCGAGCCGCTGTTCCAGAACCTGTTCGTCAAGTCGAACATGTCCGGTGACTTCACCGTGGTGAACCCGCACCTGGTCCGCTCGCTCAAGGAGCGCGGGCTGTGGGACGAGGTCATGGTCTCGGACCTGAAGTACTTCGACGGCAGCCTCGGCCAGATCGACCGCGTGCCGGACGACCTGAAGGCGCTGTACGCCACCGCGTTCGAGATCGAGTCGAAGTGGCTCGTGGACGCCGGTTCGCGTCGGCAGAAGTGGATCGACCAGGCGCAGTCGCTGAACCTGTACATCGCGGCGCCCAGCGGCCGCAAGCTCGACGAGCTGTACCGCTACGCCTGGCACAAGGGCCTCAAGACCACGTACTACCTGCGGGCGCGGTCCGCGACGCACGTGGAGAAGAGCACCCTGCGCGGCACCGACGGCAAGCTGAACGCGGTCTCGGCCACCCCTGCCCCCGCCACACCTGCCGCGCCGAAGGCTTCGGCTCCCGCCGCTTCGCCCGCGCCGTCGGCCACCGCCGCGGTCTCGCCGTCGCCCGCCGCCGCTGTCCCGGCCGTGCCGGTGACCGCCCCGGCCGCGGCTCCCGCCGCCAAGCCGGAGCCGAAGGAGATGCCGCAGGTCTCGGACGTCGACTTCGTCGCCACCGACGGCGCCGCCTGCCGGATCGACGACCCGGACTGCGAAGCCTGCCAGTAAGACATCCTCGTGAGTGGTAAGGACGGTTAGAACCGTCCTTACCACTCACGACCCCCCACTCGTGAAGTGAGCCGCTCTATGACCACCTTTGACGCTTCCACCGACTCCACCGGTCTCGGTGAGATCGAAGTCGGTGCCGCCCGCATCAACGTCGACGACAAGCGGATGATCAACGCCCGCGCCGACGTCAACCAGCTGCTGCCGATGAAGTACACCTGGGCGTGGGAGAAGTACCTCGCCGGCTGCAACAACCACTGGATGCCGACCGAGGTCGCCATGCAGGCCGACATCGCGCTGTGGAAGTCGCCCGACGGCCTCACCGAGGACGAGCGCACCATGCTCAAGCGCAACCTCGGCTTCTTCGCCACGGCGGAATCGCTGGTGGCCAACAACATCGTGCTCGCGGTGTACCGCCAGATCACCAACCCCGAATGCCGCCAGTACCTGCTGCGCCAGGCGTTCGAGGAGGCCGTGCACACGCACACCTTCCAGTACATCTGCGAGAGCCTCGGCCTGGTCGAGGGCGAGCTGTTCAACATGTACCGCGAAGTCCCCTCCATCTCGGAGAAGGACGCGTGGGCGCTCAAGTACACGCAGAACCTGGAGAACCCGGACTTCGAGACCGGCACCCCCGAGGCCGACCAGAACTTCCTGCGTGACCTGGTCGCGTTCTACGTGATCTTCGAGGGCATGTGGTTCTACACCGGTTTCGCGCAGATCCTGTCGCTCGGCCGCCGGAACAAGATGATCGGCATCGCCGAGCAGTACCAGTACATCCTGCGCGACGAGTCGATCCACCTGAACTTCGGCATCGACTGCATCAACCAGATCAAGATCGAGAACCCGCACCTGTGGACCGAGGAGTTCCAGGCGGAGATCCGCGGCATGCTGACCGAGGCCTGCGAGCTCGAGGTCGCCTACGCCCGCGACACCATGCCGCGCGGCATGCTGGGCCTCTCGGCCGAGCTGATCGAGCAGTACATGCACTTCATCACCGACCGCCGCGCCCAGCAGATCGGTCTCCAGCCGATCTTCGGCGAGACGGAGAACCCGTTCCCGTGGATGTCGGAGGCGATGGACCTGAAGAAGGAGAAGAACTTCTTCGAGACCCGCGTCATCGAGTACCAGTCCGGTGGCGCCCTCGACTGGGACTGACAGTCCGTCGGTAGTACATGAAGGCCCCCTTCCTTGCGCCTAGGTACAGGAAGGGGGCCTTCGCCACTTACCACCACCGAGCGGGTTGGCGACGCTCCCTTTGCAGGGTGCGAAGTGCGCGTTCCTCGGCTGAGCCGAGCGAAGAGGGCTTCCACGCGCGGTCGCTGTGACTGCTGTGGCTTCTGGTGTATCCGGGACGAACGTGACGACGACGAAAGTAGTGAAGGCCTCCTTCGCTACCTTCAGGGTAGGCAAGGAGGCCTTCACGGACCTGCCCCGCCGCTCACAATCCTCGTGATCGACCCGGTACCGGAAGCAAGGCGCTTCGGCTTAGCACCCGGTTCAGGCTCGGGCGAAGTGCGGTTCCGCCGCTTCCAACCGCGGCACCGGGACACCCAACCGGCGCGCTTCGGCCAAGGTGTCCCGGCAGACCTCACGCGGCTCCTCGGCGTCGGGATCAGAATGCGCCGTGATACTCACGCGCGCCGGCGCGACATGAGCGGTCAGCCAGGCGAGAGCGGGGGCCGTCAGCCAGGTGGGCGCCCGGAACGGCAGCAAACCGACCCGATGACGTCGCAGGTCGAGTCCGCGCGCCTCGAGAAGCGGCAGTAGTTCACGGCCGTTCAGCAACCCCTCGCGCAAGTCGCTCCTCGACCCGGCCAGCCGGGACAGGGAACCCAGCCGCAGGCCTTGCGAGAGCAGGCCCGCGTCCGACGCGAAATGGACCCACAGCCAGCCGCGGAAGTCGGGGCGCTCCTTGATCCGGAGCCCGGCCTCGCGAAACGCCTGGCGTACGGCTCGCTCCCGATCGGTCGGGGGCCGGTCGAGGGTGCCGAAGACGACCGACGGCATCAGCATCCCGCGGAGCACGCCGTCCGCGTCGAAACCGCCACCGGCCTGGGGAAAGCCCCAGGCGATGCGGTCGAGAGGAAGCTGGCCGATCGCGGCCGCCGGCTCGGTCCAGACGTTGCCGAAGACCAGCACCGTGGCCCGGCCGACACGCGGGGCCAGGAAAGCCGTCGCCTCCGGCAGGCGGTGGTGCGAAACGCTGAGCACGATCAGGTCGAAGTCGTGGTCCGGCTCCAGCGTTTCGCGGAGGCGCACCGGCCACTTCTCGACGACACGCTGCCCCCTCATCCGGCGCCGCGTGTCGAACAGGTCGAGGTCCACCGAGTCCCCGTACGTCGCCGCGCGGCCCGGCCGGACGTAGAACTCGACGTCATGTCCCGCCTTCCGCAGGGCCCAGCCGTAGATGGTGGCGATCACGCCCCGGCCGAACATCAGGATCTTCAAGCTGCACCTCACGGGGTACGATCGATTTGGAGATTATCTCCACTTTCGAAAATATGGAGATGATCTCCACTTGTCAACGCGAGGGAGCGCATGACCGCCGACAAGCCGCTGCGGGCCGACGCCCGGCGCAAGCGCGAGGCCCTGCTCGCGAAGGCCCGGGAGATCTTCCAGGCCGGATGCTTCTTCGATCTGCGCTTCGACGACTTCGCCTGCCTGGCAGGCGTGGGCACGGGCACGCTCTATCGCCACTTCCCCACCAGGGAGGCCCTGGCAGAGGCGGTCTACCACGGGGAAGTCGCCGCGCTGTGCGACCGCGCCCGACAGCTCCAGGCCACCCTTCCCCCGGCGGAAGCCTTGGCGACCTTCCTCCGCGACATGGTCGACCACCTAGGCGCCCATGCCGGCCTGGCCAGGACGCTGGCCACCCTCATGGCCGACCGTTCGGGCGCCCTCGCCGAGGGCAGCCGGGCGCTGGAGGAGGCGGCCACCGCCCTGGTGGCCGACGCGGTGCGGGACGGCGCCGTTCGCGACGACGTGGACGCCGGTGCCGTGATGATGGCGCTGCACGGGATCGGCGCGGCCCATGACCGCCCCGAGTGGCGGGCCGAGGCCGACGGCGTCATCACTCTCGTGCTGGACGGGCTGCGCCGGTGACAGACTTTTCTCACATTCCAGCGACCTCGTAGCGGGCCTGAGTACGCTCCGGAGTGCTACTGGTTCGCCCGGCCCTCCAGGCCGGTCGAGGTAACAGGGAACCCGGTGAGAATCCGGGACTGCCCCGCAGCGGTATGTGGGAACGAAAGCCGTCACCGTGCGAGACACGGTAAAGCACTGGGTATGGCACCCGGGAAGCGACGGCCGGTAGGAGCGAGCGCGTCGCCCACGAGTCCGAAGACCTGCCCGTGGTACGCGCGCCGACGGCGTGCGTGAGTCCGGGCCTCGTGGGATGGGCACGACCGAACGGCGGTCACTCCTGCGCGCGCTCCGGGCTCCGACGACAAGCTCGCGAGGAGAGAGCTGTGACCGAAATCGGCACGACAGTGCTGGGCTACCCCCGGATCGGACCGGACCGGGAACTCAAGCGTTCGCTCGAACGCTATTGGGCGGGCAAGATCGACGAGGCCGAACTGCTGGACACCGGCCGCGCGCTGCGCACCCGCACCTGGCGGGAACTCAAGGACGCGGGGCTGGATTCCGTCCCGTCCAACACGTTCTCCCACTACGACCAGGTGCTCGACACCGCCGAGCTGTTCGGGGCGCTGCCGGAACGCTTCACGACGCTCGGTCTTTCGCCGCTCGACACCTACTTCGCCGCCGCCCGAGGGGTTCAGGACGCGCCGGCGATGGAGATGACGAAGTGGTTCGACACGAACTACCACTACATCGTCCCCGAACTCGGCCCGGACACGACGTTCTCGCTCACCGGCGCGAAGCCGCTGGACGAGTACCGCGAGGCCCGCGCGATCGGCGTCGAGACGCGGCCGGTGCTGGTGGGCCCGGTGACGTTCCTGCTGCTCGCGAAGGCGGCCGAGAGCGCCCCGGAGGGCTTCCGCCCGCTGGACCTGCTCGACAACCTCCTCGACGGCTACGTCGAGCTGCTGCGGCGTCTGCACGACGAAGGCGTCGAGTGGGTCCAGTTCGACGAGCCCGCGTTCGCGGGAGATCGCACCGAGCAGGAGCTCAACGCCCTCATCCGCGCCTATCACCGGCTCGCGAAAGCGACCACCCGCCCGAAGATCCTGGTCGCCGGGTACTTCGGCGGTCTCGGCCGCGGTCTCGGCGTGCTGGCCCGCTCCCCGATCGACGCGGTCGCCGTCGACCTGGTCACCGACGAGTCCTTTGTGGACGCCGTCGCGGCCGAACCCGCCTTGCGGGACAAGGAGGTCCTGGCCGGGGTCGTGGACGGGCGCAACGTCTGGCGCACCAACCCGGCCCGCGCGCTCAGCCGGGCGGCGACGCTGCTCGGCACCGCGAAGTCGGTCAGCGTCTCGACGTCGTGCTCCCTGCTGCACGTGCCTTACGACGTCGAAAGGGAAGACGGACTCCACCCGCGTCTCAAGGGCTGGCTCGCCTTCGCCAAGCAGAAGGTCGACGAGGTCGTCCTGCTCGGCCGCGCGTTGAAGGAGGACGGCGTCGATCTCGAAGCCGCCCGTGCCGCGGTCGCGGACCGCGCCACCGCGGCCGACCTGACCGACGCGGGCGTGCGTGCCCGGCTGGAGGCGCTGCGGCCGGACGACACCGTCCGCTCCCCCTATGACCGGCGCGCGGCGGCACAGCAGGCAGCGTTGGAGCTGCCGCCGTTGCCGAGCACGACGATCGGCTCGTTCCCGCAGACCACCGAGGTCCGCAAGGCCCGGGCCGCGCACAAGGCGGGTTCGCTGGACGACGCGGGCTACGAGGCCGCGATGAAGGCGGAGATCGAGCACGTCATCCGGCTACAGGAGGACCTGGGCCTGGACGTGCTGGTGCACGGCGAACCCGAGCGCAACGACATGGTGCAGTACTTCGCCGAGCGGCTCGCCGGGTTCGCGGCCACCGACTTCGGCTGGGTGCAGTCCTACGGTTCGCGGTGTGTCCGGCCACCGATCCTGTACGGCGACGTCTCCCGTCCGGAGCCGATGACCGTCGAGTGGGCCCGCTACGCGCAGAGCCTGACCTCGAAGCCCGTCAAGGGGATGCTGACCGGGCCGGTGACGATCCTGGCGTGGTCGTTCGTCCGCGACGACCAGCCACTGGGCGAGACCGCCCGCCAGGTGGCGCTGGCCATCCGCGACGAGGTGCACGACCTGCAAGCGGCGGGCATCCGCGTCATCCAGGTCGATGAACCGGCGCTGCGGGAACTGCTCCCCCTGCGTGCCGCGGCGCACGAGGCGTACTTCGCCTGGGCGGTTTCGTCGTTCCGGCTGGCGACGTCCGGGATCTCCGACGCGACACAGATCCACACGCACATGTGCTATTCGGAGTTCGGTGAGGTGGTCAAGGCGATCGACGCGCTGGACGCCGACGTCACCAGCATCGAGGCCGCGCGGTCGAAGATGGAGGTCGTCACCGACCTCGGCTCGGCGGGCTTCGGCCGCGGCGTCGGGCCGGGTGTCTACGACATCCACTCGCCGCGTGTCCCCGACGTCGACGAGGTCAGCGGGCTGCTGCGGACCGCCGTCGGCGCCGTGCCCGCCGAGCGGATCTGGGTCAATCCTGACTGCGGTCTGAAGACCCGCGGCTACGCCGAGGTCGAACCGGCCCTGCGGAACCTGGTCGCGGCCGCCCGGGCGGTCCGGGCCGAGCTGGGCTGATCTGTCAGGAAAGGGTCTTTCAAGACGAAAAACGTCTTGAAAGACCCTTTCCTGACACTCGGGGCGGCTCCCTCCCCCCGAGGTATTGTCAGGACGTCAACAAGGGTGCGATGGTGGAGCGGTAGCCGGTCTCAACGGGGAGATGGTCACCATGGCGAACACCGTCGAAAGGGTCACCGGGGCGCTGCGCGAGCGGGTTCCGCCGCTCACCTCGATCCCCCTGCCGCGTTCGGTGGACCAGCGCTGGCTCGGCGCGACCTGGCCGGTCCGCGAACTCGCGCCCGCCCCGCCGGGCCTCAAGCCCGTCCTCGGCGACGAAGGCCCACCGGTCATCGGGCACGCGCTGGACTTCATGCGCTTCGGCATCGAGTTCGGCTTCAAACGCCACGAGACCTACGGCCCGGTGTCGTGGATGGGCGCTTTCGGCCGCCGCATCGTCACGCTCTCCGGTCCGGAGGCCACGCAGATCGCGTTGGTGAACAAAGACAAGGCCTTCTCCCAGGAAGGCTGGAAGTTCTTCATCGAGCAGTTCTTCGACCGCGGCCTGATGCTGCTCGACTTCGGCGAGCACCATCTGCACCGCCGGATCATGCAGGCGGCGTTCACCCGGCAGCGGCTCACCGGCTACGTCGACCAGATGGGACCGGCCCTGCGCGACGGCGTCGCCGCGTGGGCGGACCGCCCGAATCCCCGGATCTACTGGTCCCTCAAGCAACTCACGCTCGACGTCGCGACGCGCGTGTTCATGGGTATGCGATCCGGCGACGACGCGGCCGCGATCAACCGCGCGTTCGTGAACTCCGTGCGCGCGGGCACGGCCATCGTGCGATTCCCCGTTCCCGGCGGCCGCTGGGCGGCGGGGCTGCACGGCCGCAAGGTCCTCGAACGCTACTTCTCGGCGAATCTGCCCGCGAAACGGGCGAGCGACGGCGACGACCTCTTCACCGCCTTGTGCCACGCCACCACCGAGGACGGCGACCGCTTCACCGACGCCGACGTCGTCAACCACATGATCTTCCTGATGATGGCGGCGCACGACACCTCGACCATCACCAGCGCCGCCGCCGTCTACCACCTCGCCAAGAACCCCGAGTGGCAGGAACGCGCACGCCAGGAGTCCTTGGCGCTCGGCGCCGACGTGCCGGACATCGAGGCGCTGGAAACCCTGGAGACGCTGGACCTGGTGATCAAGGAATCCCTGCGCCTGGTGGCCCCGGTTCCTTCCCTGGCAAGGAAAACCGTGAAGGACACCGAGGTCCTCGGGCACTTCGTTCCCGAAGGGACACTGGTCGGGGTTTCGCCCACCGTCAACCATTTCGCACCGGAGCACTGGACCGATCCGATGCGTTTCGACCCGGACCGCTTCGGCGAGCAACGCCGTGAGGACAAGTCTCACCGCTACGCCTGGATACCGTTCGGCGGCGGCGCGCACAAGTGCGTCGGCCTGCATTTCGGGACGTTCGAAGTGAAAGCGCTGCTCCACGAGATGCTGCGGGCGTATCGCTGGTCGGTCCCGGAGGACTACACCGCGCGCTGGGACTACGTCTCCCTGCCCGTCCCCGCGGACGGCCTGCCGATCCGGCTGACGGCACGCTGACCCGGCCGGCGAACAACCACTTTCGAGTACTCTTGGTAACTTCCGGTCACCACTCGTGTAGCAGCGATCACCCTTTCAGCCGGTAGACACTCCGGATCACGCGTGATGCCGTGGCACTACACCCGGTCGGCTCATACCTAGTGTGGGTCCGTGTGCTCGGACACCCGGTCTGAGCTGGCCATAAACCGCGCATGAAGAGGTGAAGTGTGCCCGAGCCTGGTTCCGCGCCAGGGTTGGTGGACGTCGCTCGGAGATGGGCCGCGACGCTCGCTGACACTAAAGGAGTATCGCTTCCCCAGGAGCAACTCGAAGAGCTCTTGCTCGGCGTCGCCCAGGACGCCGTCCGGACCGAGCCCGATCACGAGCCCGCCCGGGAGCGCTTCTCCAAGCTCTATTCCGCCTCACCCATCGGGATCGCGTTGGCCGACACCGACGGGAAGATCGTCGAGGCGAACACCGCGCTCGGCAAACTCCTCGGCTGCCGTCCCTCGGCGCTGCGCGGACGGCACATCCCCGACCTCGGCTCCGCCGACCACGACGTCACCCGCCTGCGGAACGGGCTCTCCCAGCTCATGGCGCACGGCAGGCAGACCCAGCAGGAACGCCTGCTGCTGGACCACAGTGAGGAAGGCACGCTCTGGGTCGACGTGACCCTCGCCGACCTTCCCGGCGACCGGCCCGGCTCGACGTACCCGGTGCTGATGGTCGCCGACGCCAACGAGATCCACCTGCTCCAGGAACAGCTGCTGCACCAGAACGTGCACGACGCGCTGACCGGCCTGCCGAACTCCGCCGCGTTCGGCAACACCCTGGAAACCGCGCTGGCCGGAGCGGGTGGCGAGCAGGTCGCGCTCGTCTACCTCGACGTCGACGGTTTCAAGGTGATCAACGACGGGCTCGGCGCCGGCGTCGGCGACCAGGTGCTGCGCGGGGTCGCGACCAAGCTCAAGGCCGTGTTCACCGGCAGGCACAACGGTTCCGTCGCGCGCCTGTCCGGCGACGGGTTCGCCGTCCTGCTGCGCGGCGAGCTCACCTCGCTCCAGGTGATCGCGCTGGTCGAGCAGGCCCTGGAGGAACTGGTCGAGCCGATCTACCTCGGCGGGCACGGCATCGGGGTCAGCGCGAGCGCCGGCATCGTCGTCCGCCCGGCCACCGACGGCGGGCCGGAAGACCTGCTCCGGGCCGCGGAGATCGCCCTGCACCGCGCCAAGGAGGCGGGCAAGGCGCAGTGGATGCTGTTCGACCCGGAACTCGACGCGCGCGACCGCGGCCGGTACCAGCTCGGCGCGGTCATCGCGGGCGCGCTGGAGAACGGCGAGTTCTCGCTGGTCTACCAGCCGACGGTGAAGCTCGCGAACCCGGACCAGCTGGCCGCGGTCAACGCCGGGCTGCGCTGGACCCATCCGGAGAAGGGCGAACTGGACTCCGACGAGTTCTATCCGCTGGCGCAGATCACCGGGATGACCATCCCGCTCGGCCGGTGGCTGCTGGCGGAATCGCTCGCCGCCACCGCGCGCTGGCGGAACCGGTTCGGCGAGGCCGCCCCGGACGTCTGCGTGCGGCTGCCGAAACGGCTGGCCATCGACCCCGATCTGGTGCTGCTGGTCAAGGAACAGCTCGACCGGCACAGCCTGCCCGCGCAGGCGCTGCGGCTGTGCACCGACCGCGAGTCCGTGCTCGACCCGCGCGGCGAGGTGCTGGACTCCTTCGCCGTACTGGCCGATCTGGGCGCCCAGCTGGTGCTGACGATCTCCGGCTCGGCCGATCTGGAGCTGATCCCCCAGCACTCGCTGCCCGTCCGCCACGTGATCCTGTCCGGCGCGGTGATCGACGCGCTGGCCGACGGAGAGGACGAGGCCGACGTCCGCCACCTGTGCCAGCTGGTCTCCAGGGCCAAGGAGCTGAAACTGCGCATCGGCGCGGAGGGCGTCCGGAGCCACGAACAGGCCGAGCGGCTGCGGCGGTACGGCGTCCTCGCGGCGCGCGGCTCGTTCATCGCCGATTCCGCGACCGGGGACGAGGTCGACGAGCTCATCGAACGGCACGCCCACTGACGTGGCAGGATCCGTCCATGGACCAAGGTGACATCGCCCCGGACTTCACGCTGCCCGACGACAAGGGCGAGGAGCGCACGCTGTCGGACTTCCTCTCGTCCGGCCCGGTCGTGCTGTTCTTCTACCCCGCCGCGATGACGAGCGGCTGCACCGCGGAGAGCTGCCATTTCCGCGACCTGGCCGCGGAATTCGCCGAAGTCGGCGCGCACCGCGTCGGCATCAGCCCGGACGCCGTCGCCAAACAGCAGGAATTCTCGGCCAAACACGGCTTCGACTACCCGCTCCTGTCCGATGTGGACGGTGTGGTGGCCAAACAGTTCGGTGTGTGGCGCAAATTCAGCCCGCTGCACGCCAAACGGCACACGTTCGTCATCGACACCGACCGCAAGGTGCTCGAAGTGATCAAGAGCGAACTGAAGTTCACCGTGCACGCCGACAAGGCGCTCGCGGCCTTGCGCGAGCGCAAGACTAAGGACGTTTGAGCCGCCAGACCCGGTTGACGCCCGAGCACGCCGGGGCCAGCGGTGGCGCGGCGGTCTCGTCGCCGAACATCGTGAACCCCAGGCGCGCGGGCACCGCGCCGCTCGCGACGTTGTTCTCGTCGTGCCGGATCTCGACCTCGGGCGCGCCGATCCGGAAGGCCTCGTCCGCCAGGAGCCTGGCAGCCCTGGTGACGAGGCCGCGGCCGGTGTGGTGGCGGCTGAGCCAGTAGCCGATCTCGATCCGTTCCGGATGGGTGATCATGCCCGAGCCGCCGACGACCTCGCCGTCGGCGAAGATCGCGAAGTCGTAAGTCTTGCCCGCCGCCCAGTTCTTCGCGGTGTGCTCGAGGAAGTCGGCGGCGTCCTGGCGGCCGTAGCCGTCGGTGGCCCAGATCATCCAGGCGCCGAGGTGTTCCGCGGAATCCCCGGCGACGGCGGTCAGGGTTTCGAGCTGCTCCGGCTTCCAGCGGCGCAGCACGACGACGTCGTCGGCGAGGGTTTCGGCAGGCGCTTCCATCGGTCCATGGTGCCTCGCCGCCGCTCCGGGCGCCTCCGGTTTTCGGCTCTCCTGAACCTGACCGAGTGTGTCATGAGGGGTCCCCATAGGACATTTTTCGTCCTATGGGGACCCCTCATGACACACGTCGGGTCCGGATCGGGTCCGGATCAGGTCAGGATCGCGCTGTCCGGGATCTCCGTGTCGTTCTTCAGCGCGTCGAACAACAGCTTCGACTTCGTCTTGTCCCAGTTCTCCGCCGAACCGCTGGTCACCGGCACGGTCGTGGTGACCACACCGCCCGACGAGATCCCGCGCATCGCCAGCGCCAGCCCCACCAGGTTGTGCACGTGGTCGCCCGAGTCCATCGTCAGCGCGTCGGGCGCGGTCGACAGCAGCGGGAACAGCGAGAACGGGTTCAGCAGCGTGCCGGGGCTGCCGATCTCGCTCACCAGCGCGCCGATGAACTTCCGCTGGTTGGCTACGCGGTCGAGGTCCGACCGCGGGGTGGCCGCGCTGTGCCGCATGCGGACGAACCCGAGCGCCTGCGGGCCCTGGAGGTCCTGGCAGCCCGGTTCGATCTTGATCCCCGTCATGGTGTCTTCCATCGGCTTCTCGACGCACATGTGCACGCCGCCGATCGCGTCGACGATCTTCGCGAACCCGCCGAAGCCGATCTCGGCGTAGTGGTCGATCCGCAGGCCCGTGGCGCCTTCGACGGTCTGCGCGAGCAGTGTCGGGCCGCCGATCGAGAACGCCGCGTTGATCTTGTTCTTGCCGTGCCCCGGAATGGCGACCTGCGAGTCGCGCGGGAGGCTCAGCAGCGTCGGCTTGGTGCTGTTGTCCGGGATGTGCGCGACCATGATGGTGTCGGTCCGCTTGCCACCGCCCGCGGCCTTGGAGTCACCGGTGACCAGCTTCTCCTGCTCCTCGGGCGTCAGCCCGTCCCGGCTGTCGGAGCCCACGATCAGCCAGTTGGTGCCCTCCGCCGCGACGGGGCGGCCGGAGTAGTCGGCCAGCGCGTCGACGCGGTTGATGGAGAACTCCAGGTACACCCACACGCCGGCGAGGAACACCACGAACACGGTCAGCAACGTGAGCAGCACCTTGCCGAAGCCCCACCGCTTACGGCGCCGTGGCGGGCGCCCGTCGTCCATCGGGCGACGGGCGGGGGGCTCCGGACGGCGCGGAGGCGGGCCGGGCCGACGCTCGGCGCCGCCGTGCCCCATGGGCGTCGTCCGCTCGTCGTACGGGCTGCTCCCCCGGCCCGGCAGGGGCATCATCTGCGCGGGCTGATGCCGCCGAGGCCGGCCGGACGGCGGCATCCGTCGCCCTCGGTCGTCGCCTCCATACGTCATGCCGAATCACCCGTCCCGATTTCGCGTGTAGGGCCCAGTCAACCGCAGACCCTAGGTGAAGGACGTACGGCACCCCGCATCGGTTGGGTGGCTTTCACCGCCCGTTCTCGGCGAAGCCGAACTGATGAAGCTTGAGATACCCCGAACGGAACCCCGCTTCCGAGTACGCCAGGTAGAACTCCCACATCCGTTTGAAGACGTCGTCGAAGCCCAGTTCGGTGATGTCTTCCCACCGTTGGGTGAATCTCTCCCGCCACAACCGCAGCGTGCGGGCGTAGTCCTGGCCGAACTCCCGCACCCCGTCCAGCTTCAGCCGCGCGTGCTCCAGCAGGCCCTGCTCCACCGAGGTGGTCGACGGGATGAGCCCGCCGGGGAAGATGTACTTGTGCACCCAGGTGTACGACCTGGCCGCGGCGAGCATGCGTTCGTGGTCCATGGTGATGGCCTGGAGCCCGAGCCTGCCGCCCGGCTTCAGCCGCTTCCCGATGGTCTCGAAGAACGTGGGCCAGTAGGACTCGCCCACGGCCTCGATCATCTCGACACTGACCACGGCGTCGTACTCGCCGGTGGAATCGCGGTAGTCGCACAGCCGGACGTCGACCCGGTCGGCGTAGCCCGCCGCCGCGATGCGCTCGGTCGCCAGCGTCGCCTGCTCCTCGGAGATGGTCAGCGACGTGACCCGGGCCCCGCGCGCGGCCGCGCGGATCGCGAGTTCGCCCCAGCCGGTGCCGATCTCGAGCACCGTGCTGCCGTCACGGACCCCGGCGTAGTCGAGGACGCTGTCGATCTTGCGGTGCTGGGCGGCGGTGAGGTCGTCGTCCGGGCCGAACAAGGCCGACGAGTACATCATCGACGGGTCCAGGAAAGCGCCGAACAGATCGTTGGACAGGTCGTAGTGGCGATGGATGTTCGCCCGCGACCCCTCGATGGTGTTCTCCTCCTCCGCAGGGTGGCCGCGGTCGACGAACCGGCGGAACCGTTGCAGCAGCGGCGGAATGAGCGTCGCCATCCGCTCCGCGAACGGGGTCAGCACCTCGGCGAGCGCGTCGCTCGTCCAGTCGCCGACCATGTAGGCCTCGCCGAACCCGATCTTCGCGTCCACGCCGAGGCGATGGAAGAAGGCGGCGGGACGGTTGAGCCGCATTTCGGGCGCGTCCGGGCCGCCGGCGCCCAGCTGCGAGCCGTCGGGCATGCGCACGCGGACGTTCAGCGGGCGCACCGCCTGCCGGAACAACTGCTCGGCGATCCGCGCGCGGAACGGGGAATGCGGTGGGGTGGCCAATCCCGGCCACCGGGTTTCGTCAGGACTGGGCAGGCCGGCCGGACCTGCCGTCCGATCAACGCTCGACGTGGACATAGGTGCTCCCTCCCACCCGGTCTAGACCGGGATCCGCAGCCGCTCGGAGCTCGGCCGACCCCAGGCCGCGCTCACCGTTTCGTCAGTTCCCCCGGCTTCGATCAGCTCGAGAGTGAAAGCCCGTACGAGACGGTTCCAGACGCGAGACCTTCGTAGCATCGCGTGCCCTTCGCCGCCGATTTCAAACCGCGCGGACCGCGATGTCACCTTTTCGGCGCGTTCCGCGAAAGCGTGTGAGGCCACCGGATCGGTCATCCGGTCCTTGGTCCCGTGCGCGATCAGCACGACCCGGCCGCCGACGGCGCCGATGGGTTCACCCGGTGGTGTCCACGGTGCCAGGGCACAGACCCCGATGACAGCCCGATCGTCGGCGACGCGCAAGGCGACCCGCCCGCCCATCGAATGGCCGACCAGGATCACCGGCACCCCGGGGTGGTCCTCGTGGACGCGCTCCAGGGCCCAGCGCGCGTCGGCGAGCGCGTCGGTGCCGTGGTCGTTCCAGCCGTAGATCCGGTTGCGCAGGAGCCGCACCTCGACCCCGTGCCCCCGGCCCGCCCGGTGGACCGCCTTCGCCAGCGGCACCATCCGCTGGTACGCCAGCCGCCACGGCGCCACGCGGGCATGACTGTGCTCGGCGCCGCCGTGCAGCACCAGCACCACGGCTTTCACCCGGCCTCGTGCCCGCCAGGTCCGCACCGCGGGATCAGCCTCGCTCACCCTGGGTCCTCCAGTCTCCGCATCCCCGGCCACAGCGATCGGGTCAACCTCGATCATGACCCGATGTATTCCACTTCTGCCATTGGTCCACGCGATACATTCGTCGCTGATCTCCAGACGGAAGGGCGGATGTGGTGAGCACCACCGAACGTTATGCAGACGTCGCCGAACGGCTCGCGGAGGCCGAACGGGGTAACGCGGAGCAGATCCGGAAGTCGGCGGAGCTGATCCTGGGGGTCATCAGGGCCGACGCCCTGGTGTTCACCGCCGGGGCGGGGCATTCGCTGGCGGCGGTCGCCGAGACCTTCTACCGCGCGGGCGGGCTCGCCTGCGTGTACCCGGTCTATCACCCCGAACTGCTGCCGCTGCACGGCGCGCAGCACAGCACCAAGACCGAACGCCGCTCCGGGCTCGCCGAAGAGGTGCTGGCCGAACGCGCGCCGGGGCCGGACGACCTGCTGGTGGTGTTCTCGACCTCGGGCGTCAACCCGTATCCGGTCGAACTGGCCGCCGGGGCGCGGGCGCGCGGAGCGTCGGTCATCGCGGTGAGCTCGGCCGCGTCCGTGGCCGCGGCGCCGAAGCGCGCGGCGACGACGCTGATCGAGGAAGCGAGCATCGTGCTCGACTCCCACGTCCGTCCCGGCGACTCGAGCTACCCGCCGGACGCGCCGCGGACCGCGCCATTGTCCACAGTGATCAACGCGTTCCTGTGGAACCTCGTCCTCGCCGAGGTGGTGGACCTGGGTGCGGCGCAGGGCGTCGACATCCCGCTGTGGCGCAGTTCCAACGTGGACGGCGGCGACGAGGCCAACGCCGCGCTGCTGGCGAAGTACGGCGCGCGGGTTCCCGCTCTCCGGTAAGCGCCGCCTGCCCCTTCGGATGTCATGAAAGGGTCGTTCAAGACGTTTTTCGTCCTGAACGACCCTTTCATGACACATCCCGAGCGGGACACGGCCCATCCAGGCTCACGCCGCCGCCGGCTCCTCCGAGAACTGCGTCAGGTACAGCGTCGCGTAGCGCCCCTCCCGGGCGAAGAGCTCCTCGTGCGTCCCCCGCTCGACGATTTCCCCGTGTTCGATCACCAGGATCTGGTCCGCCGCCCGGACCGTCGACAGCCGGTGCGCGATGACCAGCGCGGTCCGTCCGTCCAGCGCGTCGGTCAGCGCCTCGCCCACGGCCGCCTCGGACTGCGAGTCCAGATGCGCGGTCGCCTCGTCGAGGATGACGACCTTCGGCTGCGCGAGCAGGAGCCGGGCGATGGTCAGCCGCTGTCGTTCGCCGCCGGAGAGCCGGTAGCCCCGCTCCCCCACCACGGTCTCCAGCCCGTCCGGCAGGTCCCGGATCAGCTCGGCCAGCCGGGCGCGGTCGAGCGCCGACCAGATCTCGGCGTCGGTGACTCCGGCCCGCGCGTACTCGAGGTTCGCCCGGATCGTGTCGTGGAAGAGGTGCCCGTCCTGGGTGACCACGCCGACGGTTTCCCGCAGCGACGCGAAACTCAGGTCACGGACGTCCACATCGGACAACCGGACCGATCCCGCGTCGACGTCGTAGAGGCGCGGCAACAGTGAGGCGATCGTCGACTTCCCCGCGCCCGAAGACCCGACCAGCGCCACCATCTGCCCGGGTTCGGCCCGGAAGCTGATGCCGTGCAACACCTCCTCACCACCCCGGTGATCCAAAGTGGACACGTCCTCCAGCGAGGCCAGCGAGTACCGGTCCGCCGCGGGGTAGCCGAACCGGACGTCGGCGAATTCGACCGAAACCGGGCCTTCGGGAACGCGATCCGGGTCCTGCTTCTCTTCGATCATCGGCTTGAGGTCGAGCACCTCGAAGACCCGCTCGAACGACACCAGCGCGGTCATCACGTCCACCCGGACGTTCGCCAGCGCGGTCAGCGGCGAGTACAGCCTGGTCAGCAGCAACGCCAGCGCCACGACGGTGCCCGGCGCGAGCGCCCCGGTCAGCGCGAGGTACCCGCCCAGGCCGTAGACCAGGGCCTGCGCGAGCGCGGAGACCGTGGTCAGGCTGGTCAGGAACCAGCGCGTCAGCATCGCCGTCCGCACCCCGATGTCGCGCACCCGCCCGGCCCGCGAGCCGAAGTCGCCCGCTTCCCGCTCGGGGTCGCCGAAGAGCTTCACCAGCGTCGCGCCCGGCGCGGAGAACCGTTCGGTCATCTGCGTGGTCATCGCCGCGTTGAGCTGGCCCGCCTCCCGCTGCAACCCGGCCATCCGCCGCCCTAGCCGCCGCGTCGGCAGGATGAACACCGGCAACAGCACCAGCGCGAGCAGGGTGACCTGCCAGGACAGGGTCACCATGACCACCAGCGACAGCGCCAGCTGGATCACGTTGGTGACCAAACCGGACAGTGTGGCGGTGAAGGTGCGCTGCGCACCGATGACGTCGTTGTTGAGCCTGCTCACCAGGGCACCGGTTCGGGTGCGGGTGAAGAACGCGACCGGCATCCGCTGCACGTGCCGGTACACCGCGAGCCGCAGGTCGAGGATGATCCCCTCACCGATCCTCGACGACTGGGCCCGTTCCGCCAGCCCGAGCCCGGCGTCGATCAGCGCCAGCGCCGCGATCACCACGGCCAGCCACACCACCAGCGAGACGTCGTGCCCGCCGACGATCGCGTCGACCACCTTCCCGGCCAGCACCGGCGTGCTCACCGCCAGCACCGCCGACACGACGGTGAGCACCAGGAATATCAGCAACCTTCGCCAGTGCGGCCTGGCGAACCTCGCGACGCGGCGGAGCGTGCCCTTGTGCAGCCCCTTCGGAACATCGGCCGACTTCATCGCCGAGTTCATCAGCGTCCACGTGTTGTCCATGAGAACCCTCTCTTCGCCCCCAAAACCTCGATATTAGTCGAGAGTTTTCCCGGATATAAGCATGACCAACACCCCAGGCAAGCGGATACTTCCCGGTTTCCGCGTCCTCTTTCCGGCGGAGGTCGCCGCGTCGGTAGCCTGAGCCGGTGACCAAGGACCCGGACCGGCGACGACTGACCATCGACTTGGTCTTCTACACGGGCTGCCTGATCTTCGCCGTCGTGAACACGGCCGTCGCGGAGTTCTACGGCTATCGCGTGTGGGCGAACTTCGCCGTGGCGGGTTACGGCCTCGCCGTGGTCCACACCAGCTGGCTGATGGTCGCCGCACGACATGGCAGGCCGGTCGGCGCGCTCGGTTCGCGGTGGATCGGTATCGGCGCCATCGGCCTGTTCGCAATGATCCTTCCGTTGGGGATGCTCGTCATTCGCCGTCTGACCGGAGTGGACTGGCTCATCACGCCGGAGTCGTGGGCCGCCCAGCCCGAGGTCTGGGTGATCGAACGGTCGGCGAAACTCCTGCTGGAGAACGGAACCCCGTACGTCGACGTCACCGCGCTCGGTCGCGCGGTGGAGGTAAACGATTACACCCCATACGGTCCGGTGATGACCGTCTTCGGCCTGCCGCGCGCTCTCTTCGGCGGCGGACCGGTGGCCGACGCCCTCACCGACGCGCGCTGGATGTTCGCACTGGCGGCCGTCGCGTGTGTACTGCTGACGCTGCGCCTGCTGAAGTGGCCGAAAATCCCGGTCAGCGCCGCCCAGCTCGCCCTCGCCTGCCCGCTGACCGCGCTGACCTGGGCGGTGGCGGGCCCGGATCTGGCCATCGTCGGCCTGCTGGTGCTGTCCTTCGCACTGGCCACGACCGGCCGCGCCGTGCTGTCGGGTCTGGTGCTGGCCTTGGTGGTCAGCGCGAAACTCATCGTCGCGCCCGCGATAGTGGTGCTGGGTGTCCTGTTGATCACGCGGCGTGGTCCTCGCGCACTGGGCGGATTCGCCGCGGCACTCGTGGTGACGACCCTCGTCCTGCACGTACCGGTCTATCTCGTGGACCCGAAGGCGTTCGTCGAGCACGTCTTCCGGTTCCCGATGGGAATCGGCATGATCAAGTCGCCGGCGGCGAGTCCGTTGCCGGGTCGCCTCATCGCTTCGCTCGGCCTGGTGGGCACGGCGGTTTCCTTCGCCCTGCTCGGCATCGCGGCCGTCGTGATCCTCGTCTGGCTGGTGCGCCGCCCTCCCGCGACCGGATCGGACGCGCTGACGCGCATGGCCGTCGGGCTCGTCGCGCTGATCCTGCTCACCCCGGCGACAAGGTACGGATACCTGGTGTATCCGCTGGTCCTGCTCGGCGCCAGGCTGGTCTTCCTGTCCGGTGAAACCCGTGAAACAGCGGTCCCTGGAAAGGGAACTGCGCCCCCCGCGCAGCAGTCCGCTACTTCTTCGTGACTACTTCTTCTTGACCCTGGTGGCACCGCCACGCCCGCGCAGCTGGACGCCGGACTCCGAGAGGACCCGGTGCACGAATCCGTACGAGCGACCCGTGGACTCCGCGAGGGCGCGGATGCTCGAGCCCTTCTCGTATTTCTTCTTCAGGTCAGCGGCCAGCTTGTCACGCGTGTTGCCGGTGATCCGCGCGCCTTTCTTGAGATCAGCCACGTCGATCGCCTTCCCGCCGAGAGTGTTCTGGGCCACATAACGGCCCCTGTCGCCGCAATGATCGAACACTGAGCGCCGGAATGCCAGACGACGAGCGCAAAACTGCTGAAACCGCGATCACATTGGGCCATTTCAGTGGCCGGATGGCATCGATCAAGCACCCGAACGGACGCAGACCTCACGCAAGTTGGACAAGTTCCAGATAATCCGCAGACCAATGGTCTTCGGTTCCGTCCGGCAAGAGGATGACGCGTTCCGGCTCCAGGGCCTCGACGGCGCCCGGGTCGTGCGTCACCAGGACGACGGCCCCGGAGAAGCTGCGCAAAGCGTCCAGGACCTGCGCACGGCTGGCCGGGTCCAGGTTGTTCGTCGGCTCGTCGAGCAGCAAAACGTTGGCAGCGCTGGACACCAGCCCGGCGAGCGCGAGCCGCGTCTTCTCGCCGCCGGAGAGCGTGCCGGCGGGCTGATCGAGCTGCTCGCCGGTGAAGAGAAACGATCCGAGAAGGTTCCGGAGCTCCTGCGCGCCCGTGTCCGGCGCGAGGTGACGGATATTTTCCCACACGGACGCGTCGTGGTCGAGCGTTTCGTGTTCCTGTGCGTAATAGCCCAAACGCAATCCGTGACCTGGAATGGTCTCGCCGGTATCCGGAGTTTCCATTCCGCCGAGCAGGCGGAGCAAAGTCGTCTTTCCGGCACCGTTCAATCCGAGTACGACAACCTTCGAACCGCGGTCGATGGCGAGGTCGACTCCGGTGAAGATCTCGAGCGAACCGTAGGACTTCGAAAGCCCCTCCGCGGTGAGCGGGGTCCGGCCGCACGGGGCGGGCTCGGGAAACTTGATCCGGGCGACCTTGTCGGCCTGGCGGGTGTCGTCGAGCGCCGAGAGCATCTGCTCGGCCCGGCGGGCCATGTTCTTGGCGGCCACCGCCTTCGTCGCCTTGGCACCGAGTTTCGCGGCCTGCTGCTGCAACGCGGACGCCTTCTTCTCGGCGTTCGCGCGCTCGCGGCGACGGCGCTTCTCGTCGGTGGCGCGCGCGTCGAGGTAGCGCTGCCAGCCCATGTTGTACAGATCGAGCTCGCCGCGGGTCGCGTCGAGGAACCACACCTTGTTGACCACGTCGGCGAGCAGTTCGACGTCGTGGCTGATGACCACGAGACCGCCGTCGTGCTGCTTCAGGAACCCGCGGAGCCAGTTGATGGAGTCGGCGTCGAGGTGGTTGGTGGGCTCGTCGAGGAGCAGGATCGTCTCGGACTTGCCGCCCGCTCCGGCTTCGGCGGCGGCGAACAGGATCCGGGCCAGTTCCACGCGACGGCGCTGACCGCCCGAGAGCGTCTGCAGCGTCTGCGCGAGCACCCTGTCGGCGAGACCGAGGTTGGAACAGATCCGCGCGGCCTCGCTTTCGGCGGCGTACCCGCCGAGGGAGGCGAAACGCTCCTCGAGACGGCTGTAGCGGTTGACCGCCTTGTCGCGCTCCTTCTCGTCCACCAGCTCCGACATCGCGTTCTGCGCTTTTTCCATGTTGCGCAGCAAGGCGTCGAGGCCACGCGCGGAGAGCACGCGGTCCTTCGCGGTGACGGACAGATCACCTTCGCGCGGGTCCTGCGGCAGGTAGCCGAGCTCGCCGCTGCGGCGGACCTCGCCGGCGTACGGCTCGCCCTCCCCCGCCAGCACCTTGAGCGAGGTGGTCTTGCCGGCGCCGTTGCGGCCGACCAGGCCGATCCGGTCGCCCTGCTGGATGCGGACGTTGGTGTCGTCGAGCAGAATGCGCGAGCCGGCGCGCAGCTGAAGGCCAGAGGCCGTGATCACGGGAACTCCCGGTACAAGGGGTGGATGAGCGGACAGCTTCGACTCGCCGGACGAGGCCGGCGAGGAGCTACTCCAAGAGGATGTCCACGCGATCAGTGTACGGGCCGCTGTCGAGCGGTTTTATCCGACCGTGCCCGAGGTCACGGCCCGGAGAGGGTGATTTCGACCGCGACCGCCCGCTCGGCCGCGTCGTCGAGCACCGTGCGACGCGGTTCGGCGATGTCGAGGATCCGGGGTTCGGCACGCTCGAACAACGGCACGAGCCGCCTGTCTTCGCGCAGTGATTCCAGCGCCCGGCGGTCGCCGCCGAGGACTACAGCGTCCACTTCGGACAGTTGCGGCACGAGGATTTCGACCGCGTCCTCGGCGGCCGAGCGGAGCGCCGTACGCGCTTGGCCTTCCCGGCGCCGCGCGAACCGCTGTTGCGACCAGCCGCCCGCTGCGGACCGGCCTTGGACGAGATGGCGGTCCGTCCTGGACTGGACGACCACTCCCCCGCGCGCGATCCCGACGCTGTGCCCGCCGCGGCGCACCAGCAGGAGCGCGATCCGCCGCGAGATCAGCGCGTGGTCGACGAGCGGACCGGCCGCCAGTCCGGCCACGGTTCCTTCGGTACCCAACGGTCCGAAAGGGACGGTCGCGACGGCGACGACGCCGTTTTCCGCGGTGACCGTGACGGCGTCCGGCTCGAAGCGCGTTTCGCGGACGCCTTCGTTTCGGACGGCGAAGCGGGCGTACCAGCCTTCGAGGCGGTCCGGGGCGACCTCGACGGCGCGTCCTCCGCCCGCCACCTGCCGCTCCCTCGCCATGGTCCCAACCTACGGGGTCGGAGCGGATCGGCAACCGTGCCGGAAAGGTGCGCTGCTTCCTCTGGTGCCGGGTGGGTGTGTGGTGTCCCGACCGCCATGCTTGGGTCAGCTCACAATTCCTCGGCCCGATAACACCGCACTCGCGTGCTCAGAGACGGAACTCGCGTGATCAGAGACGGAACTCGCGAGTTCCGCCTTCACGCACGCGAGTTCCGCCTCCAAGCACGCGAGTTCCGCCTCCGCGCCCCGTCCCCTCCAGACCGAAGTACATGAAGGCCCCCTTCATGTACTCGGCAAGGCGTGAAGGCCTCCTTCCCTACTTTGAGGGTAGGGAAGGAGGCCTTCACGGACTTGGCGAGAGGGCTAGACCGGCTTCACCGGTCCGGTCCCGACCGACTTCCCGACACTCGCGGGCCGCTCAGCCGCACCGGGCTGAACGAAACCGTTGAGGTGCAAGGAGACCGAGCGGATCGACCCGGTGTCGCCACCGGCGACGTCCACCGCGGTGAACTTCCAGACGCCGTCCGCCGCCGTACCGGTGGTCAGGCCACCGATCGCCTGCGCCGGCCGGTAGGTCCCGGTGAACGGGTTGTTCGCCGCGGTGACCGAGCTGAACGGGGTGGCCGCGTTGTCGGCGAAGACGACCTGGCACAGGTTGTTGCCCGAGCCGCCGTTGCGCTGGAACACGGTCGCCTTGGCGCCCGCGGGCGAGGTCAGCGTGCCGACCAGGTCACCGACGTACGAGTGGTTGATGCCCACCGTCGTCGACGTCTGGTCGGTGTTGCAGGTCGCCCCGTCCACCGAGAACGTCAGCTTCGACGCGCGCCCGATACCGCTGACCGTGATCGGCACGGTCACGCCGGTCGGGTCGCTGTCCGGGATCGCCACCGCGGCACCGGCGTAGGCGAAGTTCTGCGTCACCGGCGACGGGGTGCCGACCGGCAGCGAGAACGTCGACGTGGTCGGCGAGAACGAGCCCGCGAACGTCACGCGCGCGTTCAGCACCACCGGCACACCGAGTTCCTGCGTGGCGGGAACGGTGATGGTGAAGTCGTTCACGCCGGTCTGCCCGGGGCTGATCGTGCCGTACGACTTCGACCGCGGCGCCACCGTGACGCCCGGGGTCGGGCTGGAGAGCACGACGCTGGTCGACGACGCGGTGCCGTCGCCGCGGTTGGTCACCGGCAGGGTCACCTTGGCGGTGTCGCCCGGGTCGAGCGCGGAACCGCCGTCGGCCGGGGTGACCGTCGGCTGGCCCGCGGTCGCGAGCGGCTGCGGGCTGGCGCCGGTGTAGGCGAGCACCTTGTCGGCGAGGATGACGCCCGCGCCGCTGGAGGGGTCACGGCCCGGGGCCAGGATGTCGACGGCGGTGTTGATCAGTGCCTCGCGCACCTCGGCCGGGGGCAGCCCCGGGTTGCCCGAAAGCACCAGGCCCGCGATCGCGGCGGCGTGCGGCGCGGCGGCCGACGTGCCGTAGAACGTGGTGAAGCCGGTGACGCTGGTGGACACGCCGTCGGCCGCGGTGATGTCCGGCTTGGCGCGGACCTCACCACCGGTGCCGGACACGTTGCCCGGGGTGATCGGGGTGCCGTCGGCCTGGTAGAACATCCGCCGCGGACCGTCCGAAGTGAACCGTTCGACCTTGGTGGTCGCGCCGAAGGCGGCCGGGAACGGGCCCGCCGGGTTCGCCGGGTCGCCCGGTTCGAGGGCACGCGGGAACGCCTTGGCCGCCGGGGCCGCCGCGACGCTGAACGCGTCCCGCGCGGCCGAGTGGCCCACGGTCACACCGGGTTTGGTGTAGGCCTTGAGGCCGTCCGCCGAGTCGGTGAAACGACCGCGCAGCGCGGACAGCGACAGGTAGCGGCCCTCACCGGAGAACTTGACGATGGCCAGCCGCAGTCCGGCGGCGCCCGTGGTGTTCACCCGTTCGTAGGCGTCCTGGGTGCCGGTCTGGACGTCCTGGCTCTGTGCGACGACGTTGCCCGCCGCGTTCAGCAGGTACAGGTCGTAGTCGTTGTTCGAGTGGCCCAGCGGGTCGGACCAGAACAGGGTGACCGGTACCGCCCCGGACGCGTTCGAGATCGGCTGGAAGATCTGGTTGCCCGCGGCACCGGCGAAGTTGTGCGCGGTGCCCGCGAACTTGCCGATGCTCTTGCCGGAGTCGACGAAGTCGCCTTCCCAGTGGCCCGAGGTGCCGTCGGCGACGTTGCCCTCGTTACCGGCCGAGGAGAAGTACAGCGCGCCGTTGGCGGTCACGTCGTTCACGGCCTGGGCGATGATCCAGTCCTGGAACGGGGATTCCTTGAAGTACAGGACGTCGTCCACGATGACGTCGCAGTGCGCCTCGAACCGCAGCTTGCGGATGTTGTCGGCGAAGCTGGCGTCGGAGTTGAACGCGCTGGCGAAACCGAGCGACGCGTTCGGCGCGAGATCGTGGATGATCTCGAGCATCGCGGTGCCCTCGTCGCCGGAACCCTCCTGGCCGGGGATCACGTCGACCCCCGCCGGGAGTTCGCCGCGCGCCTGCGAGGTCGCGAGCGAGTCGACGCCGTCGGAAAGCGCGCAGATCTTGGTGCCCACCCCGGTGACACCGAACTGCTGGCGCGCGGTGTCGGCGTTGTGCGCGCGGTCGCCTTCACTGGTGAGGGGCCCGGCGGCGATGCCGACCTGGCCCTTGGCCTCGACGGCTTTCTTCAGCTCGTCCGCGATCCGGGCGGCCTTCTCTTCCTTGCTCTCCCCCTTCGCCTTTCCGGCGGCGGAGGGCTCGGCCAGTTGCCGGGCGGTGAACGCCTCGTTGGCGGTCTCGATCCGCTTGACGTCGGCGCGGCCCGCGATCGTCGTGACCGCGTTCAGCGGCACTTCGGCGCGGACGCTGCCGTACCGCTGCGAGACCGCGCGAATCCCCGCACCGGATTCACGCAGGCTCTTCAGGAGTTCTTCCGAAACCTGGCCCCGGATGTCCACGAGTACGGTGCCGGCCGCGGAGACATTAGCCCCAGACCCCAGTGCGGGAACCGCGGAGGCCGACATGCGTTGAGCGCGGATCTTCTGTTCGACGACCAGCGTGCTGTCCACTTTGGACTCACTGGCCGTCTGGCTCTTCTTGATCGACTGCAAGGCCTCGATCTGCCGGATGGTGTTCTCCGAGAACGCGTCCGGGGATTGGCCGGTTTCCGCCGCCGCGACGGGCGGGCTGACGAGGCCGAGCGCCGCGACGAGGGCGGCGGTGCCGGCGGTCAGGATCGATCTTCTTCTTTTACCAGAACGGGTTGGACGCACGTGCGCCTCCGATTCCTAGGCGCGTGCCCCGACTCACGCTGACCAACGCCGGCGATCACCGGCTGGATCAAGCTAAGTACCGGGCGTGCATCGGCGGCAGGCGCCGTTCGAGTGACATCGGATGGGAAATTTCCGGTTTCGGCCGCACGCCGTAGTCTGTTCAGCGTAATCGTATGGTCACAGTGTGATGACCGACCGGCCTCAAAGGACGAACGAGTCCGACCAGGGCTGCGAAGCGCGACCGGACAAGCCGTCCAAAAGGGTCACCGCCTGTTTGTCGGTCAGTGACGCCACGAAGTCGACCACCGCCCGGCCCCGCGCCAGACCGCGCACGGCGTCGGCGCCGGTGACCGGTTCCCCGGTCGCCCCGACGAGCAGTTCCGGCGACGTCCGCGCGAGTCCGGTGAACTCCGACTGGGCCAGTTCGACCAGATCGTGCAGCCGCCGCGGGAGCCGGTAGAACTCGTCGCGGTCGAGCAGCCACGCATCGAGCGCGTCGACCAGGGTGGTCACCAGGCTCGCCTGTCCGCGCTGGTGCAACGCGAGTTCCGGGCGCAGCAGCACGAACCGCCGGTGCACGAACTTCAGCACCTGCACCTCGTGCCACTGCGCGGGACGCAGCGTGAGATGCCCCGTCCGGGTCGAGGGCGACGGGACCACCTGGACGCCGTCGACGAGCCGCGCGGTCCATTTCGCGGAGAAGGCGGCGGTCGCCTGCTCGGCCTCGATCGAACCGTCGAAGCCGGTGGCGAGCAGGCCGTCGACGAGTTCGGCGCGGACACGCGCGACCGCGCTGGTGAAGGCGTCGTCGTCGACGATCCATCCGTCCTTCGCGTGCATACGGCGGCGCAGGCGTTCCAGCGAACGGCCAGGGAGCCGCCGTTCGGCGGTCAAGGTCGCGTCGTCCAGACCGGCGAGTTCCACCGCGTGATCGACCCAGCCGGAGAACTCGGCCGCGACCGGCGCGTGCTGAAGGACGCCGATCCGGTGGAAGTCCTGAAGGTCGTGGATGGCGTAGGCGATGTCGTCGGCGGTGTCCATCACGGACGCTTCGACGGTCTGCTGCCAGGGTTCGATCCGGCCCGCGAACGGCGCCCGCGCCTGGGCGAAGTCGTCGAGCTCGGTGCTGTAGGCGGAGAACTTGCTCGCGCCGGTGCCGGGCGCGTCGGCCGGTTCGGCCGCGCCGCGCGGCTGGACGTCCATCGACGTCGGATGCGGATCGGGGACGTGCAGGCGCGCCCACGGGTACTTCAGCACCGCGGCGCGCACCGCCGTGGTGAGGTCGAGCCCGGACGCGGACGGCCCCCGTACGTCGGTCGTGGTGATGATCCGGAACGACTGCGCGTTGCCCTCGAATCCGTCGGCGAGGCCGAACCGGTGCCGGGCGATCCGGTCGAGCGTCTGCTCCCCCAGGTGCCCGAACGGCGGATGCCCGAGGTCGTGCGCGAGCGAGGCGGCCTCGGCGACGTCCGGGTCGCAGCCGCCCAGTTTCGCGGCGAGTTCGGCGGAGTCGCTGGTCGAGTTGATCCGCTCGGCGATGGCGCGGGCGACCTGCGCGACCTTGAGGCTGTGCGTGAGCCGGTTGTGCAACAGTCCGGAGCCGCCGGCGCTGACCACCTGGGTCACCCCGCCGAGCCGGGCGAAGAACGGCGACGCGGCGATCCGGTCCCGGTCGATGCGGAACGGGCTCGTGGCGAGGTCGGTGAACCCGGCGCTCTCGCTCTCCGGATCGCGCCTCCACGTCCTCGGATCCGTCAGTTCCATGCGTCACACCGTATCCGCCGGCGCGCTTTGGGACACTGCCCAGGTGGCGGACGTGGTGATCGCGGGCGGCGGCCCGGCCGGGCGGGCACTCGCGCGTGCCTGCGCTCGGCGAGGCTTGGAGACGGTCCTGATCGACCCGGCGCCGGGCAGGCGCTGGCGGGCGACCTACGGGCTGTGGGCCGACGAACTGCCGTCGCTGCCCGAAAGCGCCGTCGCCTGCGCGCCTTCGTCGACAGTCGCGTTCGGAACCGCGCCGCACGTCCTCGATCGGCAGTACCTCGTGGTGGACAACGCCGGGCTGCGCGAGTGGCTGGGCGGCGGTTACGACGTCGTCGCCGGGACGGTGTCCGGCGTGGACCACGGCGCGCAGGGCTCGTCGGTACGCCTCGAAGACGGGCGGATCCTCGCGGCCGGCCTGTACTTCGACGCCTCCGGCACCCGGCCGCGGGGAAACCGGTACGAACAGACGGCCTTCGGCGCCGTCCTCCCCGCCGAGGACGCGCTGCGCCTGGTGGACGATCCGGAGACCGCCGTGTTCATGGACTGGCGGGAGACCGAGTCCGGCTTCCTCTACGTGCTGCCTCTCGGCGACGGCACCGTCCTGGTCGAAGAAACCTCGCTGGCCCGCAAGCCCGGTCTGCCGCTGGAACTCCTGGCGGCGCGGCTGCGCGCCCGGCTGAAGGCCGCCGGGCTGACGTCACGCGGGCGCGAAGAGCGGGTGCGGATCGTGCTCGACGTGCCGGCCCCACGGCACGGCCGGACGGTGCCGTTCGGGGCCGCCGGCGGCCTGGTGCATCCGGCGACCGGATACAGCGTCGCGACCTCGGTGCGGCTCGCGGAGCCCGTCGCCGACGCCGTCGTCCG
>NZ_NMQT01000421.1 GCF_002234405.1 Amycolatopsis thailandensis | reverse complement strand
ATCCGTGATGATCCGCCGCAGCACGGTGTCCGCGCTCGACGCGATCTTCCGCGCCAACGGCGCCGGGATGGAGCCGTGTCCCGCCAACTCCCCCGGATCCTCGTTGAGGCCGAGATAGGTCGCCAGGTCCATGTAGAGGAACACCTCCGACCGCTCACCAGCGCCGCCTTGGCCGCTCAACAGGAGGTCCAGGGCGACATCGGCACGCAACTGATCCAAGGTTCGGGTCTCACCGCCTGCCTTGAGGGCACGTGCCCCGCGGTCGATCCGGGTGTAGGCGGCGGCCACCTTCTCGACCGGGCCGTCCTCGATCTCGATCGAGGCGACCCCCGTCCCGCCGTGGCGCATCCGCAGCCGGCGACCCGCACGGTTGTGCTCGGCACGCCGGGACGCACCCTCCGGATCGACCGTCGTCGCGACGCGATTGACCGCCCGCCGGATCTGAGCCGTGTTCTTCCCCGCCAATCGGTCTTCCAGCAGGGCATCCGCCGCCAGGGCGTTGTCGTCCGACAGCCACGCGGTCGCGGCG
>NZ_NMQT01000420.1 GCF_002234405.1 Amycolatopsis thailandensis | reverse complement strand
CCCGAAGTCAGCAGCGGCGGCGCGGCCGGGGTCGCGCGACGGCCCAGCGCGCGTACCCGTGCGACGAGTTCGGGGAAGGCGAACGGCTTGGCGAGATAGTCGTCGGCGCCGAGGGAAAGCCCGTCCACGCGGTCCGAAACGGAACTGCTCGCGGTGAGCATCAGCACCCGGGTCAGCTCGCCGGACGCGACGATCTCGCGGCACAGGTCGTCACCGGACATGCCGGGGAGGTCGCGGTCGAGCAGCACGACGTCGTACCGGGTGACGGTGGCCTTCTCGTGCCCGTCGTCACCGGTGAGCGCGATGTCCACCGCCATCCCCTCGCGCCGCAGGCCGCGTGCGATCGCGTCGGCGAGGGGTTCTTCGTCTTCGACTACCAGAATTCGCACGACCCTACGTTGCCACACCTTCCTGAGAGTGACCTGATCGGACTATCGCGTCGGTACAGTCCAGCGGCCGGGACCTTCAGGTGACGCACTGCGTCGTGTCGCGAAAGCCGCTTTCATGACGTCGCGTGTCCCGAAAGTGGCTTTCGCGAGGCTCGATGCCGCCGGGACCGCCGGGGCGGGGTTCTCGTGATGCGAACGCAACGTTCGCAACCTTCAACGTTAGATCGGAAGAGCGGCGTGTT
>NZ_NMQT01000042.1 GCF_002234405.1 Amycolatopsis thailandensis | reverse complement strand
ACCGTCGACCGGGATCGTCGCCGTGGCGCCGAAACGCTCGGCGGTCTCCAACCGGTCGGCCGGGCCGCCGATGGTGATGACGTCGCCCGCGCCGGAGATCCGCGCGACCGCGGTGGCGAACACGCCCAGCGCGCCGGCGCCCTGGACCACGACCGTCGCACCGGGACGGATCCCGCCGGACCGGGAAACGGCCCGCAGCACGGTTTTGCCCGCACAGCCCGACATCGAGGCCCAGGTGTCCTTCACGTCGTCCGGCAGGAGGAGCTTGGCCGCGCCGGGTGTCACGTAGCAGTACCGGACGAGCCCGCCGGTGGCGTACGGGAAGACGTCGGAACGCTGGAGGAAGCCGTATCCGCGCTTCTCGCAGGCGACCGGTTCGCGCAAGATCGTGCAGCCGTAACACTTTCCGCAGGTCGACTCCGACCAGCCGATACGGTCGCCCTCGGCGATCTCCCGGCCGAGGGTGTCGGTGGTGCCCGGTCCGACGGCCACCACTTCGCCGACCATTTCGTGTCCCAGCACCATCGGGAGCATGCCGGGGAAGGTCATCTGGCCGGACCAGATGTGCACGTCGGTGCCGCACAAGGTGGTGCAGGTGATCCGGACCAGTGCGGCGCCTGGTTCCGGCTCTTCCGGTAGCGGTAGTTCCCGCAAGGTGAGCGCGGAGCCGTGTTCGGTGAGCACCGCCGCTTCGGTTCTGTTGACCATCTTTTTAGTCTACAGTCGTAGGAGAAAAAGTCCAGATCCTGGAGGAACCATGCCGTCGCAACGTATTCGCCCCGCTTCACTCGTGGTTCGCGGCGGTCCCGTGCTCACTTTCGACCCGGCGGGCACCGTCGTGCGGGCGATGGCCGTGCGGGATGACCGGATCGTCGCCGTCGGTGACGTCGCCTTGGATCACATCGGCCCGGAGACCGAGGTGATCGACCTGGCGGGGAGAACCGTTCTGCCCGGCGTCAACGACGCCCACCTGCACGCGACCTGGCTGGGTGCCCGGTGGCCGGACACGCTCATCGGTGGTGCCGGATTCACCGGAGGAGAAGAGAAAACCGTGCGGAACGCCGCCGAACGGCGGGCCGCGATCCTGCGCGCGGGCCGCCGGGGCGCGTC
>NZ_NMQT01000419.1 GCF_002234405.1 Amycolatopsis thailandensis | reverse complement strand
GGGTGAGAAGCGGATGTGGGAGCTGTCCTGCTGGGGCGGCGGCTGGGTCTACAACTACCCGACCGGCGAGAACCTGTTCCAGAGCGGCGCCGCCTGCAACTTCAGCAACTGGCGTGACGCCAAGGCGGACGAGCTGATCGCGAAGACGGTCACCACCGACTCCCTCGAAGCGCTGTACGAGTACCAGGAGTACATCGCCGAGCAGGCGCCGGTGATCTTCATGCCGACGTTCCCGAGACGGCTGTTCGAGGTCGCGGGCAACCTGCGCGGGTTCTCGCCGATCAACCCGTACGGGCTGATCAATCCCGAGAACTGGTACTACGTCGAGGAGGGGGTATGACGAGGCCGGTGGTGCTGGTCGGGTTCGTGGCCGCCGCGCTGGGGTCGTCCATCAAGGACTTCCAGCCGGACGGTTCGGTCATCTTCGTCGAAGAGCCCGACGTCGTCCGCAAACGCGGCGCGCGGCAGACGGTGGCCGGTTCGGCGCTGGTGCGCGAACTGATCGAATGGGAGTTCCACCTCCCCGGCAAGGCGGACGAGTTCTACCACGTCCACCGTGACCTCGATCCGGCCGCGGTGGTCCCGCTGACCGAGTACGCGACCCCGTTCGCGGCCCGGCTCGCGGAACGCTACGGCCTGCCGGGCGCGGGGTTCGGGGCGGCGCAGATCCTGCGGGACAAGGCGGTGCTGC
>NZ_NMQT01000418.1 GCF_002234405.1 Amycolatopsis thailandensis | reverse complement strand
CACATGCGGCCAGCGACCGCGGATACTCTCCACGTCCGTCCCGCCCCCCGTAGCCGCCACAGCCGTCGCGGCCGCCGGAGCAGGCGCGGCCGGAGGCGGAGTGGGCGCGGAAGGACGTTGGGGGGCGGGTCGTTCGGCGACCGGCTCGGGCCGCGCGACAGGCTGTGCGGCGGGTTGCGGGGCCGGCTGGGGGGCGGCCTGGGGAGCCGGCGCGGGAGCGGCGGCTCGTTGCGACGGCCGCTGGAACTCGCGGACGGGCTCACCCGAGGGAGCGACGGGGGGCGCCTGGGCGACCGGGACGGCTTGACCGGCGGGAGCGGCCTGAACAGCTTGGACCGCGACAGCGGCGGCGGGCGCCGGAGCCGAAGCGGCCCGGCGTTCGAGGCGTTCGAGACGGGCGAGCAGCGCGTCGGCGCCCTCGGCGATCGACGGCAGCAGCATCCGCGCCGTCAGCAGCTCCAGCACCAGCCGGGGCGAGGTCGCGCCGCGCATCTCCAAGAGTCCATTGTGGACGATGTCGGCGTAACGCGAGAGCGTGGCGGGCTCCAGCTTTCCCGCCTGCTCCTTCATCTTCTTGAGCTCGTCGTCCGGCGCGGCGACCAGCCCGCGCTCGCCCGCGTCCGGCACCGACCGCAGCATCACCAGGTCGCGCAGGCGGTCGAGCAGGTCGGTGGCGAAGCGGCGCGGGTCGTGCCCG
>NZ_NMQT01000417.1 GCF_002234405.1 Amycolatopsis thailandensis | reverse complement strand
GGCGAGGCCGTGCGCGCGCAGGTCGACCGGCACGAGCGCGGCGCCGCTGAGCAGTGCCGGGTACAGGTCCGGGATCGCCGCGTCGAAGCCGAACGACGCGAGCAGGCTGAGCCGGTCGGCCGCGGTGACGCCGAGCGCGGCGATCTGGTTGTCGACGACGTGCAGAAGGTTGCGGTGGGTCTGCGCGACGGCCTTCGGCCTGCCGGTCGAACCCGAGGTGAACAGCACGTACGCCAGGCCGTCGGGATCGGATTCGGGCACCGGGAGCGGCGCGGTCTCCGTGCCCGAGCGCACGAGCCGCGCGGATCCGGTGCGGCACAGGAACTCCGCCAGCTCGGAGTGCTCCGGATCCGCGAGCACGGCGGTCACCCGCGCGGCCGCGAGCTGGTACTCGAGACGGTCACGGGGGAACGTCGGATCCAGCGGGACGTAGGCGCAGCCCGCGGCGAGGGTGCCGAGGATCGCCGCGATCGCGGCGCTGCCGTGCCCGGTGACGAGCCCGACCCGCTCCCCCGGCCGGACACCGGCGTCGCGCAACCGCAGCGCGCGGCCTCCCGCGAGACCGGCGAGCGAGGCGTAGGTGATCCCGGTGCCGTCCTCGAAGACCGCGATCCGATCGGGCGATCGCCGGGCGTGCATGTCGAATCGGCTGACGCAGCCGGCTGCTGTCATCGGGCGTCGAGCAGTCGCTCCGAGGT
>NZ_NMQT01000416.1 GCF_002234405.1 Amycolatopsis thailandensis | reverse complement strand
TATTTACGAGCCCTCACCGGTCGGGCTGATGCGGCTGGAGCCACGGCCCGGTCGGGGACATCCCGGGGTGGGACCGAAACGTGAAAATCGTCCCGCACGCGCACGCACATGAGAAGACCCCGCGACTCAAACGATGTCTACGCCCACTCGGCGGAGTCCCCATAGACACGACGAAGGCCTCGAGCGAAAACTACGCTCGAGGCCTCGCCTGAGTGTGCGGGCTAGTTCCAGCTAGACCGCAAGTCCCTGTGCTCCACCGCAACCACGCAGAAGGGCTTCAGGACCCTCACCGCCCCCACTCACGGGCGGAGAAGACACGACACGGCACCGGACCGAGGCATGCGACAACGCGCGCCGCGTGACGACGTACCTGGTCATGATGCCTCCAACCCCCGCTACCGTTAAATCCCCCGTAACTGCGAGAACCAGAATGAGCCCCCGCAAGCCACGGCGAGTCCACTGGTGGACACCAGACACCCGGCTTCCGGACTCACGCAGGTCAGCACCACTATAGAGCCGTCCACAGAGATCGCGTGGACACCCGTGGGCACGCATCGGTGAACGCCCGCCCCCATCTCGACGCGCATCTCACCGATCAGGTCGCCCGCCCTCGGGATGGCGACCAGCGGTGCCCGCGCCGCTGTTTTCCGAGGCTCTTCGGCACACCTTTGCCGCGGGTTCCGCAACGCCCGGAGCTCCTGCGGTCCGGTTCTTCTGCTGGCAGGCCGCACAGATCGAGATCGGAAGAGCGTCGTGGAGGGAAAGAGGGGCGATCACGGGGGCCGCTGGATCATTAAAACACAATCA
>NZ_NMQT01000415.1 GCF_002234405.1 Amycolatopsis thailandensis | reverse complement strand
TGCTCATCCCACTCCCGGTGCATGCTGCGGTAGCCCTGGCAGCCCAGCGGACATTCCGCAAAGGACTTGATGTCGCCCCTCCACCGGGGCGCCGCCCGGCTCAGCCGAGAAGTTCGCCCGGCACAGCGACATGTACGAGCAGGGCCCCGATTTGCGGTTGTCGCGTCATAGCAGGGATGCCGAGCGGAACGTGCGTGGCGTAGTGGGATGCACGCAAGGCACTGCGGCATCATCGGCAGGATCGTGGAGATTCCACTCAGGCGGCGAGGTCCGCTGCTGTGTCTGTCTGCATGAGACAGACACAACAGCACCAAATCGCGTGCGGTGAATCAGGATCGACGAGGTAGCTTCACCCGGTCCATGGGGCCCAGGCACTTGCGCCCGCGGTGCACGCGGCCGTCGAACGGCTTACCGCAGGAGCATGGGCGGCGCGACACGTCAGTGCTCCGCTGAACTTGTGACCTCATGGGCGCAGTAGCGCGTTTGACTGCCTCTTTGGCTGGGGTCGTGATTGCTTCGTCGACGACCTCCTTGACCTTGTTCTTGACG
>NZ_NMQT01000414.1 GCF_002234405.1 Amycolatopsis thailandensis | reverse complement strand
TTGTTTCGTTTTGTCTATCATCTCACACTACGCCCACACACTAGATATCCACTTTGTCCCTAGACGACGCTCTTCCGATCTACAGTCACTCGCCAGGGCGGCGGGCGCGGTGCTGTTCGGCGCGCTCGCGGCCGGGACGTCGTTGCGTCCCGCGTTCGCGGTCTTCGCCGTGGTGATGCTGGTGTCGGTCCTGGCCGGAACGAGGGTGAAATGAAACGGACGTGGGCGGGGATCGCCGCCGTGGTGGTCACGGTGGCGGCCGGGGCGGTCTTCGTCGGGCTCCGCTCCGGCGACGCCGCCGCGGAACAGCAGCTGGACCTGGCCCACGGCGGGATGATCTCCGTGGACGAGTCGGGCCGGGTCCGGCAGGACGACCGCGTCGGGCCGTCCTGTCAGCGCGTGGACGTCGCCGCCGGGACACTGGCGTGCCTGCACGCGACGGCGATCCCCGACCAGGCCGAACTGGTCGTCACGAAACCCGGAGCCGAACCGCGGCGGATCTCCGAATGGGGAACGCCGTCGCGGGTCCGGGTTTCGCCGACCGGGCGGCTGGTGGGCTGGACGGTGTTCCGCGCCGGTGACTCCTACCTGGGCGGGGTCGGCACGTTCTCCACCACCGCCGGGATCTTCGACCTGGACACCGGAAGCCACTACGGCTCCCTGGAGGACTTCGCGCTCATCGTGGACGGGAAGCCGTACCCGGGACAGGATCTGAACTATTGGGGAGTGACCTTCGCCCGGGACGATCGGAC
>NZ_NMQT01000413.1 GCF_002234405.1 Amycolatopsis thailandensis | reverse complement strand
TACTCCAACACCAACTACGTGCTCGCCGGGATGGTGACCGAGAAGGTGACCGGCCGGGACTGGCGGCAGGCGATCACCGACCGCGTCGTCCGCCCGCTCGACCTGCGGGAAACTTCGTTGCCGCACACCTCGCCGTTCCTGCCCACCCCGCACGCCCGCGGCTACGATCGGTTCGTCGTCGAGGGTTCGAATCCGCCGCGGCTCGGACGGCGGGTGGACGTGACGCTGATGAACCCGTCGATCGGCGGGGGAGCGGACGGTTCGATCAACAGCACCGCCGAGGACGGCAACAAGTTCCTGCGTGCCTTGCTGGGCGGGAAGGTGCTCAAGCCCGCGTTGCTGGCGGAGATGAAGAAGACCGTGCCCGCGCCGGGAATCGGGGAGTACGGGCTGGGGCTCATGAAGCTGACCGGCTCCTGCGGCGCCTACTGGGGCCACGGCGGCTCGCTGCCCGGCAACTCGACGGCCAACGGCGTGACCGGGGACGGCGAGCGAAGCGTGATGGTCTCACTGAACACGCTGACGCCGTACCACCCCGGTGCCGAACCGCCGTCGGAAGACCCGCTGAAGCCGCTGATCGACCACGCCCTCTGCGGTCGTGAGTGACTGGTTCCACCCCGTGTTTCGTCCTCTGGATGCGGTAGTTCGACGCCGAACCACCGCATCCAGAGGACGAATCACGAGCCTTCCGTGCCCCAGGACCGGGCAGCCCCGACCAGCGCGGCGACGCATTCCGCGACCGCGGGCCGCGTCTCACCCTGGG
>NZ_NMQT01000412.1 GCF_002234405.1 Amycolatopsis thailandensis | reverse complement strand
GTCGAAGCCCGCGACGGCGCAACTGCTCACCCGCCTCGAACAGGACGACGTCGTCACCAAGGCGGGCGTCCGCGGCGGGGGCCGCGGCCCGAGGGCCCAGCTCTGGGAGGTCAACGGCGGCGTCGCCTACGTCGCGGCCGTCGACCTGACACCGCATGTGGCCGATTTCGTCGTCTCCGACGTCACCGGCGCGGTGCTCGCCGAGTACCAGGTCCCGCTGCCGGTCCACGAGGGCGCGGACGTCGTCGGCTCCTTCGGCGCGGCGCTCACCCAGGTCGCCTCCGAAGCCGGACTGGCGACCAAAGATCTCCGTCATGTCGTCATCGGCGCGCAAGGTGCCTTCGACCCGCGCACCGGTCTGCTCTCCTCGGCGCCGCACATCCCCGGCTGGCTCGGCTTCGACGTGCCGAGCAGGCTCAGCCAGGAACTCGGCGTCGAGGTCACCATCGAGAACGACGTCAACCTGGTCGCGATCGTCGAGATGACGGTCGGCCAGGCCGTCGGGCTCGACGACTTCGTGATGATCTGGCTCAGCGACGGCGTCGGCGGCGCGGTGGTGGTCGGCCGCAGGCTGTTGCGCGGCGCGACCGGCGGTGGCGGCGAGATCGACTGGAT
>NZ_NMQT01000411.1 GCF_002234405.1 Amycolatopsis thailandensis | reverse complement strand
GGTGGGCACGGCGACGCCGGCGAGCTTGTCGGCGTCCGGCCCCGGTGGCTCGACGATCTCGAAGACCAGCTGCCCGTCGCCGCTGGGCAGGGCCACCGCGCCCGCGGTGCCGCCGGCGACGACGCGGGCGCGTTCGGCGATGAGGTGCAGGGTCGCGGTCAGATCCTGGTCGGTCAGGAGCGCGCCGGTGACGTGATAGGAGGCTTCGAGCCAGCGCTCGCGCCGCTGCACCTGGTCGAACAGCGCGGCGTTCTCGATCACCACACCGGCCGCGGCGGTGAGCGCGACGAGCAGATCGTCCTCGGCTTCGGTGAACTCCTCACCATCCGGTTTGCGGGCGAGGTACAGCATCCCGAAGATGCGCCCGCGCAGGCGGATGGGCACCACCCGCGATTCGTCCTCCGGCGGCGGCTCCGCCCAGGCGTCGGCGAAGCGGATGAACTCCCCCGAATCGAACACGCTCAGCGCGCCGAAGGGCGCACCGGTCAGCTCGCAGGCGGATTCCACCATGCGCCGCAACACATCGGTCAGGCTGAGATC
>NZ_NMQT01000410.1 GCF_002234405.1 Amycolatopsis thailandensis | reverse complement strand
TAACCCGCAGCTTTCCGGGCTCTCGTCCTCGATGTAGTCGAGGTAGTTGAGGGCGAGTTCGCGTTTGGTGTCGCGGTCGATGTTCGGGTCGTTGAGGATCTTCTCGACTTCGGCCCGGCTGGGAATGTCGTGCCCGGTGTCGCCACCGACGTCCGCGAGGCCCATCAGCGCTTCCTCATCTCGGCGGCATTGGAGTCCTCATTGGACTGGTAGAGATCCTTGGACGCCGCCAGCTTGCGCCCGAACTCGTCCGACGCCGCGAGGTAGCTCCGGGCGCACTTCGCCATGCGCTGGATGCTCGCGGAATAGCCGGTGAAGCAGTCCCCGTGCGCGGGCCCGAAGCTCGCCGCGCTCAGATTGATCTGCTCGACCGCCCCGATCGGCCCTTCGCAGGCCTGCTTGGGCAGGTCCTGCAAAACCTTGGCCGCCTCGTTCAGCTGCGCCGTGTCTACCTTGTGTCCTTTACCCGCCACCGTCACCCTCCCCTAGGTATACGCACACGGAATGTACCGGGCCGGTAACCCGTGCGCAGCCACTTGGGAAGATCGTGAGAGGGCTTACGAGGCGGAGGAGACGACTCCCGCGAGCCTGTCGGCGGCCGCCTGCG